>NZ_JCAXDT010000003.1:0-358631 GCF_059759215.1 Glutamicibacter sp. GQ173
CGTTCGGGGCCAGCCATTGTTGTATGCGGGGAGATTCTGCGCAGTTTTGGGCTTATGAGTAGGTCATATTCTCGTAATAGGAATAATCCCCGTATTCGGAACCAATGAACCAGATGAACCAGATGATCACCGCGTAGGCGACTATGGCTAGGGCCAATCCGATCCACGAGGTGATCAGGCCAGCTATGGCCAAACCCCTGGATTGCGGTTCGCGGCGTAAACCGAGGTGCCCGGTAATGACTCCGGCCAGCGGAACGAGGATAATGGCAGCAAAGCCCAACATCGACAAGATGCCCAGCACGAGGGAAGCCACGGACAATCCTGTGGGCTCTCTCGGTGGCTGGTAGGGATTTTGCGGATACTGATAGTAGCTCACACTTACTATTCTTCTATGAATTCGCATAAAGCGCATCAACCTGAGAGGCAATCTGTGGCACACCTTCGAGCTGGACAACCAGCCAACGAATCCGACCTGATCAATCTTCAGGAGGTGCTCGATGCCTACAGCAGCATCATTCCTTCCAGCGACAGCCCCGACCAGGCAGTCATCTTTGGCACCTCGGGGCACCGCGGCACCTCGCTGAGCGGGACCTTCAACGAGGCGCATATCGCCGCCATCACCCAGGCCGTGGTGGACTACCGTGTTGCAGCGGGGATCACCGGCCCAATGTATGTGGGCAAGGACAGCCACGCGCTCTCGGACCCTGCCTACCAGACCGCCCTCGAGGTCCTGGCGGGTAACAGCATCGAGGTTCTCGCCGACGACGGCCTGACCCCTACCCCGGCGGTTAGCCACGCAATCCTGGTGCACAACGCCAAGGGCGGCGATCAGGCGGACGGACTGATCATCACCCCATCGCACAACCCGCCAACCGACGGCGGCATCAAGTACAATCCGCCCCACGGCGGCCCGGCAGAATCCGAAATCACCGGTCCGATCGCCGCACGCGCCAATGAGCTGTTGGCCAGCGGGCAGATCAAGCGGGGAGAAGCCGCGGCCAAGCCTTTCGACTTCCGCGAGCTGTACATTACCGACCTGGCTGAGGTCATCGACTTCAAGGTCATCGCCGAGTCCGGCATATCCATCGGCGCCGACCCGCTGGGCGGGGCTTCGGTGCACTACTGGGGTGAAATCGGACGCCGCTACGGCCTGAACTTAAAAGTCGTCAACGAGAGCGTCGACCCGCGCTTCGGGTTCATGACCCTGGATAAAGACGGCAAGATCCGCATGGACTGCTCCTCGGCACACGCCATGGCATCCTTGGTGGCCAACCGCGAAAAGTACGACATCGCCACCGGCAACGACGCGGATGCGGATCGCCACGGCATTGTCACCCCGGATGCCGGGTTGATGAACCCGAACCACTTCCTGGCTGTGGCCATCGATTACCTGCTGACCCATCGCGGGAACTGGCCGGCGGATGCCGAGATCGGCAAGACCCTGGTCTCCTCGGTGCTCATCGACAAGGTGGTGGCCTCCCATGGCCGGACCCTGCGCGAGGTGCCGGTGGGCTTCAAGTACTTCGTTGAACCACTGGCCTCGGGTAAGGTGGCCTTCTGCGGCGAGGAGTCCGCAGGAGCAAGCTTCCTGGACTTGTCCGGCAAGGCATTTAGCACCGACAAGGACGGGCTGATGCTCGCCCTGCTGGCCAGCGAGATGCGTGCGGTCACCGGCAAGAGCCCCAGCCAGTTGCACGCGCAGCTGGTGGAGCGCCACGGTTCGAGTTTCTATGACCGCTTTGATGCCCCGGCAAACCGCGAGCAGAAAGCTGTGCTCTCCAAGTTGGATCCCTCGATGGTCTCCGCCACCGAATTGGCTGGGGATGCGATCACCGCAAAGGTGACCGAAGCAGCCGGTTTCGCCATTGGCGGCCTGAAGGTCTCCAGCGAGCACGCATGGTTCGCGGCACGCCCTTCGGGCACCGAGGACATCTACAAAATTTATGCAGAGTCAACAAAATCACCCGAGCATCTGCAGCAGGTGCTCGCAGAAGCTCGGGTGATTGTTGATGCTGCCCTAGCTGGCTAGTTCAGCTTCGCGGTCCATGGGTCGATGGCCTCGGCTGGCTGCTTGCGGGTAGCCAGCCAGTGGCCCAGCCACAGCAAGAGGAAGATCGGAAGGCCGACGTAGCTTGATGCCATCTGCAGCAGGTTGCCGTCCAGCACCGCCTGGTAATTCTGGCCGGCGATAACAACCAGCAAGATCACGAAGGCGAGAATTGGGCCCAGCGGGAACAACGGCGCCTTGTACGGAAGGTCGGCAAGATCCTGGCCGCTGGCCACGTACGCCTTGCGGAATTGATAATGGCTCACCGCAATGCCCACCCAGGCGATGAACCCGGAAAGGCCCGACACGTTCAGCAGCCAGGTGTACGCCTCGCCCTGACCGATAATTGCCGTCAGGAATCCGAAAAGTCCTACTGAGGCAGTCAAGAGCATGGCTGGCACGGGAACACCACGCTTGTTGAGGCGTCCAAAAATCTTCGGCGCCTTCCCATCCTTGGCCATGGAGTAAAGCATGCGCGCAGAGGCATACAGGCCCGAGTTGCCTGCCGAAAGAATGGCCGAGAGGATCACTGCGTTCATCAACGCCGCAGCGAAAGCGATGCCCGCACGCTCGAAGACCAGGGTGAATGGCGAGGTAGCAATGTCCGATGCCTCGGATGAAAGCAGCGATGGATCCAGATACGGGATCAACATGCCAATCACAAAGATGGCGCCGATGTAGAAGAGCATGATGCGCCAGAAGATCGTCTTGATGGCTTTCGGAACATCGCGCTGGGGGTTTTCTGCTTCACCAGCAGCTACACCAACCAGCTCGGTGCCCTGGAAAGAGAATCCAGCGATCATGAAGACCGAGACGATGGACAGCCAACCGCCAACGAATGGCGCTTCGCCATCGGTCCAGTTGCTGAAGCCAGGCGAGGTGCCGCCGATTATGCCGAAGATCATCGCGAAACCGCAGATCAGGAACACGATGACAGTGATGACCTTGATTGCCGCCAGCCAGTACTCGCCCTCGCCAAACGCCTTGGCTGACAAGGCGTTGAGTCCGGTCAACAGCACCAAGAAGATCGCCGCCCAGATCCAGCCGGGAACATCCGGAAGCCAGTAGGACATCACGATGCCTGCCGCTACCAGCTCGGCGGCAACGGTAATTGCCCAGTTGAACCAGTAGTTCCAGCCAATCGCGAAGCCGAAGTGCCGGTTAACGAAAACGGTGGCATAGGTCTGGAATGAACCTGCCACCGGAAGCCGCGCACTCATCTCGCCCAGCGACTGCATCAGCAGCAGCACCATCATGCCAATCAGGGCATAGGCTACCAGCGCGCCACCGGGGCCAGCTTCAGAGATCGTGCCGCCGGACGCGACGAATAGTCCGGTACCAATTGAGCCGCCAATGGCAATCATCTGCATATGGCGAGCTTTGAGGCCACGCTTCAGGCCGTCCTGCGACGGTGCGGGCTCAGTCATGCGTTACATCTCCTGATGCCTAGAAATTTCCAACCTTTCAATCCAAGCACCCTGAGCAGTCTCATAGCTATGAACCGCGCTACAGTAAGCGATCAATAATCTTTCGCTTGGCCCACGAATATGGAGGATAAATTGCGCTCAGGGTATCCACCACCGTGGTTTTGTTGAGTTCTGAACGCATCTGCGAAAGCCGGTCAAAGCCATGCTTGCCGTGATACGAGCCCATTCCACTGGCCCCCACCCCGCCAAACGGCAGGGTGGGAATGACCATCTGGGCCAGCGGGGCGTTGTGCACGATAGCCCCGGCGCGAACCCGATCGGAGAAAATCGACTGCAACCGCGGGCTCTCACTCATGAGGTACGCGGCCAGCGGTGATGGGCGTCGGGCAATGAACTCCAGCGCTTCTTCGAAGGTTTCGACCTCGATTACCGGAAGGATCGGACCGAAGATCTCCTCATTCATCAAGGTGCCTCCAAGGTCCACATTGCGCATGAGGGTCGGGGCGATGCGCAGGGTTGCTTCGTCATACTCACCGCCGAACACCACCTCGCCCTGTTCCATCATGGCCAGCAAGCGCTCAAAATGCTGGTGGCTGGCAATCCTGCCAAAGTCCGGGTGGGTTATCGGCTCCTTGCCGTAGAAACCGGAGATGGCCTGCCCCAACCGGCTAATCAATGGCGTGGCATCGCCGATGCACAGGATGTAGTCCGGTGCGACGCAGGTCTGGCCCGCATTCATGAACTTTGCGTAGGCCAGGCGCTTGGCAGTGGCCAGCGAGTGGTTGTCAACGACAGCGGGGGACTTGCCTCCGAGTTCCAAAGTGGTGGGAGTCAGGTGTTGGGCGGCCGCCATCGCGACGATTTTCGCGACCCGTTCCCCGCCGGTGTAGAAGATGTGGTCCCAGCGTGCTGCCAGCAATTCGGAGGCGGTATCCGCACCGCCTTCGATGACCGCGAAGACCCGCTCGTCCAGATACAGCGGGAGGAACTTGGCCAGGGCCCCCGAGGTGGCCGGGGCGAGTTCCGAGGGCTTGAGTACCGCGGCGTTGCCGGCGGCAATGGCGGCGACCAGCGGCGCAAGCACCAGCTGCAGCGGGTAGTTCCATGCGCCAATAATCAAGACCACGCCCAGGGGTCGCGGCTCGATCTTCGCGATGGCCGGCTGGAGCGCCAGCGGCACCTTAACGCCGGTGCTGTCCATCCATTCGGCCAGATGCCTCAGCGCAAAATCGATTTCTGCGCGCACCACGTCGACCTCGGCAAATTTGGCTTCGGTGGGGCTCTTTCCGAGGTCGTCATTCAGTGCCTGCACAAAGTCGTCAAGATGCTCGTCGAGCATCTTCTCCAGCGCGCGCAATTGCTGGATCCGGAAGCGGCGCGGGTGGGTGATTCGGGTGTCAGCAGAACGGCGCAAATGGTTCAGAACCGTGGCAATTCGTGAAGGATGCTCGTCCACCGGAGGAGCGGAATCGCCGACCGGCTCGGGCAACGGAGTGGAAGTAAACAGACCCATGATTTGAGCGTACGTCACCGAACGGAAATTCCCTCGATTAATGCGCCGAAGGATTCATTATGTATCAACCGTTTGATACATTAAATTGCATGGAGCAAATTTCGGCGAGCGCCCTGACAATAGCCTTGGTTGCCTTTGCTACCTATCTTTGGCTGCGTTCCGTGGCGCATCGCAGGGCCACGGCTGCGATACAGCGGGCGCAATCACATTCGTTCTGGTGCGCGCTAATTGCATTCTTCACCTCGACCTCTTCGGACCTCTCCCAAGTCTGGTCCGCTCCCGGAGAATCGCAGCCGATGCTCGTCCGGGTGCTCATCGTGCTCAGTGGTGCTGGCTGGCTGGCTTTGGTTTACATCATCGGCCTGTTTACCTGGCCGAAAGAACTGCAGGCGGTTCGCGTTGCATCATTGGAACCGCGCAGCCTGGCCACGCCTTTTCCGCGTA
This sequence comes from Glutamicibacter sp. GQ173, assembly GCF_059759215.1. Classification (NCBI taxonomy): domain Bacteria; kingdom Bacillati; phylum Actinomycetota; class Actinomycetes; order Micrococcales; family Micrococcaceae; genus Glutamicibacter; species Glutamicibacter sp. GQ173. The sequence continues at coordinate 5,432 of NZ_JCAXDT010000003.1, forward strand.
AATTAGGGGCTTTTGTTGGCGCGCTGGCGATCTTCGCCTTCTGCATGCTGTGGCCGATGTCCCAGGTCGCAGCCACTGTTTCAAAAGGTGACAGTGAAGGTTCGGACACAGGGGATTATGCAGACATCCCTGGTGCCGATTGGGATGGCCTTTCCAGGTGGCGTTCAGGCACTGAAGTTGCACCGATGTTTGCGATTTGCATCCTCGCAGTACTGCTCGCAACGGCGGCAATCACTCTCATCATTCTCAAGCGCAAGCCCCTGGCCGGGATTTCCGCAACCCACAACCAGGAATTACGCTCGGTGTGGCTCAATAGGTTGCTGCGAAATTGCGGCTTCTCACTTTTAGGCATTATCGGTGCAGCAATCACCTACGCGAAGCCAGTCCTGGGCGACGGGTGGAATACGGTTCCCACTTTTGCCTTCGTGGCGCTTGGCTTCATATTATTCATCTGGGCCCCGAAGTTTGCGGCACCAATGGCGGGAAGGAATAGCAATACCACCGCTTTTACCCGGATGCGCGATCACACCCTGGCGGTGTCCTTTATCGCCAACACAGTGGTGATCGCCGCCGCCTACATTATCGGGATTGCTGGCGGCTACCTTTTCGACCAGGCATCACTAGCACGTGGCGCCGCAAGGGCCAAGTCCGAAAGCTACGAGTTCATGCTCCTTTGGGGTGCGGCAGCAGTCGTCCTCTACCTGGCCATCTCAGCGGGCTTCGCGCTCTACGCGCACCAGCGAGCCAAGCTGGGGTCATCGCGTGAGCCCAAAACCCGAAACCTCCCAGTTTGGGTGTACACCGCAGCAGCGCTGTTCATCATCAGTGGCAGCGTCATGCTTTACGCCCCGCAGACATTGTCCCCAGGGACGGAATTGATAGTTCCCCCATGGATCACCACAGGAATAATCGCTGGGCTGCTAGTTTTTGCAGCCGGATACCGCTGGTGGATCCGCCACTGCTCGGTACCGTGGGATCTCACAGCCGCCCAGGAGATCTGGTACCGGCAAATCCTGGAGTTCCGCGCACTGCGAGTGCTCTGCAGTGCATTTCTCCTCTTGCCCGGTCTCGCGTCATCCGATGAGCCAGCGGTGATTGCCATAGGCGTCGGGCTCTTCTGCATTCCATCCTTATTAGTGGTCAAGCGTCCGGAAGCTCGCATTTCCACAAGTACGTCCGCATGAGCACACAGATCAGTGTGGACCTTGAGGCAGCCACCGCACCCTATGAGCAGATCCGCTCGCAGATTGCCGCACTCGTCAACCTTGGCGAGTTGTCGCCGGGCACCAGACTACCGACTGTTCGCGCACTGGCCACGGACTTGGGGGTTGCAGCCGGAACGGTGGCTCGCGCCTATAAGGAGCTGGAAGCCGAAGGGCTGATTTCTTCGAGGCGCCGCGCCGGCACCGTAGTGAGCGAACGTCCCGGATCTGTTGATACCCACGGAGATCTGGTGGCCGCGGTGGACCAGCTGTGGAAACTGGCGGCGGCGCAGCATGTTGACGCCGCAACCCTCAAGGCGTTGGTGGCACGACGCAAACCTTGAGGATTTGTTCTGTGCATCCCTTCTGCGTACTCTCTAAATCAGTGACACGGGGTGTCGGAGACGCCGACTGAGATGAAACCCGTCGAACCTGATCTAGTTCACGCTAGCGGAGGGATGTCGCATGACTCTGCCTACCGTTGCCCAAAAATACCGGCAACGCTCCCCCTTGGTTTTTTGCCTGACGAATACTGTCGTCACCAACTTCACCGCCAATGTCCTTCTTGCCTCCGGCGCCTCGCCGGCGATGACCAACCTGCCCGGCGAGGCCGGAGGGTTTGCCGCCTTGGCTTCCGCGGTACTGGTGAATCTGGGCACTCCAAGCACCGAGCAAATGGTTGCCATGGAGGAAGCGGTCCTCTCGGCGAGCGCGGCTGGCACCCCCTGGGTATTGGATCCAGTGGCCGTGGGCGCTCTTTCGGTGCGCACCGACTTCGCACGACGCATTGTGCATCAGCGTCCGGCCCTGATCCGCGGCAATGCCTCGGAAATCCTGGCCTTGGCGGGCAAGGATTCCAGCGGCCGAGGTGTTGATGCAGCAGATACCGTGCAGGCAGCCCTGGATGCCGGACGCGAATTGGCCAAGGAACACGGGTGCGTTGTTGCCATCTCCGGTGAAGCGGACGCGATCATCGACGCGAAGCGCACCGTGCTGGTGCATACCAACGGGATCGGGTTGACCAGAATCACTGGTGGAGGATGCGCGCTGGGCGCCTTCAACGCGGGCATGCTCGCGGTGCACGAGGACCCCTTTGACGCGGCCATCGCTGCCCACGGATTCTATGGCCTCGCCGCAGAAAAGGCGCTGGCGGCAAGCAACGGTCCGGGGAGTTTTTCCGTGGCCTTCCTTGATGCCCTGGCCGCCACGGAACCTGAAGAACTACAGAATTTGAAGTACGAGGAATTGAACCATGGATAATATCGGCGCATACCTAGTAGCCAACACCGCCAGCTGCACGCCACGCACCACCCTGGAAGTCATTGAAGGGGCGGTGGCCGGCGGCATCGAGTGGATCCAGCTGCGGGCCAAAGATGAGACCGCGCGCGAATTCTTCGAACTGGCCTGCGCCGCGGCCCGCCTGACCGACGGCAAGGCGAAACTGCTGATCAATGACCGGATCGACGTGTTCTTGGCGGCCCGTGCGGCCGGGGCAGCGGTCAGTGGAATCCATATCGGCCAGAAGGACATCCCGGTGAGCCTGGCACGCCAGATCATGGGCGAAGGCATCATCGGCTTGAGCGCTTCCACCGATGACCAGCTGGCGCAGGCCAACCTCGATGCTGAGGCGATCGACTACTTGGGTGTCGGCGCAGTGCGTGCCACTCCAACCAAAAAGGATCATCCAACCCCGATTGGGCTGGACGGTTTTGCCCGCGCCGCCTCGCTGACCTCCCTGCCCTGCGTAGCCATCGGGGCGATCACCGCGCAGGATGCCAGCGCCATCCGCGCTGGCGGCGGAGCCGGTTTGGCCGTGGTCCGTGCTATCTGCAATGCCGACGACCCGCAAGCTGCCAGCGGCCAGCTTGTGGCAGCGTGGGCGGCAGCGCAGTGAAAAACATTCTCTCCATCGCCGGCTCCGACCCCTCCGGTGGCGCAGGAATCCAAGCTGACCTGAAGGCCATTGCCGCCAACGGCGGCTACGGCATGTGCGTGATCACGGCGCTGACAGCGCAGAACACGCTAGGTGTCAGCGCGGTACGGGCCATTGATGGCCAGTTCGTGCTCGCTCAGCTCAATGCGATCAGCGCCGACGTCCAGATCGATGCCATCAAAATTGGCATGCTGGCCAACGAGGAGATCATCCGCGCCGTCAACGGATGGCTGGATACCGTGGATGCCCCGGTGGTACTGGATCCGGTCATGGTAGCCACCAGCGGGGACCGGCTCTTGGAAGATGAGGCGGTGCTCGATTCCTTGCTGGACCGCGCTTCGGTGATCACGCCCAATCTGCTGGAGTTGGCAAGCTTGCTGCGTGAGCCGGCAGCGGCCGACTGGCCGCAGGTCCTGGAACAGGCCCAGCGGCTGGCTGCCAAGCATGATGCACTGGTTCTGGCCAAGGGCGGGCATCTGGCCGAGGACCTCTGTCCAGATGCGCTGGTCTCCTACCAGGGAGTATTGGCCGAGTTCAGCAACCAGCGCCACAACACCAAGAACACCCACGGCACCGGATGCACCCTGTCCAGCGCCTTGGCGACGGTCTACGCATCGGGCGGCGACTGGGCCAGCGCCCTGGAACAGGCCAAGGCCTATCTGTTCCGCGCCATCGGCGCTGCCGATGAACTCAACGTCGGCCTCGGGCATGGCCCGGTGAACCACTTTGCGGACTTCTTCAGCGAAGCTGATCCAATGGACCAGTGGTGGCAGCAGATCCATGAGCTGCGCGGCTCCATCGACAACCTGGAGTTCATTGCCCAGCTGGCAGAAGGCACGCTGGACCCAGCGGACTTTGAATACTATTTGGCGCAAGACGCGCTGTACCTGCAGCGCTACGCCCAGGTGCTGGCCGAAGCCAGCGCATTAGCCCCGGATCTTGACGCGCAACGCTTCTGGGCCGGCTCCGCCAGGGAAATCCTGGAAGGCGAACTGCAGTTGCATCGCAGCTACCTGGCCGAAGGGGCCGCGAATCCCAGCGCCATCACGTTGAACTACGTGAACCATCTGGCCGCATCCAAGCGCAGCTACGCGGAACTGATCGCTGCAATCCTGCCGTGCTATTGGCTCTACCAGGACATCGGCAAGCGCCTGGCCTCGGCCAACCATCCAGAACACCCGTACAAGCAGTGGCTGGTGACCTATGCATCGGAGGAATTCGATCTGGCCACCGAGCGCGCCATCGACATGGTGCGCGTCGCGTGGAAGCGGGCCGACGGCAATCTGCGCGAGCGGATGCGGCTGGCCTTCGTGCGATCCTCCGAACATGAGGTGGCCTTCTTCGATCAGGCACGGCGGAACCGAGTAGAATTCTCTACGGCCTGAAACGCGCGGGCCACGATCTGGAGGATTGCATGAGCTGGAGCATTCACGGCAACGGAAAGACCATCACCCCGGGCGAAGTTGTTGCCCCGGAAGAACGGCTGCACTGGCCGCAAACCATTTCCATTGGCGCCCAGCACATTTTGGCGATGTTCGGCTCCAGCATTCTGGTCCCGACCCTGACCGGTTTCCCGGTAACCACCACCTTGCTGTTCACCGGCCTGGCCACCATCATCTTCTTGCTGATGACCAAGAACAAGGTTCCCAGCTACCTCGGCTCGTCCTTTGCGATGATCGCTCCGGTCATCTCCACCACCCAATCGCACAGCATGGCTGGCGCGCTGGGCGGCATCGTGATGACCGGTGCGCTGCTTTTTGCGGTGGGGCTGATTGTCCAGGTGACCGGCACCGGATGGATCCACTCCTTGATGCCTCCGGTGGTCATGGGCACGATCGTTGCGTTGATCGGCCTGAACCTGGCCAGTGCAACCCTGGCGCCCATGACCGATTTCCCACTGACCACCTTTTTGACGGTGATCTTCACGGTGCTGGCCACGGTGGCCTTCAAGGGCCTGCTGGGTCGCCTGTCAATCCTGGTGGGCCTGGTCCTTGGCTACCTGTTGGCTTTGGTCCAGGGCCAAGTCGATTTCAGCGCTGTCCAGGCTGCCGGCTGGGTCGGCCTGCCTCAATTCACCACTCCAACCTTCCACTTTGATACCGCGCTGATGTTCCTGCCAGCGGTGTTCGTCCTGATTGCCGAGAATATCGGGCACGTGCGCACCGTTGGCGTGATGACCGGGCGGGACCTCTCGAAGTTCAATGGCCGCGCGTTGATGGCCGATGGCGCTGCCAGCGTCGTTGCCGGGCTCGGTGGCGGTTCGGCCACCACCACCTACGCCGAGAACATTGGCGTGATGGCCGCGTCCCGCGTGTACTCCACCGCCGCCTACTGGGTGGCGGCCATCGTGGCGATGGCATTGGCCTTCTTGCCGAAGTTCGGCGCTTTGGTTGGCACAATTCCGGTGGGTGTCATCGGCGGCCTGGGCATTGTCCTGTACGGCATGATCGGCATTGTTGGCGCACGCTTGTGGATCGAGGCGAAAGTCGACTTTGGCAATCCGATCAATTTGATGACCGCAGGCACCGGGTTGATTATCGCGATTGCCGTGACCAGCGATATCTCCTTCGGCCAGTTCCAGCTCGGCGGCATCGCGCTGGGCTCGATCGCCACCTTGGTGGTGTTCCACTCGATGCGCGCAGTAGCCAAGCTGCGCGGCAATGATCTTGCCGAGAACCCGAGCGAATCCTGAGAGTTTTAAGAAATTTTTTTCGGCAGGCCGGTGCTGCGACTTTGCTCGTGGCACCGGCCGGCCTTTTTTGCGCAATCCCCCGCTGGTTAGGCAAGAGGCATGGTGGCCCGAAAGGCATTCTGGGTAAATCTTGTAAGGACTCCTTCCAAAATGTGATTGTTATCCCACCAAAAACTGAAAATTACCGATTTCCGCCCCTGCCAAATCGGATAGCATGGCTGATTGTGACTGCGACAACATCAGACGGAAAACTCTCCGCGCGACTCATCTTCATCGCCCTTGGGGCGGCACTGGGTGGGTTCGTTTTTGGATATGACTCATCAATCGTTAACGGCACCGTAGACGCTGTCGAGCACGAATTCGGGCTCAACGCGGTAACTATCGGTTTCACTGTTTCCTGCGCCTTGCTGGGCGCAGCTCTTGGCGCATGGGTAGCAGGTGTGGTCTCCGAACGCGTGGGACGCGTGCGCACCATGCTCTTCGCCTCCATTCTCCTGGCCATCTCTGCCATCGGCTGCGGCCTGTGCTTCAGCGCCGCCGACCTCATCGTATGGCGCATCGTTGGCGGCATCGGCGTCGGCTTCGCTTCGGTGATCGCTCCCGCCTACATCGCCGAGGTCTCCCCGGCAGCCCATCGTGGACGCCTGGGCACCATGCAGCAGATGGCCATCGTGCTGGGCATCTTCGTGGCCTTCCTGGTCAGTGCGCTGCTGGTCTTCGTCATGGGTTCAGCCGACGCCACCGGCTGGTTCGGCCTGGCGGCATGGCGCTGGATGTACCTCTCGTTGCTGGTTCCAGCAGTGCTGTACGGCGTGCTCTCGTTGCGCCTGCCGGAATCCCCCCGCTACCTCGTTGAGCGCGGCCGCTACGTGGAAGCCGCCGCCGTGCTGACCCGTGACATGGGCATGAACGCTGGCGCGGAAACCGAGAAGAAGATCGAAGAAATCCGCGCCACCGTGCACGTGGAACGCCGCCAGAAGTTCAGCGACCTGCTGGGCCGCTTCGGCTTCCACCCGCTGGTATGGGTTGGCATCCTGCTCTCGGTCTTCCAGCAGTTCGTCGGCATCAATGTGATCTTCTACTACTCCACCACCCTGTGGAAGTCGGTGGGCTTCGCCGAATCGGACTCCTTCACCATTTCGCTGATCACCTCGGTGACCAACGTGGTGGCCACCATCGTGGCAGTCCTGCTGATCGACGTTCTGGGACGCAAGCTGCTGCTGACCATCGGTTCGGCCATCATGACCCTGTCCCTGGGGATGATGGCAGTGGCCTTCGCCCAGTCGGTGACCATCGATGGCGCGGTCTCGCTGCCAGGCAGCTGGGGCATCATCGCCCTGGTGTCGGCCAACCTGTTCGTGGTCGGATTCGGCGCGACCTGGGGTCCGGCCGTATGGGTTCTGCTCGGCGAGATCTTCCCGAACTCCATCCGCGCGATGGCCCTCGGTGTGGCTGCCGCCGCGCAGTGGATCGCAAACTTCATCGTCTCCACCACCTTCCCGGCGCTGGCCGATGCAGGTTTGGCCTTGGCCTACGGCATCTACGCGGTCTTCGCACTGCTCTCCTTGCTCTTCGTGATCTTCATGGTCAAGGAAACCAAGGGACGCACCCTGGAAGACATGAAGCTGTAAAGCACAAACGCTCGCAACTGGACTGCGGCAAGGCGGTGCGGAACCATCAGGTTCCGCACCGCCTCGTCATTTAACGCCGCGCGGGCCTACCAGGCTTTGCGGGGCACGTCGACTCCGGCCTCGCTCTGCAGCTCAAGGACCTTGTCCAGGCTCGGACGGCCTTCGCGCACCGGCCCCTGGCCGGCCAACTCAACCACGACCCGGCCACCCGGGACCAGGTCCACCTGCTCCCCGCGCACCCAAATCGGACGCGAGTGCGCGCCCTCAAGTGTGAAGGCGATGCTGGTTCGTTCCAGGCGCACCGCAATGCGCATGCCATGCCAGGCCAAGCTGAAACTGATCGAGCGCCATGCTTCGGGCAGGCGCGGATCAAAACAGAGCCGGTCATCGTCATCACGCAAGCCCGCAAAGCCATAGATCAGCCCGGACCAGACGCCGCCGGTGGAAGCCACATGCACGCCGTCCCCGGTATTGCCATGCAGGTTCTCCAAATCCACATTCAGCGCGTGCTCGAAATACTCCCAGGACAGCTCGCGGTACCCGACCTCGGCAGCCAAAATGGATTGCACGGTAGCCGACAGCGTGGAGTCGCCGGTGGTTAGCGGATCATAGTAGTTGAAATCGGCAAGCTTCTGCTCGGCGCTGAAATCGCTGGAGCGCAGCCACAGGGCGAGCACTGCATCGGCCTGCTTGATGACCTGAAAGCGGTAGATCACCAGCGGGTGGTAATGCAGCAGCAAGGGGCGTTTGTCCGGGCTGGTATTGGCCAGGTCCCACACCTCGCGGTTCAGGAAGTGCTCATCCTGCGGGTGGATTCCCACAGATTCCGAATAAGGAATATGCATGCAGTCAGCGGCCTTGAGCCACAGGGCGATTTCCCCGTCGCTCAAATCCAGCTTGCTGGCCAGCTTGGCGTAGTCCTCGGGCCGCTGCTGCGCGAGTTCGACCAGCAGCTGCGCGCTGCGGCGCAGATTGAAGCGGGCCATGACATTGGTGTACAAGTTGTCATTGACCACCGCGGTGTACTCGTCAGGGCCGGTGACCCCGTGGATGTGGAAGCGCTCATTGCCTTCTTGGCCGCGCCAGAAGCCCAGCGAAGCCCACATGCGGGCGGTTCCCGCCAGGATTTCGGCGCCACCAGCGAGCAGGAATTCGTCATCCTCCATAACGCTCAGATAGCGGTTGAGCGAATATACGACGTCCGCGTTAATGTGATACTGCGCGGTGCCCGCGGGATAGTAGGCACTGGCTTCCTCGCCGTTGATGGTGCGCCACGGGAAGAGCAGCCCGGCTTCATTCATGATGCTGGCCCGTCGAGTGGCCGCCGGGATCATCGCAACCCTGGCGCGCAGCGTATTGCGCGCCCATTGCTGGTTGGTATAGGTCAAGAACGGCATCACGTAGATTTCGGTATCCCAGAAGTAGTGTCCCGAATAGCCGTTGCCGCTCACGCCCTTGGCGCTGATGCCAAGACCGTCGGCCCGGCCCGCGGCCTGGGCCAGCTGGAACAGGTTCCAGCGGATCTTGCGCTGCAGTCCGGCATCGTCGCAATCCACCACGACATCGCTGCGCTTCCAGAAGTTGGCCATGAAGTCCCGCTGGGCGCGGAAATGCCCGTCCATGCCCTGTTCTGCCAGGTGATCCAGTGCGCGATCCGAGCGCTGCAGCATTTCCTGGGCGGGGTGGCGACGCGAGCAGTTGTAGACCGCGTACTTCGACACGCGGATGCCCTGCCCGGCTTCCAGCCGGGTGCTGATGACCTCGTCGGCACGCTCATCGGCGGTCTTGCGGTCAATGCGCAGCGGCTGGTCGGCTCCGCCGGTGGTGCTCACCTGGTGCTCCACCATCGCAGCCACGGACATGCCGGACCCGGGGACCTCATATGAGATGCCCAAGCGGGATCCGTTCACCGTATGCCCGGCTGGGCGCAAGGGATTTTCGCTGGCTTCTTCGCTCTTGCGCGGATCCGCGACTCCCGCAGCGGAGGCGTCGGTCTCCTCGGGCGAGGCCACGGTGCGCTGCGAGCGGTAGCCCACCACCGACGATTGCACGAGCACCCTGGCCGGAGCGTCCAGCAGCCGCACGTGCACATCCTGCAAGGCCAGGTGGCGGTCCGTGAAGGAGATCATGGTGCGGGCCATGACGGCCACGCGGTGTCCTTCGGCGGTGCGCCACAGGGTTCGCGCGCACAGGGTCCCGTCGCGGAAGTCCAGCCGCAGTTCATCGCGCAGCATCTCGGTGCGGCCAACTTCCAGGGCTTCATCGTTGATGAAAACGCGCAGCGTCCTGAAATCCGGGGCGCTGATCATGGTCTGACCGGTTTCGGCCAGGCCGAAGGCGCTTTCTGCATGCCGGATCTGCCAGGCCTCATGCAGGCCATTGATGAACGTTCCACCGCTTTGATCGCCTAGGCCCAACTGCGCCGCCCGGGCGCCAAGGAAGCCGTTGCCCAGGGAGAAAACGGTATCCTGGGCACCATCGGCGTCCCGGTGCTCATCACGCAACAGGGACCAGGAATCGTCCTCCCAGCTCTGCGCGGATTCATCGGAAACCAGTTCGGAAAGATCCTCGATGACAAAATGCGCACCGGCTTCCAGCAGTTCGGCGGCATTCCCTTCCCGTGCCACACCGACCACGCCAAAGCCCCCGGCCCGCGCGGCGGCCACGCCGCTGGTGGCATCTTCGAAAACCACGCACTCTTCGGGACGCCAGCCCAAATCGGCGGCGGCAGCCAAGAAGGTATCCGGGGCAGGCTTGCCGGCCAGTTTTCGGGCGGCTGCTTCCTGGCCGCCCATCACCAGCGGGAAGTGCTCTTCCAGGCCTGCGGCCGAAAGCACCATGCGCGCGTTGCGCGAAGAGGACACCACTGCCACGTCGAGACCGGCATCAAGAACCTGGCGCAGGTAGGCGAGAGAACCCGCGTAGGGCTCAATCCCATCACGCAGCAACACTTCGGTGAATTTGTCGTTTTTCATATTGCCCAGTGCGCAGATGGTGTCCTGGCCTGCGGGATCCTGGACGTTTCCCCGCGGCAATTCGAGACCCCGCGAGGCAAGCATGGCTTGCACCGCGTCATAGCGCGGGCGCCCGTCGAGCAGGTTGAAATAGTCCTGCTCGGTATAACTGGCCACGCCCGGGAGTTGCTCAAAATAGGAAGTGAAAAGTTCTTGCCAGGCTCTGCGATGCAGCAGCGCCGTTGGTGTAATCACACCATCCAGATCAAAGAGGACGGCTTTGTAATCACGGTGTCGGTACTCAGGTCGATAAGCGTTCACGATCGAAATCCTTCGAAAGGGGAGCAAATTACTAGCCGTAGTCCATACGGTAGCAACTGAACGCGTTTGCATCGACATACTACGATAAGAACGTGGCACAGTGGATAGATTTGTTCAACAGCGATAACTGGCGTGAGTCGACCGCCGAATGGATCGACGCGGCCTGCGAGGCCTACGGCATCCAGCGCACCTCAGGTCCCGACTTCTGGCCTGCCCAATTGCATCAGATCCAGGCATCGGTGCAAACCGACGCAGCGGACCTGATCTTCAGCGCCAACGCCCCAGGGCTGGCTGCTGAAGCTGCCACCACCGTGGTGGCCGGACAGCTTTTGCCTGATCGCGTGGTGATGCCGCTGGCGGTGGATCGCAGCGCTGGCTACATGCTGAGCCCGGACTTCGGGCACACCATGGCGGATCTCGGGGATTCCGTGGAAAACTGGGAGCTGGCGCTGGCCTCACTCGGGTCCTTGCAAGTGGCACTGATGGGTAGTGAAGACCAGTTCTTTGATGCCGGCGTCACCGTCGTTGACCCCCAGTTCCTGCCAGAACAGTTCGAGCAGGCGCTGATGATGCACGTTTCCCTGCCAGCAGGACACCCGTTGCACATCGACGGAGCGCAGGCAGATCATCTGGCCGCGCATATCGACGCGCTGACCAAGGCCAGCGCGGCCCTGCATCAGGGCACGGTTCCGCTGAGTTTGGAGCACGGAAACTTTGATCTTTCCCAGGTTGTTGTACCGGCAGAAGCTGGCATCCACGGGCGAATTTTGAATCTTTCCTCAGCTCACTGGGCACACCCCTTCTCATCGCTGAATACTGCCTTGGCAGCCATGACCGAAGCTTGGAACTGCGAGACCAGCGATGAGCGGGTCATGCAGGTGCTTTTCGCTTATCTGGATCAGTTTGTTGCCTACGGTTCACCTGATGAACTCTATGACCTGATCAATCCAGCCTGTCTGGTAGCTCCGCTCTCCCAGCATGAAACATGGTTGCGCTTGCTTCTGGATGCCGATGACGAGCATTTGCGCGAGAATGCGCCGAACGTTTTGAGCACATTGGATCTTCAGTAGCATTAACGACGCATGGGCCCCAGAAGGGGCCCGTGCGTTCTTTTGCTAAGGGGATACTGCGGTTTCGATTTCCTTGAAAGCGTTTTGCGCGGCGTCTTGAACGCTCTGGCGGTCAAAGAAGACTTCCATTTCGTAGCGATAAAGGATGTCTTGAACAGCGCTGAATCCCATCGGAGGAATTGCTTCGGTTCCTTGCAGCTCCGGTTCCAGACTGGTCACGAACTCAGCTGAAGCAGTTTCGATTGAATCCAGATCGGCAACGACCTTCTCGCGGACATCAAGATTCGCTGGCAAGCCTCGGTCCATCTGGTTCAGCGCACCAGCTTCCTGCGAATTCACCATGAAGTCGATGAATTTCTTGACCTCATCCGGGTGCTTGCTGCCACCGTAGCCGGACATCATCATTGAAGACTTGTACCACAGACCGTTGTCTTCAGCCTTGCCGGTGCTGCTAGGCAAGCGCAATGGGACCAGATCAGATCCAACTGCTGCTGACAATCCGCCTAGCTGGTTGCTCCACCACATGCCAAAGGCTGCAGTTCCAGTGCCAGTCATGGAACGGTCAGGCCCGGCGTTCTGGTTTTCCGCCAGCACCGAAGCCTCAGGGTAGGATCCACCGCTCAGGAGGTCTCTGTGGTGCTGGAAGTATCCGGTGAGATCTTCTGCAGTGAACCCCAGTGCTCCGTCGTTGCCGGTCAGATGCTTTCCATCCTGTCGCAACCAAGTCTGCAATCCTGCAGGCTCGTTGGGAGCTTCGGCACCGTATTTTCCATCGAGTTTTTCGCTGACGGTTTCCGTGATCTTCCGGTAGTCGTCCCAAGTCCAGGTCTTGTCATCTGGAACTTCGAGTCCGGCCTCTTCGAGGACTTTGGGGTTGGCGGTCAGGGTGAATGAATTGATACCCGTAGTAATTCCGACAAGGCCATCGTCCGTGGTCCCGTTCTGGATGGACACCTCTTCGAACTTGGAGACGTCCACGCCGGTCAGGTCGAGCAATGCACCGCGGTCCGCGTATTCACGAAGATACTTGTCGTCCATCTGGATGATATCGGGGGCATCATTGGAGGCAACTTGGGTAGCCAGTTTGTCCCAGTAGCCGCTCCAATCGGAGTATTCTCCCTGGACATCGATATCCGGATTCTCGGCCTCGAAAGCTTCGATGATCTTGTTAGTTGCTTGGGCCCGCGAATCGGAACCCCACCAGGAAAATCGAAGTACTGTCTTGCCATCTGCGCTTTCGGCACCTCCGTTGCCACCACACCCGGTCAATGCCAGAGCAGCAACCGCGGCAACAGCTACGGACTTGCTCAGACGTGCACCGAATTTCTGTCGACTTTTTCTTGAGTTGGCCTTCTGGTCCATGGGGTCTCCTCCTTGAGTGGGCCGGTAAGTGCGAGGTTTCAACAATTGACCGCAATTTTTAGCCTTTTGGAAAGCGCTTCCCAAACAATCTATGTGTGACCCCAGTCACGAGTCAAGAGGGGAAGGCAAATCCATCAATTACTTTTGAACATGTCATGATGCACGTTCGGTATCACCGATTCTCCGTGCGCAACTCCGAGGATTCGCGCAATACAGGAGTTCCCGTGACCACCGTTTTGCGCGCGTCCCCATGGCTTAGCACCATCTCACCAGCCCATCGGCCGATTTCCTCCAGCGGCAGGCGGGCAGTGCTAATTGTGGGAGTGACGTCCTCAAGGGTCGGGATATCGTCAAAGCCCACCACGGCAATATCTTCGGGCACGCGGAGCCCACTCTCCCGGATCGCGCGAATTGCGCCCAGGGCCATGACGTCAGAAACACAAAAAACGCACACTTGCTGGCCCGATTCCTCGGGCGTGCGCTCTCTGAGGTAGTCGCTCATGGCCATATAGGCGCCCTCACGGGAAAACGCCCCATGGACAACCTCCATGGCCGCCAATCCAGTTCGCTTGAGCTTCCCAAGGAACCCTTGGGCGCGATGGCGGGAGGTCAACAGGTTCTCATCGCCAGCAAGAACAACAAACCTGCGGTGACCTGCTCTGATCAGCTCCCCTGCGAGATTTTCAGCGGTGGACTGATTGTCCACCTGGATACCGCCGGTGCTCGCCAGGGGCTGGCCAATGACAACAACCTGGCCACCGTTCTCCTGGTAGTTCCCAATGAGCCGAAGCAGGCCCTCGTCTTCGGAATGGCCGCGGGATCCGGAAAGAATAATTGCGTCCGTCCTTTGCGACATGAACGCCCTCACGGCCTCAATTTCCCGCTCGGGTTCGGAATCGGTACTGGCCAAGAGCAGCTGGGTGCCGCTATCCCCCAGTCCGCGCTGGACACCACGAGCAATTGTTGAGAAATACGGGTCCGCGATATCACGGACCACCAAACCAACGAGCTTCGTTGTTGCGCGGGCAAGCGCTTGCGCTTGGGCGTTGGGGAAGTAGCCGAGTTTTTCCGCCGCGGCGCGGACCTTGTCGGAAATTTCGGCAGCGGGTTTACGAGCGGAACCGTTGAGCACGCGCGAAGCGGTTGCCAATGAAACTCCGGCCTCATTAGCGACGTCAGTAAGTCGAATAGCCATCTGAAATCCTTTTCGTCCACTACAAGCTGGGACAAGCTTATCTTTCAAATACCGTGATGGTTGACACCTCAATTCTGCATCACTATCGTGGAAAGCGCATTCCCAAGATTTTTTCCTTTTACTTCAGCCGAGGAGCATCTCGTGACAGATACCAAAGTTCTCCGAATTGCCATGAACGGCATTACCGGCCGCATGGGCTACCGGCAGCACCTGCTGCGTTCGATTTTGCCCATTCGCGATCAAGGCGGCATCACGCTTGCCGATGGTTCCAAGCTCACCGTCGAGCCGATCCTCGTTGGCCGCAATGAAGACAAGCTGCGCGAGCTCGCGCAGAAACACCAAGTAGAGCACTACACCACGGATCTGGACTCGCTGATCGACGATCCAAACATCGATATCATCTTTGATGCCTCGATGACTTCGCTCAGGTACAACACCCTGTCCAAGGCCATCGCTGCAGGCAAGCACATCTTCACTGAAAAACCCACCGCAGAAACACTTAGCGACGCCATCGACCTGGCCCGGCAGGCCAAAGCCAGGGGAATTACCGCCGGCGTAGTCCACGACAAGCTCTACCTCCCCGGACTGGTCAAGCTACGACGTCTGGTCGATGAAGGATTCTTCGGAAGAATCCTCTCCCTTCGCGGAGAGTTCGGCTACTGGGTTTTTGAAGGCGAAATCCAGGAAGCCCAGCGCCCTTCATGGAACTACCGCCTCGCGGACGGTGGATCCATGACCACCGACATGTACTGCCACTGGAACTATGTGCTGGAAGGAATCATCGGCCAAGTCAAGACCGTGACATCAACAACCGCCACCCACATTCCAACCCGCTGGGACGAGCAGGGTGAACCGTATGCCGCCACCGCAGACGACGCTGCCTATGGCATTTTTGAACTCGAAACACCGCAGGGTGATCCCGTCATTGCGCAGATCAACTCCTCCTGGGCGGTACGTGTATACCGTGATGAGCTGGTTGAATTCCAGATTGATGGAACCCACGGATCGGCTGTGGCTGGGCTGAACAAGTGCGTGGCGCAGCAACGCGCACACACCCCTAAACCAGTATGGAACCCCGATCTGCCAGTTACCGAGTCCTTCCGTGATCAGTGGCTGGAAGTCCCGGCCAACGCGGATCTGGACAATGGCTTCAAACTGCAGTGGGAAGACTTCCTCGCAGACGTCGCTGCCGGAAGGGAACACAAGTACGGCCTGCTTTCGGCGGCCCGCGGAGTACAGCTGGCAACTCTGGGTCTGCAGTCCGCTGCCGAGCGCCGGACCCTGGATATTCCGGAGATCACGCTATGAGCGGGAACAGCTTCCCAGAACTCAGCCTGATCGATGAGCACGGGCAGTCTTTCACCTACAAGATGCAGGGCCCCGGAGACTTCCGTCGTCCGAACGCCCCGATATCCTCACGCAAGGTCTATGCTGCAGCCCACGTGATTCCGCACATGGGAGCAGACAATACACCGGGTTCATTAGCGGTAGTCGACTGGGACGCTACCTTGGCCTATCGTCACGAGCTCTGGTCCTATGGGCTGGGTGTTGCCGATGCAATGGATACCGCACAGCGCGGCATGGGATTGGACTATGCCGCCACTTGCGAACTAATTAATCGGTCGGCACAAGAGGCAGCGACGGTCATCTCGGAGAACCGGTACCCTGCCCTCACTGGACTGACGGTTCGCGACATAGTCGCCTGCGGCGTGGGAACCGATCAACTGACTGCATCGGCAGTTGAATCCGGCCAGTTGCAGCTGGTCATTGACGCCTACCTCGAAATGCTGCACCTGGTAGAAGACTCTGGAGCTAAATCCATCTTGATGTGCTCGCGTGCCTTGGCCAAGGCCGCGCGCACTCCCGAAGATTACGTTCAGGTTTATGGCACCTTGTTGGAAGCAGCGAAAGAACCGGTCATCCTCCATTGGCTAGGCGAGATGTTTGATCCCCAGCTGGCCGGCTACTGGGGAACCAGCGACATTGCCGAAGCAACCTCGGTATTTCAGTCCATCTTGGAGAAATACTCGGAAAAGATTGATGGTGTCAAGGTTTCCCTGCTCAATGCGGAACACGAGAAGCAACTTCGTGCGGCTCTCCCTTCCGGGGTCAGGCTTTATACCGGAGATGACTTCAACTATCCAGAACTCATTGATGGTGATGGCGAGCTTCATTCGGATGCCTTGTTGGGAATATTTGCGGCTATTTACCCTGCAGCATCGACAGCACTGCAAGCATTCGATGCCGCAGATTCCACACGGGGACGCACCATCTTGGACTCCACCCGAGAGCTGGGACTGCATATCTTCAGCGCCCCAACCTTCTACTACAAGACTGGAATCGCCTTCCTCTCCTGGCTCAACGGTCATCAGAGCGGCTTCCAGATGGTTGGCGGCTTGCAAGCCGGTCGCTCGATACCTCACCTGATCCGCACCTTCGTATTAGCCGACTCCGCCGGCCTGCTGCTGAACCCAGAGCTAGCTGCCGAACGCATGGAACAGCTCCTCGCTGTTTGCGGCGTCCAGGCGTCTACCCAAACATTGACAGGAGTGTCATGAGCTTCGAACTGTCGCTGAACACCGGCACCACCCCCAACCTCAACCTGCAGCAAGCTGTCGAAGCTGCCGCACAGGCCGGGTTAACCCATATCGGTCCCTGGCGCCACCTGATTGAACAAGCTGGTGGGGCACAACGCGCCGCAGCCATTATCAAGGAAGGCGGGCTCAAAGCCAGCACCCTCTGCCGTGGCGGGTTCCTCACGGCAACATCAAAACAAGCACAGAAGGAAGCCTTCGAATCCAACCGGAAAGCCATCGAAGAAGCAGCCACGATAGATGCACCAAACCTGATCATGGTCGTTGGTGGCTTGCCTTCGGCAGCCCACATTCTCGGAGGCACCGGGGATCCAAGCGATAAGGATATCGTCGGGGCGCGCGACCGAGTCGCCCGCGCGCTAGATCAGCTGGTTCCACTCGCAATGGACTACGGAGTATGCCTGGTTCTTGAAGCACTGCACCCGATGTATGCCGTTGACCGGGCCGTGTTATCGACTCTGGGCCAGGCATTGGACTTGGCCACCGCGCATCCCTCCGAAGCAGTAGGTGTTGTCGTTGACACGTTCCACGTTTTCTGGGATCCACAATTGCAGCAGCAGATCCAGCGTGCCGGCCACGAACGCCGCTTGGTCAGTTATCAAATCTGCGACTTCAACCTGCCCATAGCCAGCAATGCCTTGCAATCGCGCGGAATGATGGGTGACGGACACATTGATTTCGCGGCCATATCCAGGTGGGTCGCCAAAGCCGGGTATCGCGGTCCGGTTGAAGTTGAAATTTTTAACGATGAGATCAACGGACAGGCCGCGGATCTGACCCTTGGCACCATGTCTGAACGCTACAAGTCGCTAGTCTTGCCGCATCTTGAAGTAGCTGCAGGCATCCAGCAGGCCAGCGCCATAAACTGATCTGACCTCGACGATTCCAAGAAGGACACCATGAACCAGCAAACCACCGCAACGGCTGCCCACGACGACCGTTCTGCTTCGCCGTCAACAGCGCCAGCGGTGGTGCTGGTTGGCCTCAATGGTTTCGGGCGGCAGCATCTGACGAACATCCAACGACTAGTCGACGAGAACAAGATCAGTTTCCTCGCCGGGATCGACCCCAAGGATCCGGGCAGCCAGATTCGCGGGGAAAACACGCAAATCTTCAACACCTTCGAAGAGTTTCTTGAGTCGAGGCTGAAGCCAAACATCATCATTATTTCGACTCCAATAAGCACCCATGCAGATTTGGCCATGAAGGCCTTGGCAACCGGAGCCGACCTGTATCTGGAAAAGCCTCCGACGGCCACCTTGGAGCAGTACGAAACGCTGCTCAGCGCCGCGCAAGCGGCTGGAGTCAATGTCCAGGTAGGGTTCCAAGCTTTGGGTTCCCTGGCGCTCAAGGCGGTGGAGGAGCTCTTCGAGGCTGAGGCAGAAAATTCTCCCATTGGCGCCCTGCGTGCGGTGGGAGCCAGCGGAAATTGGCTGCGCACCACGGGCTACTACAATCGTTCGCCCTGGGCTGGGCACCGGCAACTCAACGGAGTTGAAATCGCAGACGGTGTGGTTACGAACCCGCTGGCCCATGCCGTAGCCAGCGCACTCCGGATTGCCGGGGCAGAGCGCTCTGGCGACGTGGTCTCAGTAACCACGGATTTGTATCATGCCCACCAAATCGAAGCGGACGACACGTCAGTGGTGAAGGTGCAAACGAACACCGGCATTCCGCTCACTGCCGCTTTGACTGTCTGCGCGAAGGGGCATCAGGATCCCTGGATCACCATCTATGGGACCGAAGGTTCAGCCATCCTGTACTACACCCGCGATGAGCTGGTCATTCGCCCCAATCCTGAATTTGGCGGCCCTGAGACATCCCAGACTTTCAACCGCGTGAACCTGCTGGAAAATCTTGTGGATGTCCGTAGTGGAACCGCGCCCCAACTGCTCAGCTCGCTGGAATCTGCCGGAGCCTTCATGCGGGTTCTCGAGGAAATTCGCACCAGTTCCGAACCAGCTGGCATCCATGAAGAACAAGTGATCCCGGCCGGTGAAGGCGAGGAATTTCACCCTGTCATCCCGAATATCGAGCATTTCATCGATCGTTCCGTGGCCGCGCAGTCTGACTTCTCCTCACTCGGCGCTCCGTGGGCGGCCAAACCGGAGTCCAGTGGAAAATTCACACTGGAGAATCCATCCACCGGGCAGAAACTAACCGTTGCGAGGCTGCGCACCGGCCAGGATATTTCCGTCACCAACTCGCCGCGGCCATTCCTTGATGAGGTCAAGACAATGGGTGGAGTGCACATCAGCGATCAGCAGCCGCTGGACCACACCTGGCATCTGGGGGTGGGAGTGGCACTGCAAGACGTCAATGGAAATAACTTCTGGGGCGGACGAACCTATACGCGTGCCGACTCGCGCTACGTGTGGCGCCAAGACCATGGGCACATCCGGACTGTCACGAATTCGTTTGCCCCCAGCGGAGGTTCTCTCAGCTCCCATCTGGAGTGGGTAAGCCATCAGCAGCACGTCTTGCTGGACGAACAACGCACAGTAGACTTCCATGCTTTCACCCACCAATCCACTGGTGCCAAGGGTTGGATCATGGATTTCACCTTCAGCCTTTCAGCACGCGACGAATCAGTTTCCATCGGCTCGCCAGGATCTAATGGCCGGCTCAATGGCGGATATGGCGGTTTTTTCTGGAGACTGCCCAAGGCGAATAACGCGGACATCTTTACCGAGACGGCGGCAGGCGAAGAACAGGTCCACGGCACGCGCAGTCCTTGGCTAGCGTTCGCCGCTTCATTTTCGTCTGATGCGGTCAGCTTGGCTCAACGAGATACAGGACATGGCGAGGCTACGCTCATCTTCTGCAGCGACGATGGCGACCCGTGGTTTGTCCGCAGCTCTGGTTATCCAGGTGTGGGAAGCTCTTTGGCATGGGATGCTCCATGCATATTGGAGCCCGGAGCCTCGCTGACTCGCCACGTCCGCGTTCTGGTGGCTGATGGCCGCTGGAGCGGGCCAGCAGCCTCGGCGATTGCCCGGGAATTCAGTTCAGATCATCAGGAAGATGGAACATGCCCACAGCCGTAACAAGCGAGTACACGAAAAAGCATACTCAGCTCATGGAAATCGTCCGGGCGCGGGGTGCGCAAGCGGTGTTGCTCTCCACGCCCGCCTCGCTAGCGTGGCTCCTCGATGGCGCGCGCACGCATGTTTCACTTGCAGCGCCTCCCGTCGCCCGGGTTTTGGTTCACGCTGAAGGCTGCGAGCTTGCTACTTCAATCAGCGAAGCGCAACGGCTGCAGGACGAAGAACTCAATGATCAGAATCCGGTGAATCTGCACGTCACCAATTGGTACGAGCCGCTGGACGAGATCAGTGCCTGGTTCCCCGAAGCCGCAGAATGGAAGATTCTCGCAGAGTCCGAGCTCGGCCCGGAGCTCCGTGCCATGCGCACGGCCTTAACTGCAACAGAAGTGGACCGCTACCGCCAGCTGTGCCAGGACACTGCCTCAGTGATGACCGAGGTTTTGTCCGCCGCTTCCAGCGATGACACCGAATTTGAGGTCGCGGCCAAGCTTGCTGCCGGTGCCATGACGCTGGGGGGAGAAGTGCTGGTGGCTCTGGTGAGCGGTTCCACCCGCGCCGAATACCGGCATCCACTACCGACAAAGGCACCGCTGGGCCGCAAGGCCATGGCGGTGCTATGCGTAAGGCGGAACGGACTGATTGCCAATCTCACGCGCTGGGTTCGTTTCGAGCCGCCCACAGAGCAAGAAATCGCCGGGGAAAATGACATTCTTGGCGTCGAGGCAGACATTATTTCCGGCATCGTGGAAGACAGGGCCCTCGGTGAACTGCTGCCCATCATCCAGCAAGCCTATCCAGATCACGGTTTTGACGAGCTGGAGTGGACGCGACACCATCAGGGCGGAATTGCCGGGTTCAACGGCCGGGATCCACGTCTGGCTCCCGGAGCAACAGACCGATTCCAGGCAAACCAGGTCTTCGCGTTCAACCCGAGCGCACAACGCAATGGGCAGACTTTTAAAGTCGAGGACACCATGCTGTTGACTGAATCCGGTGCCATCGAAGTTCTTAGCGTGGACCCTCATTGGCCAACGACTGTGGTCAACGGATTGCCCCGGCCCCAGGTACTACAACGATAAAAGAGCCTGGAAAAATTCGTGGGTGAGGGGAAATCGATTCCCCTCACCCACCAGTTTTCTCTGTGCGAAGGCCCTAGACCTTGGCTTTGAGCTCGGATCTCCAGCTTCTCTTCGGTTCCCAACCGATCACTTTGCGTGCTTTATCAATGCTGAAGGCGGGGCTATCTCCGGTCAGGCCTGTAGCCAGCGACGCGAGCTCCGGGTAGATCTCTGGAATGATCTCCGAGAGTGGTCGAGTAGCCATGGCGTCCTTGGCTCCCACGAAGAACACCGCACCATTGTCCACGCGGTCAAATCGCTCGAGCAGCAGCAGCAGAAAGTCTGCAACGTCGCGGGCATCTACATAATTGAATAACGCCGGTGCTGATAGCTTCGGATCCCGCAAACGCTCAGCTACCGTGTGACCCTGCTGGGTCGGTGCTCCGTCCCATTCTTCTTCCGCAATCACAAAGCAGGGACGGAACGAAGCAAATTTGACCGGGCTCTCCGGCCCCATCTTGGCGGCGAACATGGCCGCGATCTGTTCAGCGACATACTTGGACAATCCGTAGGCATGCCACGGCCGCGGTGTTTCGTTTTCGTCCAGCGGGAGCTTTTCCGGAACCCAGCCACCGGGTGATCCGTAGCCCATGATCGATGGGCTGGAGGCCAGGACCACACGCGTCGCGCCAGACTCCACAGCGGCCGAGGTGACGTTGTGCGCGATAGTCGCATTGGTCCGAAGCAGAACTTCTTCCGGAGCCATAAATGGTACGGCCATGGCAGCTAGCGAGACGACGGCCTGAGGAGAAATTTCTTTGAATGCTGTGTGCGTGGCTTCGGCATTCATCAGGTCGATGCTGCGATAGGCAACGCCGGCCACTGGTTCTTCGGGTAGCCCTCGGTCCAGTGAAACGACATCGTGTCCTGCAGCCGCGAAACCTTCGACAACCGCCCGTCCCAACCGGCCAGAACCTCCGGTAATAATAACTTTCTCACTCATGAATTCAATTACACCTGAACCTGTTCAGCTGACGACAAATTAACACCAAGTCCGGCGTGTGCTACATCCATTGACTCGCCGGTTTCCAAAGATTTGTTCCCGCAGATTCCCACGGCGATAGCACGCACTCCGTCCAAGAATCCGGCCTGTCGCGAGTAGGCATCAACTTGGCGGCCTTCAAAGAGTTCTTGAAGCAGCAGCTTGTCACCTCCACCATGCGATCCTTCCGAATTGATGATCGGAATTTCTTGCGCTTCCTGCCAATGTCGCTGCACTACAAGTCGCTCACCTTTGGAGCGCACTTTGCTGCTCTGGCCATCGTCGCTGTAGGACGGATCGACGGGACGCCCACCCGAAGCCGGCAGGACTGCTGCCCGTTCGACAACGTCCAGTTCAAGCCGGCCTTCGGTTCCGTTAATAGCCACTCGATATCCTTCCCAAGGGCTGTGCGCATTAAGCGAATAGGAGAGAATTGGCCCCTTCTCGTACTGAACGGTCAGGCTCAGATTATCCTCAATGGAAATTTGCCCATTAAAAACGCCTTGATCTCTCCGGTAGCCATCAAAATGCTCATTGGCCAAATACAGTTTTTCCAACCGTTCATCGCTGCGCAGATCAAGGTCAAAAGGTTCTTGGTCACTGAGATCATGAGTACCTCGTTCGTGCGTTTCAAAGCCCCTGGCCGCAGCATTATTTGGCCCGTAGAATTTCAGTCCGCCAGCGGCGAAGACGCTGTGCGGCGAGTCCTCGAGCCACCAGTTAACGAGGTCAAAGTGATGACTTGATTTATGGATCAGCAGCCCGCCGGAATTCTCTTTGAGTCGGTGCCAGCGGCGGAAGTAGTCAGCGCCGTGAACAGTATCGAGCATCCAACTGAAGTCGATGGATGTGACCCGACCAATTAGTCCCTCGTCAATGGCTTTTTTCAAGGCCGTGTTTCTCGGAGAGTAGCGATAGTTAAAGGCCACAATCACTTCGCGTCCAGTATCGGCCACGGCCTGTGCGATGCGGGCGGTGCTCTCAGCATCGATGGTCAACGGCTTTTCCACGATGACGTCGGCTCCGGCATACATGGAGGTGCAAATCAGTGAAGCATGGGTATAGTCCGGTGTCGTGATGATAACCCGGTCGATGGAGTTTTCCTGGATGAAGGGCTCCAGGTCTTCGGGGTCGAAGGAGCCTAGGCGTTCTCCAAAGGTCTGCTCGACAACATCTTGGTAGTACTCGATGCGCCCCGGGTTCGTATCCGCCAAGGCGACCAATTCAGCGACGCCGTTGTGATCTCCGAGCATGGAAGTGATGTACATTTCGCATCTGTTTCCGGCGCCGATCAATACGTAGCGCGTGCGCTTGGTTGTTTCCATGTGTTTACTCCTTAGCTATGAACCGCAGTGATTGCGTAGGTATCAAACATGCCAATGGCCCGGGCTCTGAAGCTCCGGGCCATTGGCATCTGTTTATTTGATGCCGGTCGTGGCGATGCCCTTGACCAGATACTTCTGGCCGAAAAGGAAGGCCAGGAAGACCGGGATGAGGGTAATGATCGACATGGCGAAAAGTGCACCCCAGTTGGATTCACCTGTGGAGTCGATGAACGCGTTCAATGCCACCTGCACGGTGTAATTGCTCGGGTTCGTCAGGTAGATCAGAGAGGTGAAGAAGTCGCTCCAGGTCCAGATGAAGGTGAAGATCGCTGTCGTGGCCAATGCTGGAACCATGAGCGGCAAGATCACCTGCAGGAAGATCCGGGGATGCCCCGCGCCATCGATACGGGCAGCTTCGTCCATATCCTTGGGAATACCGCGAATGAACTGGATCATGAGGAAAATGAAGAACCCGTCGGTTGCCAACAGCTTCGGGACAATAATCGGCCAGAAGGTGTTGACCCACCCGATCTGCGAGAACATCACGTACTGGGGCACGATGATCACGTGGATCGGAAGCATGATCGTCATGAGCATGAGCACGAACATGATTTTCTTGAACTTGAATTCAAGCCGGGCAAACGCGTATGCCGCCATGGAACATGAGACCAAGTTTCCGATAATGCAGCCAAGGACCAGGACGGCCGAGTTCAGCAGGTACTTGCTGAACGGTTCGGACAAGGCATCCCACCCGTTGGGGTAGTTGTTCCAGTCCACCTGCGAAATGACAAGGCCTGCTTCACGGAAAATCAAATCATTGGGCCGGAAGGAACTTGCTACCATCCACAGCAGCGGGTAGATCATCACACCCGCCGCCAGAATCAATAAGGCGTGCTTCAGCACTGAACGCCATGGTGTACGCATCTTGGGTTTGTGCCCCTTGACCCTGCGTCCCTTGGCGTCGGTTCCACCGGCTGGTGGTTTCTGGCCTAGCATCTTCTCCTCGTCGAGAATATGGCCTTGCTTTGCCTGGTCAAGATCTCCAGACCTCGGCACCGAAGTTTGATTAGTCATCGTAGAACACCCAATACTTTGAAACGAAGAAGTTCACGGCAGTGAAAGCTCCGACTATGAGGACCAGAAGCCAGGCCATTGCCGAGGCATATCCCATGTCGAATTGCTTGAAGCCTTGCTGATACAGATACAGAGTGAAGAACATCGTGGAGTCAGCCGGTCCACCCGAACCATTGGAAACGATGAAGGCTTGGGTGAAGTTCTGGAATGCACCGATGATCTGCAACACGAGGTTGAAGAAGATGATCGGGCTAATCATTGGAAGTGTAATGCTGCGGAACTGTCGCCATTTGGTGGCCCCGTCAATTGACGCGGCTTCGTAGTACATCGCGGGTACCTGGCGCAGGCCTGCCAAGAAGATCACCATCGGTGAACCGAAAGTCCAGACATTGAGCAGGATCAGGCTTCCAAGAGAAGTATTGGGATCGGAAATCCAGCCAATACCTTGAATTCCTACAAGGTCCAGCATCTGGTTGACCAGACCGGTGGTTCCGAAGATCTGCTTCCATAGCACTGCGATAGCTACGGACGAACCGAGCATTGAAGGCAAGTAGAAAACGGATCGGTAGAACGAGAGTCCGCGCATTCCCCTGTCGAGCAGGATGGCGACGCCGAGTGCTACTGCCAGCTGCAGCGGTACGCCAATCAAGACGTAAGTGAAGGTCACTCGTAGTGAGTTGTGAAGTCGCTGGTCATCAAGCATCCGCTGGATGTTGTCAAAACCGGTAAACTCCGGTGATTGCAACAGGTTGTAATCCGTAAAGGCGAGGTACAGCGACATCGCCATCGGCCCCAGGGTGACCAGGAAGAGCCCTATCGTCCACGGGATGAGGAAGATATGAGCTGCCTTGTTGTCTTTTGCAGAAACCTTCCGACCCTTGGTCTTATTTAGGCTTTGCAACTCGGCAATGGCACTCACTGGCCATCACCTCCTTTCAACAGAACGCTAAGGTGCCCCTTGCGAATCGGGACCGACATGACTGACTCCTTGCTTCGAAAAATGCTTCGCCAAAATGCTTCGGAATGCGCTTTCCAATCTCTATTCCACAACGCTAAACTAAAGACCAACGTGAGGTCAACCACATTCCCAAGATGACTAGCCGAAGGCTCGTTGGCATCCTTGATGCCAGCCCGCAAACCCAATATGCACTCTTGGAGTGCATCCGAAGTTCATAGAAGGATTCATAAATTGCCACAAGTCAGAGATGGTTTTAAAGACGCCATTGAGTCCATAGAACTGTATCTAGTTTCACTGCCATTTGACGCGGCGCGTCGCGAAACCGAAGATTCCAATGCGGAATCAATCGATGCTTTCAATGCATCATCAAGAACTTTCACCCAGATGGAATCCCTGATCGTAAAAGTAACCTCGACCCAGGGACTTGTTGGCTGGGGGGAAGGGTTCGGGCACAAGGCCAATCCAGCCACGTGGGCGGCGCTTGAGCATATCGTCGCGTCTTTCTTCTTGGGCCGAACCACCGAGTTGGACCAATGCCTGCCCGCTGCGGAATACGCCTTTCATGCATTCGGACGCACCGGGCCAATCCACTACGCACTGTCCGCAATCGATATCGCCCTATGGGATATTGCGTCGAAGCAAGCCGGCAAGTCCCTCCGCGAATTCATTGATCCCGATGCCCGCCATGAGATCAACGCCTACGCATCGCTGGTTCATTATGCGGAGGACCCGACAGAAGTTTCCTTCCATCTCACACGCGCCATGTCCCGGGGGTTCAAGGCGTTCAAGTTGCACGAATCGTTGAAACCAGCCATTCAGGCAGCGCGGCAAACCGTCGGGGAATACCCGTTGATGGTCGACGTGAACTGCAAATGGCAATTGCCGGAAGCCCGTACGGCTTTTGAACAGCTTTCTGAAATGAATCTTCTATGGATCGAAGAGCCGGTATTTCCTCCAGATGATTCGCAGTCCCTGCAAGAGCTGAATTCCGAATTCAGCAATGTTTCAGGCGGCGAGAACCACTCGGGAGTCCACGGTCTGATCAATGACATGGAACGCGGAGCAATCGAGTTTGCACAACCGAGCATTGGCAAAATCGGTGGCGTCAGCGCAATGCTGCAAGTGCGAGAGGCCGGCAAGAGACTTAACGCCCACGTCATTCCCCATTGTTTCTATTACGGTCCAGCGCTCTTGGCCAGTGCCCAAATCATTGCCCTGGATCCTTCGGTGCGCCTGCAGGACGGCCAAGCCCGTCCAGAGCTGGAAGTCCCCTTCTTGAACTGGGAAATGCAACTGCATCCTTGGCATGCACCGCATCAGGGTCTTCTTAACGACGACGGCACCTTGCCCTTGCCAACGGCTCCAGGAATCGGCTTCGAGCCAGATACCGTAATAATGAGCCAGCATACGATCAAGTACTGCTCCCTCGGAACGGCCGAATAGGCCCTCGAACAGAACTAGCTGGGCAAGATTTCGTGAAGTGCATGAAATCGTTTTCATCCGCTGCGTCAGGATCCAAGCACCTTCATCAACAGCTCCGCGTCATCGCTCATAATAGCGTCGACATTCCGGTCAATGAGCAGCTTCATGGTCAACTCATCGTTGATCACCCAAACGTGCACCTGCGCGCCAGCGCGCTGAACGGCCTTGGTGAAACGACGCGTAGCCACGGGCAGCCAAGCCTGCTTGAAGGGCACCTGCACCGCCCAAAAGTCTTTAATCAGCCTCTTGGGAACCCAACCGAGAAGGTGGGCGCAGAGCCAAATCAGGATGATTCCACGCTGCCCCGGCGAGCGCCTGATAGGTGACGAGAGCAGGTGGCTCACCGCGTGGCTGCGCGCGCTGGAGAATGAAGCCAAAGCGATTTGGTGATGGGCTCCACGCCGTTCGATCAACTCGGCCAGCGGGCCAATGACTTGCTCGTCTTTGACATCGAGGTTCACGATCCGGGCTTGCGGAACAGCATCCAGCAGTTCATCCAGCGTGCACAGCGGTTGTCCCCCGGCGGTGATCTGCGCGAGCTCTTCATCGGTGCGCTCGCCAAATTTTCCCGTGGCATCGGTAATCCGATCCAGCGTCTCATCGTGGAATAGGTAGACAGTGCCATCGGCCGAGGCATGCACATCGGATTCCAAATGGGTTACTCCCAATTCCACTGCGCGCTGGAAGGCAAGGAGCGTATTTTCTTCATCAGACTGGCGCACCCCACGGTGCGTGAATGCGTACGTCATTTCAATAGGCCCTCGATGACTTGGGCGACGCCGTCCTCAGCCAGTGGCGGTGCGCAGTAGCGGGCGGTTGCCAGCGTCGCAGGGTGCCCCGAGGCCATGGCGTAGCCGTGGCCGGCAAATTCGAGCATCTGGATGTCGTTGGGCATATCCCCGAAAGCCATGACTTCAGACGGGTCGATGTCCAGGCGCTGGCAGTATTCATTCAGGGTCCTGGCCTTGTGGATGTCCACGTGAGCCATCTCCAACAGGGACACGTCAAAGGCGGAGTGGGTGATGGAAACCAGATGGCTGAGCTGGGGCCTCACTGCGGCATAGAAGTCGTCAATGGCCAGGTGCTGGGAGCGGGCAAGGAATTTGACGATGCCTTCTTGATCAATGGCACCCGAAGACAGATCCAGCACGTCCTGCACACCAAAATTATGATGGCGATCTGCAAAGCCCTCACCAAGATGCAGGCCTTTGGTGGTTTCAGCGGCAAAGGTCGCCTCGGGTTCGATCTGCGAAATAATCGCGGCCGCTTCCCGGGCCTTGGCTGCGCTCAGCGTCCGGGACCAGATCACCTCGTCGTGTTCCAGATCGTAGAGCACCGCTCCGTTGGAACAGATCACGGTCCCCAGGCCGCCGAATGCTTCGATGATCGGGGTAAGCCAGCGAAAGGGCCTGCCGGTCACGAAAACGATCTGGATCCCGGCCTTCCGGGCGTCCAAGAAGGCCTGCCGGGTGCGTGGAGAAATCTTGCCATCGGGGGCGACGATGGTCCCGTCCAGGTCTGAGGCGATCAGCTTGATCACCTAGAGCTCCTCGCGCCGCGGCGGGTTGGCGCCGGCCCGCTGAACGGTCACGGCAGCCGCTTTGGCCGCAAATTCAAGGGCTTGGGAAAGTTCGCTGATCTGCAGCTGGCCAAGCTTTTTTCGGTGGGCAGCACCAATCATGCCGTGCTCGGCAAGCCAGCACAGCAGGGCCGCGGTAAAGGTGTCGCCGGCGCCCACCGTGTCGGTGACTTCTACGGAGGGCGCAATGAACTCGGCGTCCCCGGCGCGCACCACGCCCCAGGAACCACGCGATCCGGCGGTGGAGACGACAATGGCCGGCCCCATATCCAGCCAGGCACGGGCCGACTCCTGGACCGAACGCATCGGGTACATCCACTTCAGGTCGATACCCGAAACCCGAACGACATCGGCCTGGCCGACGAAGCGTTCCACCTCGGCCACCGTCTGGGCGTGATTGGTAACCAGGGACGGGCGCAGGTTCGGGTCATAGCTGATGGTTGCGTGGGTGCGGGCTGCAGACAGCAGCGGCAGCAACTCCTCGGGACTGAACAAGGTGGCGATAGAGCCGGTATGCACCAGCTCGACATCCTGCGGCAGTTCCGGTCCGATGGTCGGCATCTGCCAGTAGGCATTGAAGGCGAAGGCCGCGCCGCCGGCGGGGTCAAGGATGCCGTGGGCGATGACCGTCGCTTCTTCGTCGGCGCCGCCGAGGTATTTGACGTTGTTGCTCCTGAGGTATTCCTCGATCTTCCGGCCCTTGTCATCGGCGCCCCACCGCGAGATCAAGGTTCCGGGGTAACCCAGGCGGGCCAGTGATACCGCGACGTTCAGCGGGCTGCCACCAACAAATTCCTGGGCTGGGGCGATGCCCGAGGCCAGGACGTCAACGAGGGCTTCACCGATCACGGTCGGGTTCATGCTGCTCCTTATTAATAGTGCAGGGGTGACAGGGCGCGCACGCAGGCGGCCCATTGGCTGCTGCGCGGGTCAATCCAAGTGTAATGATCGCCCTGGAACATCGCGAAGCGGTAGTCCTGTCCGAGTGCCGCCGCCTTCTGGACTGCGCGCCGGGCAATTCTTGAAGGAACGTCGGCATCGTCCCGACCATGAAAGATTACGACACGGGCGGGCATCGGCCATAATTCCACCGGGTTGTAGATGGCCAGCGGTGCGCCATCCAGCAGCAGGTCCACCGCCGAGTCGCTGAGCGCCAACTTGCGGGCATACTCCAGATCCAGCAACCCGGCCTGGCTGATGACCTGGGTGACGCGCGAATCATTGGCAGCCAGCACGCAGGCCAGCTGGGCCCCGGCCGAGTGGCCGATCAGCGTAATCGGCCCTTCCTCCTTGATCAGCCCCAAGGCCAGGCGGGCGTCGGCGAGCATCGCCGCCGCACTGCCGGGCCCACGCCGGTATTCCAGGTTGTAGGCCGGTATCCCCCGGGCGGCCAGATCCTGGGCCAGCGGAACACCCAGTTGCGCTGTGTACTTCTCGCGCCAGTACCCGCCATGGATGATCATCACCGCACCGGCAGCCGTGCTCTGCTCGGGGCCGAAGTACTGCAGGTGCTGGTCAGGGTGCGCCCCGTAGTGCATCACTAGTTGCCGGGAAAGTTCGGCGAGCGTTTTTCCACGAAGGCGGCCCGGCCCTCCATCGAATCATTGGTGGTGAAGGCGCGCTGGAAGGAGTCCGCTTCAACCAGCAGGGCATCGTGGGTGTTCAGTGCGTCCATCGTCACCAGCGCGGTTTTGGCGTTGGCCACCGCGGTGGGCGAAACAGCGGCGATCTCTTCAATGGCGGCCACGGCCTGGTCGATCAGTTCCCCGGCAGGCACTACCCGGTTGGCCAGGCCGATGCGCAATGCCTCGGCGGATTTGATCCGGCGCCCGGTGAAGATCAGTTCACGGGCCATGGCACTGCCGACCCGGCGAGGAAGACGCACGGATCCGCCAAAGCCCGGCACCAAGCCCAGGTTGACTTCTGGCTGGCCAAAGCTGGCGTTCTCCGACGCGTAGATGAAGTCGCAAGCCAGAGCGATTTCGCAGCCGCCGCCGAGGGCAAAGCCGTTGACCGCGGCGATCACCGGAACCTGCAGGGATTCCAGGCGCTCGGTCACCGCATGCATCTGGCGCCCGTAGGCCAGGGCCTGTTGTGGGTCCATGGCGTTCATCTGCACGATATTCGCTCCGGCCACAAAGGACTTCTCCCCGGCGCCGGTGATGATCACGCCGCGGTACTCGAATCCGGTGGTTTCGAACCAGTCGACAAAGGCTTCCAGGTCGTTGACGACCTCCTGGGCCAAGGCATTGAGCGACTTCGGCTGGTTGATGGTCAGGATCAAGGCTGGGCCACGCGAGGACAGCGCGAGCGTATCGAATTGCTTCATGGCTTCACTCTACCCATGCCAGCGGGACGGTTCTAGCGTTTCTTTCGCCCCTTGGATCCGCCGGGCTTGCCTGGTTTGCCGCCATTGCTGCGCGCCTGCTTCTTGGCCAGCTCCTTTTGGCGCTTGGCAGCGGTCTGGGATTTGAGCTTGGCTTCGAACTTCGCCTTGTCGTTGACGCGCTTGGCCTTCTGCTCGTGGTTGCGCACCGAAGCCTGGCGGGAGGAAGTTGCGCTGCGGCCGCGCACAATCCCGATGAATTCCTCGAGCAGGGTGGTATCTTCCATGGCCGCAGGCCACGCGATGCCCACCTGCGTTGGCGTGCCGCCTTCTACAAAGCGTGAAATGACATCCTTGCGGGCAAAAAGGCGAGCGATGCTCTGTGGCACGCGCAGGACCTGGGCGCCGGAGGCCACCACTTCCATGGCAACGCCGATGCCGCCCACCACTTCGGGGTAATCGGCGAGATCCAGTTGCGGGAAGCCCGCGACCACCTCGGCGGGGATGGATTCGTCGTAGTATTCGGCCTCGTGGTCCTTGGCCGCGCAGACCACCTCGAGTTCCTCATAGAGCGGGATCACGTGGCGGGTTTGGTCCTTGGGTGACTCCCCGCGGTAGCGCACGAACACCGCGTCGGCCCGATCCTCGGCCAGCAGATCAAGAATCTCGCCGTCATCCTGGCGCCAAGCTTGGAGCTCAACCTTCGGATGGCGCTCCTTGAAGCGATCCATCCATTTGCCGGGGGTGACGCCGGTGGCGTAGGCGATTCGAAGAGTTTGCACGGGTTAAGCCTACGCTGTGCGGGGTTAAATGCTGCAGGCGGGTACCGATGAACGGTACCCGCCTTGTCAGCGCAAGCGCTTTGGCTTACTTGTCGGTCTTCACAACCAGTACGTCGCATGGTGCCGAGTGGGCTACCGAGGAAGCTACGGAACCGAGCACGCGGCCCAGGCCCTTCATGCCAACGTTACCCACGACAATCATCGAGGCCTTACGGTCCTCAGCGTCGGAGATCAGCACGTCGCCTGGCTTTCCGTGGCCTGCTGCGGCGGTGATCTTCACGCCTGGGACGCTGTTCTTCACGTCGTTGGCAACACGCTGGGCCAGCTTGCGAGCCTGCTCTGCGTCGTCCAGGATCCAGGTGTCGGAACCGATGGAAACGACTTCTGTGTTGTCCGAGGCGTGAGCGGTGACGACCACCAATTCAGCGTCGAGCTTCAGTGCCAGTTCCGCGGCACGGCGAGCTGCGCGCTGTGCGGTTTCCGAACCGTCGACACCTACGATGATGGTTTCTGACATATTGCTCTCCTTATTTAGTAAGTGATGCTATTAAGTGATGTATAACACTTTATGGCCTTGAGGCCACTTTATCCTGTAAAAAGCCGACGGCGCGTTCCCAAGCGATAGCTGCCTGCTCAGGGTCGTAATTTCCGGCGGTATTTTCGTCATTGTGGAAGGCATGCTTGGCGTCGTAGAAGTAGTACTTCACGTTAGCGCCGGATTGCTTGCGGATTTGCTCCTCCTGGGCGCGGGCCTGCTCAGGTGGATACATTTCATCAAAGTTGGCGTAGTGGCCTTGGATATCGGCACGGATTCCGGAGAAATCATTGGGCACACCCTGGCCGACACCGTAGAACGGAACGGCCGCCGCGATTTTTTCGCCCTGCTGCGCGGCGAGCTGCAAGACGAATCCGCCACCCATGCAGAATCCGATCACGCCGAGCTTATCGCTGGTGACATGCTCGTTGGCAAGCAGGTAATCCACGGCTCCAGCAAGAAGCTGGGCACCCTTCGCTTCGGGAAGCTCGGCCATCATCTGCCCTGCTTCTTCACCGTCGTGGGTGATGGATCCGCCGTAAAGATCCGGCGCGAGGGCTACAAAGCCGAGGGCCGCGAGGCGGTCCGCTATATCCCGGATATGGTCGGTCAGGCCCCACCATTCCTGGATCACGATAACCCCGGGGCCCTTTCCGGAGTCAGGCACCGCCAGATAGCCGTGTGCTTGCGCTCCCGAGGATGGGAACGTCACGTTCTGGTGCGGGGTTTTTCCTGCCATTACGCCTCCTGATCTTCGTGTGATCCCAGTTTATGCAGGTCTGAGCCTAATTGGCATTGATGTGCCCCACATTAGCCAGAAGTTGTTTTACTTCCCGGGTGTGACTTCGCCGATCCGCTGCAGCGCATCGGTCACAAGACCCCAGAATCCGTCGTGGTCCAGATCCACGGCCACCGAGGTGTTGCACTGTTCACCGGCTGGAGCACGGAAGTCGGTGACCGTCATGCCCAGGGTCAGATCCCCGCGAAGTTCCACGTTGACCGGCGCCTTCACGGTGCGCACGATCTGTGGGTCGATCACGTAGGCCACCGCGCAGGGATCGTGGACTGGTGGCGCATCGAAGCCCTGGTGGTCGCGGTAGGCGCGGGCGAAGAAGTCCATCAGTTCGCGCACGAATTTTGCCGGGCCGGTACCGATCTTCTCGATGCTCTGGACGACCTCGGCGGTGGCCAGCGCCTGATGGGTCAGATCCAGTCCAACCATGACCACCGGCCAGTCTTCGTTGAAGACGATGTGCGCGGCTTCCGGGTCCACCTTGATGTTGAATTCGGCCACGGCGCTCCAATTGCCGGTATGGTAGCCGCCGCCCATCAGCACCACTTCGCGCAC
This sequence comes from Glutamicibacter sp. GQ173, assembly GCF_059759215.1. NCBI lineage: Bacteria > Bacillati > Actinomycetota > Actinomycetes > Micrococcales > Micrococcaceae > Glutamicibacter > Glutamicibacter sp. GQ173. The sequence continues at coordinate 38,942 of NZ_JCAXDT010000003.1, forward strand.
GCGGGAGACGATCCGCGGTTCCTTGCGCACGGCGAGCGCAATGTTGGTCAGCGCCCCGGTGGGAACCAGGGTGACCGCCCCTGGTTCGTGGCTCATGACCAGATCGATGATGACGTCCACCGCGTGGCGGGGGTCCAGTTCAATGGTGGATTCCGGTTGTTCCGGTCCGTCCATGCCCGAGTCGCCATGGACCGCGGCGGCGGTTTCCACCTCGCGCACCAGCGGCCGGGCACAGCCGGCGGCAAAAGGGATTCCGCTAATGCCGGCGATGGTTCCCACGGCGAGCGCGTTGGCGGTGACCTTCTCCAGGGTTTGGTTTCCTGCGACGGTGGTGACGGCCAGCAAATCGATGGCAGGGCTTCCGTGGGCCAGGATCATGGCAACCGCATCATCATGCCCTGGGTCGCAATCCAGAATGATCTTGCGGGGCGTTGCGCTGTCCTGGGCCATGGTGCCCTCCTTATTTTCCGCCGGCGGGCGGCCGGTCATTGATCACGATGCGAAGTACTTCATCCTAGGCAATTCTTTCCTGTTCTCCGAGTTGCGTCAAGCGCTTAACTTGTGAGTTGACCCGACGGATGTGCGACTACGATGGAGCCATGACGATTGCTGAGAAGACCGGAAATCACCGCGAACCACGCCGGGTCACCGCAGCCATGGTGGCAGCGCATGCTGGCGTGTCCACGGCAACGGTCTCCCTGGTCGCCAACGGAAAATCCTCCGGACGAGTCTCCGCCAAGAATGAGCAGCGCGTGCGCGAGGCCATCCGCGAACTCGGCTACATTGTCGACAGCATCGGCAGTTCACTGGCCAAGGGCGTCAGCTCCCTGGTTGTCCTGGTGGCCCCGGATATTTCCAACCCGTTCTTTGCCAAGGTCATCGCCGGCGTCCGCTCCGTGCTGGCCAGCGACTACCAGCTGATGCTCTCGGTCACCGATGCCGGCGTCTCCCCCAGCGCCAGCGAAACTCGCAAGATACTGGGCCTGCGTCCGGCCGGTTTGCTGGTGCACGCGCCGAGCCAGGAATTCCTTGAGGAGATTGGCGGCAACCTGCCCATGGTCGTCCTTGATGCCCCTGGCATTAGCGCGAAATTCCCGGCCGTCAATATGGATGTGGCCCAAGGAGCCCGCGATGTGGTGGCGCATTTTGCCGCGCAGGGGCATACCCGGGCCGCGTACTTGGATGCAATCACCGGAACGGAGACGCTCGCGGTGCGCCGGGAAGCTTTCCTCCAGGCAGCTGGCGACTTCGGCATCGAGGTCCTGCCCAGCTCGGTCGCCAGCTCCATGATCGATGTCACCGCCGCATCCGCCGCTTTCAGCGAGCACTGGCCATCATGGAAAGAGGCTGGGGTCACCGCGCTGGGTTGCGCCACCGACAACCACGCCTTCGGCGTGCTCCACGCTGCCCGCACTCTTCAGATTCGCATCCCGCAGCAGCTGGCCGTGGCAGGCTTTGACGACCTGCCCTACTCGGCCACGTCCAACCCCGCCATTACCTCGGTGCAGCTCAACGCCCAGGAAGGCGGGCGTTTGGCGGCCCTGAAGCTGCGCTCCCTGCTCGAGGGCAAGAGCCCGGAGCCGCTGCAGAGCATGCTGCCCAGTTCCCTGGTTGTACGCGGTTCCACTGTAATCGATGGGGATCGCTAGCCCCCGGTCACCGCTGGGCCGAATTACTCGACGAGCTTCCCGCTCTTGGCCAGCTCCGGGTTGGTGCACGAGGACAGGTCAAAACAGCAAGGACGGCGCTTGCCATCGCGCAGCTTGGAGATGCTGACTTCAACGCGACGCTGGCGAGTATCGGGATTCTTGGTGGAACCTACCCAGCGAACCCATTCCCACCGAGCCATCGGGGTCAATCCAACCCAGGTCGCATCCAGGTCGCTGGCCTCCTCCAAGGCTTCGGCGAGGTCGCCGGGCACCGTGGTTTCGGGCCAGCTGGAACTTGGCCGAACTAGTAGCTGGAACTGCTGCCCCGGTTCGCCCTCGAGTACTGGCGCTTGATCCGCTTCGAGATCCAGCCAGTGTCCGCGACGCCCATCGGGATCAATCACTACGGTGCCACCGGCAAAGTCCCCGAGAAGATCGACAGCCACTTGGCCCCTGCTCGAGAGCAGGTCACTGGATTCTTGTTCAAGGCGAAGGATCCGATGCCCGTTGACCAGATCAAGAGTTCCGCGAATGTCGAATGGTTCTTTGGACGCTGCCACGATGCACTACCTTTCAATTCGTCATTGGAAGTCTAGTCCAGTCGCCGAATTCCGGCACGGGACCAGGACGCAGGGCATAGGCGAGGTTCCGATGCTAGCCTTGCCGGCACCCGGTGGCTGCACAGGCAAAGCCGCAATCGATCTCCTAGCCTTGTAAATGCCATCGAAGCCTTGGCTGCAAGAGCTCAAAAGGTTGCTGTTCCCTTGGCCGAGACCGGAATCACCCAGGCAATTTTTCGAGATCCCAGCGCCGCGTTCGAGCGCGGGGCGATTCACGATGGATTACTGGGTGGAACCCTGATGGAAGGCGACCGTGACGAAGTTTCCGGCTCGCCGTCGGAAATTGTTATCAGAACGATGCCAAACGGCTTAGGGTAATGAAAAATAACCCCTGATCTGAACTTTCGTTCATTTCAGAGGTTATTTTCATTTTGTGCGCGAGGGGGGACTTGAACCCCCACGACCTTGCGATCACTGGCACCTGAAGCCAGCGCGTCTACCAATTCCGCCACTCGCGCATATCTAGTTTTTATTGCTTCGTGCTTTTGCAACAAGAAATAGCTTACACACACATTTTCAGTTCACCTAATCGATACCCGCTTATGTGGCCAGAGACACAGGCTTTACCACCTGACCTCTGTATCGTTGAGACCTCTCAGCGTGGACCACCCAAGGATTTTTCGGCATTTCCACAGCTGAAAACAGTAAGATCGAATATGAAGTTCTGTGTTCACTGCTTTTCAGCATGAATGCGAGACACTAAGACAAATGATGGACCCTTAAGGAAGGAGCACGAATAATGGGCTTTCTCGACAATGTCGAACGCGGCTTAGAGAAGGTCGTCACAAGCTTCTTTCGTGGAACCAGCACCGCAGACCTCAAGCCAGTTGAACTGACTACCGCTCTGCGCAATGAAATGGACCGCGGGATTCTGCCGATCAGCGAAGGGCGCAGCCTGGCTCCAAACGACTTTGTCGTCTCGTTGAGCACCAAAGACTTCGAAACCGCTAAAAGCTGGGGACGAGCTGTCGTCAATGAAATGGCCAAGGTCACCGCGGAACACGCCACCAGCCAGGACTATTCGGTTCAGGGCGATGTCATGATCCATTTTGTCTCCAAGCAAGACTTTAAGCCTGGAGAAATGGAAATCAACGGCTCCGTCAAGGAGACCAGTTCCCACGTTGTTGCTTCGGCACCGGTGAAGACGCCCATGGCTAAGCCCGTTGAGCAGGCGTCACCGCGCACCGTCGCGCAGCCACGCCCCAATGTCCGGCCAATCAACGAGATTCCCAAGGCGCCAACCCAGAAGCAGGCCATCCTCGAGGTCGCGGGACAGCGTTTCGCGCTGAATCACCACTCGGTTGTTTTGGGCCGTTCGGCGAGCACCGATATCCCGGTAGATGACTCAGGCGTTTCACGACAGCACATCCGCGTTGAGACGCGCGGCAAGACGAACTTTGTGGTCTCCGATTTGGGTTCAACCAACGGAACCTACGTAGACGGCAAGAAGATTTCTGCCGAAACCCCTATTTTTGACGGATCGGTCATCACCATCGGACAGACAAAAATAGTCTTTCGGCTTATCACCTCGACCAACGGAGGCCGCGTATGAACGACTTGGTTCTAAGCCTGTTTCGACTGGGCTTCCTGGTACTCATCTGGCTGCTCGTCTTGAGCGTTGTCGGATCGATGCGCCGTGATTTGGCTGTCGGATCACGAGCCCGCACGGGCAAGCCCAGCGCACGAGAACTGAAAAAGAACCCAGAGCTGGCGGAACCAGAAGCTCCGGCGCGCAAAGCCGCAACTTCTCTGGCTATTGTCGAAGGCCCCTTGGCCGGCAACAGCATCCCGCTGAGCGGTCAGCCGATCATGTTCGGCCGCGCGCAGGACGCCACCGTGGTGCTGGATGACGACTACGCCTCGGGACGCCACGCTCGGCTCTTCCCACAGGGATCACGCTGGTTCATCGAAGATTTGGGCTCCACCAACGGAACCTTTGTCGGAGACAGCCAGCTCACTCGCGCGCAACCAGTTGAGCCAGGCCAGCGGATCCGCATCGGGAAGACAGTCCTGGAATTGAAGTCCTAGCCTATGGCCCTCAAACTCAAATTTGCCGCGAAGTCTGACGTCGGACGGATTCGCAAGAAAAACGACGATTCCGCCTACGCCGGTGAATACCTGGCCGTGCTCGCAGATGGCATGGGTGGCCACGTGGGTGGCGACGTTGCTTCCGCGTCCACCGTCTTGGATCTGGTGCATCTGGATCATGCAGACATTGCCGATCCGCAAAACGCCCTGCCCGATGAAATCCAGGCCGCAAATCTGGTTTTGAACGAACTCGTGGGTGCCAACCCGAAACTTTCGGGCATGGGCACCACCGTGACATCCCTGCTGCTTTCCGGCAGTACCTTGCACATGGCCCACATCGGTGACTCGCGGGCCTACCGGCTTAAGCACGGCGACTTTGAGCAAATCAGCCGCGACCACACGTTCGTGCAGCGCCTGGTTGACGAAGGACGAATCAAGCCGGCAGAAGCCGAAGTCCATCCGCATAAAAACGTGCTCCTGCGCGTGCTCGGTGACTCGGATGCCTCGCCCGAACTCGATGTCCAGCAAATTGACGCCGAGCCCGGCGAACGCTGGATGCTGTGTTCCGATGGCCTCACCGACGCTGTTCCGCTGCCCATCATCGAGCAGATCATCCGGAATACCGCGGACATGGATGAAGCCGTTAATGACCTGGTAGCCATCACCTTGAAAAACGGTGCACCGGATAATGTCACGGTCGTGATGTTCGAAGTCGTCGAGGATACCGCTGATGAATTCAGCGAGCCTTCCGTGCAGGAACCTGCCCCGGACACCGCCCAGCTGGCCATTGCCGCTGAGGGCGATGTCGAAGCCAGCGCCTCGCTGCTTCGCCACGAGATTTCACAGCGTCCACACCTGCTGGTCGGAGCCGCGCAACTCGCCACGCAGACCGGCCAGATTCCGGTTGTCACCCAGCACACCGGCGAACGCCGCGCGGCTGCCCTGCTCACCCACCGTTCACCGGCTGCTGGCCAGATACTTGATCCATTGGAGAGCCCCACCGCTCACCGCCGCTGGATGATGCCGATCCTGCTCACCCTGGCAGCCTTCCTCGTGGTGGCCCTGGCCGTCTGGGGCTACATGTGGACGCAAACCCAATACTTTGTTGGCACCGTGGATAACAAGGTCGCCATCTACAAGGGTGTTCCGCAGGAACTTGGACCGATTTCGCTTTCCGAGGTCGATACCGTGAGCAAGGTTCCGCTGGAATCGCTGCCGGATTACTCGCGCCAGCGAGTGGAAGCAACCATTTCGGCGGATAACCGCGAGCATGCCCAAATGATCATCCAGGAACTGCTGGTCACCGCGAAGCAAAATTGTCCGGTAACAGTTCCCGGATCAAAAGATTCACCAAGTAGCAACCAAACCCAGCTGCCAGCCTACTGTCAGGAGATCATGCAATGACCGAAGTGCAAACCGCTCCGGTACCACGGCGCAATCTCGAGCTGCTGCTGCTTGTCCTGGCCCTCTGCGTCGGCAGTGCGGCGTTCTTCCTGGTGGGTAGCACCACCGAGGATGTCGACAATACCGACTTCTATATCCAGATGAGCATCATGGCGGTGCTCGCCTTGTCTGTTCACGTGCTGCTGCGCATCTTCGCTAAATATGCCGATCCGGTAATACTTCCGATCACGGTGGCCTTGAACTGCCTCGGACTGGCCATGATTCACCGTATTGACTTGGCAAAGGGCACATCCCAGTCGGCCCGGCAACTACTCTGGACGGCTATCGCCATCGTCATCGCCGCGGCAGTCCTCTGGGTCATCAAAGACCACAGGATCCTGCGCCGATTCACTTATATAGCTCTCCTGCTATCCATCGTGCTGCTCTTGCTGCCGCTGATTCCAGGCTTGGGCGTCACCATCAACGGTGCCCGTATTTGGATCCGCATGGGCATGTTCTCGCTGCAGCCTGGCGAGCTCGCAAAGATCTCGCTGTCGGTCTTCTTCGCCGGATACCTCTCCTCGAACCGCGACTTGATCCTGCTGGCCGGGCGTAAATTCGGACCGCTGCAGCTGCCTCGCCTGCGGGATATGGCGCCTATGGTCATCGCTTGGCTGCTGTCCATCGGTGTTCTGGTGGTTCAGCGCGACTTGGGATCAGCGATCCTGTTCTTCGGCCTGTTCATCGTGATGGTGTACGTGGCTACAGCCCGTATCTCCTGGGTATTGATCGGCATGCTCATGGTTGTCGCCGGTGGCATTGTCGCTGGCTTGACCATGAGCCACGTGACCCGGCGCCTTGATGTATGGCTCAACGCCTTCGACCCGACCATCTACCAGGCCACCGGCGGAAGCATGCAGATCGTCGAAGGCCTGTTCGGCATGGCCGATGGCGGACTATTCGGCACCGGCCTGGGCGCTGGCTCCCCCTACCGGGTGCCGCTGGCCAATTCGGACATGATCATCGCCTCCTTCGGCGAAGAAATCGGCCTGATCGGCGTAACCGCAATTGTCCTGCTGTACATGTTGCTGGTTTCCCGCGGCCTGCGTGCAGCCCTCGGTTCCCGTGACACCTTTGGCAAGCTGCTGGCCGCCGGCCTGTCTTTCACTCTGGGACTGCAGTGTGTAGTCATCATCGGTGGCGTCACCCGCCTGATTCCACTGACCGGGCTGGCGACGCCATTCATGGCGGCTGGCGGGTCTTCACTGCTGGCCAACTGGATCATCATCGCCCTCCTGCTCTTGATATCGCACAATTCACGCCGGCCGAAGTCCGGCGTCTCAGGACCTACCGATGAAATTGCAACACCCAGCAAAGCCCCAACGACCAGCACCAAGGTGGTGAAGAGCAAGTGAATCAGGCCATTAAGCGAGTTTGGGTTGCACTGACCCTGCTCTTTGTCATCTGCCTTGGCGGTTTGAGCTACATCCAGTTCTTCGACGCCGACCAGCTCACGGACAACGCGCTGAACAAGCGCCAGCTGTACCGCGAATTCGATTTGCCCCGCGGCGCCATATTGGTTGACGGCAAGCCGATCGCCGAGTCGGTGCCTACCGACGATGGACAATTCGAATACCAGCGCAAGTACACCGATCCGGAAACCTATGCGCACCTGACCGGATACTACTCGCTGGCCAGCGGCACCACCCAGCTGGAGTCCTCGCTCAACGATTGGCTGACCGGAACCAGCTCGGACCTGCTCTATGACCGCATGCTGGCGATGTTCACCGGCAAGAAGTCCGAAGGCGCCTCGGTAGAGCTGACCATCGATGGCGCGCTGCAGAAGACCGCCTTCAACGCCATCCCCGATGGCGTGAAGGCAACCATTATTGTCACCGATCCAAAGACCGGCGACATCCTGGCAATGGCTTCCAAACCGAGCTACGACACCAACGACTTGGCGGTCCATTCGACATCCAAGGCTGCTCAGAACCTCAAGGAGGTCAGCGATATTGACGGCCTGAGCCCGTATCGGAACCCGGCCATCAACAACCTGAGCTTCCCTGGTTCTTCGTTCAAGATCCTCAGCACGGTCGCCGCCCTGGAATCCGGCAAGTACGACCTGGATACCGTGATCAACAATCCGGTATCGGTGAACTACCCGAATTCCAGCACGCCGATGAATAACTTTGGCGAAGGCATCTGCGCCCGTGAACCGCGCGCCCGCTTGGCCTTCATCTTCGCCCAGAGCTGCAACACTCCATTTATGGAAATCAGCCAGACTGTGGGCAAGGAAGAGTTCGCCGACGTGGCCGAGCGCTTCGGCTATGGCCAGCAACTGAACATTCCGCAGAACGTGGTGCCAAGCAAGTTCCCGACAGCCAAAGCCGATGCCGCTGAATTGGCCCGCATGGCTATTGGCCAGGGCGATAACCAGGTCACCCCGCTGCAAATGAATATGGCTGCCATGGCCATCGCCAATAAGGGCGTGATCATGAAGCCGAACATGATCGACAAGGTCATCGCCCCGGATCTTCGGGTGATCGAAGAGCCGAAGCCAGAGAAATTCTCCACGGCCACCAGCCCGGAGATCGCCGAGCAGCTCGCCGGCCTGATGGAAGGTCCGGTGAAGAACGGCACGGCCATGAATGCCGCGGTTCCGGGTGTGGACTTCCGCGCCAAGACCGGTACGGCGCAGCTGCCTGCTACTGATGACGAAGTCCGGAGGGTGAACTCCTGGATGACCGGCTTCGCCCCGGCAGATGACCCTCAGGTGGCCATTACGGTCACCTTGCAAGACGTAGATTACAACACTGGTCACAACACGACCGGTGCACTGATGAAGACGATGTTAAAGGCGGTGTTCAACAAGTGAGGCCAGTAACCGGCACCACCTTGGGCGGTCGTTACAAGCTGACCGACCGCATTGCGATCGGTGGCATGGGCGAAGTTTGGAAAGCTCGCGACCAGGTCCTTGGGCGCCTCGTGGCGATCAAGATCCTCAAGGAGGAATACACCGACAACGAGAGCTTCTTGACGCGCTTCCGCGTTGAGGCCCGCCACACCGCCCTGCTCAACCACCCGGGCATCGCTGGCGTCTTCGACTACGGCGAAGAGCAAGGCTCTGCCTACCTGGTCATGGAACTAGTTCCCGGCCCGCCGCTGTCAACCATCATCGAGCGTGAACGCAAGCTCGAAGTCGACCGCACCCTCTCGCTGATCGCGCAGACCGCTCGAGCGCTGGCTGCAGCCCACGAGCACGGCCTGGTGCACCGCGATGTGAAGCCGGGCAATATCCTGGTCATGCCATCGGGTGTTGTGAAGATTACCGACTTCGGCATCGCCCGCCTGGCCGACCAGGTGCCTTTGACCGCCACCGGCCAGGTGATGGGCACCGCCCAATATCTGGCTCCTGAGCAGGCGACCGGGCAGAACGCGACCGGCAGCTCCGATATCTACGCCCTGGGCGTCATCGGCTACGAATGCCTGGCCGGGCGACGTCCGTTCACCGGTGAATCGCAGATCGCCATCGCCCTGGCACAGGTCAACGATGCTCCCCCCGCCTTGCCGGACACCATTCCGGCACCGGTGCGCCAGCTGATCATGTCGATGCTGGCCAAGAACCCTGCGGATCGCCCAAAGGACGCCACCGCACTGGCCAAGGCCGCCGACGCCCTGCGCGCCGGAGATACCAACACCGCCACCATGGCGGTCCCGGGCATGCTCGCCACCGGTATTTCCGAGGACGCGACGCAGGCGCTGAACCTGGATGATGACGCCACCCGCGCCATGACCCGCCAGGATTCTGCCCCGACGATGACCAATGCCATGCCGACCGTTGTGGAACCTGCGGCTGCGGCCAGCGGTTTCTCCGCGGCTAGCAATCAGGGCGCCACCGGCTTTGACGATGAGGATGCCGACGCCCAGGATCCTGCACCGCAGGAATCCAAGCGGAGCCCCTGGCTGATCCCATTGATCGTGATTATCGCCTTGGCTGTAGTCATTGCGCTGCTGGCCTGGTTGATTCCTGCCATGAGCAGCAACAACGACGATCGCCCAACCGCGACGTTGACCGAAAGCAGCACCGAATCTGCCGAGTCCACCGAACCGACCGAGGAGACGACCGAGCCCTCCGAGGAGACCACCGCGGCGTCCGAAACTTCGCAGTCCCCCTCGGAAAGCCCAAGCGAGAGCCCTGAGTATGTCCAGGTGTCCTCCTCGCTGATCGGCCAGGATATCGACACGGTCACCCAGCAGCTTGAAAGCCAGGGCCTGAAGGTTGATGCGGTGCCGCAGGAAACCGATCAGGCCGATCCGCGCGAAGTGATCTCGCTGAACCCGACGGGCAACGTCGAAGTTGGCGAAACCGTCACCGTCACCTACGCCATGGCACCGGAAACCCTCGAGGTTCCCAAGGTCACCGGCATGAGCTTCGAAGCTGCCCAGAAGCGGATTCAGGATGCCGGCCTGGCAGCGGCGAAGGGCGATGAACGCAGCGACTCCTCGGTTGCCGGCACCGTCCTGTCCCAGGACGTATCGGCAGGCAGCGAAGTTGAGCCTGGCACCACCGTCACCCTGGACCTCTCCACCGGCCCCGAAGAGGAGCCTGAAGAGTCTTCAACCCCAACGGCAACACCTACCGCATCGCCGACCGCCACGGAATCGGACCAGAGCACAGCACCATGAGCGAAGTTGAAGAATTGCCGCCTGGCTTGCCGCGGATGATCAGCGACCGATATGAGATTGAATCGCTCATCGGCCGCGGTGGCATGGCGGATGTCTACCTGGCACTGGACCATGTGCTTTCGCGCAAGGTCGCAGTCAAGGTGCTGCGCCCGGACACGGCCAGCAATCCCATGGTGGTCAACCGCTTCCGGCGCGAAGCGAAGGCAGTCGCGGCGCTAAGCCATCCGAATATCGTTGCCGTGTACGACACCGGTGAGCTTCCAACCTCCGAACAGCAGCACGAGCGCCTGCCCTTCATGGTCATGGAGTATGTCACCGGGAAAACCCTCAAGCAGGTCATTTCCCAGGACGCCATTGACGCCGAATTTGCCGTAAAAGTCACCCGCGGCGTGTGCGAGGCACTGGATCATTCGCACGCGAATAATGTGGTGCACCGCGATGTAAAGCCTGCGAATGTCATGGTCACCGACGCCGGGCATGTGAAGCTGATGGACTTCGGCATCGCCAGGGCGCTGGACAACTCCGCCACGATGACGCAGACCGCCGCCGTGGTGGGCACCGCGCAGTACTTCTCCCCCGAGCAAGCCCGTGGCGAGCAAGTGGATTTCCGTTCCGATATCTACTCGGCCGGATGCCTGTTTTACGAGCTGATGACCGGCAGGCCACCGTTCACCGGGGATTCTCCGGTCTCCGTGGCCTACCAGCACGTCGGCGAGATCCCACCGGCCCCGAGCGAGGTCGCGCAGGACGTGGATCCGATCTTCGACCCGATAGTGGCCAAGGTGCTCTCCAAGGAACGCGATGACCGTTTCCAGTCCGCTGGAGCCTTCGCAACGGCCTTGGAGAACGCCCTGAACGGGATCGAATTCCATGAGGACCAGTCCACGCCGGCAACCTACACCTTGCCAATTTATGGCAATCACCACTCCACCGAATCTGGTTTTGCTGCCCAGGCGGCACCCATGACCACGGAGCATCCGGTCTTCACGACCCACGATGAACCGGTGGAAACCACACGCCATCGGACCAACCGCGGCCTGATTGTCCTGTTGTCGCTGGTCGCCCTGCTTGCTGTGGCGATTGCCAGCTTCCTGGTGATTCGTTCAATCCAGGCCGATGCCGAAAAGCGTGCGCCGGTAGCCATTCCCGATGTCAAGAACCTGTCCGAGGACGACGCCAGCAGCCTGCTGCGCGATGCGACCTTCAACGTGCGCGTTGAGCGCGAGTTCAATGAAGACGTGGATGAGGACAAGGCCACGCGCACCGATCCTTCCTCTGGTACGCAAGTGGCCAAGGAATCCACGGTGACTTTGTATATCTCGGAAGGATCGGAACAGCGGACTATTCCCAAAGACCTCGCCAATCAGTCCGAGACGGCCGCTCGAGATGCCTTGCGCCAAGCAGGACTCGAAGTCGGTGAAGTCACCCGCGAAAATTCGGCAACCATTCCGACGGACTGGGTCATTGGCACCAGCCCGGAGCTTGGCGCCAAGGTCAAAGCAGGTTCCGAGGTTGACCTGATCCTCTCGACCGGAAAGGTGCAAGTTCCCGATGTCTCTGGAATGAGCCGGGACGAGGCCCAGAAGGCGCTTGAAGCAGAAGATGTTGGACTCAAGGCCCAGTTCGTCGAGGTCGAAACCGATGACTATGAAGAGGGAACGCTGTTCACGCAGTCGCCGGAAGCTTCCGAGGAAGCTGCTCCAGGGGACCTGGTAAAGATCTCAGTGGCCGTTCCCGTACCGGAGCCAACTCCGTCTGAGACCCCGACTCCCAGCCCGTCCGAGAGTGAAAATTCGGATGATTCAGATAGCGAATCACCGAGCGGAACTGCTTCGCCATCGCCGAGCGAGACGCAGCGAGGAAAATTGCCCCCACCGGCCAAACCCGGTGAGGGCAATTAGTCAGCGGTCGATTATTCGCCGCTAAAAAGCGGGCTCAGGGTGGCTGCCTTCGCGGCGGCCCCCTGCAAGCCCAGGAATTCCAACCAGTTGCCCAGCATCTGATACCCCTGCTCGGTCAAGACCGACTCCGGGTGGTACTGCAATCCCCACAGCGGGGCTTCCCGGTGTGCCAGGGCCATGATGACTCCCCCAGCCGTCTGGGCGATGATTTCCAACTCTTCCGGGATGCTCTCGCGCACTGCAGCCAAGGAATGGTACCGGGTCGCGGTGAACGGATTGGCAACGTTGTTAAACACCGGATGGTTCTCGTGATTAACCAGCGAGGTCTTGCCATGCATCAGTTCTTCAGCATGGGTCACCGTTCCGCCATAGGCCTCGGCCAACGCCTGATGCCCAAGGCAGACGCCCAGCATCGGCTTGCTCTGCTGTCCGCACCACTTGATCAGATCAATGCTGACACCGGCGCCGGCGGGGTCTCCGGGGCCCGGTGAAATCAATACACCGTCGTATTCAGCAGCTAGCTCGATGGCTTCCTGGACGGTCAAGTCATCGTTGCGATGAACAGTGGTCTCGGCACCCAATTCCTGGAGATAGCCCACGAGGGTATAGACAAAGCTGTCGTAATTGTCGATCACTAAAATCTTGGTGCTGCTCACGAGGTACTCTGGCCAATCGTTGAATCGGTAAAGGGGCTGATGTACTGGTTCAGCCACGGGAAAACATACACCATCAGTAATAGCACGATGGCGGCAATGAGAATCAATGCTTCAAAAATGCGAAGCCACAGGGGGCCGGGAAGGTTTCTGAAAATCCAGGCGTACATATATTCCTCCTAGCTCGTTGCGTCGATAACCATGTCGCGGATTTCCTTGGGCGGGCCGGCATCCAAGGGCCGCCAATCCGTCAGCTCGGAGTATGCGATCATCCGCTGCTGAGTTGTGTACTTCGGGTGGCAGGTGGTCATGGTCAGGATCGATTTTGTTGGCTCTACTCCCCATTGATGCGGGGTCGGCAAGAGGACATCACCGTTGGAAGGAGCGACGATTTCTGTGGCATACCAGGTGTAGGTGTAATACCCCTCGGCCGTTTGCAGATAAATCTTGTCACCCTTTTGAAGCTTGTCGATGTCCCAGAACACTTGTCCATGGGTTTGGCGGTGGGCGGCAACCGCAAAGTTGCCCAGCTCTCCCGGTTGCTGGGTTGACGGGTAATGCCCGATACCCAGATTGTCGATCACCCGATCCTCAACACCACTGGTCACGGGGTGATGCGATCCATGGCTGCCAAAACGCGGGAAGTACATGATCCCGAAAGTCTCCCCTGGCGCAATTTTTGTCACAGGTGCTGGACCGTAGTCTTTTTCTTCTTCCGCCGGCTCTTCAGAATCAGGAATTACGACATCGCCGAGTTCCTGCACAAGTCCCTGGGTCGCCTGCTGCTGGGCTTGGGCCGAGTCGATATTGGTCCACCACAGCTCCCACGCTACATAGAGCATCAAGACGATGCCCAAGGTAATGAACAGCTCGCCAAGGAATCCAACGACAACGTTTCCCGCAGACCGAGGCCGGCGTTCCATGCGTCGACCTTGCACTGTGGCGGATCTGTTCACAGCTCTCAAGCTCCTTAGGGCATTCGTATATAACGATCTGTCAATGCACGCGTGCTGATGCGGGCCAAAACCCCGGAGATCCCACGGGTTGCGGCTAGTATGGAAGCTACGTAGGAATGCAGCAAGCAGTTCTCAGCATTCTTGTACCCAAGCCTACCGGGAAGACGTTAATGTCTCCCACATTTACTACATTAAGCAGATGAAGCCGAGGGAGCATTCGAGTGCCGGAGTCAAAACCACGACGCAAGAACACAACGCAGGCCCGAGCCGAGCGCCAAAGCGCCCACGCTATCGATAAGCCAATGCCGGGCTGGTACAAGCCGGTCATGTTTGGCCTCATGCTCATAGGCCTGCTCTGGATCATCGTCTACTACATTTCCCAGACCCTATTTCCAATCCCCAATATTGGTGGCTGGAACATCGTGATCGGATTCGGCATCGCGATGGTCGGATTCTTCATGACAACAGGCTGGAAATAGCACTTTCGCCGGTCCCCGAAGGGACCGGCGAATTTTGTTTAAGGGATTTTTCCCTAGTGGCTAACGGCCTTGAGGCCAATAACGCAGCCAACAAGCCCCAGGATGAAGACCACCTTCAGAAGCGAGAAAGCTTCTTGGCCCGTGACCATGGAGTAGATTACTGCGAGCGAGGCTCCGATTCCCACCCAAATCGCGTAGGCTGTACCCACCGGAATTTCCTTCATCGCGTAGGCCAGACCGGCCATGGATACGATCAGCCCAGCAATGAAGATGATAGTGGGAACGACCTTTGAGAGACCCTCGCTCATCCCCAAAGCGACAGCCCATACGGCCTCGAAAACGCCAGAAATTATAAGTACGGCCCAGTACATGCCAGATTTCCCTTCTGGCCGTCTTGTCGCGCTCCGGGTACGGCTCCCTCGTCCGGGTTCAGGCATTCATGGCCTGCAACAAGCTCAGGCTATCAAATGCAGGCCGCCGTGACGGGCCGCCGTGACCAGGATGCCATCGATCGTGTTGAGCAAGTCGGAGTCAACGGCCCAACGCTGTAAATACAGGGGAACATCCGCGAACCATTGCTCGTGTAGCACCTGGACCCCGGCAGCCTGCGCCAATTGCAATTCCGGAATCATCCCCCATCCCATGCCCGCTTCGATGGCGTTGACATATTTTAGAGAATCCGGAATATGGTGCACTGCGGCCGTTGGACGGCTTCCGGAACCAGCAGCCCGCTCGAGCATGTCATACTGCAGCGGGTCCTCGCGGTCAAAAACCACCATCGGGGTTTTCACCAGTTGCTCGGGGGCTCTTTGGGACAGATACCGGTCGATGATGCGCGGTGAAGCTGCCGCCCGATAGCGCATTGCTCCGAGTTTTTTGCTGACACATCCTTGCAGGGCGTCGGCCGTTGCCGTGACTACTGCGCTGACTCGACCGGTGCGCAGAAGTTCCAGTCCCCTGTTTTCATCGGCGCGAAGAATCTCTATCGATAGATCGTCAATTTCGGCCAGCTCTTCGAAGATCGGATTAAACCAGGTGGAAAGCGAGTCGGAGTTAACCCCGAGGGCTATGGACAGAGGTTTGCCTCCTGAGAGTTCCCGGGCAAATTCTGTGCTGAGCAGCGACATTTGCCGCGCATAGCGCAGCACCTTATATCCCTGTTCGGTCGGAACGACTGGGCGACTCCTGACGACAAGAATTGCGCCAAGTCGATTTTCAAGGGCCTTGATCCTCTGACTGACAGCAGAAGGAGTAATCCCCAAATCTATGGATGCGTCGTCAAAGCTTCCAGCATCAACGATGGCCAGAAGGGTCTCGAGATGTTCAACGTCGATATTCACATTAGGAACTCTAATCTAGATTCAGAAAGTTAAGTTCGACTAAGGTGATTGAATCTCATACGGTTTCTCCATGACCGCAACTTCTTTTTTCTTCGGACTCACCACCGGCTTATCGCTGATCGTGGCGATCGGTGCGCAAAATGCCTTCGTGCTTCGCCAGGGCATCCGGAAAGAACATGTCTTCATCACTGCCCTTATCTGCTCCTTGTCGGACGCGGCCCTGATATTCGCTGGGGTTAACGGCATGGGCGTCCTGGTTGAACGCGTTCCTTGGCTGCTGGTCGTCGCTAGATTTGGCGGTTTCATATTTCTTGCGAGCTACGCTCTATTCGCCTTCCGCAGAGCGATTAAGCCTGATTCTCTCAAGGTCTCCGGCCGCGCACAGGCAACAACTGTGCTGTCGGCCATCGGAACCACACTGGCACTCACCTGGCTCAATCCACACGTGTATATCGACACGGTCCTGCTGCTGGGTTCCGTTGCCGTTGCACAAGGCGCCGGCTCTGGCTGGTTTGCTTTTGGAGCTATCACCGCAAGCTTCCTCTGGTTTTTTGCGCTGGCCTACGCGACTCGGTTCCTCGCCCCGGTTTTCGCCAGGCCCAGAGCATGGCAGTTTCTTGATTTCATCATCGGCATCTTCATGCTGGTCTTCGCGGCCCTGTTGATTTGGCCAGTTTTCACCACGTAATCCACAAGCACAGGATGTTATCCACACGGGTTGTGCACAAGTTCCACCAACAGTTGTTCACAAACTTATCCACAGGTGGGGATATCAATGTGCGAATTGAGAATATTTATTTGAAACATCAGGTCAGATGTTGCTTGGGGCCATCAAATGACAAGCGTGTAAGTTATTAACATTGTGGATTCCAGCTGTGGATAAGGGTCATTAACCGCCTGCTGCCAACACGCCCGTTGCTATCGGTTAAACTTTCGAATCCGTAGTTATTAACAAGCTACCGATTCGTATATGCGCTATCTACAGGGGTTGCTTAAAAGTTATCCACAACTGGGGACAAGGTTGTGAGTATTGGGCAACATTGCTGGAATACCCTTGAATTCCCGGGCTGTCAGGCCTGTTAATAACTCCATGGGCCAGCAAGTTACACAGATGTAAGTTATTAACAGTGTGGATAATCTGTGTGGATAACGACAAGAGCCGTTTTCGAACGATTAACCTGTGAACTTTACTGCCTGTGCTGCGAAATACACGGCGCCTAAAAGCAGCATTGAAAGACCGGACAGAAGCAGCAGCTGTGTTCTGGCTCGTTGTGGATTACTTCTCGGTATCAAAACGATGCAGCACGCGGCAAGAATACCCGTGATCGCTCCGCCCAAGTGGCCCTGCCAGGAGATTCCGGAAACAACAAAGCCCAGGACAATGTTCAGTACCAGAATGATGCCCATTTGCCGCAGCGCCTGCTTATTTGAGCGGTAGACGACAAAGGTAGCGAGGAACAATCCGGCCAAAGCCCCAGAGGCACCCAAGGTGGCACTCAGCGGTGCGCTGAGCACCAAGATGCCAAGAGATCCGCCGAAAGCACTAATCAAGTACAGCCATGTAAAACGCAGCCTGCCAAGCTTGGGCTCGAGCAAGGTGCCGAAGATATAGATGCCATACATGTTCATGCCCAGATGCAGGAATGATCCCATGGAGTGCGCGAAGGCGCTCGTGATCAATCTCCACGGCTCATAGGCAGCTATGGCTGGTGCCAGGACCAATGAATTGGTGAATCCCGGAATAACCCACTGCAGAATATAGACGAAGACGTTCAGCCCAATCACCGCGTAGGTTATGACCGGGGCACCCGCGCGAAGCCTGCCGCCAAATTCGGTTTGCTGCTGGGGGAGGCTCCTATTGGCTTGGGCAACGCATTCAACGCACTGCACTCCCACTGGAGCGGAAACCTGGCATTCAGGACAGATTGGACGCTCGCATCGGTTGCAAGACACATAGGACACCGTGTGGGGGTGTCGATAACACGTCGGAGTTGCTTGGCCCTGGGGATTAACCTGCCCGTAGGACATCATTACCTGCCTTGTGTAGTGGGATCGTGCTTAAAGCTCAAGGCCCCGACAACACCACTGGGTGGATCGTCGGGGCCTCGCGGTATTGCGTCGGTGAATTACAGAGTCTCGATATCGACCGAGTTGATGACGACGTCTTCCAGTGGCTTGTCACGGCCATCGGTTGCTACAGCGTTCAGTGCGTCAACTACCTTGCGGGAGTCTGCATCGACAACTTCACCGAAGATGGTGTGCTTGCCCTGCAGCCAGGTGGTTGGAACGGTGGTGATGAAGAACTGCGAACCGTTGGTTCCGCGGCCCATGCGGATGCCCGCGTTGGCCATGGCCAGCTTGTAAGGCTCGTTGAAGTTCAGTTCTGGGTGGATCTCATCATCGAACTGGTAGCCCGGACCGCCGAAGCCCTGGCCCAGTGGGTCGCCACCCTGAATCATGAAGTCAGAGATAATGCGGTGGAAGATGGTTCCGCTGTACAGCGGGGTGTTGGTCTTTTGGTCACCGGACTCTGGGTGTACCCACTCCTGCTCACCGGTCGACAGGCCGACGAAGTTCTTTACGGTCTTAGGTGCATGGTTGCCGAAGAGATCGACAACGATATCGCCCAAAGTAGTGTGAATCGTGGCTTTATGAGTTGCGTTTGCGGTCATGCCTACATTCTTCCATGATCAAGGCGTGAGCCGCTAAATGCTGACGTACGCGTTGAGTGAAAATTTAGAACAATGTCTGATGGCTGCCTGGCTAACACTGGCCTGTGGCGTTGTAACTGCATAGGCTTGAGCTGTCGGATAGCGAGATCCTGTTTCAGTCTGGAGCAATGCATGAGCAAGAAGAGCAAAGTAGGAAAAGTACTAGCCGTAGGCTTTATTGCCGGAATCGTCGCGCTGCTGGTGGCTGTTTGGAAGGCCTCAAAACCCATTGAGGATCCATGGGAAAACGAACCTGCGCCGGCACAGCCTCAGCAACCTGTCGAGTCTCGCGAAGCAAGCGTAGAAGAAATCCGCGAGATCATTGAAGATGACAAATAAAATCTAGTTACTCACGAGTTTTCGGTTGGGCTTGTCCTCGTATCACGAGGGCAAGCCCAACGAGTATCACCAGAAGGCCGGCATAGGTAGCCATGGAAACCACCTGTCCCAGGAACAGCGCCGCCAACAAAGCGGCTCCTGGGATCTCCAAGAGAATCAGCGTTGAAACCGTCAGCGGTCCAAGCACGTTAAGCAGATGATTCATTGCCGTATGCCCAAAGATCTGTGCGCATAAGGTCAGCAAGATGATGCCCAGCCAACCGTGGGCATCGAATCCCCAGATCGGCATGCCCGTGGCAAAACAAAGAATCAGCAGAGCGAGAGCGGTAATCGCGTAGCAGCTCGAGGCATAGGTTGCTGTCGCCATCGTCCGCCGAGCTACTGATCCGGCCAGGGTATAAACCGCCGCCAGCACACCGCCGGCTAGGGCCAGCACGTCGCCGAGCAACGCCTCTGAACTCTGGCCCATATCGAATCCGGTAATCAGAATGGCGCCGCCAAGCGACACGGCCATGCCAATGAAAACCTTGGTCCGGTACTGGACGCCGCGCATCACTTGGAACACTGCAATCCAAACACCTTGGATACACACCAATGCGGTGCCGGCAGCGACGCTGGTAAGCCTCATCGAGTACATGAAGCACACAAAGTGCGACGCCAAGGCAAGACCTGCAATGCCCGTGAAAACCCATTCACGTTTGGACATTGCCAGATAAACACGCGAGCTTTTTCGAAGCGCGGGAACACTCAGCACTGCCGCTGCCGCGCCATTGCGCCAGAAAGCCATGGACAGCACCGGAACACCAGGGAACGCGGCAATAATTGGCCCGGAAGCCGAGATTCCAATGATCCCGACCAGGGCAAGTAGTAACGTCACTGATTCAGATTACCGGTGCTTTGCACCAAGACAGTCCTACGGCTCCAAGAGGCAGGTTCAGGGACGCGATTCTTGCACGAATCAAGATATTCCAAAATTAAAATATATCCGATTCTGCCTCGGGTCTTCAGTCTTTTAGATCTTCTTTCGACGCCAATAAGCAGCGATCATCGCTCCAGACAAGTTATGCCACACAGAGAATACTGCAGCTGGCAATGCCGCCTCCGGCGTGAAATATTGCTTGGCCAAACCGCCCGCCAATCCAGAATTCTGCATGCCAACTTCAATAGCCATCGTGCGCCGTGCGTCCTCTGGAACGCGCATCAGCACACCAATTCCATAGCCGAGCATCAGGCCCAACCCGTTGTGCAGAATGACCGCAAGCAAAACCAGCAATCCGGCAGTCAGAATGGCCTGCGCGCTGCCGGCAACAATAATCGTCACTACGAAGGTAATGGCGATGACTGAGATCCACGGCAGGATTCCGGCCACCTTGAGCACAAGCCGGTTTAACAGCATGCGTAGCACCAGGCCCAGGACCACGGGAATCAGGACAATCTGAACAACACTGACGGCCATGGAACCGGCATCGACGGGCATGTACTGGCCCGCCAGCCACAGCGCCAACAGGGGAGTGAGTACCGGTGCGATCAAGGTTGAAACCGAGGTCATCGCCACCGACAGAGCAACATTGCCTCGAGCCAGATAGGAGACGACATTTGACGCGGTTCCGCCCGGTGCGCAACCCACCAGAATCAGGCCGGCAGCGAGCGCAGGATCCAGATGCAGCACCTTGGCAACGAGCCAGCCCATGGACGGCATCACGACAAACTGGGCCACCACGCCGCCAAGTACCGGCAACGGGTTCTTAACCACTAGTGCAAAGTCTGGCAGGGTCAGCGTCAAGCCCATGCAGAACATGATCACCATCAGCAGGGGACTGATCCATCCGGCAAAGCCGACAAATGTCTGGGGGAGCAGCATGCCGCACAGCCCGCCGAGCAGGATCAGCGCTGGAAAGAGCAGCACCGCAATGCGCGAGTCTTTATCAATCTTTGCGGTGTCAGCTGCGTCGCGGACCACGCCCGAATTATCATTCAACATCTACGGTATCTTGCCACTAACTGCGGTTTACCAAAAATAGGAAGACAGAAGTTAATGAACTGACCCAGTCATATTAACTTTCTTGTCATTGTCGATCCCCATGCTGAAACTGTGAAGGTTGCAATCGTTGCTGAATCGTTCCTTCCCCAATTCAATGGGGTTACCAATTCTATTCTCAAGACGCTGGACCACTTGGCTCTCACCGGTCACGAGGCAGTGGTCATTACGCCTGCAGGTTCCTTGGCCAGTGAGCTGGCAGGTCACGGTGTACCTCGGCAGTACAAGGGCTTCGCCATCCATACGGTGCCCTCCATGCCTCTGGCCAGCTACCCGGAAGTCCGAGTGGCAACCACTAGTGTTACCCGATTGCGAAAGATCCTGGCGCGCGAACGCGTGGACGTGGTCCATCTGGCCAGCCCATTTATTCTGGGGTGGCAGGGATTGCGCGCAGCCCAGGAACTGAATTTGCCCACTGTGGCGCTCTACCAAACCGAAGTTCCCAGCTATGCCGAGCGCTACAAGATGCCCTGGCTGACCCAGCGTCTCTGGGACCATGTCCGCGCCATCCATATCGCCGCGGACCTGTCACTGGTTCCCAGCACGTTTTCGTACCGCCAGCTGCAGGATCTGGGCATTGATCGCTTGAGGATCTCAGGCAGGGGAGTGGACACGGCCCAATTCACCCCGCGACGTCGAAACGAGCAATTCAGGCAGGCAGTGGCTCCCAATGGCGAGGTAGTCATCGGCTATGCAGGGCGCCTCGCTGCAGAGAAGCAGGTCGCCGATCTGAGGGCCTTGGCGGATCTGAAGAACACCAGGCTCGTCATCGTAGGTTCTGGGCCGCTAGAGGGTGAGCTGCGGGCTTTGCTGCCAACCGCGCACTTCACTGGATTCCTCTCTGGCGAACGCCTGGCTGAAGTCATGGCCTCCATGGATGTTTTTGTCCATCCAGGCGCCTCGGAGACCTTCTGCCAGACCATCCAGGAGGCCATGGCCTGCGGAGTTCCTGTGGTCGCTGTGGGCCGTGGCGGGCCGCTGGACCTGGTTGATTCCTCGCGCACCGGCTGGCTGTACCAGCCAGGAAATCTCAATGAACTGCGCAGCCGGGTCAGCGACTTGGTCTACGACGATGCCAAACGCCTTGCTTTTGCCAGTGCCGCCTTGAGCAGCGTGCAGGACCGTTCATGGTTCAGCATTGGCGAGCAGCTGCTGGATCACTACCAGCACGTGCGGATGGCTCGAATTAGCCGCTAATCGGCGCAGATGACCCGGAAATGGAGAAAGGACGGAAAGCAGAAGCTTTCCGTCCTTTTTCTGTGGAGCCTAGGAGAATCGAACTCCTGACATTCTGCTTGCAAAGCAGACGCTCTACCAACTGAGCTAAGGCCCCGTATTTATTTATCTGGTGTTCCTCACCGACCAATCCAAAAGGATCAATCAAAAAGAATTAGCGGAAAGCTGATGCTTTCCGCCACTCTCTTTTGTGGAGCCTAGGAGAATCGAACTCCTGACATTCTGCTTGCAAAGCAGACGCTCTACCAACTGAGCTAAGGCCCCAAAAGCTTTAGGAAACTTGATCGGCTACCTGATGCCAGGTTTCCTTTGTTTCCGAAGAAGCCTTCGCTTTCTTGACCAAGACTACCGCAGTAGCCACAATCGTTGCGAGAACCAGGAACTTTTTCATTACTTCCTCTTTCCCTCCAGCAAGGTTTCCGTGGGCGTACCAAGACTTGAACTTGGGACCTCTTCGTTATCAGCGAAGCGCTCTAACCGCCTGAGCTATACGCCCTTGCTTTTGTTTGTTCCCTTTGGAACGAAATAAAACTCTACCGGGGATTTCCAGAAGATACAAATCGAGCCCGGGTGGCATGCATCACAACATGAAACCCGGGCTCGACTAGGGGTGTTTCTAGTCGTCGGTGAGGGTCACACCGATGCCGCCAACCAGCGATGCGGCAATGTTGTACAGCACCGCACCCAGCATGGAGACGATGGAAATGACCACGACGTTCACCACGGCAATGATTGTCGCGTAGGAGGCCACCTGCCCCAGGGACATGCTCTGTCGCAGGTCGAAGCCGCCTTCGGCCATGGCGTCGCGAATCAGCGTGTTGAATGCGTCAAACGTACCCATCAGGTCCAGCAGGGCCCAGATGCCCACAGCAGCGACTACGGTGATGACACCGAAAGCTACCGAGAGCAAGAAGGCCAGTTTCAGTACCGAGAACGGCTCAACCTTGGAAACCAGCAGGCGTGCCTTGCGGACCTTGGCCTTGGGCGCTGGGCGAACCAGGCGCTCCTGGCCGTTGGCCGGACGCTGGGCGGCCGGGCGGGCGCCTGCAGGACGAGCCTGGCCGGCAGCTGGCTTGGCGCCTGCCGCGGCTGGGCGGCTGCCGGTGCCAGTTGTTGCCGGACGCTTTACCTGGGTAGGTCGCGGCGCTTCGCTCTTCGGGGCACTGCCGCTGGGGCGTGGCGTCGAGGGCGTGCTCATGCGTTACCTCCGTTAGTGGTGTCATCTTCCTGGGCGTCCGATTCGGTTTCCGGCGCGGTGGATGACTGATCGATCGTGTTTTCTGCGTCCAACGTTACGGCATCTTCCTCCAAGTTCTCTTCGAGCTCGGTCTCCGAGTTCTTGGCAACCGCAATAATGTTGTCCTTCTTATCCGGCTTGGCGAAGATGACGCCCATGGTGTCGCGGCCCTTGGCAGGAACCTGCGCCGCGGCCGAGCGGACCACCTTGCCCGAGCCCATGACCACGAGGACCTCATCGGTCTCGTCGACGATCATCGCGCCCACCAGCTCGCCGCGTTCCTCGTTGAGCTTGGCCACCTTAATGCCCAAGCCACCACGGGATTGCACGCGGTATTCGGCGACCTCGGTGCGCTTGGCATAGCCCTCGTTGGTCACCGTGAACACGAAGGAATCCTCGCGGACCACGTCGGCGGCCAGCAGCTCGTCGCCCTCGCGGAACTTCATGCCGGTCACGCCGCTGGTCGCGCGGCCCATCGGGCGCAGCGCGGTGTCGGTAGCGGTGAAGCGCACCGACTGGCCCTTGCGCGAGACGAGCATCACATCATCGGATTCGCTGACCAGCTGCGCGGAGACCAGTTCATCGTCGTCGCGCAGGTTGATGGCGATCACCCCGGCGGTGCGGTTGGTGTCGTAGTCCTCCAGGCGGGTCTTCTTCACCAGGCCGTTGCGGGTGGCCAGCATCAGGTAGGCAGCATCCTGGTAGGTGCGCAGATCCAGCACCTGGGCGATGTGCTCATCGGGCTGGAAGGCCATCACGTTCGCCACGTGCTGGCCCTTGGCGTCGCGGCCGGCTTCGGCCAGCTCGTAGCACTTGGTGCGGTACACGCGGCCGTGGTTGGTGAAGAACAGCAGCCAGTTGTGCGTGGAGGTGACGAAGAAGTGCTCCACCACGTCGTCCCCGCGCAGGTTCGCGCCCTTGATGCCCTTGCCGCCACGGGCCTGCGAGCGGTAGTTGTCGATGCGGGTGCGCTTGACATAGCCTCCGCGGGTGATGGTGACGACCATTTCCTCTTCGGGAATCAGGTCCTCGACGCTCATGTCGCCGTCGTAGCCCATGAGGATCTTGGTGCGGCGGTCATCGCCGTGCTTGTCCACGATCTCGCCGAGTTCTTCGGCGACGATTTCGCGCTGGCGGGCAGGGGAGGCGATGATGGCCTGGAATTCGGCGATCATGCGCTCGAGCTCCGCGTGGCGATCCTGGATCTTCTGGCGCTCGAGGGCGGCCAGGCGGCGTAGCTGCATATCCAGGATGGCGCGGGCCTGGTCCTCGTCGATGCTCAGCAGCTCCATCAGCCCGTCGCGGGCCGCCTCGGTGGTGGCCGAACGGCGAATCAGCGCGATGACCTCGTCAAGAGCGTCCAGCGCCTTGAGCAGGCCGCGCAGGATGTGGGCCTCTTCTTCGGCCTTCTTCAGGCGGAACTGGGTGCGGCGCACGATCACTTCGATCTGGTGGGTCACCCAGTGGCGGATGAACCCATCCAGCGGCAGGGTGCGCGGCACCCCGTCGACGATCGCGAGCATGTTCGCCGAGAAGTTGGTCTGCAGCTCGGTGTGCTTGTACAGGTTGTTCAGCACCACCTTGGCCACGGCATCGCGCTTGAGCACGATGACCAGGCGCTGGCCGGTGCGGCCCGAGGTCTCGTCGCGCATATCGGCGATGCCGGCGATCTTGCCGTCGCGGACCAGCTCGGCGATCTTCACCGCGAGGTTGTCCGGGTTGGCCATGTACGGCAGCTCCGTGACCACCAGGCAGGTGCGGCCCTGGATTTCCTCCACGTTGACGACCGCGCGCATGGTGATCGAGCCTCGGCCGGTGCGGTAGGCATCGGCGATGCCCTTGGTGCCCAGGATCATCGCGCCGGACGGGAAGTCCGGGCCCTTCACGCGCAGCATCAGCTCGGCGAGCAGCTCCTCGCGGGTGGCTTCCGGGTTCTTCAGGTACCACTGCACGCCCTCGGCCACTTCGCGCAGGTTGTGCGGCGGAATGTTGGTGGCCATGCCCACGGCGATGCCCGAGGAGCCGTTGACCAGAAGGTTCGGGAAGCGCGCCGGCAGAACGGTGGGTTCCTGGTTCTTGCCGTCGTAGTTGTCCTGGAAATCAACGGTGTTCTCGTTGATGTCGCGGACCATTTCCATGGCCAGCGGGGCCATCTTGGTTTCGGTGTAACGCTGGGCGGCGGCGCCGTCGTTGCCCGGGGAGCCGAAGTTGCCCTGGCCCAGGGCCAGCGGGTAGCGCATGACCCAGTCCTGGATCAGGCGGACCAGCGCATCATAGATCGCGGTGTCGCCGTGCGGGTGGTACTGGCCCATGACTTCGCCGACCACGCGGGCGCACTTGTTGTAGGCGCGCTCGGGGCGGTAGCCGCCGTCGAACATCGCGTACAGCACGCGGCGGTGCACGGGCTTGAGTCCATCGCGCACGTCGGGCAGCGCGCGGCCGACGATCACGGCCATGGCGTAGTCCAGGTAGGACCGCTGCATTTCGGTCTGCAGGTCGATCTGGTCGATGCGCCCGCCGTCATGGACCGGCTCGAGGACCTCGCCGTCCAGGGGTTCGTTCTCAGGGGTTTGCTCGTCGCTCAATTTTTTCCCTTACAAGTCAAAAAGTCTTCGGTGGATGATCTTTCGGCGCGGCCGATCAGATATCCAGGAAGCGCACGTCCTTGGCGTTCTGCTGGATGAAGTTGCGGCGGGACTCGACGTCCTCGCCCATCAGCACGGAGAACACCTCGTCTGCGGCTGCGGCATCATCCATGGTGACCTGGCGCAGCGTGCGGTGCTCCGGATCCATGGTGGTGTCCCACAATTCCGAGTAGTCCATCTCGCCCAGGCCCTTGTAGCGCTGGATGCCGTTGTCCTTGGGCAGGCGCTTGTTGGCGGCCTGCCCGGCCAGCAGCGAGTCATCGCGTTCCTTGTCGGAGAACACGTAGTCGTGCGGGGCGTTGGACCACTTGATGCGGTACAGCGGAGGAGCGGCCAGGAAGACGTAGCCGTGCTCGATCAGCGGGCGCATGAAGCGGAAGATCAGGGTCAGCAGCAAGGTGGTGATGTGCTGGCCGTCGACGTCCGCATCGGCCATCAGCACGATCTTGTGGTAGCGCAGCTTGGCCATGTCGAACTCTTCGCCGATGCCGGTGCCGAAGGCGGTGATCATCGCCTGCACCTCGGCATTGCCCAGCGCGCGGTCCAGGCGGGCACGCTCCACGTTCAGGATCTTGCCGCGCAGCGGCAGGATGGCCTGGGTGTGCGGGTCGCGTCCGCGCTTGGCCGAGCCGCCTGCGGAGTCGCCCTCCACGATGAACACCTCGCACTCGACGGGATTCTTCGAGGAGCAGTCCGAGAGCTTGCCGGGCATGCCGAAGGATTCCATCGGCGACTTGCGGCGGGCGTTGTCGCGGGCCTTGCGCGCGGCCATGCGGGCCTGCGAGGCCAGCTGTGCCTTGCGGATGATGTCGCGCGCCACGTTCGGATTGCGTTCGAACCAGTCGCTGAGCTCTTCGTTGACCACGCCCTGGACGAATCCGCGGGCGATCGAGTTGCCCAGCTTGGTCTTGGTCTGGCCTTCGAACTGCGGCTCGGAGAGCTTGACCGAAATGACTGCGGTCAACCCTTCGCGGGCGTCCTCGCCGGTGAGGTTGTCGTCCTTTTCGCGCAGGATCTTGTTATCGCGTGCGTAGCGGTTGAGCAGGCCGGTCAGGGCCGCACGGAAGCCTTCTTCGTGGGTTCCGCCCTCATGGGTGTTGATGGTGTTCGCGTAGGTGTGCACGGATTCGGCGTAGGCGCTGGTCCACTGCATGGCGATTTCCACGCTGATGCCCCGGGCCGCATCCTCGGATTCGAAGGCGATAACCTCGTCATGGACCAGTTCGATCTTCTTGGCGGCGTTCAGGTGCTTGACGTAATCCAGCAGGCCGTCCTTGTACAGGTAGTCCACGGTTCGCGGCTTGACTACCTGGTTTTCGATCTCTTCTTCGACTTCGGCTTCAGGTTCGGCGTTTTCGGGAATGCGCTCGTCGGTCAGCGTGATCCGCAGGCCCTTGTTCAGGAAGGCCATCTGCTGGAAGCGGGCCCGCAGCGTTTCGAAGTCGAATTCGGTGGTCTCGAAGATCTCCGGATCCGGGTAGAAGGTCTGGCTGGTCCCGGTGAGCTCGGTTTCCTCGCCCTGGGTCAGCGGACTGGTGGTGACGCCGCCGTTGCCGAAGCTGATGCGCCATGCGTGGCCCTGGCGGCGCACGACAGTGTCCACCCGGCGCGAGAGCGCGTTAACCACGGAAATGCCCACGCCGTGCAGGCCGCCGGACACGGCATAGCCGCCGCCGCCGAACTTGCCGCCGGCGTGCAGGATGGTCATGACTACCTCAACGGTGGGCTTTCCCTCGGTGGGGTGCACATCCACGGGGATCCCTCGGCCGTTGTCTTCACAACGCACGCCGCCATCGGCCTGCAGGGTGACGTTGATGGTGTCGCAGTATCCCGCCAATGCCTCATCGACGGAGTTGTCGACAACTTCGTAAACCAAGTGGTGCAGGCCGCGTGGGCCAGTGGAACCGATGTACATGCCCGGGCGTTTGCGTACCGCTTCGAGTCCTTCGAGGACGGTAATATCCTGGGCGCCATAGGTATGTTCGACTTTGGAAGTCATCGATTCCGCGGGAACTTGGCTTTCTGCCGGATCCTGCGGTGAAGCATTTTCAGTAGACACGGGTGCTACGAACTCCTCGAATTTGGCGCGCGATCACTTTCGGCACTCAGTGCAGCATCTCCGGTGATCATGGTCTGGAGGGGCATCGCCACAGGGCTTAACCCGCGGCAACGCCATTTCACTACCTCTAATTCTACCGCGTAGAGCAAAATAATCGGTGCTCCTGTGGCCTAAATCAGCCACATAAAGCTAGTAATTGACCATCTGAGCCAGTTTCGGAGCTCAAGTGAGGGGGGATCCACCCTCCGGGTCCGTTAGTGCGCCATGTGCCGTATCAGCAATTTTCACCCATAGGTGTCTCGAGGGCCGCGGCCGGCCACCGAACGCATCCCATGGCGCCAGGAAGGCGCATTCGGACCGAGCACCTTGAGCACGGTGACGATCCCGGGGCCCAATTCTGCATCGAATTTCTTCAGAATATCGTGGCTGAGTAGGCGCATTTGCGCAGCCCGTGCGGTTGTATCGCAGCGCATCACCACTACCGTATCTTCAAAAGACTCCGGTTTGCAGTGCTTCGCGTTGTCTTCGCCGATGATGTCAGCCCATCGGCCAAGCACCGACCCAACAGCGACCTGTGTATTCCAGCCGCGGGATTTGGACAAGCGCGAAACGACTTCGCCAATAGCGCGCGGGTCGCGAATTGCGCCCTCGGAAGATTCCGGTTTTTCCGCAGCGAATCCGCGACGGGCAGCTTGGCGTTTGCGGACCTTTTCCATTCGCGCCGCGTCAACGCGTCGCTCGCCGCGTTCTTCGGCGAGCTTGCGCATCCGGTTCAGCAATGCCGTGGCGGCGTCGATTTCCGGATCAAAACGATGTTCGTCTCGTTCTTCGGGTTCACGCATCGACGACCTGGCCAGGGGATACCTGGAAGAAATGTCCCTTCAATGCTTCGGGAACATCTTCGGCAACTGCGGCGGTGACCAGGACCTGCTCGGCTCCGGCAACGATATGCGCCAGCCGGTCGCGGCGAGTGGTGTCGAGCTCGGCAAAAACGTCGTCCAGGATCAAGATCGGACCAGAACCTGGGCGTGGATCATCGTCGCCGAAAACGCGATAGGCAGCGAGTCGTAGGGCCAGGGCAAAGGACCAGGTTTCGCCATGGGATGCATAGCCTTTGGCCGGAGTCGGGCCGAGAATCAAGGCAAGATCATCACGATGCGGGCCAAACAGCGAGATGCCCCGGTCAAGTTCGCGGCTGCGGTTTGCCTCAATGGCATTGAGCAGGAGCTCTTGAATTTCTTCCTGATTCAGATCCTCGAGCGAAGCGGCGAGAACGCTGGTCTCATCGCTTTCGCTCTCCAAGGACGATCGGTAGATTGCCCTTGCGTCTTTGGCGCCATCGGCAAGGTCGGCATACGCCGCCTGCATATATGGCCTAATCAGCACAAGAACATCGAGACGTCCACGAATAAACCGCGCACCGCAGGTGGCCAGCTGCAAGTCCCAGGCCTTCAGCGTGTTTTCCTGCGATGAACTGAGCTTGGATTTTCCTCGAATCGACTTCAGCAGCGCGTTGCGCTGCTTCACGATGCGTTCGTAGTCGCTTTTGGTTCCGGCTTCTACTGGATGCAATGCAACAAGAAGTTCGTCCAGGAACTTGCGCCGATGCGAAGGGTCGCCTTTGACCAGCGACAAGTCCTCCGGGGCAAATAAAACGGTTCTGACCAAGCCGAGAATCTCGCGTGCCCGCACGGGATTGGCGCGGTTGATCCTGGCCCGGTTGAGCTTGCCGCTCGTGATCTCGACTTCCAGCGTTGTGGTTTGGCTTCCGCGATGCACGGTGCCTCGGATGAGCGCCCGTTCCGCACCAAAATTCAGCAGGGGAGCATCGTTGCTGACTCGGTGGGAAGCCAAGTTAGCCAGGTAGCCGATGGATTCAACGATGTTGGTTTTGCCAACACCGTTGGGGCCAATGAGCACGTTGATGCCAGGAGCCAGGTGCACGTCGGCCTGCGCATACGAGCGAAAACTCGTGAGTGAAAGCTGCGATATATACACCGAGGTCCTGACAGAAACGAGGTGGTGGATGAAAAAAAATCATGCACCACGCAATTGGGCTAGTTCGAGTTTGGCAAGCGTACCGGCATCACGAGGTAGCGGTACTGATCCTGATCGGCTTCATCCAGCTTTTTCTGACCCGTGAGCATGGCTGGCTTTGGCGCGCTGGTGAAGGAGAAGCGCACGAAGTCAGTGGTGAACGAGTTCAAGCCTTCAGAAAGGAAGGTCGGGTTGAAAGCAACCACAATGTCCTCGCCGCGCAAGGAAGCAACAATGGCTTCTTCAGCCTGGGCATCCTCGCCGGTCCCGGCGTCCAAGGTCAGCTGGCCATCGGTGAATGCCATGCGTACCGGTGTATTGCGTTCGGCAACAACTGATACACGGCGTACTGCTTCCATGAGCTCGCTGGTGCGAACCGTTGCATGGATTGGGGTGTCGCTTGGGAACAGCGAGCGAATCTTCGGGTATTCGCCATTGATCAGCAACGACGTGGTGCGGCGGTTGGAGCTTTCGAAGCCAACCATGTCGCCCTTTTCGCTAATGGCCAGCTTCAGTTCGCCAGCGCCCGAGAGGGTCTTGGCAACTTCGCTCAGAGTCTTGGCCTTGATCAAGAACGAGGTGGAGATCTCCGACGTATTTGGAGTCCAGTTCAGTTCACGCAGCGCCAAGCGGTAACGGTCAGTAGCCAGGAAAGTGATCAGATCATTTTCAATCTCAACCTTGATGCCGGTAAGCACTGGAAGAGTGTCATCCTTGGAAGCTGCAACGATGACCTGGGCAACAGCAGCAGAGAAAGCCTGGCCATCAATGGTGCCAGCAATTGCTGGAAGATCCGGCAACGTTGGGTATTCATCAACTGGCATGGTGGCCAGGTGGAAGCGCGAGCGGCCACAGGTCAATGAAATCTTTGAACCCTCGGTTTCCAAGGTCACCGTGGAATTTGGCAATGAGCGGGTGATCTCAGCCAGGAGCTTGCCTGAGACCAGGATCGAGCCTTGCTCAGAGATATCTGCAGGAATCTCGATATGCGAAGAAATCTCATAATCAAAACCCTCGAGGCGAACTAGGCCTTCGTGGGTGGTGATCAAAATGCCAGCCAGTACTGGTGAGGGTGGGCGTTGTGCCAGGGACCGTGCGGTCCAGGATACGGCTTCTGCCAATACATCCTTTTCAACGCTGAACTTCACGAAAAATCCGCCTTTCGGACACCCTTGAGTCTTAAGTCAGGCCAAGAAGGTTGTTCCCTCGCCAAGTTCTTAAGCATAGAGCAGGTAGTTGCACGTTTTCTCCATCTAATCTTGCCACGTCCTGCAGATGCAAAGGCAGCCCTCAATTTCATCTGTTGATGAGAGAGCTGCGAAGGCACATTTTGAACAGGTTTGGTTCGCGAGTCAGGAGTGGACTCGTTATTTGGATGAATAAGTGTTTAAAGGAGGAGTGTTAATAACCCCTGTTGATACTGTGGATAAGCCTTGAATCCCCAGATCTGACGGCGATTGTGCATGTGAACAATCTGTGGTTGAAGCTGACACTGAGTTCCAAGGTCCTGTTGAAACTCAGTTCCACGATTTTTAACGTCCACATGGGTAGCCACCTTTATCCGCAGGTAGTCACCAGATCGTCCACAGATTTATCCACACCTGTGGTTTCTTGTTATTCAGTGTTCCCGCTGGCTCTGCTTGATGCGGTTCGTTAGCTCGGTGACTTGGTTAAAGATGGCTCGGCGCTCCGCCATAAGCTCTCGGATCTTGCGATCTGCGTGAATCACGGTCGTGTGGTCACGCCCGCCAAGCTCGGCACCGATCTTTGGCAAAGACATGTCGGTAAGCTCACGCAGCAGATACATGGCGATCTGACGAGCAGTAACCAAAGTACGAGTTCGAGACTTGCTGTTCAGCTCATCAATGGACAGCCCAAAGTACTCGGCTGTTTGCTTGATAATCGTCGACGGGGTGATTTCCTGGGCTCCGTCTTCACTGATCAAGTCCTTGAGCACGGTTTCGGCCAGGGCAAGGTCAACAGACTGATTATTCAACGAAGCGAATGCGGTGACTCGAATCAAGGCACCTTCAAGCTCGCGGATGTTCGTGGAGATGCGCGAAGCGATGTACTCCATCACGTCACCTGGGGCCGAGAGATTTTCTGCATCGGCCTTCTTGCGCAGAATCGCAATACGCGTCTCGAGCTCTGGTGGCTGAATATCAGTGAGCAAACCCCACTCGAAACGAGAACGCATGCGGTCCTCAAAGCCCTGCAGCTGCTTTGGCGGCAGATCAGAGGTGATCACAACCTGCTTGTTGTGGTTATGCAGCGCGTTGAAGGTATGGAAGAACTCTTCCTGGGTAGCGTCCTTGTTGGCCAGGAACTGAATATCGTCAATGAGCAAGATGTCGACGTTGCGATAAGTCTGCTTGAAGCTTGCACCCTCATCATCACGAATGGAGTTGATGAAGTCGTTGGTGAACTCTTCTGAATTGACGTAGCGAACGCGGATGCCCTTGTAGAGGTGCCGTGCGTAATGGCCAATGGCGTGGAGCAGGTGAGTCTTGCCCAACCCGGAGTCGCCGTAGATAAACAGCGGGTTGTAGGCCTTGGCCGGTGCTTCGGCAACAGCAACTGCCGCGGCATGCGCGAAGCGGTTCGAGGAGCCAATCACGAAGGTATCAAAAATGTACTTCGGATTCAGGCGTCCGAACTCTTGAGAGTTCGATGGGGGAGTCGGCTGCGGTGCCGGCTGCGGTCGCGGGCCCGGAGGTTCGGTCACCGCCGGAGCAACTGGTGCCGGCGCACTGGCTTCAGGGACTTCTTCATCCATCTCATCCGACAGCGACAGATCAACACTGACGGCACAACGAATGTCGTCCTGGAATACTTCGCGTAGCGCTTCATCCAGCGGTTCGCGCAGCTGGGTCTGCAAAATGTCGCGGGTCAGGTCATTGGGAACAGCCACGAGCAGAGTCGTGCCAATCAGACCTTGGGGCTTCGCCAACGATACAAAGGCACGGTAGCGCGCCTTGACTCGATCATCGTCTTCGATCTTTCGAATTACCTGGCGCCAGGAGCTACCAATGCTATTGGTCTCGTCGCTGCTCACTAAGGGCGCCCCACTCTCGTCAAAAATGCAATGTTAGTCACACGAATCCTGTTTCCAAGGCTCGAAAACGACGTTTTTTGGACGACGTCTCCATTGATTCTATCCACCATCCACACAGTTATGCACAGCCAGGTGGAAAAAGTTGACCCCAAAGGTGTGGAAAACGGGTTTTCCCTTGAAAATGTGCGTTTTAAGCTTCGAGATGACTAGCACTTTCATGTAAACATGTGAATTTTCTTTCCTTCTCCACAGAAGTAATCCACAACTTTGGGGTAGATTATTCACAGGCCATCGTTTCTGATCCGGCTTGTTGGTGGTAGTTCCGCGCCAATTTGACCTATGGCGCGCATTTTTCTATTGTTGTTCAGTCCTGTGTGCTTCATTTTGCGACTTGCTCATTTTCGAAGAGCCCGCAAATAACGCACATTATATAAAAAATTACGAGCGTCAACCTGTTGTTATCGAGTTAGCTGGTCAACGGGAAGAACGCATCATCTAGATCGTCTTGGAGTGTCACCGTGAGCAAGCGGACTTTTCAGCCTAACAACCGTCGTCGTTCGAAGAAGCACGGTTTCCGTCTTCGTATGCGTACCCGTGCAGGTCGTGCCATCCTTTCGGCACGTCGTGGCAAGGGCCGCACCGAACTCTCAGCATAAATTTGCTAATCAGCTGTTGGCTTCATGATTTCAACGAGCTCAACTAAAGAGCTGGTCCAAAAAACATGTTGCCAAAGAATCAGCGACTGCGCCTAGCGCAGGATCTTACAGCCACAGTACGTTCCGGCGTCCGAAGCGGACGCCGGAACGTCGTGCTATATGCACGCCGTCGTCAAACCGAAGAGTTTGCCGGGGACCGGTTTGGATTCATAGTTTCCAAGGCTGTAGGTATTGCCGTTAAAAGGAACCTCGCTAAACGACGGATGCGGGAAATTGCCCACGAGCTTCGGCGCGCAGATGGCGATATTGACATTGTCGTGAGGGCCCTTCCTGGCGCTGCGGAACTTTCGTGGGAAGAACTTCGTTCCCAAATAAACGCATCTTTTTCAGCTGCGTTGCGGAAGCTCGAGGATCGCTGATGCGTAAGGATTCTGCTCCCCGGTCCGGTGTGCTGTGGTTCATCATCGATATTCCACGCAACGTCGTCATCGGGATGCTCAAGATCTACCGAAAAATCATCTCGCCACTATATGGCGATGTATGCCGATACTTTCCTAGCTGTTCTGCCTATGGGCTCGAAGCAGTGACTCAGCACGGCGTTATCAAAGGTGCCGGACTGACCACTTGGCGTATCCTTCGGTGCAATCCGTGGTCACACGGAGGCGTCGATCATGTTCCCGAGGGACCAAGGATTTGGCCAGAAGGCAAACTGCCGAGGATCATAGTTCTGAATCATCCTGTGATTCCCGACGATGAAGACGCCGCGGATAGCGGCCGCAAGGAGCTCGACCACTGATGAACAACTTCCTAGACACGATATTGACTCCGTTTACATATGCGGTGTCGTGGGTTTTGTGGGCATTCCACGAACTGTTCACCCGGATTGGGATGGATGAAGGGTCAGGCGTAACCTGGACCCTGTCGATCATCTTCCTTGTGTTGCTGATCCGTACCTTGCTGATTCCAGTCTTCGTCAAGCAGATCAAGTCGCAGCGCGCCATGCAGGCCCTTCAGCCTGATCTGCGCAAGTTGCAGGCTAAGTACAAGGGCAAGACCGACCAGATGTCGCGCCAGGCTATGGTTCAGGAACAGCAGGCGCTGTTCAAGAAGCATAAGACCAACCCGCTGTCGTCGTGCCTTCCGCTGTTGATTCAGATGCCGTTCTTCTTTGCGCTGTTCCGCGTACTGAATAACGCCTCCCATGCCAGCGAGAACCACCAATCAGTTGGCGCGTTGTCCGTTGAGAACATCCGCAGCTTTGACAGCGCACAGATCCTCGGCGCTCCGCTGTCCGAGACGTTCCTGGGCACCATCAACTCCGGAAACATCAACTGGGCCGTAGTAATCGTGGCCGTGATCATGATCCTTGCGATGATCGCTTCCCAGTTCTTCACCCAGCGCCAGCTGATGACCAAGAACATGAGCAAGGAGGCCCTCGAGGGGCCGTTCATGCAGCAGCAGAAGATGATGCTGTACATCCTGCCGCTGGTCTTCGGTATCGGTGGTATCAACTTCCCAATTGGTGTTCTGATTTACTGGACCGCAACCAACCTGTGGACCCTGTGCCAGCAGTTCTGGGTCATCCGCAACAACCCTACTCCAGGCTCGCAGGCCGAGCGCGAGCTGAACGCCCGCCGTGCCGAAAAGGGTCTGCCACCGGTAGGCGTGAAGAAGGAAGATGCAGCCGCTGCTGCCGAAGAGGCCGCCCAGCAGGCTGCCAAGGGCCAGCGTGAACAGCCAAAGCGTAATAACCGCCGGAAGAAGAAGTAGCGATGACTGCAACTGAGAATATCGACGCACCAGAACTTGAAGCCCCGATCGATAACGAGCAGGAGGTTCTGGACGAGGGCGAAGTCGCTGCCGACTACCTCGAGGAACTTCTTGATATAGCCGATCTCGATGGAGACATCGACATCGAAATCCGCGGTGGACGTACCTACATTTCCATCGTGACCGAGGACGACGACACGTCCTTGGACAGCTTGGTGGGCGAAAACGGAGAGACCCTTGACGCTCTCCAGGAACTGACCCGGCTAGCAGTTCTCACTGCTACTGGTGAGCGTTCACGCCTGATCCTGGACATTGCGGGCTACCGTGCAGACCGTGCAGAGCAGCTCAAGAAGCTGGCCGAGGACGCTATTGCCAATGCCCGTGATACCGGTGAAAAGGTTCATTTGGAGCCAATGAGCGCATACGAGCGCAAGCTTGTGCACGACGTGATTGCCGAGGCAGGATTGCATTCGGAGTCCGAAGGCGAATCAACTCGACGCCATATCGTTGTTTCGGTATTGGACAGTTAAGCAAGAATACGCACCAGCGTGATGATCGACCTAAAGGACCAAGACCATGACTGAGGATCTCAGCCTTACTGCAGAAGAGACCCTGGCCGCCGAAAAGATCTTCGGGGACCGCCTGGATCTAGCCAAGCGCTACGTTCAGCATCTGGCTACCTCAGGCATCGAGCGCGGACTGCTTGGGCCCCGTGAGGTTCCACGCTTGTGGTCGCGCCATGTGCTCAACTGTGCAGTGATTGAATCCGTGATGGAGCACGATGTCGAGGTAGCTGACGTAGGCTCCGGAGCAGGCCTTCCAGGCCTATGCCTCGCCATCGCGCGCCCTGACTTGAAGCTCACTTTGATTGAGCCTCTGGAACGTCGCTGCATCTGGCTGTCCGAAGTAATCGAGGACCTTGGCCTTGATAACGTGACCGTCATGCGCGGCCGAGCCGAACAAATGGTAGATGTGGTTAACGCACGCTACGTCACCGCACGAGCGGTGTCCGCGCTGGCGAACTTGGCCGGCCTGACTATCCCGTTGCTGCACGGTCAGGGGGAACTCATTGCTATCAAGGGCCGGTCGGCTGCCGAAGAGATTGATAAGGCCTCGAAGGCCATCCGTAAGCTTGGCGGCAAAGAAACTGAAGTCTTGACCATTGGTGAAGATTTGCTTGCAGAGCCGACTACGGTGGTTCGCATTAAGGTTGGCTAGCCCAACGCGATAGTCTGTTAACTAGTTATGGGTGTGCGGTGACTTCATTTTGCAGAGTTCTGCCGAATGAAATTATTTAGCAATCTCAATAACTTGTTTTGAATGTTTCACGTGAAACATTGTCGGTGTAGCCATCAACATAGGCTTCACCAATTCACGAGGAGGAGTTTTACCTGTGTCCAAGACTAAGAGCTCGTCGGATAGTGCTTTTGACTTCAGTGACTCTTCCTCGCCATTGGCTACGCAGATAGCTAGCGAACATCGTCGTCGCGAAGCTTTGGAGGCCCGAACGGTGCCAGCTCCCGAGAAAACCCGTTATTTCACAATCTCGAACCAAAAGGGTGGCGTCGGTAAAACCACCACCACAGTTAACCTGGCTGCCGCATTGGCCAAGGGCGGCTTGAACGTTTTGGTGATCGACATTGATCCGCAGGGAAACGCATCGACCGCTTTGGGAATTGATCATCATTCCGAAGTGGATAGCATCTATGACGTACTAATCAACGATCTTCCGTTGTCTGAGGTTGTGGCCACGTGCCCGGACCTGCCATCATTACAGGTTGCTCCTGCAACCATTCACCTGGCAGGCGCGGAGATCGAGCTCGTTTCCCTGGTTGCGCGTGAACAGCGCTTGCAGCGCGCTCTAGACGATTACGCGCGTACTCGCCAGCGCGAGGGACTGCCGCGTCTTGACTATGTCTTCATCGACTGCCCGCCAAGCCTGGGACTTCTTACCGTCAACGCCTTTGTGGCTGCCCGTGAGGTCCTGATCCCTATACAGTGCGAGTACTATGCGCTTGAAGGTTTGAGCCAGCTGCTGAAGAACATCGAGATGATTCAGAAGCATCTGAATTCCAAGCTCACTGTTTCCACCATCTTGCTGACGATGTACGACGGACGTACCAAGCTGGCAGCTCAGGTTGCCAACGAAGTGCGAGAGCACTTCCCGGAACAAGTACTTGATGCTGTCATTCCCCGGTCGGTACGAATCTCTGAAGCTCCAAGCTACCAGCAAACTGTGATCACCTACGATCCAAACTCAACCGGCGCCCTGTCGTACTCTGAAGCTGCCTATGAGATGGCTGAACGAGGCGCCTAGGCTGGCGCATCTAATCTCCGCAAATTAGCTAGTATTTTCAGATGAAAATATTTGTTTTTCCGGAGAATACTCGGTAGTTCAGTACGGTGAGCAACACCTGCACCAATTCTCTGTAAGCATCCCCGGTTCAATGTCTAAAAACAGTAGACTAGTCTCGGGCTGAATGTTCGGACGAAAGGGCGTGCAATAATCATGGCAGAGAAGAAGCGTGGATTGGGCAGGGGACTGGGAGCACTCATCTCGAGTTCGCCGGTGTCGGAGTCTGTCGAAGAGGCCAACGATGTTTCACGTGAAACAACCAAGCCCGAGGTTAAGGCGGCTCCTGGTAAAGCCAAGGCATCACGCCCTGTTGACATGTTCTTCGAACCTGGACGCAAGTCTTCAACGCCAAAGCCTGCCACTGCGGCCACTAAATCAGCGAAGCGCCCTCGCGCTACCATGCCCGGCTTGAACACGACCCTTGCATCGAAGGCGAACTCAACCGAAGAGTCTTTAGCGAAAGCGACAGAACCAGTCAAGGCAAGCACGGAGTCAGCGGCAAAAGACGTCGTGCCGACATCCCCGATCGAAAACTCATCAGGTTTGGTAGAAGTGCCTGGTGCACAGTTTGCTGAACTTGATGTAAAACTGATCCACCCCAACCGTAAGCAGCCCCGCACCAATTTCGATCAGGAGCACATGGATGAGCTCATCCATTCCATTCGAGAAATTGGACTGCTTCAGCCCATCGTAGTTCGCCCATCACGCGAGTCTGATGATGAACCATACGAACTCGTAATGGGTGAACGTCGTTGGCGTGCCACCCAGGCAGCGGGTCTAGAAACGATCCCTGCGATCATCCGTGATACGCAGGACACCGACCTTCTGCGTGACGCATTACTTGAAAATCTCCACCGATCGCAGCTGAATCCACTCGAAGAAGCTGCGGCTTATCAGCAGCTTCTGGAGGAATTTAACTGTACTCAAGAGGTACTTTCAGATCGCATTGGCCGATCAAGGTCACAGATCTCCAATACGATCCGTCTTATGAAGCTTCCACCGTTGGTACAGCGCCGAGTGGCCGCCGGAGTACTCTCTGCGGGACACGCACGCGCTCTGCTGGGTCTGTCGAATAACGAAGCCATCGAGCAGCTGGCGCAACGCATCATCAATGAAGGCCTCTCGGTGCGCGCGACGGAAGAGGCTGTAGCCTTGAGCGACGATATGCCCAAGAAGCCAGCCAAGAAGGCAAGGGAGACGCAGCGAAACGAACGGCTCGATTTCCTTGCCACGTCTTTGGCGGATCGTCTGGATACCAATGTAAAGATTCAGCTAGGTAGCCGTAAGGGCAAGGTCAGTATTGAGTTCGCGTCGGTCGACGACTTGAACCGTATTATGCAAGTCATTGATCCGAACATGAAGCAGTAATTTCTTCAGACAGGGCTCATGTTTCACGTGAAACATGAGCCCTCTCTGCGTTTGGGGATGTTTCACGTGAAACTTTATGCCGATGATTGTTCTTCAAGCCAGACCTCCATGAATCGGACTGACACCGGGGGAGGGTCGTCGAGCTCAGCCAATCTAGTTTCCTGATTTGATATTCCCCGGCGCAGTAGAACTCTCGTCCCAAACGCGTTTCAAAGTGGAGATGTGGTTTGCGAGAGGAGAACAGAAAAGTTCAAAAGCGGCATTGCCCCTCATCCTGGAATTGAATCATTAGGATAATGCTGTGCCTCGGTTGCGGTCAGGCCCCACCATCTCCCGGTGGCTGCGGGCGCAAAGCCCATTTGAAGCGAGTGCATATAGCCATGCCTGCATTCCGGTGTTTCACGTGAAACAAGAAACTGTCTAGGTAACTCCTGCCAACCACTACTCCGTTGAGCTTCCAGGTTTCCAGGCGAGTCCGAGAGTAAGTGTCGCTGAAAAATTCTAGAGTATGCCAGCCTGGCGCCATCACCCGGAGAGGGATCGCACGCGTAGTTCGCACCGAGAAAGAGTATTGTCAGGCACCTGCTTTGGGATGACTTACCTCGATGACGTAAGTAATGAATGCGTCAGGGTCGAACGATGAGTAAATCTTCGCGCGGCGTTGCTTGCAGTTGTAAAGACTGTCACCAGAGCAACGACGCCAATGCTAGAGCGAATGCTGTAGACCAGATCGTATTTCGGCCCGTGATCACTCTGGGTCATCCAGCCGGATTGCTCTGTTGATTGTTTGCCCGAGGAAGACCAGCAATATCGATGTCGTGAAGTAGACGGCGCACCTTCTTTAGAATATCCTCCTCCTATCGATGTCACGTCTTCTGAGGGGATGCACCTTCGGTTCAACGTTGTCAGAACATTGCGATGCTTGGCGGGTCCTTCTGATTAGCAGGCGGGAGGAGCCGGTCTAATTCATCTTGTATTCTGTCTTTGGAAAGACGCTGGTTTTCCCTGAGGCGAGGTACGTAGAAGTTGGTTTCCTGCAGATCCTTTTCGCTATGGCAATTAGACACAGGGCCAGGGCCGAGGAAAGGATTCACGTTCGAGAGTTATATAGATACCCAATGCCGAGTGCCGGTTGTCGATGGCATTCGTAGCCAGTGTATTGCGAACCTGACCTAAAGCCGGGGGAGTGGCAGGAAGGGGTCCTGCGAGTGGTTAGACTTGAAGACCCCTTGCAAACTGTTTTTTAAGGTTGACGATCCCTCGATAGATGGCAATCGCGGATTCGTAGTTTTTTGCCATCTATCTGATAAGTCCTGGACGACGGATGAAATCAGTACAAGGTATTTTGGAAGCCCCGTGACGAGAATTCATAGTTGAGTTCAATGTAGGCAGAACAACGTTTGATGAACCGACGGGAACTCGAAGGGTTCTCTTTGGAGATCTGGAGGTGTTCCCGTTTCACGTGAAACATCAATCCTCCTGGTCGATGTCATTAAAGTTCAATCGTCAGTAGGTCATCGTTTCACGTGAAACATGGCGGACTCGGCGTGCTAGATGAGCATCGATAGATAAGTAACGAAAGATCTCGTTCAGTCGTGATGTTCGATGATGATCAGATATCGCTGATGATAGGTGGTGCACCATATCAACTGGGTCTAGTCTCAATTTAGAATCTGGCAGGACAGGACTTCGAATGCAGCAGGTCCGAGCACCCCGCTGACTGCATGCAGGGATGAAGGCGCTTCGGAATTGCATCATTTAGATGCCAATGGATTCTGGTACTTCAGGCGCTGGTGGAAATCTCCGCGAAGTGGCTGATGCCTGCGCTGGAACCAACGATGAAGGATAACCAGGACTTTTAGACGAAGCTAACCCGCTCATGCTTTCCTCATTGGCCCCTAGCTGTTCCCAATAACATTTCAAGAATTTGGCTTCGATTTCCTAGGGCTGCGTGTATTTGATTCTGCTTCCATGAACCTGACAGGTGCCCTACTAAGCGAAAACAAATCCCACAAGAGCGGCACCAGGACAAAAGGTGCTCACTAGCGACTTCCGAAGGCCTCCTCCGAGCAGGGGCGGGGAGTGGGGTGAGAATCGATCTCGGGCTACTGCGAAACCTCAGGGACTGTGTAGCGTAAATGATCCACCCAGAGCGCCCACCGAGTCCCTTTAGGGACGCAGAGAAGGCTACAGGGCCTCCTAGCACCCGTACACGTCGGTGCGCCGACCATGTGGCAACGTGTGCAGCTAACAGGAGGATTAACGATGGCGTGAGCAGGATATGAACCGGCCTCAGGTCCAGCGTGCATCTGCAAGAGCTGCCTGCGCTGCCTGTACCAGAGCTGCTAATCCAGAAACCCCGCTAGCTGATGCAGCTGGAAGACCTTGGAGGGTTTTGGTCACGGATGAGCGCAGGCGATCTTGCAGCAATCCGGACAAGGTCCGTGTAGAGCTAGATTGGGTACCTTGCGTACTCGGGAGAACGATTCCCGCAGGGGGGAGGAGCCGATCATTGCGTTTGTCCCTCTGGGCAAGCTTTAGATCACTCGCGAACATCGATCGGTGCGGACCTGCAGCCATCGACCA
The DNA here is from genome assembly GCF_059759215.1 of Glutamicibacter sp. GQ173. Classification (NCBI taxonomy): domain Bacteria; kingdom Bacillati; phylum Actinomycetota; class Actinomycetes; order Micrococcales; family Micrococcaceae; genus Glutamicibacter; species Glutamicibacter sp. GQ173. The sequence goes on from NZ_JCAXDT010000003.1 coordinate 80,730, forward strand.
TTGCGACATAACCCAATGATGTGGCACCAGGAAATCGAAACCGTACAGGTTTACTAGCCTTGTCGAGAACCAGGTTTAGCAAAGATTCTGGTCGACACCATCCGGCCAGTCCACCATCGATGAGTTGGTATTGATGAGCGGATCAGAATGACTTGAAGAGGTTCCCAGACGACTCAAACCTGTAAGCGATCCCGCTTCGGCAGACAGGACGAAATCGAAAGGCAGCGTTGAAGACGCAGTGATCAAGGGGATGACCGATTTCGGGACTGGAGTCGCTGAACTGAACCAGGACTGTGGTTAGGTCGGTTCCATCTCTCGGTCCAGGTTGGCTACTGGAGAATGCCGCGGGTACCAAACGTGGGGCAGGGGGAGCGGCAGAAACTGAAACTTTGATACATCGGACTTTAGAACAGCAGCCTTTGAAGAAGCGATAGCGAGAACGCCAAAATGCGCCACGAAGCAGTTATCTCGTTTCCGAGTTCGCAATAGGCATGGGGCAAAGCGCGATCTGAACGTTGCGGAGAAGGCAGCTTGGACCTGAACAGCAACGGCGGTCGATAAATGAACTGGACTTGGCGGTCTAGTCCCGTCCTAGCTTCACTGCCACCGGCAGAAACCACCGCGCACGGCCATGGCTTGGCCAAGGTGAAGCATCCCGTCAATCAATGCGGCAGGATCACGGGGATCGATGAACACGGTGCCACACCTCGAGGCAGATACATCGCTCGTCAAGGTCAGCGTTGCGTGCTCATGCCGGATAGCGGCGACGGCGACATGATCAGCGCCAATCAGATCCAATGGGATGGCCGGCAAAAACGCACGGTACGGACGTTGGTCGTTGCCTTCCAACTACAGAACTGTTCGTTGAAGCCACCAAGCGTGGTGAAGCAGGATCGTGGCATGAGTGAGGTTTCGTAGTGCCCGTTGCATCGATCCTAGATGCCCTAGGACAGGCGCGCTCGTGGCGAGGCTACCGTTCCAAACGGGAGCCCAGGGGACACCTGAACTGCTCCGGGTCCTTGGCTTGGCAGATGTCCCTGCCGGCGTCAGGCCCGTTATCTGAATTCGACTGGTATGAAACAAGATTCACGTAGTGGCGAGGGTTCCAGATGCGAAGCATTAGGCCATAAGGATCGCGTCTGGGGATTATCTGGCGGTTCAGTTCGGCAGTCCGCTGCTCAGGCAGGACGTGGATGCCTGCTCCCGAAAATATTGCTCCGGCCCGATCAAGCGGATCTTTTCAGCGATCGTCGTCGCTGGAGAAAATGATGCATTTTTTGCAGCTCCCGCACTCGTGGCGTGTACACGTCGAACGTAGTCTTGATCGGTTTTCGGTTGCAACTGGCGAGTCTGGCCAAGACTGCGGGCTTGGTGACTATTGTGTGTAGAGGCCGAGGCCGCTTGCGATACATGCATTGGGATACCCCTCCACTACGAGCTTGCGTCGCAGGGATCGATCTTCGCAACGGATCGGCTTCCTATCCTGGAGAGTTCACTTTTCGGCTCTCCTCAGCGATCAGTATTCAACCGACAGTGTTAACTTGTTGACTCGCACGAGAAATGGCGTGCTCGAAGATTGGAAAGTCCCTTGGCGACCTTTGAACTCTGGAGGACAAAAAGTGTAGATGAGAACATTTCTCAGGCGGTGTTCTCTCCCTCGGTGGATCCAAGTTTTGATGTTTGCACATACTTGAAGTTCCAAACTCTCCGGCAAAGGGCTTAGAAGGTGTCCGCTGCTGGTCATGTCGTGTGCCGAACAGAATCAAAAATGACTTTCGTGGGAGAGGAGACCAACCTGTCAGGCGCAGGAAGGAAAATCGCTTTAGAGCCGGCCAGTGGCAGGAAAATATTGTAGGAATCATGAAAAACAACAGAATCAATTTTCATATCATCAAATATTCGTCAGATCAGGCTCAGAACTGCAGTCAGATCAAGCCTGACCCCAGCTAAGGTATGAGGAAACCTCCAGACACAGAAAAAGGGACCGGCCGACGGCCGGTCCCCATCACAGGTCTTGTGTAGGACTTACAGGTAGTCTGCGAAGTCCTTCTCGATGACAGCCTTAGGCTTGGCACCGATCGAGGTAGCAACGTGCTCGCCACCCTTGAAGACGTAAACAGCTGGGATGCTGGTGATACCGTACTTAGCGGCGATGCCCTGGTTCTCATCAACATTGACCTTGACGACGTCTACCTTGGCAGCGTGCTCTTCAGCGATCTGATCCAGAACTGGACCCAACTGGCGGCAAGGTCCGCACCACTCTGCCCAGAAATCGACGATGACTGGCTTTTCGGCATCCAGAACTTCGCTCTGGAAGGTTGCTTCAGTTACTGATTTTGCGTTGCTCATAAGAGAGAACCCCTTTCTGGGAAAACTAATTAGACGGTAGCTACAGTCTCGTTGACGTTAGCCAAGTAGTGCTCCACGTCCTGTGCAGCCGCGCAGCCGGAAGCAGCTGCGGTAATTGCCTGGCGGTAGGTGGAATCGATAACATCGCCGGCAGCAAATACACCTGGCAGCGAAGTCTTCGAGGTGCGTCCTTCGACGGCAATGGTGCCCTCGGAAGTCAGCTCGAGCTGATCCTTGACCAGATCAACACGTGGGTCGTTGCCAATGGCAACGAAGATGCCGGTGACATCCAGGGTGCTCTTGGCGCCGTTGACGAGGTTGTTCAGCTCGATGCTTTGAACCTTGTCTTCGCCGTTGATGCCAACTACCTCCGAATCCCACACGAAGTCGATTTTCTCGTGCGCCAGGGCGCGCTCAGCCATGATCTTCGATGCGCGCAGCTCGCTGCGGCGGTGCACCACGGTGACCTTGGCAGCGAACTTGGTCAGGAACAGGGCTTCTTCCATGGCTGAGTCGCCGCCGCCGATCACGGCGATGTTCTGCTCGCGGAAGAAGAAGCCGTCGCAGGTAGCGCACCAGGAGACACCGTGGCCGGAGAGGCGCTTCTCGTCGTCCAGGCCCAGTTCGCGGTAGGCGGAGCCGGTGGAGATGATCACGGTGCGGGCCTGGTAGGTGGTGCCGTCGGCCAGGGACAGGGTCTTGATCTCGCCTGCAAGGTCCATCGCGGTGACATCGTCGAAGAGGATCTCGGCGCCAAAGCGCTCGGCCTGCTTCTGCATGTTGTCCATCAGGTCCGGGCCCATGATTCCCTCGGGGAAGCCTGGGAAGTTTTCCACGTCCGTGGTGTTCATCAGTTCGCCGCCGGCGGTGACTGATCCGGCGATGACCAGTGGTTTCAGGTTCGCACGCGCGGTGTAAATCGCAGCGGTATAACCCGACGGGCCGGAGCCGACGATGATTACGTCGCGGATTTCGTCGTTCTGTGCTGATGTCACGGGGGTAGAACCCTTTCGTCCTAATAGTGCGAGGTGGATAGCGAGGCTTTACCTCACTATCCACCTCAACGTATGGCTTTGCTAAAAAATTCCGCTTCTGTTACTTGGCGGAGAACTCGCCGATTTGCAGGCCGTATGGACGGGACTCGTTGCCGCCCGAAGCCTTGCGTGGCAGGTCGGTGACGTTCAGGAAGACGTAGGAGCCTTCCATGGAGTCCTTGTCGCCGTCCTTCACGGTTACGGAAACCGATGGGCCGGAGAACGAGCCCTTGGCTACGGACTTGGCATCTCCCAGATCGTCGGAATCGCCGACCAGGATCTCATAGTCGCCACCGGTGGCATTCAGGCCGTCCAAGTTCACCTCGGAGATCGCAGCCTCGTCTTCAAGCTCGAGGATGAAGACCATGTTCGATGCGAAGCCACCGAAGTTGCTGGTGGTGTACGTGTAGGTGTTGTACGAGCTGGAGGCGTTGCCATCGATCATGTTTGACAGGGTGCCATCGGTTTCCGCATTCAACTGCTGATTGCCGGGAACCAGACGTGAAACGTCCGCAATTTCAGGCTTGGGCAGGGTCGGCTCGGTGGATTCCTCGGCCTTGTCGGTCTCCGAGGGCTGAGAGGCTTCCGTCGTTTCGCTCGGCTCGTCCGCGGTGGTGTTCTTGTCTCCACCGAGGAAGTTGAAAGCGAAGACTACGGCAAGGATCAAGACGATCAGCAGAACCGCGCCAACCAGCAGGCGGGTGCCCTTCGAGCTGCTTTCCTCTTCTTCCTCATCGGTGACGGGAGCCGCTGCACTCTGGGCAGGTACATTCTTGGCTGCTGCCGGGAAGGTCGATGCCTTGGCTGCTGCTCCTGCCGCTACGCCAGCTACTGCCGCACCGGCAATGGCTGCGCCACCCTTCTTCTTGGCCGGCTTCTGCTCTTCGTCGGCCGGATCCTGTTCTGGCTTCTTCTCGGCGGATTCGGCCTGAGGCTGTTCAGGGCGGGCTGCGGCCGGCGCATCTCCCTTGGACTGGGCAGCGGCGGCAAGTGCCGCAGTGGCGGTGACATTTGGCTCGTCGGCTTCGTCGTCCAAACGGGTGACCGCTGGCTGTCCTTCGGTAGCCGGCTGCTCGGTGGGAGTGACCGGGGTGGCGGTGGTGGCAGCTACCTGTTCGTTCGGGGCAGTCTGGTCAAACTGCTCCTCTGCGGGCTCCTCTTGGTTCTTCTTGCCGAAGCGGTGCTTCAGGCCAGCGAAGCCGCTGGAGAAGGCAGTGCCGAGCTTGCGCTGATGCTCTGGCTGCTCGTCGTCGTACTGCAACTGCTCGTAGTACTGGCTGTCGTCCTCATAGGTTTCAGGCACGGACTGGCGGGACTCGCCAAAGATCTCGGTGCCGAGGGTATCGGTGAAGAACGGCTCCACATAGGGCGCCTCATCGGATTCCAGCACCAGGTCCAGCAGATCCGAGGATCGTGCCACGTTGGCGACGAGGTAGGTCTGGTTGGCATCGGTGATGCCAAGGTCCAGGACCTGGACGTTGGAGGCGCGCTCGCCCATGGCGATTTCGCGGGCACTGGCCGCAAGCTGCGAGGAGTTATCGGTCGAAGCCACCATGATGCTGACGGATCTGTTCAGGACCTGGTCAATGCCGCCGAGTACCAAATCACCTTCAGCTGATGAAAGGACAGTCTCAGTGACCTGGTAACGGCCGCTGAGGACAGAGCCGACATCGATTGGCTGCGACACGTGCATCTCCAAGGGTTGATTGTTCTTCGGTGGTAGTACAGAGACCACCACCAGTCATGTTACCTGTCGGCGCAACCTAAATGGTGCCAATTTGCCCAGAATCACTAGCAAGTTTCAGAGGTTTCTCAGCTCTTGAATCCGGGGATTCTGCGAAGGATCGGGCCGAGGAAGCCTTGGAGCTCTGGGACCTTGGTCTTGTGCAGCAATCCGATGTAGACCACGCCCATGGTTCCGGCGACCAGAACAATCGAAATAATGGCGTTAATCAGCGAGCTGTAGGCGAAACCGAAGCTGAATCCGCCCAGCAGCCACAGCACCAGGGAACCCACCGCACCAGCGATGGTCGCCATCCAGCCCACGCGGACGTAGGTATCGATCACCGAGGTGACACCGTAGCTGCCGTAGCGGCGCTTGACCAGATAATGGGTGCCGATACAGCCGAGCACATTGGTCAGGCCGTAGATGAAAGCGATGGCCGCGGCAATATGCATCGGATCGACCAGTGCGGCGGCGGAGAAGGCAAGAAGCAGGCCGAGAGCCGCGGTGGCGGTCTGGATCAGCATTGGAGTGCGGGTATCTTCTTCGGCATAGAACACGCGCAGCATGAAGAACTGCAGGGATTTGAACGGCAGGCCCAGCGAGGTCAGGAGCAAAAGCTGGCCCAGGGCACCGGCGGCTTGGGCGGCGTTTTCCGAGGAGCCGGCAAAGAGGCGCCCCAATGGGCCGGCGAGCACAATGAACACGATGGTGCAGAAGACAATCGGGATGGCCGTGGAGCGCATGCCGCGGTTGAGCAGCTGGCCGACATCGGAGACGCGCTTCTCGGTGAAGGCCCGGGCGAAGTCGTTGAACAGCACCGTGGCCACGGTCAGGGCGAAGAGGGAATGCGGCAAGACGGTGATCAGCTGGGATGTGTTCAGCGCATACTCGCCAGCGACCGAGGCCGCCTGCTCGGCCGGCAATTGGGCACGCGCTGCGGTCGCCCCGGAGACGATCTTGGAGTACAGCAGCGAGGAGAGGTTGCCGATGACCATGGCGGCCAGCGTCCAGACCGCCAGCTTGCCCACGTGGCGCAGGCCCATGCCACGCCAGCCGAAGTCGAGGGTGAGCTTCAGCCCGCTCTTCTTCAGCGGCCAGAACAGCACCAGGGACTGCATGACGATGCCCAGGGTCGCCCCGCCAGCGAGCCACACGGTCTTCAGATAGCTCCAGTTCTGCATCGGATCGCCCGAGGTGTAGGCGCCAAAGGTGAGGATGAAAGCGCCGATGACCAGGAGCTGGATGATGTTGTTGATGGCCGGCGCCCACATGAAGGCGGCAAATCGGCCGTTGGCGTTGAGCACTTGGCCAAGGACTGCGTAGAGCCCGTAGAAGAAGATCTGCGGCAGCGACCAGTACGCGAAGGCGGTGCCGAGCACGATCATCGGTTCGGACCAGTTGTTGGTCAGCGCGGTGATTAGCGGCCTGGCGCCGAGGGTGAGCAGCAGGGTCAAGGCGCCCATCACCACCACGGTCAGTGAAATCAGCTTGGAGGTGTATGCCGCGCCTCGGTCTTTGGCCTTGGAGGCCTTGATCAGCTGGGGAATCAGCACGACGTTGAACACGCCACCGGCCAGCAGCATGTAGATGATCGTCGGGATGACGTTGGCTTTTTCAAAGATGTCGGCCACCGAGGTGACCGAACCGATGGCCATGGCTAGCAACGCTGTCCGGGCAAAACCGAGCAGGCGCGAAACCATGGTGCCCGAGGCCATCAGGGCATAGACCTTGGAGCGCGACCTGCCTTGCTGGTGATGCAGCTCCACAGGAGGTTCGGCGACGAGGTCCATGGCTCCGGTCATAGGCTGCTGATCGGCGCCGGCAGATGAATTAGGAACCTGAGTCATGCTTTGTTAGAACCTCGCGTGCCAGATCAGCGATCCGGCGCTCATTAGGGAAGGACAGGCGCTTGCCGAGGGAATCCAGGGGAACCCAGGCAACATCGACGGCTTCGTGGTCGGGATCATTCTCGATCGTCAGATGCCCGCCGGTAGCTTCCAGCAGGAAATGGTGCACGGTTTTGTGCACCCGGTAGTTTGTCACGGTGAACCAGTAGTCGACCGAACCCAATGGTGCGAGGATTCTCCCGGCGATGCCGGTCTCTTCCTCGATTTCGCGGATCGCCGCTTCCTCGTTGGATTCCACGCCCTCGGGATGCCCCTTGGGCAGGCACCATTCCAGGCGACCGCCGCGGTTGTACCGGGCGATAATTGCAACCGGAAGCTGCGGGGCGTTGAAGTCGATGACAATGCCGCCGGAAGAGACTTCTTCCACTGTTGGCAAGCTCGTGTGACCGCCCGTTGCCTGTGCGCGAGCCATTGACGCAGTCAATGGAGTGCGCTTTGGGGCAGACGGGATCGGTCGGTTCATGAATCCACTCTATCGAGAAAGTGGCCACCTTCGCTTTATCGACGTGGACAAGTAAGTTATCTCGCAAGCGAATTCAGTGCATTTTCAAGCATTTCGCCCAGATTTCTGGCACGCTTAAGTAACTATGCATGCACTTCCCTCACCTGACGCGTTGCGTCAAATCCTGCCTTCGGTCATTTTCGACTTGACCGACCGCTTCGTCACGGCAGGCCATGAGTTGTCCCTGGTGGGCGGACCGGTTCGAGATCTCTACTTGGGCCGAGTTTCTCCGGATCTGGACTTCACCACGAGCGCGCGCCCCGAGGAAACCATCAATGTGATTTCCGGATGGGCCGACAATATCTGGGATGTGGGACGAGAGTTCGGAACCATCGCGCTGAAAAAGGGCGAGCATACCTTAGAAGTCACTACCTATCGCGCTGATGCCTATGACAAGGAATCGCGAAAGCCGATTGTCGCCTTCGGCGATAACTTGCACGACGATCTGTTCCGCCGCGACTTCACCATGAACTCCATGGCCCTTCGGCTGCCGGACCTTGAGCTCGTTGACCCCTTTGATGGCGTCTCTTCCTTGAAGGACCAATCGATTCGCACCCCGGGGGCTCCGGACATTTCCTTCTCGGATGATCCATTGCGCATGATGCGCGCTGCCCGTTTTGCTTCGCAGCTGAAAATCGAAGTGAGCGCAGACGTGCGCAAGGCCATGAGCGAAATGACCGATCGCATCGACATTATTTCCGCGGAGCGCGTGCGTGATGAGCTGGTCAAGCTGATCAACGGCGCAGATCCTCGAGCCGGCATCAACCTGCTGGTCGACACCGGGCTGGCCGACAAGGTGCTGCCGGAAGTTTCCGCACTGCGCCTGGAAATTGACGAGCATCATCGGCACAAGGATGTGTACCAGCATTCGCTCACCGTGCTCGAGCAGGCCATCGCATTGGAAACCGATCAAGATGGTCCGGTTCCGGGACCCGACTTTGTGCTGCGCTTTGCCGCCCTGATGCACGACATCGGCAAGCCTGCCACCCGCAAGTTCGAACCCAGCGGCGCGGTGTCCTTCCGCCACCACGACATGGTCGGCTCAAAATTGGTCAAGGCGCGCATGCGGACCTTGCGCTTTGACAAGGAGACCACCAAGTCGGTGGCTCGCCTGGTCGAGCTGCATATGCGCTTCTACGGCTACGGGGACGCCGGGTGGACAGATTCGGCCGTGCGCCGATACGTCACCGATGCCGGAGAGCTGCTCGAGCACCTTCATCGCTTGACCCGTTCGGATGTCACCACGCGCAACCGCAAGAAGGCCGACCGCCTTGCCTTTGCCTACGATGATCTCGAGGAGCGCATCGCCCAGATCACGGAGCAGGAAGAACTCAAATCCATCCGCCCGGATCTGGATGGCCAGCAGATTATGTCAATTCTGGGAATCAATCCGGGCCCCGTGGTGGGCCGCGCCTACAAGTTCATGCTTGAGCTGCGTTTGGACGAGGGCCCGCTGGGCGAAGAGGCGGCTGTAGAGCAGCTTCGTGCTTGGTGGGAAAAGCAGCCCGAAGCCCAGAAAGCTATCACCGAAGAGTAATTGCTGGCCTGTGGAGAGTTCAGCAACAATGCCTGGCGCCGCGTGAACTGCTCCCCGAAAGTTGGACTGTAAAAGTCAACAACTTTCGGGGAGCATTTTCATGCACGCACGAAGCACACTATCCGAGTACCAACGCGAGCAACTCGTGGAACTATTCGAGCAAGGCATTGGGTATTGGGCAGCGGCATCGATGATCAAAGTTGGGGTGGATTCGGTCAAGTTCCTCTACAATCGGTGGCGATTGCATGGCAGGCTATGCCTCATGGAGAAACCAACAAAAACGCAGTATTCCTTCGAGACCAAGAAGGAAATCGTTGACCGGTTCCTTGCAGGTGAAACTGCCATGCAACTTGCCGCAGAGTTCCAGCTCAGCTCCAGAAATCATGTTGACGCTTGGGCGCGGTTATGGCGAAATGGCGGCGACGAAGCACTGAGGCCCAAGCCCAAAGGCCGCCCCAAAGGCACCGCACCTAAACCACCGTTGAGCGAAGAAGAAAAACTCCGCCAGGAAAACAAACGACTGCTAGCCCAGGTGGCTTACCTGGAAAAACTCCGAGACTTGAGGGATCAGGGGCATCGCTGAAAACCCATGCGGTTGTCACCCTCAAGTGTGAGCACGACCTCGCAGACCTGCTAGCCGTAGCAGGCCTGGCCAGGTCAACCTATTACTACCATCTGAAGTTGATGGATCAGACAGATCCGCATGCGGACCTCAAAGCCGCCATCACCACGTCGTTTGAGAATAGCAAGCGGCGCTACGGATACCGAAGGGTTCATATGGACCTTCGCGCTGAAGGCTGGAATGTTGGTATGAAGCTGGTCCGCAAGCTCATGCGGATCCTGGGGTTCCAGTCCAAAGCACGTCCGAAGCGCGGTTACAACTCCTATCAGGGTGAGCAGAGCAAGATCGCTGAGAATCTGTTGCAACGGCATTTCGACGTGGATACACCGGACACTGTTTACGTCAGTGACGTGACCGAGTTCAGGGTTGATCAGAGGAAACTGTATTTGTCTCCCATCATGGATCTGTTTGACCACAGCATCTTGAGCTACACGATTGCTTCGTCACCGACCACGATGTTCACCAGTCAGAGCTTGGCTCAGGCTTTAGGGGCGAGGGATTTCGAAAAGAAGCTGTTGGTTCATACGGATCAAGGGTTCCAGTATCAGCATCAGTCTTGGAAGGCCCTGCTGGAGGGGCATGGTGCGGTGCAGTCCATGTCCCGCAAGGGAAATTGCTATGACAATGCGGTCATGGAGAATTTCTTTGGCCATCTCAAGTCAGAGATGTTCCATGGAGAGCATTTCGCAGATTTCGAGGATCTCAAGGCGACGATTGAGGCGTACATCGATTGGTACAACACGAATCGACGTCAGGAACGACTGAAGGGTATGACACCGATGGAATATCGGTGCCATACCCTTGCAGCCTGAAGCAGGCCTATTATTTAGCTAGTCCAACTTTCGGGACCCAGTTCACGCGGTGCCAGGCATTTTTGCACCTCAAAAAAAGTTCTTAAACTTTTTGACTTAATTAGTGGCGGACCGGGTGTAATCCATGTAAGCTGAATATTGTGATTGGGAAGTCTCAATGAGACTTGCGGATCGATAAAACTTATCAGCAAAGCCTCGCGTCTGATCGCGACTGGCTTCAAATAGATTTTAGGAGGTGGAGAAACGATGAATATCACTCTGGATATTTCGACTCATCGCACATGGCGACGTGGCGGCGGCTTTATGCCTGCCGGCAATTACGGCTTTGTCTCTCCAACCTCCGGAACAGTGGTTTCCTAGACTACGGTGAATCCCACCCAGTTCCTGAGGTTGCAGGTCAGTAATCGACTCTCACCTTAGGAACTTTTTCATGTCTAGCACCCTGTACTCCTCGTCCGCTCAACGGGCAGTTCGCACCTCGGAACTTATCTTCGCTGGTCCAGAAAGCCTGAAAGCTCGCGCCGTTTCTACCACGCGCCAGGATCTTCCCTCCCCTTCAACGGTGAATGAAGGGAGGGAAAGCAAATGAGAAAGCGTCAAGACAGCAGCAAGCTGAAAAACGTTGACAGCACGGAATTCAATCGCCGAATGCGTGAGCGTGAGCTCAAGAATCACGTGCCTGTAGAAATGTACCTTCGTATTCGCTAGGTGGGCACAACGCCATTACCGTTGCCCACAAATTGAATAAGAGGTACCCACTATGATCTCGCATATTAGTGCCCAGAGGCCCGCCGGCCTGCAAGCCGGCGGGCTTCTCCGCGTCTGGGAACAGTTCCAGGTACGACAATGGGCCAGGACTAAAGTCCTGGCCCATCTTCGCGCACCGTTTAAGCGAAACGCCTAGCGTTCCACGTCGCCCCGGATGAAGGCTTCGACCTTGTTGCGTGCAGTTTCGTCATCGTACTGCTCTGGCGGCGACTTCATGAAGTAGCTCGAAGCCGACAAGATCGGCCCGCCGATGCCGCGATCAAGGGCGATCTTGGCAGCGCGCACGGCGTCGATGATGACACCCGCGGAGTTCGGGGAATCCCAGACTTCCAGCTTGTACTCCAGGTTCACCGGGGCATCACCGAAGTTTCGTCCCTCGAGGCGCACGAAAGCCCACTTGCGGTCATCGAGCCAGGCAACGAAGTCGCTCGGTCCGATGTGGACATCGTCAGCGGCCAGCTTTGCCGACGTGTTCGAGGTGACGGCTTGGGTCTTGGAAATCTTCTTTGACTCCAGGCGATCGCGCTCGAGCATGTTCTTGAAGTCCATGTTGCCGCCCACGTTCAGCTGGTAGGTGCGGTCAAGCACCACGCCGCGGTCCTCAAACAACTTGGCCATGACGCGATGGGTGATGGTTGCACCGATCTGGCTCTTGATGTCGTCGCCGACGATGGGCACGCCGGCGTCGGTGAACTTCTTGGCCCATTCAGGAGTGCCAGCGATGAACACTGGCAGCGCGTTGACAAAGGCCACGCCTGCATCGATGGCGCACTGGGCGTAGAACTTGGCGGCCTGCTCTGAGCCAACTGGCAGGTAGCAAACCAGCACGTCGACCTTGTTGTCCTTGAGGGACTGGACGATATCTACAGGCGCAGCATCGGACTCTTCGATGGTTTCGCGGTAATACTTGCCGAGTCCATCAAGGGTATGGCCGCGCTGGACCGTTACGCCGGTGGCAGGCACATCGGCGATTTTGATGGTGTTGTTTTCGCTGGCCAGGATGGCTTCGGAAAGATCGAGGCCGACCTTCTTCGCGTCAACGTCAAAGGCAGCAACGAACTGTACGTCTCCAACGTGGTACTGGCCGAATTGCACGTGCATGAGTCCCGGAACGGTGGACTCCGCGTCCGCGTTTCGGTAGTACTCGACACCTTGGACAAGAGAAGTGGCGCAGTTTCCTACGCCAACAATGGCAACGCGGATCGGATTGGCCGACACATGAGCTCCTTATTGAAATGTACAAATCTTCGGGCATTCGGGCACGTCAAACGTTTGTCCTGAAATTAGGCCCATATTGATCTTAAGTCCTAATGTGTTCAGAACATTCCCAACCTTTGCAGTTACCACCTGCTCGAAGTTCGCGGCAGAGGGCCAAAGAGTCCGTGAGGGAAGGACCCCCACGGACTCTCGCAACAATTTATGTACATCATTAAAAGGCTAGTTGATCATGACTAAGCCTGAATGTGAAGACCAGAAGGGAAGTCATTGGTGAAACTTAATTTGATCATGACAGGCTTCTGGCTCTGTGGTTGCGTGAGTGTCGGTATCCATGACGCATTTTCAGCAGCACCTTCACCACAGGCGATGGCAACGCCGTACGCAGTCGATGGCGCAGCGGCTGGCGCCGGATGAATGCCAAGACTTCCGGATCGGTACGCAGTTGTCCAGCGTTCGCCCGCCGGGCCAGGAACTCCAATGATTGAAAGAAGCTGCGATCCATGCGGTGGAAGTAGTTTTCCCGCAGCCATGCTTTGCTGGGCTCTCCGAAGTTCAGCGAAACAACATCTTCCAATTCGCCGATGATCCCGGAAGCGACAAAGACGGTATTGATCATTTGCGTGTTCACGCCGAAATCGGAAAGAACCATTGTGGGCAAGCCGCGGTCCAAGGATTCCAAAGCAGCAGTGGAAGACACAGTGACCAGGGCGCTTCCGGGAACGAGGGCCTCGCTCATGGATCCGGTATCGAACTGGATTCGTGATTCGGCACTGATCCTGTTGCGCGACTGCAGCTGCGTGAAAAGGCTGTCGTATGGATGGGCCTCGAGGTGGGTCTGCGGTTCTCCAGCCTTGGCACGGAGCTTGACCACGACCTCGAGACCCGGATTCATCTTGCTGGCCTGCTCCAGCGCAAGCAGGATCGACTCGCGCTGTTCGACGGTCTCGGGTACCTTGGCCTGCGGTGCGAAGACCAAGCGATTGATCAGCTTTTCTTGGGCTGGGGGGAATCCCGTGCAGTTCAAGAACGGGAGCTTGCTGACCATGATGGTCGGCTGATGCCCGGCATGGGATTCGGTCATGAACGAAAAGTCGCGGGCCTCGGCATGTGAATGGCAGATAAAGGCATCGCCGGCTCGACGATAGTTCCAGCCCTTCTGCGTGGCAGGGTAGGCAACACCGGGCAAAGCCGAGATCAAGGCGGTACGGCGCCCATCAACCGGTTCGGTACGCAGGATCCGCGAATAGATTTCGGCAACAACAGGACCTGTCGCTGAAGCGAAGATGATGTCTTCCTGGACCGAATCAGCTTCCAACTGCGAGAGCTGGATGACCTCGAGCATCTGCGGATCCAGATTGGTGCCTTCAAATGCCGCTGAAATCTGTTGTTCGGTGGGCATCACCGGAGTGCGCGCCAGATATACCTTGCGGTCCCATTCGGGACCCAAGCGATGCAAAAAACTTGTGGCCAGCTTCAGATAGGAATCAGAGTCGGCAATAGCAAGAACTGAGGGTTTCATTAGCGGCTTCACACCTTCAACGAACTGGATAGGTGCTCACGCAATGCGAGGTCGGTACCTTCGGTCCACCAATTATCGGGGACCGCCTGGGGATAGAGGCATCTGGAATCCGGGCCCAAAAGCAGCCGAAGGGAAGGGATCACGGTAGAAGGCAAGGCCCGGATTTCCTGCCCCGGACGCAGTACCCGCAGCCGCATTTCAATCGGGACAGTATGTTCCTTAAGGACTACCTGGTCAATCTTCGAGATCTTCTCCAGCAGTTCCGGGGTTTCACGCCGGTGCGGGAAATACGCAACCGGTCCGTCTGCGGCAATGCCCTCGATCCACCGCAAATATGGCTGCTCGTGAATCAACTGATCGGCAACCATGGCGGATCCGATGAGCAAGGTCGGTTCGGCAAAGCTCTCTGCGACCGGCTGGGTAGCCAGCCACTCGAACTTGTGCTGGGCGAACTTGATCCCCAGATCAGCCATCTTCGAGCGCGTTGCAGCATCCACAAAGAGCGCGGAAACAATCAGCAAGCGGTCTTCGCGAGCCAGCTGGCGCAAGCGATGCCAGGTGGCAAGACCCATGGCAATGCGGGCCGCCGAGTTTTTGGCTCGAGCGCGAACCAACGGGGTGGGGGAGTCGCTGATCAGCTGCTTGATCAGCGCCAAGGTGGCCAGCCCGTCATCGATGATGATGATTTCCTTGGCCTTTACCCCGGCCAGCAAGCTGCGCTGCACCTTGCCCGAGTAGGCATCGCCGGTGACATACCGGTCCGAAGAGCTCTTGGGCTGCGGAGGCTTGCGGGCCGCTGGCTCGAAGTGCACCCCGGCCGGAGCATGGTTGAGCAGCGCCTGGGTAGTGGCCTCCAAAGGCATGCCAAGGCGTGGAACAACCCGGATATCCGTGCCCAGCAGCCCTGCGGCGTGGGTTTCCACGGCGGAGAGCAGCTGCAGCGGGGACTCGACCCACACATGAGCGGTCCCGAATCGCGGACGCGGAACCTCATGGGTGTCGTGCTGGGTCAGTTTCATCATGATGAGGGTCATTTTGCCAGTCGGCTGAGGGATTTGGACAATGTTTCCAGCTGCTTCGACCCTTTTCGCAATACCCGGCGCGAGGCTCCGCGGACCCTGGACGGGAAGGTGCGGCGCGATGCCAGATGCACCCAGCGCGGCGGCAAATCCAGCTTGGTGATCCGGCGGCGCTTGAAGTGGGCGGAGAACTCGGGGTAGTGGACGCCCAGGAATTCGGCGGCAGGTTCGCGCAGCTGAGGCAGCTGGGCCGCTTGCATGCAGTAGGCCACGGCCACCAGCAGCTTCGAGAGCTGGTCATCGCCGTCGCTGTGTGCCGGAGCCGGAACGCCTTGGACAAACAGTGCGTGGATGATCGAGAGCGGAATCCGGTTTGAATTCTCATAGGGTGCCAGTGCCTGGAGCATCGCTCCGGTGCCTGCCGCATGGACATCGGTGTTCAGAATGTACTTGGCGGTGGCCAGGCCGGTGGAGAAGCAGGAGATGACCACTTCTGGCCGGGCCGAGGCGATCACGGTTTCGGCCAGGTGATCGGTGTCCAGCAGGCGGAAATCCAGGCCCATCTGCCCAGCGACACTGGCCAGCCGTGCCGCCGAGGTGGCACTTGCTGATGGATGCGCCTTGAACAGCACCGTATCCAGCCCGCGATCAAGGGCTTCCTGAAGCATCTGCACATGCAGCTCGAACTCTTCATCCGAGTCCATCAGGCGAAGGGATCCAAGGTATTGGCCAAGAATCAGCGCGCTTGAACCGGGAAGCTCGAAGTGCGCTTCCTCGGCCAGCTCGGTGAAGATCCGCTCCAGCTGCTGGGCCCGCAGGACTTTGCGGACCGGCTGAAGCTCGGCCAGCAGGTGCGGCTCCAACCCGGGAACCAGATCAACGTGGATGGTCCCCATCAAGCGCTGGCGCAGCGGCATCGGCAGCCGATTGCGGGTTGGCCCGTAGGACATCAGCCCGTCGGAATGCACCCACAGCTGGGCTTCGAAGAAGATGCGGGCCAGTGCCCGAGCCGGGTTGACTTGGACGGATTCCAGAACGAGGGTCAGCGGCTCGGAACCAAGATCCCAGGCGCTGCGCAGAAGCCGCTCGAAGATGTGCAGCTCGTCCTCGCGCGGGTTGAACTGGGAAGGTCGGCGCGGGGCAGCCAGAGCTGCGAAGTCGACGACCCGGTCGAAACGAGCAGCCAGCTTTTCAAAGCCCGGGACCTGATCCAGCGGTGTCGTCAATTCCGGGACCTGTGAACCGTTGGCCAGGACCAATACCCGTTCATCGGCATCGGGAAGCAGTCCTGCATCGGCCATCGCGGCCAGAGAAGCAAGCTGGAAGTAGCTGCTGGCTTCAATCAGTGCGATCACTTGGCGGCCCCGATCTGACCTGGCTGCAGGAAGGAGAGGATATGGCGGCGGCGGGCGACGTCCATTTCGAGTGCCACCTGGCGTGCCAAGGGCGCGTCAATGGTGGTGAACACCTGGCGCAGCTTTTGCTTCATCTCCAGGCGGACCTCGGGCGGATAGTTCTTCGCCCGTTTCTCATGATGGCACACGATCGCAAAGAACTGCCGCATGGCTTTGGGCAGGTGCCGTTCTGCATCCGGATGCAGCCGCACTTCGTTGAGGATCTGCGCGTAGGCGGGGATGAAACCCAGCTGGCGCTGGTCGAAGACCTGGGTCAGCGAACCGGGCAGGCCGCGTCGATAGAAGACCCCGGGCGAGGAAACGACCGCATATTTGCTGGTGGTCAAGTGCAGTTTCCAGAGCCACAACCGGTCCTCGGCGCTGTGCAGCTGCGAGTCGAAGTAGTACAGCTCCTGCGTTCGCATCAGCTCGGTGCGGTACATGCCCGCCCAGACGAAGGTGTAGTCCACCATGGACGGCGAATCGACCGGCTCGATATCATCGGCGGGGTCCAGCGGCATTCCTCGCAGCGCCTGCGGGGCCCGGTGAATCACGCGGTTGGTGCCGGTGACCCGCACGTGGTCGCAGCGCACGAAGTCGACATGCAGCTCGGTCAGCGACTCGGCCAAGGTCATCAGGTGCTCGCAAGAGTACCAGTCGTCAGGGTCGAGGAAAGTGAAATATTCGCCGGTGACCTGCTCCAGCCCGGCATTGCGGGCCGCGGACACCCCGGAGTTCTCGGGCAGGCTGATCAGCTGCAGGCCCGGTAGCCGGTCCTGGTAGCTGCGCACCAGCGCGGCCGTCTGGTCGTCGGATGCGTCATCAACCACGAGCACTTCCAGCTCCCAGCGTCCCAGCTTTTGCCGGGTCAGCGATGAGAGAGCATCGCAAATAAATGCTTCTTGGTTGTAGGCGGGGATAACCACGGAGATGCGCCCGGGGATCAAGTCCATGTCTTCTTCTCGGCCTTCCTTATGCAGACATAAATAAACGGCGGTTGGACCCGTCGGTGAGTCCAACCGCCGGATACCTGGCAGTGATTAGGCGTCGACGCGGCGCAGGCGGCTCAGTGGAGCCAGCTCGCCCGGGAAGACCTTCTTCACGCCGTCGCCCATGGCCTGCTCGAGGATGCGGATGTCGCGGATCAGCGACTCGAAGCCCTTTGGCTCCAGGCTCGAAGCCTGGTCCGAGCCCCACATGGTGCGGTCAAGGGTGATGTGGCGCTCCACGGTGACGGCGCCCAGGGCCACTGCTGCCAGCGAGATCTGCAGGCCGCGCTCGTGGCCCGAGTAGCCCACTGGAACCTGGTAGCGGTCGCGCAGGGTTTCGATCATGCGCAGGTTGGCTTCTTCGGGAGGCAGCGGGTAGGTGCTGGTGGCGTGCATCATGACCAAGTTCGAGGTGCCCAGGGTCTCCACGGCCTTGTCGATCTGCTCGATGGTGGACATGCCGGTGGACAGGATGATCGGCTTGCCGGTCTGCGCCAGCGCCTTGAGCAGGTCGATGTCGGTGACCGATGCGGAAGCGACCTTGTGGGTGACTGCACCCTGCTCTTCCATGAACTCCACCGAAGGAACGTCCCATGGGGAAGCGAAGGCGTGCAGGCCCTTGGAGGCTGCGTAGGAGATGAGCTCCTTGTACTGCGCCTGGTCGAACTCGACGCGGTAGCGGTAGTCCAGGTAGGTCATGTCGCCCCATGGGGTGGAGCGGATCTTGTCGCGCATGTCGGTCGGGGTGGAGATTTCCGGGGTGCGCTTCTGGAACTTCACCGCGTTGGCGCCGGCCTCGGCCGAAACGTCGATCAGCTGCTTGGCGATTTCGATATCACCATTGTGGTTGATGCCGATTTCGCCGATGACGTAGACCTGCTGGCCAGCGCCGAGCAGGGATTCGCCGATGGCAACTGGCTTGATTTCGGTGGTCACGGAGGTCATTGATTTGCCTTTCATTGGGTGAAACTTGGAAAAATTTGCGGGTTAGCGTGCTGCGAGGACCAGTTCGGCCAGTTCTCGCACCGCCCCGTATCCGCCCTTGCGGGACAGCCGGTGGCGAGCAGCACGGTGTACTTGCTCGTTGGCATCGGCCACGGCGATGGGCCAGCCAACCAGGCTCATGGCGCCGAGGTCGTTGATGTCGTTGCCGACGTAGGCCACGCGCGCCGGGTTGATCGACTCGTCGGCCAGCCACTGGGCCAGGTATTCGGCCTTGTTCTCGATGCCGTGGGCCACTTCAACCTTGAGTTTTGCGGCCCGGGCGGCCACCACTGGGTTGGCTTCCTTGGAGAGGATCAGGAACTTCACTCCGGCGGCCCGAAGCCGGGCCACGCCCATGCCATCGGAGCGCGAGACGCGCACGGTTTCGGTGCCGTGCTCATCGACATAGGCGGTGTCCGGGGTGTGCACGCCATCAAAATCCGTGATGACCGCATCCACGCTGATCGCTGCCGGTTCATCGGGCAGTGTCAGTTCCGCCAGCAGCAGATCAGCCTCGGTGTCGATGTCGATCCCGTGCTCGGCCGGGACCTCGTGGACCTGGACCCGGCCGAAGAACCGGTGCCCCGCGGCCAGGAAGCCTTCGGTGTCCATGGCGTAGAACGCCCCGGTTTCGCGGAAACGCGGTTCGCGGTCCTGGCGGCGCGGGCGGTGCAGCTTCTCGTGCCCCACCGCTACCGCTTCGCCATTCTCGCCAACAGCCCAGTGGAAACCGTGGTCGGCCACCGCTGCGAAGCTGACTTCCGCTTTTCCGGAGGTGACCGTGGTGACGGCCGCATCCAGATCCGCTGGGTCGATCAGCGGGCTGGTGCACTGGATGAAGAGCGTCACCGCCGGCGCGGGCTGCGTGTTGGCCAGGACATGCTGCAGAACCGACTCGCTGCTGGCCGTATCCCCGGCGATGTCTGCCGGTCGGTCAACGACGCGAGCGCCGTAGCGCAGTGCTTCGGCTTTGATCTGCTCATGATCGGTGCTGACCACGACGTCGCTGACTGTACTCGCGGCCTTGGCTGATTCAATGGCG
This sequence comes from Glutamicibacter sp. GQ173, assembly GCF_059759215.1. Taxonomy (NCBI): domain Bacteria; kingdom Bacillati; phylum Actinomycetota; class Actinomycetes; order Micrococcales; family Micrococcaceae; genus Glutamicibacter; species Glutamicibacter sp. GQ173. The sequence goes on from NZ_JCAXDT010000003.1 coordinate 100,152, forward strand.
CGTCCCAGCAGCGACTTGCCGCCGATCTCACGCAGGTTCTTGAGCCGGATGCCCTTGGAACCTCCCCGTGCGGGGATGATCGCCATGACATGTGGCTGATTGGTTTTGCTCACGGATATGACGCTATGGGCCTTAGTTAACCAATCGGGAGTATTTAGGTAAACGAGGGGTGAAGTCGCGGTGTAATCACCTGCATATTTGCTGAGAGTCAGGTCAACAGCCATTTTGGCGGCATCGATGGGACTTCGGTGGAGGCTTGGCCAGCGGGGTGAACCCGATAGTTAACGCGAAACCCGGGTGTGCACACCGGTGGGCGCCGACAAAACATCTAGGCTGGTGGGTATGCACGAGCCAAACCAGCCACCGCCCCGGCGTGGCCCCCTGCGTATTACCGTGCCATCACGCGCGGACGGCTTCCTTCGGCAGTTCACGGCACTGATCGGCGGCCCGCTGGGACGGCGCAGCGATCCGGGGCGAATAGACCCGGGATTCTTCAGCGTGGAGAGGGTCATCATCCTGATGACCACGCTCGGCGCGCTGCTGATGCTGCTGGCCAAGAACCCGTGCAGGATCAACGGCTGGGGCGGCAACAACCCCTACCTCTACGCCTGCTACAGCGACTGGGTGCCGTTGTTCGGCGCTCGCGGATTCGCGGAAAACCCCTGGGCGCCCTTTAGCTCCAGCGCCGAATTCGAGTATCCGGTGCTCATGAGCGCGGTGGCGTCCGCGGTGGCCTCGATCGTGCCCGAGTCGGTGGCCAACCGCTCGCTGCTGTACTTCGACATGAACCTGGTGCTGGTGGCGATCCTCTGGATGGTTACCGTGCTGTGCACCGTGCGCATGGCCGGGCGGCGCCCCTGGGATGCCGCCATGGTGGCCATTGCCCCAGGGATCATCCTGGCCGGCAGCATCAACTGGGACATGTGGGCCGTGGCCCTGCTGGCCGCCGGCATGCTGGCCTTTGCCCGCAAGCACACGGTCCTGGCCGGGATCCTGATCGGCCTGGGCGCGGCGATGAAGATCTACCCCTTCTTCATCCTTGGCGCGATCCTGGTGCTGGCTATCCGCACCGGCCGGCTCAAGACCTTCTGGATCACCGGGGGAACGGCCGCAGCCACCTGGGTGCTGGTCAACCTGCCCTACGCGCTGGCCTTCCCCAAATCCTTCATGCACTTCTTCAGCTTCTCCTCGGAACGCGGCGCGGGCCTCTCCAGCTTCTGGCACGCCTGGAATGTGGTAGCGGCCAAGAACCCGGGCATGCCGAGTTTCGAGGCGGAGCAGATTTCGCGGTACGGGCTGGTGCTCTTCTTCCTGTGCTGCGTAGGCGTTGCCCTGCTGGGCCTGTACTCCCGGCGCACTCCGCGGCTGGGCTCGATGGCCTTCTTGATCATCGCCTCCTTTGTCATGGTCAACAAGGTCTACTCGCCGCAGTTCATCGTGTGGCTGATTCCGCTGTTCGTGCTGGCCCTGCCGCGCTGGCGCGAATTCGTGATCTGGATGCTGGTGGAGATCGCCCACTTCTATGGACTTTGGAACTATCTCGATTCCTTCTCCGCCGAGGACCCGCATAAGGCCTTCCCGGAGGCTGGATACGTCGTGCTGGTGCTGGCCCACATGATCATGCTCGGCTACCTGATGTACCTGGTGGCGCGCTCAATCCTTGACCCGCGGCGCGACCCGATCCGCGCGGTCGGCCAGGATGACCCGCTGGCCGGCGAATTTGCCGGACTGCCGGAGAAGACCACCCTGCGCTCGCTGTGGCCGGGAGCGAAGAAGCGGCACCAGCCCGCTGGGAGCGGGAAATGATCGACGTCGCCGTCGTCGGGGCCGGGCCCAACGGCCTGGCTGCCGCCGCCGTGGCCGCCAGGGCAGGACTGGCTGTCCAGGTTTATGAAGCCAATGACAGCATCGGAGGGGCAGCCAGGACCCAATCGCTGAACGGCTCCGAGGCGATCTTCGACCTGGGCAGCGCCGTGCACCCGATGGCCATGCAATCCCCGGCCATGCGCGAACTGGGGGTCCACGAGCGGGTCGAGTTCATCACCCCACAGCTGTCCTTCGCCCATGTGCTCGATGGGCGCACCGTGTGCGCCTACAAGGATTTGGAGCGCACCGTCGAAGCATTGGGCGGGGCAGAAGGCCGGATGTATCGCCGCTTGATCGAACCGCTGGTCCACCAGATCGACGGGATCAGCGCCACCCTGCTCGACACGCTGCTCAAGATCCCGCGTCATCCGCAGGCCCTGGCCGCCTTCGCCGCCGCCACGGTGGGCGGCATGGGGCTCAAGGAAGTGTTCTCCACGAAGTATGAGAAGGCCGCCGCACTGTACTCGGGCTGCTCGGCCCATGTGGCCGGCGGATCGCGTGGGCCGGCCAGCGCCGGTGCCGGATTATTCCTCGCCGCGACGGCCCACGCCAAGGGCTGGCCGATTCCGCGTGGCGGTTCCCAGGCCATCAGCGAAGCCCTGGCCGCCGAAGCCATGGCCCATGGCGCGCAGATCCACACCGGCGTGCGGGTGAACCACATTGATGAGCTGTCCGCGCAGAACATCCTGTTCGACACCTCCGCCGAAGATGCCGCCAAGCTCAGCGCCGGCCACCTGCCCGAACAGCTTTCCCGGGCCCTGTCCACTACCAGGCGCTCGCCGGGCAGCTGCCTGGTCCACTTTGTGCTCTCCGAACCGGTGCCATGGCGGGATCAGGCGCTGGCCACCGCCGGCACCGTGCATCTTGGCGGTACCGCCGCGCAGGTCGGCAAGGCCGAGCGCGCAGCCGTCCATCGCGGATCGGCGGCCCCTTTCACCATCGTGGCCCAGCCCTCGCAATTCGATGACTCGCGCGCGCCAGCCGGCCAGCACGTCATATGGGCCTACTGCCATGTTCCATTGGATTCGCCGGCAGATATGCGCTACGAAATCCAATCAATGATCCAGCGGGCTGCCCCGGGCTTCTCCGAGATCATCCTCGAAGCGCACGTGGTCACCGCCAAGGACCTCGAGCGGCAGAACGCCGCGCTGATCGGCGGAGACCTATCGGGAGGCACCATGGATCTGCTGGGCACCATCAAGCGGCCACGGGTTTCCCTGGATCCCTGGTACCTGAAGTCCAAGGGGCTGTACCTCATCTCGTCGGCGGCCCCTCCCGGTCCATCGGTGCATGGCATGGGAGGATACCTCGGAGCCCAATCAATGCTCAAACGCGAATACCGCATCAACAACTGGAAATCGGTGGGATAGTCGGCAATGGAGGAACTACTGGTTCAACTCGCAGGATGGGCCCTGCTTGCAGTGCTCTGGGCGGTGTTCATTTGGCAATACCGCAAAGATCCACGCCGGCTGGGCCTGGCCGCGTTGCTCTTCCCGCTCGTGTGCTCCAGCCTCGCGGCCGTGGCGGATCTGCTGACCACCGTGGTGCCGGGCTTCGGGTTCCTCATTGCCATCGTCCTGGTGATGACCCCGCTGATGGTGGTGGTGTTCGGCGCGGCGCTGATCTACAACGGCGTGTTGATGTGGCGGCGCGAAGGCGCGCGGATCTCCAACCTGCTGTCCCTGGCTGCCGGGGTGCTGGTGTTCATCCTGCCGGTGCTCGCGGTGCTGCTGGTGCAGATCAATACCTGGTGGAGCTACGCGCTGGCCTTCATTCTCTTTATGGCATCCGTTTTCACGGCCTGCCTATTCGCGATGATGCTGCTCTATGCGTGGGTGCACGCCAGGTTCCCGGCCAAAACCCGCGGGGCAGCCGCGGTGATACTCGGGGCGCGCGCCATCAACGGGAAGGTCACCCCCTTGCTGCGCGGCCGGCTGGACAAGGCGATCGCGCTGTATGCATCGCAAGCCGAACCTCGGCTGCTGATGGTCCCCACCGGCGGGCAGGGGCACGACGAACAGGAACCCGAAGGCGTGTCCATGGCCCGCTACCTGGGCGAGCAGGGCATCCCTGCATCCCAGATCCTGATTGAGGACCGGGCCAAGGACACCGTGGAGAACCTGGATTTCTCCAATGCCCTGGTGCGCGAACGCCAGCCGGAGGGCCAGCTGTGGCTGGTCACCAGCGACTACCATGCGCTGCGAGCTGCATTGGCATCGCGCCAGATGGGCCTGGAAGCCCGCGCCTTCGGCGGAAAGACGGCGGCCTACTATCGGCCCAGCGCGTTCCTGCGCGAGTGCGTGGCGATCGCCCGCGACCAGCTCAAGCTCATGATCCTGCTGGCTCTGCCCTTCGCGGTAGGCCTGGCCGGGATGATCTTCTTGGCCACCCACGCCGGATTCTGATTCCGCGCGGCAATCATTGATGGCATGCACCAACGGGTGCATGCCATCGCTGCTTCGGCCCGGCGCACTCAACCTTTTGAGTGACCAGAAGATCAGCATTCGGGGCGGTTCATCACGGCCCCATTTTTTCTAGGCTGGAGATATGATCCAGGCTCAGCAGTTGACGAAGAGATACGGCAATAAAACCGTGGTCGACCAGGTGTCGTTCACGGTGCAACCCGGAAAGGTAACCGGCTTCCTCGGCCCCAACGGGGCCGGAAAGTCCACCACCATGAGGATGATCGTCGGATTGGCGGCGCCCACCAGCGGACAGGTGCTGGTGAATCAGCGGGACTTCAAGAAGTCCCGGCATCCGCTGACCGAGGTTGGCACCTTGCTGGAAGCCAAGTCCGTGCACAAGTCGCTCACCCCGTTGGCGCATCTGCGGGCCATGGCGGCCACCGCCGGATTGCCCAGCTCCAGGGTCCACGAGGCCTTGGCACTGACCGGACTGAGCGGCGTGCAGCGCAAGAAGGTGGGCGGGTTCTCCCTGGGCATGGGCCAGCGCTTGGGCATCGCCACCGCGCTGCTGGGCGACCCGCAGGTGCTGATCCTCGATGAACCGGTTAATGGGTTGGACCCCGAAGGCGTGGCCTGGGTGCGCAACCTCGCCCGCCAGCAGGCGGCGGAAGGAAAAACCGTCTTCATCTCTTCGCACCTGATGAGCGAGATGGCGCAAACCGCAGACCACCTCATTGTCATTGGCCGCGGGCGCATCATGGCCGATGCCCCGATCAGCGAATTCATTGATAACGGACTGGCCCAGACGATCGTTCGCGCATCGGATATCGACGCATTGATGAATGCGTTGAGCGCCGAAGGCATTCAGCTGCGGCGCATTGACGGGCAGACCCTGGAGGTCACCGGCCCGGATTCGGAAATCATCGGGCGCCGAGCCTTGGAAACCGGCGTGGCGCTCAGCGAGCTGCGGCCACTGCAGCGCACTTTGGAAGATGCCTACATGGAATTGACCCGAGACGCCGTGGAATACAACTCGAATATTGTTGCCGAGCACAGCGGCGGGAAGTAGAAGAAGATGACTACTCATATTGAAGCGCCGCTGCGCGGCAAGGTCACTTTCGCCGGGGTGCTGCGCAGCGAAGCGATCCGCATGTTCGCGTTGAAGTCCACCGCAATCCTGCTGGCCTTGGCGGTGCTGCTCTATGCGGCGATCGCCGTCATAGGCACCTGGGGCGTGGGATCGCTGCTGCAGAGCATGGGGGATGTCAGCCAAATGGAGGGCATGGGCCCCATGGCGCAGCCAGGCTTTGCCAGCGAGACCCTCGGCTCCGGCCTGGTCTTCAGCCAGTTGATTCTGGGCGTGCTGGGAGTGCTGCTGTTCAGCGGCGAGTTCACCACTGGGTCGGCCGTCAGCACCTTCTTGTCCAGTCCGCAACGATGGCGCGTGATGTCAGCCAAGATTATCCTGATTGTGCTGCTGACCGGCCTGACACAACTGGTATCCAGCCTCCTGGCCTTTGTAGTGGCGAAGCCGATTGCCGAAAAGTATGACCTGGTTCTGGAGTTCGGCAGCGAATCCTTCCAGTCGGTGCTGTGGTACGGCACCCTGGCCGTGATCATGGCGGCCCTGATCGGCTTGGCTCTGGGCGTCCTGCTGCGCAATTCGGCCGGTGGCATCACCATTTTGGCCGGTGTGTTCTTTGTCCTGCCGATCATCACGGCAATCCTCGGAACCCTCGTGGACTGGTCCAAGGACATTTCGGCCTTCCTGCCCGACCAGCTGGGGTTGTCGTTGGCCACGCCACTGAGCGTGCCAACCGACTTGGAACTCTGGCAGCAGCTGGCCGGCGTCGCCGGATGGACCATCATCCCATTGGCCCTCGGCGCAGTATTGCTCGCCAAGCGGGACATCAAGTAATCGGCGAATTGGCCGAGAAAACTACACTGGAACCATGACCCAACAGACGCTGCAGGAAACTGTTGCCTCCTTTGACGAACTGACCGCCAAGCGGATGGGCCGGTTGCGCCGTTACCTGCGCACCCACCCGCGCTTGGTGGTCATCGGCGCCGTGGTGCTGTACCTGTTGCTCACCCTGCCAGGAGTCCTGGTAGCCGCGGCCATGCCGGGAGCCAACGCCACCGGCCTGCTGGTCATCACGCTGGCGGTCAGTGCCGCACTGCTCTATCGCCGAAAAGCGCCGATGACCGTCATCATCCTGGTGTTCGTTTTTGAATGCGTAGCCTTGATCATCGCAGGCCCGCAGGGTGGCTTAGGCGGCATGGGCATGATCATTGCCCTGTACACGGTGGCCACCAGCTATTCGGCCAAGCGCACCATTCCCCTGGCCGTGCTGGCCGGCAGCTTCCAAGTGGTGCTCATGGTGCTGATGGGCTTCCCTGACATGGCGGGGATGGAGCTGGATCCGAGCGACGGCATTGATGAAGCAACCTTCAGCCGAATCATCATCGGCATTTCGGGCAGCTTTGTCATTGGTTTCTACATTGCCGCGGCCGCAGTTGGCATGAACGTGCGCAATGCGCGAATTCACGAGGCCGAGCTCAACCACTGGGCCCGCCAGGTATCCAGCTTGGCCCAGGTTCAAGAGCGCAACCGCATTGCCCGGGAGATGCATGACGTGGTGGCCCATTCCTTGTCCGTGATGATCGCCTTGTCCGAGGGGGCCAGGGTGGTGGCCAAGCGGGATCAGGTCCGTGCCGACGAAGTGCTCAACGAGCTTTCGGGCACTGGCAGGGCCGCCTTGGCTGATATGCGCCGCATGCTGGGAGTCCTGCGCCAGAACGAGACGGGCGAATTGGAACCGCAACCTACCGGCGGCAATGTCGAACAACTGCTCGAGGGCTTCCGCACCGCCGGGCTGCCCATCACCTTCACCCAAACCGGGGGAGAGCTGCCCGAGGACACCACCTTCCAGTTGACGGTCTTCCGCATGATCCAAGAATCCCTGACCAACTCGCTGCGCTATGCCCGCAACGTCAGCGATGTGCAGGTACGTTTGGAACGGCGGCGCGATGAACTGCGGCTGGAAGTCATGGATAACGGGGATGCCACCAGGGTGCCCAGCGTCGGAAGCGGCCGGGGACTGCGGGGCATGCGCGAACGGGCAGCACTTTTCGAGGGGAACGTTGAAGCCGGCCCGGTAGCCAGTGGCGGATGGATAGTTAAAGCGGTGCTGAAGGTTCCCGAATGCGACGTGAAGATAGCGAAGCAGAAAACAGCGAAGGAATAGGCGTGGAAGAAAAAATCAAGGTCTTGCTGGTTGATGATCAGCCGCTGTTGCGCATGGGATTCCGGCTGATCCTCGAAGGCGAGGAAGATATCGCCATTGCCGGTGAAGCCGCCGATGGCCTGGATGCGCTGACGCAGACTGCGGTGCTGAAGCCGGACGTGGTGCTCATGGATGTCCGCATGCCCAAAATGGATGGCATCGAAGCCACCGAACGCATCGCGAAGGAGCACCCGGACACCAAGATCATTATTCTGACGACCTTTGATCTTGATGAATACGCCTTCTCCGGGTTGCAGGCCGGTGCCAGCGCATTCCTGCTCAAGGACGTGGCTCCAGAGGAACTGGTTCACGCGGTGCGCTTGGTGGCCTCCGGAGATGCCGTGGTGGCGCCGCGTGTCACCGCGCGGTTGCTGGAAACCTATGTCCGAAATGGCGGCAAGGCCCATGCAGGGCAGCCTGCTGAAGCTCCACGCGACCCTCTGCTGGATGACCTCACTCCGCGCGAGCAAGAAGTGCTGCGGGCGCTCGCCGAGGGGTTGTCGAATGCGGAAATTGCGCATCGCTTCTTCCTGTCCGAAGCGACCGTGAAAACGCATGTGCGCAGGATCCTGACCAAGCTGCATTTGCGCGATCGAGTCCAGGCAGTGGTCTACGCCTATGAAACGGGCCTGGTTGTCCCTTCCCAGGGGCTGGATTACTGATTCCGCAAACAACAATGGGCCGCTGGATGCCGAAGTGAAAACTCGACAGCCAGCGGCCCGAAGCGTTATTAGCGCTTGGCTGCCTTGCGCTTCTTCTTCGCAGTGGCGCGTAGCTGGATCACTCGAGCCACTCCTGCGATAGCTACCACCAGGGCACCGCCAACGGCGGCGATGAAGAGCGCCAAGCCCAGATTGACCTGGCCTTCATAGGCGAAGTACCTCAGGGTCACCTGGTCCTGGTTCTGTGCGATGAAGATGATCAGCAGGATCAGCACGATGATGCCCAAGACGGTAGCGGTCCAGATGCGCCCCAGCTTGGTTACCGGAAGCTTTTCCTTGGGCTCTGGCACTTCGCGTGGAGCCTTGCCGGCTTTTGGCGCCCGCGGCTGGACCGCGTGTTCACCGGAATTAACCTGCACGCCATTATCGGGCTCCACAGGCAAGCTGTGCGGCTCTGGGGTTGGATCAGATGCACTCATGATGATCTCGCTTTCGTAGTCTCCCGCTATGCCTTCAGCTTTGCCGACGCTAGGCTCCAAGTCAAGCATGAGATGCAGGTGTCTGGGTGGTTATTGGCGGGCCCTGGAACGGCTGATCCGCCGGGAACCGGGCACCGTGATACTAAGCTGGAGAGCAACCCGATCATCCAGGCGGGAACCTCATCCTGGATTTCAGCGAGACGATGACAGAAAGAAGTGAGTAACCAGCTATGGCACAAGCCGCAGCAATGGCCCACATTGCAGACCTGGCCGAATACGTCGCAACTTCCCCTTCCAGCTACCACGCGGCAGCAACGGCCGCCAAGCGGCTGGACGCTGTCGGGTTCACCGGCCTGAATGAAGCTGACGCCTGGAATCTCGGTCCCGGATCCTATTACGTGGTGCGCGACGGCGCGATTATCGCTTGGGTTCAGCCCGAGGCCGCCACCGCGACATCCGGGTTCCATATCCTCGGTGCCCATACCGATTCCCCGGGCTTCAAGCTCAAGCCAAAGCCGACCACTGGGTCCAACGGCTGGTGGCAGGCCGGCGTCGAGGTCTACGGCGGCCCGCTGCTCAACTCCTGGCTGGATCGCGAACTGGTTCTCGCTGGCCGCCTGGTGCTCAAGGACGGCACCGAGCACTTGGCCCAGACGCAGCCAATCCTGCGCATCCCGCAGCTGGCCATCCACCTTGATCGCCAGGTCAATGAAGGTCTTACCCTGGACAAGCAGACCCACACCAACCCCATCTTCGGCGCAGGGGACTTGGCAGACGCCGATATTCTGGCGGTCCTTGCCGAGTCTGCTGGCGTGGACCCAGCACAGGTAGCCGGATACGACATCCTCACCGCCCCGGCACAACGCGGCGAGGTTTTTGGCCAGGGGAAGGACTTCTTCGCCAGTGGCCGGCTCGATAACCTCACCTCGGTGCACGCCGGAATCATCGCGCTGACCGGCCACTCGCGGAAGCCAGCGGGCCAGCACGTTGCCATGCTGGCTGCTTTTGACCATGAAGAGCTCGGCTCAAGTTCGCGTTCGGGGGCCTGTGGCCCCTTCCTCGAAGAGCTGATCAACCGGATCCAGGCTTCGCTGGGCGCAGGTGTGGAAGACCAGGCGCGTGCGCTGGCCAATTCGGTGTGCCTCTCAGCCGATGCAGGCCACGCGGTGCACCCGAACTACCCAGAACGCCATGACCCGGCCAACCGGCCACAGGTGAACGCCGGGCCGCTGCTGAAGATCAACGCCAACCAGCGCTATGCCACCGACGCGGTAGGCGCTGCGGCCTTCGCCAACTGGTGCGAGAGCGCCGGGGTTCCTTATCAGGAGTTCGTGTCCAATAACCGCGTACCGTGCGGCTCGACGATCGGCCCGTTGACCGCCACCCGCTTGGGCATTCGCACCCTCGACGTGGGTGTTGCCCTGCTGTCCATGCACTCGGCCCGTGAAATGTGCGGCGTGGATGACCCTTGGTACCTGTCCAAGGTGGCACGCGAGTTCTTCTCAGCGTAGTTCCTGCATCGCAAAAGGCCGGCAGCGATGCTGGCCTTTTGCGTATCCAGGCCCACCTGTTGGCAGGAAAAAATCGGTGGCATAATCATCAGCATGACGATTTTTGCCCAAGACATGCTCATTTTTCAGCAGACAAAGAATTTCTCGAAGAATGATTTTGCAATCCTTGACGCCCACGGCATGCAGGTTGCCCATGTTGAGACCGGGGGCAGTGCGCTGGGGCGGATGTTCGCTGGCGCGCGGGAGCTGACAGTCTTCGACGGGCCGGAGAAACCGGTGATCAAGGTCAAGGACACCATGACCATGGGCCGCGACCGCTTCGAGATCTTCGACGGGAATGGCGGCCCGCTGGCGAGCCTGGTCAAGCGGATCACCCTGTTCAAGACCCGCGTCACCATTTCGATGCTCGGCGAGGAGCTGGACCTGACTGGCAGCGTGTGGGATTTTGATTTCCAGATCACCGGTCCCCAAGGGGTACTGGGTACGGTCACGCGCCAATGGTCCGGAATGGGCAATGCGCTGATGGGCAAGTCGACCTATGCCTTGCAGCTGTCCAGCAATCTCGGCACGCAGCAGCGGCAAGCAATCATCGGTTCTGTCCTGGCCTTGGATCTGATCCGCGAAAAGCAGCAGCGCAATTGATGCCCGCGCTGCGCGTGCTTCATCGAATTAACTCGAACTTGGCAAGCCCTCGAATATGCCCCATGAGGCATGTTCAAATAATTCAGGTCAATCGCCATTTTGTTCGCCAGTCGTGCGCTGTCGCTAAGCCGTCGGGCAACTGTCGTGGTCCTGTCGTGGTGGTTTCGAGGTCCCCGCCGATAGCTTTAGTTCCATGAATGAATCACGGATTGCAGAACTTCGCCGGGCCAAGGGATGGACTCAAGAACGCTTGGCCAAACAGAGCGGCATTACGGTCAGAACTATTCAACGACTTGAAGCCGGGAATGATGCCAGCTTGGAGTCCATCTCGCAGGTAGCCAGGGCCCTGGATGTGCAGGTTGGCGAATTGTTCCAGAGCGTTCAAACGCCAAATTTCTCTCAAGCCGTAGAAGGGCTTGAGTCCCGGACCCGTGCAGAACAAGAGCGGCGAGACTCAATCACGCAAGGGATCATGATGATCTTCCGTGGCGTTGGTCTTCTGGTCACCTTCGGAACGGTCATCCTGGGAACTGCGGGAGGACTTGGATGGTACATCTGGCTACTCATTCCGATTTACTGGGGTGCAGGAAAGGTGCTCCTGGACGCAATAATAAGGCTGGGCGTTGATCCGAAACTGGATGCCAAATACCCGCTCTCCACGCCAAGCCAGAGCGAAGGCAGCTGAGCTTCCCATCAGCCGTTAGCCCGGCGGATACCGTTTGATTACCTGTTGTTCATCCCAGGCTGGTCAGATCGAACAATATGAGTTCGAATTCCGTGCAGGTCAATAATTTCAGACCGGAAATCCAAGCGATGCGTGCACTGGCGGTCCTTCTGGTGGTCGCCTACCATCTGGAGCCCAAAGTGGTTCCCGGCGGCTATATCGGCGTGGACATCTTCTTCGTCATCTCGGGTTTCCTGATTACCTCGCACCTGTTGCGCGAAGCCGAACGCACCGGGCGCATCAGGCTATCGGCGTTTTTTGCCGGCAGGGCCCGGCGCATCCTGCCCGCCGCCATGCTCGTAATCTTGGTGGTTGTGGCCGCCGGCTTCTTGGTCTTCCCGAAGACCCAGTGGGGCACACTGGGCCTGCAGGCTTTGGCCTCCGCCTTCTCCGTGCAGAACTGGGTGCTGGCCGCAGATTCCGTTGATTATCTGGCCGCCGAGCAAGCGGCAGGACCGCTGCAGCACTTCTGGTCCCTGGGCGTGGAAGAACAGTTCTATCTCTTCTGGCCGCTGTTGATCCTGGCGGTGTGCTGGCTGGTCAAGCTCGAGGTTCCCGGAGCGCATTCCGATCATTTTGCCGCCCGCCGCCGGTGGTTGTGGCTGGCATTTGGCGCGGTGTCCCTCTTGTCGCTGGGGTACTCGGCGTACGCCGGATATTCCGGGGACGCAGCAGGGTACTTCGTGACCACCACCCGAATCTGGGAGCTGGCCGTTGGCGGATTGCTGGCGCTCGGCGTGCAAGCACATGAGAACGATGCCCTGCGCCTTCCACGATGGGTGACTGCATGGTCCACGCGAAATCTGGCCGTTCTAGTCGCGCTGGGTGCCATTGGCATCGCCGCCTTCAGCTATGACGGAGCCACCGTCTTCCCCGGTGTTGCCGCTGCAGTGCCGGTACTGGGCTGCGCGGTGATCATTGCCGCCGGAAGCACCCGCGGCCCCGGCTCTTTGCACCAGCTCGTCAACTGGCGGCCGGTGCAATGGGTGGGCCTTGCCTCGTATTCGCTCTATCTTTGGCACTGGCCGCTGATCGTTTTTTACACCGAGCTCTCCGGAGGCAAGCCGAAGCCGCTGCAATCCGCCGCCCTGTTGGCCGGTTCCTTGCTCTTGGCATGGGCGAGCCTGAAATTCGTGGAGACACCGATGCGCCACCTGCGCTTCTTGGCTGTTTCCCCGGCCAAGTCCCTGATTGCCGGTGCTGCCATGGTCGCGGTGGCCGCTACGGCGGGACTGCTTCCGGGCATCGCCCAGGAGCGCATGGTGGAACAGGAGCAGCAGGTGGCAACCGCGCTGGCCGAGCAACCGCCCGAAGGATTCGGCGCAGCATCGCTGGCCCACGGCGCACCGGCCTTTGTCACCGGCGAACACCAGGTGGTCCCGGTGCCGGCCGAGGCCGCCAAGGATCTTCCCGACATCGGCAGCTGCGTGCAGAATCCGCAGTCGACCCAGATCAAGGAATGCGAGTTCGGCAGCAAGGATGCGACCTATACGGTGGCGCTTGTTGGGGATTCGCATGCCGCCCACTGGTTCGAGGCGTTGAACGGCTTCGCACGCAGCAAGGGGTGGAAAGTTGTTACCTATCTGAAGAACTCGTGCCCCTTTAGCGAAGCGCAGCGCAAGGCAGATCAAGACGGAAGCATCAACTGCAGCGAAGCCTTTGAGCAGAGCATGGATGACCTGGCCAAGCGAAAAGACATCGACGCGGTGATCACCTCGAACTGGGGCGGGTCCACCTTCGTTTCCGATCCCGCGCAAGGCTTGGCGGCCGCGTGGGGCAAGCTCGAAGATGCCGGCCTGCCGGTCTATGCCATTGCCGATACCCCGCGGCCGCCCCAGGATTCCTACGCCAGGGACTGCGTGGAGCAGAACATCAATAACCCCGAAGCCTGCTCATTCCCCGAAAAGGGGGCCTACGAAAAGGGCGACGCCACCAAGGCCGCCGCCAAGCTGGAGCCGCGAGTGAAGGTCTTGGACTTCAGCGACCAGTTCTGCGTAGCTGGAACCTGCCCAGTGGTTGTCGGCAATGTTTTGATCTATCGGGATAAGCACCACATCAGCGACACCTACATGAGCACGCTGGTGCCGGTCTTCGGGCAGCGGCTGCAGCAGGCCATCGATTCGAAGTAGCCGCCCATGATCTAGGACACGAAGGCTTATGCTTGCGCGAGGATCTCGGGTAGGATTGAAAAGTCTGTGCTACTGCATGCCCGAAACTTGGGCGTCTGGTGCACTGATAACGCAAGAACCTCCTGTTGCGGAAATACCGCGACCGTTTAGCCCAAAGGAGGTGGGTTCACATGCGTGCTTATGAACTTATGGTCCTCATTGATCCAGAGGTCGATGACCGCACCGTAGAGCCAACCATCGAGAAGTACCTCGAGGTTGTCCGCTCCAACGGTGGCACCATCGAAAAGGTTGATATCTGGGGTCGTCGCAAGATGTCCTACGAGATCAAGAAGAAGGCAGAAGCCACTTACGTAGTGGTGAACTACACCGCAGAACCAGCCGCTTCCGCTGAGCTTGAGCGCCAGCTGAAGATCAACGAGCTGATCCTGCGCCACAAGGTCACCCGTCCGGAAGAGGCCCGCGTTTAATTACGCGCAACCTTCCGTCGTAGGAATAAACGTTCAATCTTTCTAAGGAGAGTCAATGGCAGGCGAGACTGTTATTACCGTCATCGGAAATCTGACCGCCGATCCGGAGCTGCGTTTCACGCCGTCCGGTTCAGCCGTAGCGAACTTCACGATCGCTTCGACTCCTCGCACCTTTGACCGCCAGTCCAATGAGTGGAAGGACGGGGAAGCCCTGTTCTTGCGCGCATCGGTGTGGCGCGAGGCTGCAGAGAACGTTGCTGAAACGCTGACCAAGGGCATGCGCGTCATCGCCCAGGGTCGTTTGCGTTCACGTTCCTACGACACCAAGGAAGGCGAACGTCGCACCGTGATGGAGCTTGAGGTCGATGAAATCGGCCCATCGCTCCGTTTTGCGTCCGCCAAGGTCACCCGCACCCAGCGCTCCGGCGGTGGCAACGGTGGCTTCGGCAATGGTGGCGGTGGAGGATTCTCCAACGCACCACAGCAAGGTGCTCCAGCCCAGGCGCCGCGTCAGCAGCAGCCGCAGCAGGGTGGCGGATGGAATGCTCCAGCCGCAGACCCATGGAGCACCGGCGGAAACAACGGTGGCGGCTGGGGCAACCCAGGCGCAGACGAACCACCTTTCTAAACAATATTTATTCACCATCCCGCAGATCACTCTGCGGGCTCCAAAGCTAAAGGAGCTCCACGATGGCTAAGGCTGAAATCCGTAAGCCCAAACCAAAGTCCAACCCATTGAAGGCCGCTGACATCACCGTCATCGACTACAAGGACACCGCATTGCTGCGCAAGTTCATCTCTGACCGCGGAAAGATCCGCGCTCGTCGAGTGACCGGCGTTTCCGTTCAGGAACAGCGCAAGATCGCACAGGCTATCAAGAACGCACGTGAAGTAGCCCTGCTGCCTTACTCCGGCGCTGGCCGCGGCTAAGGAAGAAGGGATAGCAAAATGGCAAAGATCATTCTGACTCACGAAGTATCCGGTCTCGGTGCTGCTGGCGATATTGTCGAGGTAAAGAACGGCTACGCCCGTAACTACCTGCTGCCACGCGGCTTCGCAATCGTCTGGACCCTGGGCGGTGAGAAGCAGGTGGAGTCGATCAAGGCTGCACGTGCCGCTCGCGCTGTTGCAAACCTTGAGGAAGCTCAGGCACTTGCAGCCAAGCTGAAGTCCCAGCCGGTGAAGATCACCATCAAGGCTGGTTCCAACGGCCGCCTGTTCGGCACCGTCAAGACCACCGATATCGCTAACGCCGTAGAGGCTGCCGGTCTGGGCAAGATCGACAAGCGCAACATCGAGGTCAACGACCACATCAAGTCGACTGGCAACTACAACGCAACCGTTCGCGTACACGAGGACGTCGTTGCAAACCTGCGCCTGCAGGTTGTAGCTGCTGCCAAGAAGTAAGTCTTCTAGACTCGGCTTCTGTTCAAGAGGTGGCGTGCGCTCCGCAAGGAGCGCACGCCACCTCTTGGCGTTAACCCGCCGTCCAGCCCGCCCAGATGGCAGGCTATCGGAATCGCGGATTCTTAGTGCGCCATCCGGGATCCACCAGTTGCATGGCGCATTTGAATAGCAGGAGCGAGTGCAAGCAGTCCGGCAACGACGCCGGCGCCACCGCAGATCCAGGACATCCAGGCAACGCCGGCGAAATCGGTAAACGATCCCATCCAAGGCGAGGCGAAGAGCAGGGCGCTGGCGATGGCAAGTGCCCATTCCATGGAAACCAAGCGTGGCATCATGACGCTCCAGACGCCGGTGATCACCATGAGCAGGCCGAAGGCCGCCATCAGTCTCATCGAGGTGCTGGTTCCCTCAAGCCACATGGTTGAAACTGCGGCCAGAATACCGGCCGCGACGCCGACCCAGTCTTGCCACCGAGTCCATTTCTTCATTGTGAAAACCTCCAACATCCATTGCAGAGGGCTCCTTAGCGGGAGTCGCTTTAAGGGTAGGTTCGCGGTTGCCGATGCACAATCTACTTTTGGGAGCATTTTGGTAAATCCTTGGCCCTGGATACGTCCCAGCTGCGGCACCGGAGGGCACCTGGTTCTTGTGGGGACACCGCAGGTTCGCGCATAATTCACCAGATCGCCTTGCGCCCGCTGCCGCTTAACCGTTGGCATTGGAGCCGCAGGCTCGTAGCCTCGAAGATGGGACTGGCCAGGCCAACACGATCGAGAGAAATGGCGGAATACATGGGTTTTGCGTTTGCCGATCCTGAAGCATTGACCAAGGAGCAACGCGAGGCAGTGGCCGAGCATCAGCGCACCGTCCGCAGCGGCCTGCGCAAGCTCTCATTGCGCGCCCTGCGCGAAGAAGCCAGCCTGAGCCAGGCCGAAATGGCTGCGCGGCTCAAGCTGCCGGCGGACCGCATTGCCCGCATGGAAACCGGCGACCTGGACCGGGTCCAGCTAGCCACCTTGCGCCGATATGCCTCGGCCATGGACGCCCGGATCGAGATCACGGCGACCCGCGGCGAGGCCTTCGCCCAGCTGGGCTAGCCCGGCCCCGCGGCGCGAATGGCCGACCGGCCACCGCAAATAGCGGGCAGCTCATCGAGAAAAGCGCCACCCACCGCTGGATCCGACCATCTGCCCTCCGGCTCGGCATCTCTAGCGGCTAAAGTGTTCCGGTGAGATGCGGGTTATAGACCTGCGTCACAGCCGAGCTTCGAAGGGGTTATTTTGCACGAGCGTATTCACCACCGGGCCTTTGCCGATCGCCTGATGAGCGCCGAACAGGCGGCAACCATCATCAAGCCGGGAATGACGGTGGCCATGAGCGGCTTCACCGGTGCCGGATACCCGAAGGCAGTGCCCGGCGCCCTGGCCGCCCAGATGGAACGCCAGCACGCTGCCGGCGAGGAGTTCAAGATCAACGTGCTCACCGGCGCCTCCACCGCCCCCGAGCTCGATGGGGTGCTGGCCAAGGCCGAGGGCATGAACCTTCGCCTTCCCTACATGTCCGATCCCGAGCTGCGCCGGCGCATCAACGAGGGCAACATGGAGTACATGGACATCCACCTGTCCCATGTCGCCCAGCACGCCTGGTTCGGCTTCTACGGCAAGATCGACGTGGCCATCATCGAGGTGGTCGGCGTAACCGCCGAAGGCGACCTGATCCCCTCCAGCTCCGTGGGCAACAACAAAACCTGGCTGGAGATGGCCGACAAGGTCATCATCGAGGTCAACGCGCAGCAATCCGCCGCCATGGAGGGCATGCACGATGTCTACTACGGCACCGCCTTGCCTCCGCACCGCAAGCCCATCGAGTTGACCACGGTGCGCGATCGGATCGGCCAGAAGTACCTGGACGTCGACGTCAGCAAGATCGCCGCGGTGGTCCAAACCGACGCGCCAGACCGGCTGAGCCCCTTCGCCCCGGTGGACGAGACCAGCGAGAGGATCGCCGATCACCTGCTGGGCTTCCTGGACTCGGAGATCCGCGCCGGCCGGTTGACCGAGAAGCTGCTGCCGCTGCAGTCGGGCGTCGGCAACATCGCCAACGCCGTGCTGGCGGGCCTGTCCCGCGGCGGCTACAAGTCCTTGGCCGCCTACACCGAGGTCATCCAGGATGGCATGCTCCAGCTGATCAAGGACGGCACCATCGAGTTCGCCTCGGCCACCAGCTTCTCGCTGTCCGCCGAGGGCATCGAGGAATTCAACCGCAATGTGGAGCACTACCGCGAGCGCATCCTGCTGCGCGCCCAGGAGATCTCCAACCATCCGGAGATCATCCGGCGCCTGGGCTGCATCGCCCTGAACGGGATGATCGAGGCCGACATCTACGGCAATGTGAACTCCACCAACGTCCTGGGCTCCCATGTCATGAATGGCATCGGGGGCTCGGGCGACTTCGCCCGCAACGGCTACCTGTCGGTGTTCATGTCCCCGTCCACCGCCAAGGGCGGCAAGATCTCGGGCATCGTGCCCTTCGCATCGCATGTGGACCACACCGAGCACGACACCATGATCCTGATTACCGAACAGGGCCTGGCCGACCTGCGCGGCCTTTCGCCCAAGCAGCGCGCCCAGCTGGTCATCAAGAACTGCGCGCATCCGGACTACCGTGGGCTGCTGCAGGACTACTTCGACCGGGCTTGCAGGGAAAGCTACGGCAAACACACCCCGCACCTGCTGGGCGAGGCCCTATCCTGGCACCAGCGCTTCGAGCAGACCGGGGATATGCGCCCGGCCAGCTAGCCGCCGGTCTGGCGGGGCATCAGGCGCACGATGCGGTCATCGCCAGCACCGGGCTGGCCACGCCCGTCGGTGTTGTTCGTCAGCACCAGCAGCGAGCCGCCAGGATCCACCAGCACATCGCGCAGCCGGCCGAGCCGGCCATCAAGCAGCTCATGCCCGGTGGCCGGCGCGTCCAGTTCCACCGCGCGCAGCACTTCGCCGCGCAGATTCGCCAGGTAGGCGGTGCCATCGAGGATCGCGATGCCGCTGGGGCTGGCCTCGGAGGGGGACCACTGCGCAATCGGGTCGGTGTACGACCGATCTGCACCGCCCTTCCCCTCGACTTCGGGCCAGCCATAGTTCCCGCCGGCCTTGATGATGTTCAGTTCGTCGAAGGTGTTTTGCCCGAATTCGCTGGCATACATGGTGCCGTCATCGCTCCACGCCAGGCCCTGCACATTGCGGTGCCCATAACTGTAGACGAGGGAATTCTCGAAGGGGTTGTCTTCCGGGGCGCTTCCATCGGGTGCCATGCGCAGGATCTTGCCGCCCAGCGCCTGCAGGTCCTGGGCTTGCCCAGGGTTGGACGCATCGCCCACGCTCGCGTAGAGCATTCCATCCGGTCCGATGGCCAGCCGCCCGCCGTTGTGGATATTGGCCGAGGGCAAGGAATCCAGCAGGGTCCGCGGAGCCGACAATGACAAGTTTCCGGCGCTGCCTTGCACCGTGAATTGCTGAATGCGGTTACCGGATTCAGCGGTGGAAAAAGCGTAGAGCTGGTCCGGCGCGAGGAAGGCCAGGCCCAGCAGCCCGCCTTCGCCTATCGCTGCGAGATCCTCGATCCGGGCCACTTCGCGGCTCTGTCCGGACTCCGAAACCTCCAGGATCTTCCCGGAATCGCGTTCGCTGACCAGCAAGCTGTCCTGGACGTAGACCATGGACCACGGAGCTTCCAAGCCGGTGGCCAGTAGTTCTGGAGCGGTTTGCGATTCGGCAGCTGGACTTGGAGGTGGTGTTGGCGTGGAGCATCCGGCGAGGAAGACTGCGCCGAGCAGCAGGCAAGCCTCCCGGATGTGCTTCATCGAGCGGCTATGCGTGCGCCGGCTGGTGGCGCGTTGGGCGATACGTCAGTTCCTGGATCCGGCCGTCCAAAAGCTTTGAATCGACAAGTTCCAGGTCATAGTCGTCGACCCCGCCGAGTACCGGAGCCGAGCCGCTATGCCCGGTAAGCACCGGGAAGATGCTCACCTGAATGAAGTCCACTAGACCTGCCGCCAGCAGCGAATGGTTCATGGCCAGGGAACCGTGAGAGCGCAGCGGGACATCTGAGGTTTCCTTGAGTCGGGCGACGACTTCCAAGGCATCAGCGCGCTCCAGCGCCGCATTAGGCCAAGACAGCGGCTCTTCCAAGGTGGTGGAGATGACGGTGGCGGGCTTGTCGTGCAAAGCCACGCCCCACGGGTCTTCAACCTCGGGATTCATCTCGATTTCTGCCCAGAAGAGACTAAATAAGCGGAAGGTGTTTGCTCCGAAAACCATGCGGCATGGGGGAGTGTAGAGCCCGAGGCGGTGGGCCAACAGCTCTGGCCCCTGTTTTCCCCAGTAGCCACCCCAATCGCTGCCTGCACTGCCGAAGCCATCAAGGCTGCTGAACACGTCAAAGGTATAGGTGGCACTCATGGCAAGCCTCCGAAGCTGATCCGCTAGGTGCCACCTAGGATACGCTCAGGCGTTGGGCATATCTACGTTTTGGGTGCGCAATTGTCCGCGCGAGAGTTCCTTTCCGCTGGCCTGATCGCTGATGACAACTTCCCACAACTGCTGGGACTTGCCTTGGAACAGCGCCTTGGCCGCAACCTGCACGCGCGCACCGGTGGAGGGACGCAGGAAGTCGGTGGCATTGTGAACGCCCACGGCAAATTGATTGCGCTCTGAGACCGCGTAGCTGGCGCCCACGCTGCCGGCGCTTTCAATCATGGAGGCATAGACACCTCCATGAACGACGCCCCACGGGGTGTGGTGCTCTTCATTGAGGTCGGCATGGCCTCGCACGGAAGTGGCGGTGATGTCATCAAAGACCAGGCCAATGCTGTCAGTGAAGCGGCTGGTCTTGTCGGGGATTCGCTGTTCTGGGGAACTCACGGGTGACTCCAAAAGTGTTGGGGCGCTGTGCGCCTGTTCGAGCGGTGGGGCTTGCGGTTCAATTATTTGCACTTTACCTGCTGAAGTACGCGGCAATCCTTGCGGGAAGATCCTCGGCATCGGATCTTTACATTCGGTGTACGCCATGGCGAACCCTGGCGCCGCTTTTCCACGAAGCGCAGATGCCGGAAGATATTTAGCCCTGCCATAAGTTAATGCGTTACGACGAAGATCACACCTTCATGGCCCGCTGAAGTGGCCGCAACGGGCCAAATAGGTGAATAAAAGACTGTTTCATGACCCTAAAACTGATCCACAGTCGAATATTTTATTGAATATTGCGATTTGAGAAGTGAATTGTTTGACGGTGCTTCGTCATGAGTCATATTGTTTTAAGCAGAATCAAGAGCATCAGCTAAAAGCCCTGGCTTGCTGGTCGGCAACCCTCTCAACGGTAGTGGGGTGCTCCAGGTGAGGATTCGGTTTTGCGCCAAATGGTGTCAGAACAAGTACCGCGCACGGCGTGAAACCTCAGTGGCAACCGGATTCGGAACATCCCGAACGGCTGTTCCCGCTGGGTCTGACGCGGTGGGCAAGAACCGAAGGAATCGAGCCATGTCATTGAATCGTGAACTTGACCCGCTAACCCTACGCAAGGTTTTCGCCCAACATCCCTCAGGCGTGGCCGCTCTGTGCGCAGAAGTGGACGGCGTAAAAACCGGCATCGTTGCATCCTCATTTACTGTGGGGGTTTCGCTGGAGCCGGCATTGGTGATGTTTGCAGTCCAGAAGACCTCCAACACCTGGCCGAAACTGCGCGAGGCCAGCCACATTGGTGTTTCGGTTCTCAGCGATCTTAATGGAGGGATCTGCACGCAGATCGCTTCAAAGAAGGGCGATCGATTCCTCGGCGTGGATACCGTGGTTTCTGAACAGGGCGCTCTGTTCATTGAAGAGTCCACCCTCTGGCTGGAAACGTCGATTTACAACGAAGTCGAAGCTGGTGACCACTGGGTTGTGCTTTTGGAGGTGCATGGGCATCACGCATCACAGCACTCGCCGCAGATCTTCCACGATTCCCGATTTCATTCAATCCCAGTTCCTGAGCTCGTCTAAAGCTTCCGAGGAGTAGTTTCCCGAAGGCCCGGCGCGGATTTCCTGATGGTGATCTGCACCGGGCCTTGTCGCGTCTAGGGACGCGTTCAACGCGAGGCAAATAGTTATCCACGGTATGGATGGCGGCCGCTTCGCGAAAATGTGGACTATTGGCCATAGCCTGCCGAGTTGGCCGTGATAAAGGGCGGTGACTAAGCCTTTTGTGATTCTGTGGATATCCACATGGTTATCCACACGACTGTGGGCAAGATGTGCAGAACTGTGTAAAAACTGCAATAAACCCTGTATTGCGGGCGTTTTTGGGTGTTGATAACTACTGGGAACATATCGCTACCTTCAATAAAAAATTTCCCTGTCCACAGATGTGAAAATACAAAATACCTAGTCAATAACTATTACTGTTGGGTACTTGACAATAATCCACAGGGTTCTCCCCAGACAGTGAACAGGCTAGTCCACAGCTGAGGGTATGTTATGCACAAGACCTGTGGATAATGGGGTTTACGTGGGTAAACATCGGCCCTACTGTTGGCTTTGGGGCAGAAATATCCACAGACGTAATCCATTGACCTGTTGGCATCAACTAGCAGGTTGGAACGTTGCCATCTGGCAAGGAAGATTTTTCCCCCTGGGGTCAATAGGGGATGGAAGTGTCTGCAATGAGTGCTGAGCCGGTTTACGAAGGACGAGAATCCGACGCAGGGCGCAAGCCGCCACAGGACGTCGAAGCCGAGATGTCCGTGCTCGGTGGCATGATGCTATCCAAGGACGCCATCGCCGACGTCGTTGAGGCGCTGCGCGGAACCGACTTCTACCGTCCGGCTCACGAATCCATCTACGAAGCCATTATCGATTTGTACGGCCGAGGCGAACCTGCCGATGCCGTGACCGTGGCCGACTTGCTGACCAAGCGCGGCGAAATTTCCCGCGTGGGTGGCGCTGCCTACCTTCACAACCTCATTCAGCAGGTGCCCACCGCCGCTAACGCCGGCTACTATGCAGAAATCGTGCGCGAGCGCGCCGTCTTGCGCCGCCTGGTGGACGCCGGAACCCGCATCGTCCAGATGGGCTACTCGCCCGATGGAGAAGTCGATGCCATCGTCAA
Organism: Glutamicibacter sp. GQ173; assembly: GCF_059759215.1. Lineage (NCBI taxonomy): Bacteria > Bacillati > Actinomycetota > Actinomycetes > Micrococcales > Micrococcaceae > Glutamicibacter > Glutamicibacter sp. GQ173. The sequence goes on from NZ_JCAXDT010000003.1 coordinate 122,871, forward strand.
CGAAGCGCAAGCCGAGGTCTACAAGGTTGCGGAAAACCGCAGCAGCGAAGACTACGTGCGCCTCTCGGACATCATCGAAGGCACCGTAGACGAAATCGAAAACGCCGCGAACGCCGGTGACGGCATCACCGGCGTGCCCACCGGGTTCTACGAATTCGACGAGCTGACCCAGGGCCTGAAGGGCGGCCAGATGATCATCATCGCGGCCCGTCCTGCAGTGGGTAAGTCGACTTTCGCGCTGGACTTCGCCCGGTCCGCCGCCATCAAGAACAACATGGCCACAGTCTTCTTCTCCCTGGAAATGGGCCGCAATGAAATTGCGATGCGCCTGCTTTCGGCAGAAGCCTCCATCCAGCTCCAAGACCTGCGCAAGGGTTCGGTGGAGGACGCGCAGTGGACCAAGATTGCCACCACCATGGGCCGGTTGAATGAAGCGCCGCTGTTCATCGACGATTCGCCGAATATGTCCATGATGGAAATCCGCGCCAAGTGCCGCCGCCTGAAGCAGCGCAATGAGCTGCGCATGATCATCCTCGACTACCTGCAGCTGATGAGTTCGGGCAAGCGCGTGGAATCACGCCAGCAGGAAGTTTCCGAGTTCTCGCGTAACCTCAAGCTGCTGGCCAAGGAGCTCGATGTTCCGCTGATCGCACTGTCGCAGCTGAACCGTGGTTCCGAACAGCGAACCGATAAGCGGCCAATGGTTTCGGATCTTCGTGAATCCGGTTCCATTGAGCAGGACGCCGATATGGTGATCCTGCTGCATCGTGATGATGTGTATGACAAGGAAAACCGTCCAGGCGAGGCCGACGTGATCATCGCCAAGCACCGTGCCGGTCCCACCAAAACCATCACCGTGGCATTCCAAGGCCACTACTCGCGCTTCAGCAATATGTCCTCTGAGGGTTAATCCCAGTCAGAACCAACATGGCAGCTACTAAGCCGGCGGCTTGCTGGCTATAGTGGGTGCCATGTTCGCTTCTTTGCAGGCCTTGCTTTGGGGCACGGTAGCCGGCTCGGCGCTTTTGCTGGGATCTGGCGCCGCCTGGTGGCTGAAAATTCCGAAGGTTTGGGTTTGCGCGATCATGGCCTTCGGCGCAGGAGTGCTGGTCAGCGCACTGAGCTTTGAGCTTGTACTCGAGGCCTTCGAAACCGGCGGGCTCCTGGCAACGGCGGCCGGTGTGCTGGTGGGCGCCGCGCTGTATTTCTCGGCCAACCGGGTACTGGCCTGGCGCACCACAAGGCGTCAAAAAGCCTCGGGCAGCGCTCAGGGCGGCGAACCTGCGGGCACCGCTTTGGCAGTGGGAGCCTTGATCGACGGCATTCCCGAATCCGTGGCACTGGGCCTGAGCGTTGTGGCTAGCGCGAGCATCAACCCCGCAATGCTCATTGCCATCTTCATTTCCAACATTCCTGAAGGGCTGGCCAGCACGGCTCAAATGAAGAGCGCCAGCCGCAAAGGTTCCTCGATTGCCCTTCTGTGGGGTTCCATTGCGATTTCCTGTGGGCTGGCTGCCTTTGCCGGGGCACTGGCCATGCAATCCATGCCTGAAGAAGCCCTGGCCTTCGCCACGGCAGTTGCCGCAGGCGGCATCCTGACCATGATTGCCGACTCGATGATTCCCGAAGCCTATTCTGTTGAACATGACTACACCGGGCTGCTGGTCACCGGTGGCTTCCTGTCGGCATTCGCTCTGCATGTTCTGGGCGGCTAGCAGAAAACTGGCATGATTAGGGCATGCCCCTAAGACGTAGTAGCCACAACCCTGCGCCAGCTACAGAAACCATTTACGCACCGCAATTCTTGGCCACCACCATGGGCATGTTTGTTCTGGTGTTCCTTGTTGCCTTTGAATCCATGGCGGTCACCACCGTGATGCCGATGGTCAGCGAATTGCTCAACGGCGAACGCTATTTTGCGCTGGCGTTTGCCGCCCCGATTGCCAGTGGCATGCTCGGCATGGTTGCCGCCGGTGAAGTCACCGACCGATGGGGACCGAAGCATCCCTTGTTCATCAGCGTCGCGATTTTCTGCGTGGGCTTGCTGATCTGCGGTTCCGCGGCGAATATGCCGATGCTTATTGGCGGGCGCATCCTGCAGGGCGTCGGGGGCGGTGCCATCACCGTGGCAATCTACGTGCTGATTGCCCGTGCCTATCCAGGCCAGCTGCATTCAAAAATCTTTGCGCTCTTTGCCACCGCCTGGGTGCTGCCAGCGATGGTTGGCCCATGGCTGGCCGGCCTGATGGCGGTGCACCTCGGCTGGCGCTGGGTCTTTTCCGGCGTGGCCGTCTTGGTGATCGTCGCCTTCTGCGCAATGGTTCCGGTGCTCAAATCCCTGGATTCCGTGCGCAACCAGGAACTTGGTCCGGTATCGGTGAAGCGCCTGGGGCTTGCCGGGCTGACCGGGCTTGCCGTGATCTCCATGAATCTGCTGGGCAATTCGAACAGCCGCTGGTCGTTGGCCGGATTAGCGCTGGCGCTGGTGGTCGCATTGGTGGCGATTCGCCCGCTGCTGCCGCGTGGGACGTTCCTGGTGCGCCGCGGACTGCCTGCCACCATCACCACCAGGATATTCATTACCGGCGCCTTCTTCGGGGTGGAGGTTTATCTGCCCTATCTGCTTCGCGAGGACTACCAGCTCGCTCCGGACCGGGCCGGTTTGATCCTGACAGCCTCGGCCCTGTGCTGGTCGATGGGTTCATGGCTCCAGGGAAGGCTGGGGGAGAAGGTCGCTTCCTCAACCTGCATCACCGTGGGCGCAGTGGCCGGGAGCGTGGCCATAGCCACCGCATTGGCCACCGCGCTCTTCCACCCGCCGGTGCTCGTGCTGGTGTGCGGCTGGGCGGTCGGGGGCTTTGGCATGGGGATGATTTTCCCCCGCCAAAACGTCAACATGCTGGCCCTGTCCTCCAAGGAAGAACAGGGCTTCAACTCCTCGGCCATGTCCGTGGCGGACTCGCTGGGCAATGCCGGGGCCACAGCCATCGGCGGCGTCATCTTTGCGCTGGCCGCTGCCGGCACGGGCTTCGTTGCGGTCTTCAGCTTCAGCCTGGTTCTGGTCCTGGTTCTGATCGCCATTTCGCCGCGCACCAAGGGTTCCCCGGGCCTGGCAGCGCGCTAGCCGCGCGGCAAGATCTCCAGGTGCGCCCTAGTTGGCTTCACAAGATGCTGGTCGTACTCCTTGTGCTTGGCCACGTAGCCCTTGACATAGGGGCAGACCGCCACGATTTTCGCTCCGCTGGCGATGGTGTTCTGCAGCGCGAACTTCACCAGGACGCTGGCTAGTCCCTGTCCGGCGTAATCCTCATCCACGGTGGTGTGGAAGAAGATCCGCTCGGTTCCTTCGGCTCCATCAAAATCCCGATAGTGTGCCGCGCCGATGATCTTGCCGTTATCGTCAAGGGCGAAGCGCTGGCGCTCGGGAAGGAAGACTGGCTGGATTTCACTCATGTTTGGTGTCCTTTTGGTCAGGAGGGGTTCACGCGCGGACGCAGGCGAACCGTGGGAAGGGCTGGGGCGGGCAGGGCCGCCGGGGTGCCAGGAGGGAATGGTCCGAATCGATCCTCGGACGCGTCTCCTGGTTCTGCTCCGATCTCGGCTTGCCACTGCGCGCGGAAGGCGAGGACTTCCTCGTGGGTGCGGCCCACAAAGTTCCACCACATCAAGATGTCTTCCTTCAATGGTTCTCCGCCGATGAGCAGGGCCAGCACCGGTTCGTCGCCGGAAGCCAGGCGCAGGGTGGTGGAACCAGTGCGCACGAACCCGAGATCGCGTGGGTCCAGCTGGTGCCCGTTGAGCTGCAGGGCGCCTGAATCCAGGAGGATTCCGTGCTCATGATGCTCCGGGACCAGGATCTCGATCTGGGTGTTCGGCTCCAGGCGCAATTCAGCACCGCTCAGCTCCGAATGGGTCACGATCGGGGAGGCGGAGCGCTGCCCGGAGATTTCGTAGCTGCCCATGAAAACCGACATGGACCAGCCTGGCCCAGAGAGCGGTTCTGGCCGATAATTTTCAAAGGTGTGTTCCATGTCCCGGGCGTGCTCGGGCAATGCAGTCCACAGCTGGGCGCCGTGCAGAATGGTGGTGCCATCGGTGAGGATTTCGGAGTGGCTAATGCCGTGCCCGGCGGTCATGAGGTTGACCTCGCCTGGGCGCACGGTGGCTTTGAAGCCTGCCGAATCCATGTGGTTGATTTCTCCGGTGAATAGCCAGGAGACTGTTTGCAGCCCGGTGTGGGGGTGGCGTGGAACGTTCATGCCGCCGGTGGCTTTGACGTCGTCGGGACCGTAGTGGTCCAGGAAACACCAGGCGCCGATGAGGCTGCGCTGCTTTTGCGGCAAGGTGCGGAATACAGTCATGGCCCGGGGCCCGCCCAGCGGAACCTCTCGAGGCGTCAAGATTTCAACCTCGGCATGGGATGTGACTTCACTGCAGTTGACTTCTGCCGGGCTGTGCTCGAGGTTGCTCATAAGCCAAGGTTATTCACTGCATCGGGCTTTGGCTACAATCGACTGGCGGTTAGGCCGGGGTACGATCAAGGCACCGGTATTGCCCCGATTTCAAGGAGTTTGCAGCAACGTGGACAGCGCTATTCTTCCGGAGGATGATCTTCTCAAGCTGGAAAAGCAGGTGTGCTTTGGTTTGGCGGTTGCCTCTCGAACGGTGATCTCTGCCTATAAGCCCGTGCTGGATCCACTGGGCCTGACCCACCCGCAGTACCTGGTGATGCTGGCGCTGTGGGATTCTGGACCGATGAGCGCTCGTGAACTGAGCGAGCAGTTGCACCTGGACCCTGGAACACTGTCTCCGCTGGTCAAGCGGTTGGAGGCTGCCGGCCTGGTGGACAAATCCAAAAATCCGCAGGACGAGCGCGCAGTCATCCTCCAGCCCACTGACAAGGGCGCTGAACTTCGCAAGGAGGCGCTGAAAATTCCGCTTGAGATGATGTCTCGACTCGAGCTCTCAGAGAAGGACGTTGTTGAGCTAAGGGACATTCTGGACCGCCTGATCGCCGCCGGAGTCACTGCGCCGAAGGAGTAGCCAGCCATTTAGTTGGTGCACCAACTAATGAGGTATGCTGGGGCAAAAGCACCAACACCCACGCATACTGCAGAGGACCACTCGCATGGATGAATCTCCGCTGCCAATCATCACCGATACCACCGGTTTGAGCATTGGCTATCGCATTTTCTGGCGACTGAAGTATTTGGGACTGAGCATTTTCGGTCCTGCAGAACGCCGCGTGGAAGCCAGCCCTCGCGAGAGGATCAAGTGGGACCGGGCCGTGAAGGTCAAGGCGGCCCATGAGGCCGCGGGGACCCAGCCTGATGAGCAGACGCTGTACACGGCCAGCCGACTGGAGCCGCGTCGCCGCCAGCAGTAGCCAGACACACCATCGCCATGAGCAAGGCCACGTCTCCCAGTGCTGATCCGGGAACAGCTTCGCAGGGTGCGGCAAGAATGCCGCGATACCATTTAACTCATGGAATCGATGACTGAACTGGTGATTGCACGACAGTTTTCCGCCCCGAAAACCGCTGTCTGGGCAGCCTTCGTAGAACCCGAAATCATTGCCCAATGGTGGGGACCACAGGGGTGGGCCGTCAACGAGGAATCGGTTGTTTTTGAAGCAAAGGTTGGCGGCCGCCATGAACTGGAAATGGTTCACATCGAGAATCCAGAGGCCAGGGTTCCGCTCAAGGCCGTACTGACTTCATTCGATGAATACGAGTGCCTGGTCAGTGCCGATGGCCCGCACGAGATGACTCTTGACCTGGTCATTGAGACTCGCATCGAATTCAAGGAGTTTGCGGGACAGACCATGCTGACCCTGACCCAGGGGCCGCTGCCCTTTGAAGTCGTGGATTCCAGCACCAAGGCCTGGCATTCCGCCCTGGGCAAGCTTGAAGCGCTGCTGGCCGAGTACTTCTAGACCTCTACCCGATGGCCGGCTGCTGCACGAAGTAGCTGCGGATTTCCTTGATTTTTGCGGCTTTGCCGGCAGACGCGAATTTCAGCACATGGCTGAAGTGGACCACTGAATGTTCACTGTCGCAGGACCGGCCGTCGGCGCTTCCTTCTGAACCGTGGGTCAGCACGCTGAAAAACTGCACAGACCCGGTGGCCGGTGCTTCGAGTATCCACTGCCGCACCGCATCGAAGCCGTCCAAGGACCCTTTGTCCGCGATGTTCCACTGGATATCCACTGAAAACCACTGTTCAAGCAGGAGCAGGTCTTTGCCATAAGCCGCAGTCAGGACGTCGGTAATGATCCGATGGCGTGGAGCATTGCCGCAAGTTGCCGGAATCTCGACATGCATTGGTTTCCTCCTAGCCTCGTCCGATATACGGCATGCCACCTGCCGTGATGGTGAATTGGTTGATTGAGGTGCCCAGGGGTACGCCGGCGATATAAGCGATGGCTTCGGCGGCTTGTTCCAACGGGAATGTCGGTTCAACAATCCGTTGCCCGCTTGGCTGCAGGGCGCCGTTATTCGCCCCGAAATCATCAAGCAAGTCGCTGGCCGTGTTGCCGATATCCACTTGAGTGGCACGGATCCGATATGGGCGGCCGTCAAGTTCCAAGGCCTTCGTTAGCCCCGCGATCCCGTGCTTGGTCACCGTGTAGGCCACCGAGTTCACCCGTGGAACCTGTGCAGAAATCGACCCGTTGTTGATGATGCGGCCACCGCCGTTGGCCTTGAAGTGTGCAAAGGCGCTGCGTGCGGCGTTGATGGCTCCGGTCAGATTGATCTGGCACACCTGATCCCACTGTTCTGGACTCAACTCGTCTATGGAAACCGAGGGGCCAAAGATGCCAGCGTTATTAAAGAGCACGTCGACAGTTCCAAAACGGTGTTGTGCTGCCGAGAACAGCTCATCGACGGCTCCGGGATCGGTGACATCGGCGGGATGAACCAAAGCCGAAGGATGGGACTGTGCGGTTTCTTCCAGGGTGGTCTTGGTGCGTCCGGCCAGAACGACATTCCAGCTCTGGGATAGGAGCAGACGAGCCGTGGCACGGCCGATGCCCGTGCCAGCGCCAGTGATCACGATTGTTCGGCCTGGCTCAACTGGGCGAGAGGACTGGGGCATCATTTCTCCTTGCGGGAATCCATCAACATCGGTGTTAACGTGCGTGCTCCCATCCTAGGAATCCGCGGCTGCAATGCCCAGTCGAAGTACAAGATGTTGCGTGCCCATCAGATGCCTATAGGGCGATGGCATCCGAAGCTACTAAGGTTGATGTGTCCGGCCCCGAGATTTTGGCTGGTCGACCTTCCAAGGAGTCTTGTGTTCCTTGACGTGCTCTACGGTGTCCTGCCGCTGTTCTTCATCATGCTCATCGGCTACGGCACCAGCTACGCACCCAAATTTCCGGCGCCCGTGGAACCAGCGCTGAACGCCTTTGTGTTCTATGTGGCGTTGCCGGCCTTGCTCTACAAAGTGGTGGCGCGCGCCGACATCAGCCAGGGAGTGCCCCTCTCGTTCCTCTGGATCAGCATTGCCGCGACATTGCTCTTTGCGGGGATCAGCTGGATTATCTTCAGATATCTCCTGCGTGTGGGGCAAGCCCGCGCTCTTGCCGGAATGCTCACCACGAGCTTTGGCAACGTCTCGTACCTGGGCATTCCGGTGATCCTGGGCGTCATGGGTCCGCAGGCAGGCTTCGCCGCAGGGATGGGCCAGCTGGTGCACAACATCATCTTCATGGTCGGGTTCCCTATCCTGGCCCAGATCATGCTGCCTGCCGGTATCGATGACGGGCAGCATCCGGCCAGCGGGTCCCGGCTGCTGCGAACCATCCGCAATGCCCCGCTGAACAGCCCGGTCACCTGGGCCATGGTCATAGGCGGTGGCGTGGTGCTTTCGGGAGTCCATGTGCCCAGGCCGATTGACGACACCATTGATCTGCTCTCCGCCGCGGCGGCGCCCGGAGCTCTATTCGTGATTGGCATGTCCCTGAAGCGAACCATCGATCGTCCCCGCAGCACCCGGAAGCCGGGCATGAAGGCAGGGGACGCGCCAATACTACGGGCCAAGGCCTCTTTGCTCGCCATGGTCATCGGCAAGATGGTGGCCCTTCCGCTCTTGACGGTGCTGCTGCTGCAGCTTTTCGCCCCGCAGCTTGATCGCATCTGGTTCAATGCGGCGGTGCTCATGGCCGCCATGCCGGTCAGTGCCACCGCCTACATCATGGCGCACAACGACACCGGGGACGGCGAACCGACCACGGTGGCCATTGTGATCACCTGTTTGCTCTCCGTGATTGCCCTGCCGGTGCTGGCGCAGCTGGTCTTAAAGTAAACAGCTGCGGGCCGATTGCGAACGACTCGCACCTGACTGCGCATAATGATGTCCGTTGAACACCCGCCACATCTCCCTGGCTATCGGCCGATAGTGCGCAGGCATTAATCTGGCCGGTGCCCTGCACAGCCTCAAAGGCGAAGAACTCCAAGCGCGGGGTGCCAAGAACCATTTCCCGGAAGAGCTTGAAGGCATCCCAGAGGTAGTCATTGCTTCACGGGTCAAGATTCTGGGGCCGATGGCCTTGGTGCTTTGCTCTGAACATGAGGCCAACGTGAATGTTGGAAAGCAGCAGGGAACGAGGGCGTCGATGGGGTGCCTCCCAGTAGACGCAGTGGTGGGAATGCTGTCCGCGCCAGGTACTGTGCCGTCTGATTTTTGGACTGCACCGGGCGATAAACTGGCATTCTAAACCTGATGGCCCATGGCGAGGTGGCGGCAGTGCAAAAGGAATTCAATGATTCGGCGGCGACTGCGGACGAGCGAGCCGCGATGCTCAAGGAGCGCGTGTATGTCACCTTCACCGCGCTCGCCGTGATGATTGCTACCGGTTCCCACGGTAGTGCTCCCACCGCTGGCGGTGCCGCGCTGAGCCTGGCGGTTACGGTGGCGGCAGTGCTGATGGCGAGCCTCGTTGCAGACGTCATTGCGCACTCCGCTATTCACGCCGCGTTGGTTACGCGAGCGGAGCTGAAGCATCTGCTCAAGGTGGTGTGGGGTGCGGCCGGTGCTGTTTTTGGCCCCTTGGCTTTGCTTGGGCTCAGCGCGCTCAATGTTCTTGAGGTTCCGCTGGCACTGCATCTGGGCCAATGGTGGCTCGTTGCCGCGCTGGCCTTTTTTGCTTTCCTGGCGATGCGACGCATGCGCCTGGGCTTATGGCGCACTGCGGTGCTCATGCTGCTGCTGGCCGCGGTTGGCGTGGTGGTCATCTTGCTGCAATTGCTGGCGCATTCCTAAGCGAGCGTGACCCGGGCTGCCGGCACTAGCGGTCGGTGGCTGACCCGAAAATCTTGTTCCACAGCGACGGTGCCGAGCTGGTGATTTTCGGCTGCCGGACAATGTCGGGATCCAGGTTGTCGATGGATTGGAACAGTCCCGTGCGCAAAGCCGCGGTGCCGCCCAGTGGGCGATTCCCTTCGGTTGGGCAGGTAATCTTTGTCTGGTTGATGGTGGCCATCGTTCCCTCCTTCGTGTTGCAATACTTCCGCATTGTGAAATCTATATTTTATCTAGTGAAACTAGTATGCGAGCTTCGAGGTGCTGTTGGCAAGGGGTCTGAGCAAATAGTTTCCTGGCGGTGTGAAAGCCTCGAAACAAAATAAGGGCCTGTAAATTTTTTGGTTTTGCTCTTGACGCACCCGCTGTGAAATGGATTACAGTTGAGCAACAAGGTTCCACGAAACCAGCATCGAGTCGAAACCGAAATCAATATTTTCGGTGGTAAGGGTGTTCAGCCAAGGTCCGTGGAATGTCGACCGATGAAAAGAGCTGATCACCCGATGCACCTCGACGCATTCAACGAACTCTCCGCAGCTGAAGCCGAAGCTCTTCTTCGGCCCTGCGTTGATGCAGACCGTTGGATCCACGAACTGATCTCGGCCCGTCCCTTCGCAACTCGGGACGAGCTAACTTCTTATGCCATGAATGGCATCGCCCCCTTTGATCCGCAGGAGCTGGACGCCGCTTTGGCGCAGCACCCCCGCATCGGTGAACGTGCCGAGGGCCAAAGCAAAGAAGCAGATCTTTCTCGTGGTGAGCAGGCCTCGCTGAACCTGGACGGCGATGCCGCCGCGCGCTTGAAAGTGGCAAACCGGAACTACGAACAGCGATTTGACCGCGTGTTCCTCATCCGTGCCGCGGGTCGCAGCACCGAAGAAATCCTGGCCGAATGCGAACGCCGACTGAACAACGACGAAGCAACCGAACTTGCCGAAGTCGCCACGCAGCTGCGTGAAATCGCGGTCCTTCGGCTCAACGACCTCCTTACCAAATAATTCACTCCGACTATTAGGAGATGACCATGGCAGATGGCAGCGCAGAACGCAGTCACATCACCACCCACATACTCGACACCGGGACCGGGAGGCCTGCCTCCGGTGTCAAGGCCACGCTGGAAGCCAAGAGGGCATCCGGCTGGCAAGAAATCGGAACAGGTTCAACCGATGCCGATGGACGCATCAAGAACCTTGGACCGATACAGGTTGAAGAAGGCCGCTATCGGATTTCTTTTGAAACCGGGGACTACTTCGGGAAGCAGGGAACGGAAAGCTTCTTCCCCGCGGTAAGCATCGACTTTTTCGTGAACAACGTCAATGAGCATTACCACGTACCTCTTCTTATCAGCCCGTTTGCATATTCCACGTACCGAGGGAGTTAGAAAAATGACTACCGAAATCACCGCCCCAACCCAGACCAAGATCGTGCTCGGATCCAACCAGTACGGCAAGGCCGAAGTGCGCCTGGTCAAGATCACCCGGGACACCGCACGCCATCAGATCCAGGACCTGAACGTCACCAGCCAGCTGCACGGTGACTTCAGCGCTGCCCACCAGGATGGGGACAACTCGCGAGTTGTCGCCACCGACACCCAGAAGAACACCGTGTACGGACTGGCCCGCAATGGCGTGGGCTCCGTAGAGGAATTCCTCGTGAAACTCGGAGACCACTTCACCGGTGAATTTGAATGGATCACCGGCGGACGCTGGGCAGCACAGCAGTTCTTCTGGGACCGCATCAACGACCACGACCACGCCTTTTCGCAGAACAAGTCCGAGGTCCGCACCGCAGTGCTGGAAATCGATGCACAGGGCAAAAAGTCCATCGTCGCCGGCCTGGAAGATCTCACGGTCTTGAAGTCCACCGGCAGCGAGTTCCACGGCTTCCCGCGGGACAAGTACACCACCCTGAAGGAAACCACCGACCGCATCCTTGCCACCGACGTGACTGCACGCTGGCGCTACACCGAGGAAGCCATCGCCGAAGGCATCGACTTCGACGGGGTATATGCCTCGGTGCGCAACCTGCTGCTGACCCACTTCGCGCAGACTCACTCCTACGCACTGCAGCAGACCATGTTTCAGATGGGCCAGGCAGTCCTCGAGGCCCATCCGGAAATAGCCGAAGTCAAGATGTCCCTGCCGAACAAGCACCACTTCCTCGTGGATCTGGAAGCCTTCGGACAGGACAACCCCAACGAGGTCTTCTTCGCTGCCGATCGTCCCTACGGCTTGATCGAAGCGACCATCACCCGTGAAGGCACCGAGGCGAATCACCCAATCTGGGCCAACATCCCGGCATTTATCTAACCTGACAGCGTTGAGGGTGTGCCGGTGCGGACACACCGGCACACCCTTGGCAGCGACTGACGTAGGAGGTCAGCCTTGAGCGCTACACCTGATGAATCTACCAAAGCCATCCGGCCTGAGGACGCAAAACTTTCCATCGGGAAGAGTTTTGCCTATGGCTTGCAGCATGTTTTGACCATGTACGGCGGCATCATCGCCCCACCACTGATCATTGGCAACGCAGCTGGCGTCTCACCGGAGGAGATCGGCCTCTTGGTAGCATGTTGCCTCTTCGTCGGCGGACTGGCCACCATCCTGCAAACTGTCGGCATCCCGTTCTTTGGCGCGCAGCTGCCACTGGTTCAGGGCACGTCCTTTGCTTCCGTGGCCACCATGGTAGCCATCGTCAATGGTGGCGGGGGTATCCAGGCGGTCTTCGGCGCCGTGCTGGTCGCAGCGCTCATCGGCTTCCTCATTGCCCCGTTTTTCGCACGAATTATCCGTTTCTTCCCGCCTGTAGTCACGGGCGTAGTCATCACGATGATCGGCATCTCGCTGACACCGGTGGCCGCTAACTGGGCCATGGGCGGGGACGCCAAGGCCGATGACTATGGTTCGTTGTCAAACATCGGGCTGGCCGCTGGAACGCTCCTGGTAGTCCTGCTGCTGTCCAAGGTCGGCAATGCCGCGATCTCCCGGATGTCGATCTTGCTGGCCATCGTGCTGGGCACGGTAGGTGCAGCGTTGCTGGGCATGGCGGATTTCTCCCAGGTCGGAAACGGCGCGATTTTCGCCTTCCCGCAACCGCTGGCCTTTGGCATGCCGGTGTTTGAAATCGGCGGCATCATTTCCATGACCATCGTGGTGCTGGTGATTTTGACGGAAACGACCGCGGATATCCTCGCAGTGGGCGAGATTGCCGGGTCAAAGATTGATTCCAAGCGCATCGCCAACGGCCTTCGCGCCGACATGGCTTCCTCCGCTGTGGCACCGATCTTCAATACCTTCACCCAGTCGGCCTTCGCCCAGAATGTCGGGCTGGTGGCCATCACCGGCATCACCAGTCGTTTCGTGGTGGCAGCTGGTGGTGGGATCCTGGTGGTGCTCGGCCTGTTGCCGGTCCTCGGACGCGTGGTCGCGGCCATCCCGACTCCGGTGCTTGGTGGCGCAGGCATCGTGCTCTTCGGCACGGTAGCGGCCTCGGGGATCCGAACCTTGTCCAAGGTGAAGTACGACGGCATGAACTTGGTGATTGTCGCGGCTTCGATTGCCTTCGGCTGCATCCCAATCGTGAAAACTGACTTCTACGCAGGATTCCCGACTTGGTTTGAGACCATCTTCCACTCTGGAATCTCTTCAGCAGCAATCATGGCGGTTCTACTGAATCTGCTGTTCAACGAGTTCAAATTCGGCAACACGAAGAATGCGTCGGTCTTTTCGGCGGCGCCGCCGCGCATGGTCAAGACCGAGGAGATCTGCGGATTGCTCGACGGAGACCACTACGAGGGAGGCAAGCTCATCGACAAGGACGGATATGAAATCCCGGTGGTTACGCCCGATGAATTCGAGCAGATCCAGACCGGAGCTATCCAGATGCCTGTACCCAGGCTTGCCCAGTCGCCAGAGCACTGAACCGACGGCTGTGCGCGAAGCTGACGCCGTCGAAGGACCCGACGACGAGAAGGAGTAACACCTAGGAGGTGCCCGCAAACATTAGTTTGCGGGCACTTCCTCTTGGGGATGTGTTTTTCTAGGTCGACAGCGGAAATCTGTGGGTTGAATTGGCCTAGGAAAGCTCAGTTCGCCATGCCAGCACTTCCAGACTGCTGTTCAATGATTCCACCTCCGGCAACACCACCTGCCACTGCCAAGACTCGTTCATGCTCTGGGGTGCCGAGTCCGGGCGCAAGATGGCTTTCTTGAAAAGATAGGCTTGCTTGCTCATAAGATAGGGAACTGTGAATCCAGCTAATCTTTCCATCGGCGTTGACATCGGTGGCACCAAAATCCTTGCAGCTCTCGTGGATGAAGAGGGAAATGTCTACGGGCAGATCCACCGCGAGACACCCAACCACGATGTGGCCGGGACAGAACGGGCCCTGGCGGGGATGATCCGCGAGCTCTCCGAGGGCAACGACAAGATGCCGGTGGGCATCGGCGCCGCAGGCTGGATGGACCGCAAGGGCAAGAATGTCCTGTTCAGCCCGCACCTTTCATGGCGCAATGAGCCGGTGCGTGATCGCCTGATGCAACTGGTGGGGCACGAAGTCACGCTCGTCAATGATGCTGACGCCGCCGGCTGGGCCGAACACCGTTTTGGCGCCGGACGCGGCGAAAGCGACATGGTCTGCCTGACCCTGGGTACCGGCATTGGCGGGGCAGTGATCCTCGGAGGCCAGATCCATCGCGGCAAGTCAGGCATCGCTGGGGAATTCGGGCATCAGGTCATTGTTCCCGGTGGCCATCGGTGCGCCTGCGGTAACCGGGGCTGCTGGGAACAATACGCTTCTGGAAATGCCTTGGGCCGTGAAGGCGCAGAACTCGTGCGCAGCAAGTCGCCCGTGGCTTTCCGCCTGCGCGAAGCCGTCGGAGATAACCCCGAAGCCGTCACCGGAGCGGAAGTAACCCGCCTGGCGGCCCAGGGCGACCCGGCCTGCGAAGACCTGATTGCAGATATGGGTGGCTGGCTCGGCTTGGGCATCTCGAATCTGGTCTCGGTGCTGGATCCGGGCACCATTGTGATTGGCGGCGGCTTGGGCACCGCATCAAAGCAACTGGTGGCCACCGCCGAAGAGACCTACCGCCGCACGCTCTCTGGCCGAGGCTACCGTCCTTTTGCGAAGATCTGCCAGGCCGAATTGGGTCCGGCCGCGGGGCTGATTGGTGCCGCGGATCTGGCCCGCTTCAACCTGCAGCAATAGAAAAAGATTGACAGGACATTAGTACTTATCTAGGCTCGGGTTGTTATTCAACATGAGAGCGAGGTCCTGGCGTGAAGTTGCGGGCCAAGCCAAAGCAAGCTCAAAGCGCATCCCTGGGCATCGTTTTGGCGACGTATGCGATCGCCATGTGCGGCACCACCATGCCCACCGCCCTCTATCCAACCCTGCAAGATGAATACGGGCTGAGCACCGCCTCCTCAACACAGCTTTTTGCCATCTACGCCATCGTGGTGCTCGCGGTCTTATGCATCTTCGGATCCCTGTCTGACGCCATCGGTCGCAAGCCCGTGATGATCCTTGGGCTGCTGGCCTCGGCTGCCAGCGGCATACTCTACGCCGTGGCCGAAGATGCCCCGATGCTGTTCATTGCCCGCACGCTCTCTGGGGTATGCGCCGGGCTGGTGACCGGGACGGCTACGGCCTACCTCACCGATTTGGTCGCCAGTTCCGCGCGCGGTGCCAGCATTTCCAGTGTGGCTAATATGGCCGGTCTGGGCAGCGGGCCAGCGCTGGCGGCCTTCCTGACCTATTTTGTCCCCTCCGTGCCGATGATCGCGTTTAGTGTCCACGCAGTACTCTCCGGCCTGTGCATGGCACTGCTGGCCATGATCCCTGATACCGTCGCCCACCGCGGGCTCGGGCTCAAGCTCAGCCTGCCTTTGATACCCCGCTTCGCCCTCCGCGATTACTGCGTGGGTGGCCTGATGACCCTGGGATTCGCCGTAATGGGCGGCTGCACTGCCATGACATCCATCCTCGTGGTCCGCGCCTTCGGCATTACCGACCTGCGGCTATTAGGGCTGATTGGCTCGCTGATTTTTGTTGCCACCACCGTGGGGCAGAAGGCTGGCGGGAAGCTGGTGAGCGAAAAAGCCCACCTGGGCTTCGCCGGGCTCACGGCGGGTACGGCATTGATCGCCTTGGCCCCAAGGTTGCATGGGGCAGCGGCGGTGGCTGTCTATCTCATTGGGCTGCTGGTTGCTGGGCTGAGCCATGGAGCGCTGTTCCCGGTAGGCCTCGGCATAGTATTGCGCCGCATTGAACTGCGGCATCGGGGCAGTGCCAGTTCCGCCTTCTGGGTGCTGGGCTATGCGCTGACCGCGCTGGGTGCCTTGGGGCTTGGCTGGGTTGGACAGCTCATCGGTGAATCAATGGCGGTGACCTGCTTTGGCATCACCATTGCGCTGTGTGCTGCCGGTTGCTTGCTGCTGCACCGGCGCTGGTCCAAGCCATCGGCGGAAGGCGTCCCAAGCGCGCTCTGAACTGGAAGCGGAGTTATCAATCCGGGCCCCGGGATCCCGCTGTGCCAAGGACGCCAGCGGCTCCTTGTGGTGCATAGCACATTAATTCTTGGAATGATGTTCAGAACCAGGCGGTTGGAACACGAGTAGAACAAATTAGTGTCCGAATATGGCCAGCATGCAGGCCCCGGGCTGATCCGAAAGGCAATCAATGACTGTTGCAACCCAGGAAAACCAGGTCGACACCGCAGCGCTCAACGCCATTTTTGGCGAGGCCCGCACCGCTAACGCTTTCACCGGCGAGGTGACCGAGGAGCAGGCCCAGCGAATCTACGAGCTGGCAAAATTCGGCCCGACCGCTTTCAACTCCCAGCCACTGCGCGTGACCTACGTGCGTTCGGATGAAGCCCGCGCCACCCTGGTTGATGCAATGGCCCATGGCAACCAGGCCAAGACTGCCGCAGCTCCGCTCGTGGCCATCCTCAGCTACGACACCGCATGGCACGAACAGTGGGACAACTTCCTGCCAGGCTACAACGCGCCAAAGGCCATGTACGATGCTGATGCCGACTTCACTGCGGCCACCGGCAACAACAACGCACACTTGCAGGCTGGCTACTTCATGCTGGCAGCACGCAGCCTCGGCTTCGCCGTTGGCCCGATGACCGGCGCTGACTTCTCGGCCATCGATGCCTCGTTCTTCCCTGAAGGCGAGCAGAAGAGCTTCCTGGTGATCAACATCGGGCAGCCAGCTGAAAGCGAGCTCGGTGCACCCAAGGCGCGCTTCGACTATGAAGCAGTGGTCCACACCGTCTAGAGGCAGTTTGCTGAACTCGAACAATTCATAGGGGAAGCCCGGAATTCACAGCCGTGAATTCCGGGCTTTCCTCGTTGTTGGGCCAGTTGGCCAGTTCGCGGCCAGCGAGGAGGCCGGGGCCGCGTCGGCAACAATCAGTACCTTGGGTGCCACTCCCAGGCCCTCAACCGCACGCAATTCGGCATCCTCATGCTCGATGTCGACGAGCACCTGCGGATCCATCTCGTGCAGGGCCCCAGGAATGCGGTCCAGAATGCGGTGTCGTGCCCCTTGCCCAAGGCCGCGAAGTCCCAGGCAGAGTTCTTCGGCCACTTATTGGCCCATGCGCCACCACCTGGATTGGTTCGGCGCTCATCGCTGCGCGGTTTGCCGAGGCTGTTATCCGGCTCCCGGGCAATGCGGTCGGCGGTCCGGTGTGCCAGGGGGATCAGGTGCTCGATGGCTCGGCGGGCGCCGAGCCGCGCTGGGTGGTTTTGGCTCCTGAGTCGACCTCGATCAAGTCATAAAGTCAGGACATAGTATTCGGAAAATTTTTATTTTTCGTCGTCCGAAGCGGAGTGAAAACCCCGAATTTCCGGGGTTCTGCACTAACTATGTTACTCATGTTGTAAATATGTCAGTACAAACCTTTGACAGCGCTGGATTCATGGTGCAAAGTATTTCCTGTGGCACCGTTCACATTGTCGGCAGCTGGCCGATCCCTGAACTCCTGACTCGAAAGGACGTCGATCTGCGTGACTTACGACGTACTCACCCTCGGACGCATCAGCGTTGATGTCTACCCGAACGACATCGGCGTATCCCTGGCCGACGTGACCTCCTTCGGCAAGTACCTCGGCGGCTCCGCCACCAACGTCGCGGTGGCGGCAGCCCAGCATGGACGCGAAGCGGCAGTGATCACCAAGGTCGGCGACGACGACTTCGGCACTTTCCTGGAACGCGAACTGGACCGCTACAACGTAGACCGCTCGCAGGTCACCCGCGACGCCAGCTTGCAGACACCGGTCACCTTCTGCGCCATTCTGCCGCCAGATGACTTCCCGCTGTACTTCTACGGCCGATTCCCGATGGCCCCGGACTGGAACATCAATACCAGCGAGATTGATCTCGACGCAGTGAAAAAATCGAAAATTTTCTGGAGCACCGTCACCGGTCTGAGCCGCGAGCCTTCGCGCAGCGCCCAGCTGGCAGCCTATGAGGCCCGCCCGTCCAGCTCGCTGGCTGAAGGGCAGTTCACCATCCTGGATCTGGATTACCGGCCGATGTTCTGGGACTCGGTGGAACAGGCCCGCGAACAGGTCACCCAGGCGCTGGCCTCGGCCACGGTCGCCATCGGCAACGACACCGAATGCACCGTCGCGGTCGGCGAGGGAACCCCGGATGAGCAGGCGGACCGCCTGCTGGAGGCCGGAGTGCAGATCGCCGTGGTCAAGCTCGGCCCCGAAGGCGTCATGGCCAAGACCCGCACCGAACGCGTGGTCTCCGCCCCGGTTCCGGTGCAGACCGCCAACGGTCTGGGCGCCGGAGACTCCTTCGGCGGGGCCTTCTGCCACGGATTGCTCTCCGGATGGCCGCTGGAACAGGTTCTGGATTACGCCAACGCCGCCGGAGCCATCGTCGCCTCCAAGGTCGCATGCTCCGACGCAATGCCTACCCCGCAAGAAGTCAACGCCCTGCTGGCCGAGCGCGGCCGCACCGTCCCCGCCTCCCAGAAAGACCTGGTCTAGCCATGAAACAGGCAACCGAGCTGAGCGTGGATCGCGAAGATCCCCGCCGCTACGAATCCATCACCCGCCAACGGCTAGAAGATCCGGCATCGGTGCAACGCGCCGCGGCCGCCCGCCGGAAGCACGCCGGCCCGGTACTGGGACGCCAGAACTTCATCATCGCCGCCGACCACCCGGCCCGCGGCGCGCTGTCGGTCGGCAAGCGGGCCACCGCCATGGCCGACCGCCGCCAATTGCTGGACCGCCTGCAGATCGCCTTGCAGAACCCGGCCTGCGACGGCGTGCTCGCCTCGCCCGATATCCTCGATGACCTGCTGCTGCTCGGTGCGCTGGAAGGCAAGCTGGTCTTCGGCTCGATGAACCGCGGCGGGCTGACCGGCCTGGTCAACGAGATCGACGACCGCTTCACCGGGCACACCGCGGCCGCCCTGGCCGCCCTGGGCGCGGACGGCGGCAAGATGCTCACCCGGATCAGCTATGAGGACCCGGACACCGTCAAGACCCTGGAAGCCACCGCCGACGCGGTCTCCGATTTGGCCCGGCACCAGCTGGTCGCCATGGTCGAGCCCTTCATCTCCAAGAGGGTCGAGGGCAAGGTCGTCAACGACCTGCGCCCGGACGCCGTGATCAAGTCCATGGGCATCGCCTCCGGCCTGGGGGAGTCCAGCGCCTACACCTGGCTGAAGATTCCGGTAGTCCAGGACATGGAGCGGGTCATGGCCGCCACCACCTTGCCCACGGTGCTGCTCGGCGGGGATCCTGCCGGAGATCCCGATGAGGTCTTCGCCTCCTGGCAAGCCGCGCTGGCCTTGCCTTCGGTCCAGGGGCTGACCGTGGGGCGGACCCTGCTCTACCCCGAGGACGGGGACGTGGCCGCCGCCGTGGCCACCGCCGCATCGCTTCTGAACACCACCGCACCAGTACGCAGCTGAGAAGGACAAAGCTCGATGACTACACGCACAATGACCGTCGCCCAGGCGGTTGTGGAATTCCTGGGCCGCCAGTACACGGTGGATTCCATCGGCGGAACCCAGTACCGCGAACGGCTGATCCCGGGCATGTTCGGCATTTTCGGCCACGGCAATGTCGCCGGCGTGGGCCAGGCGCTAAAGCAGTGGCAGGCCAAGGACCCGAGCCTGATGCCGTACTACCAGGGCCGCAACGAGCAGGCCCAGTCGCACCAGGCCGTCGCCTATGCGCGGCATACCCGCCGCCGTGCCACCTACGCGGTGTCCACCTCCATCGGCCCGGGCTCCTCCAACCTGCTCACCGGTGCCGCCCTGGCCACCGCAAACCGCCTTCCGGTGCTGCTGCTGCCTTCGGATACCTTCGCCACCCGCGCCGCGGACCCGGTGCTGCAGCAGCTGGAAATGCCCCACGGCTATGACATCACCGTCAACGACGCCTTCCGCCCGCTGTCCAAGTACTTCGACCGCGTCACCCGCCCGGAGCAGCTGGCCAGCGCCTTGCACCACGGGCTGCGGGTGCTCACCGACCCGGCGGAAACCGGTGCGGTGACCATCTCCCTGCCCCAGGACGTGCAGGCCGAGGCCTTCGATTTCCCGGAAGAATTCTTTGCCGAGCGCGAGTGGAAGATCCGCCGTCCCGAGCCAGAGGCGCAGGACATCGCCGAAGCAGCCAAGATGATCCGGGCCGCCAAGCGCCCGCTGATCGTCGCCGGCGGCGGGGTGCTCTACGCCTTCGCCACCGGGGAACTGGCTGAATTCTGCGAAGCCACCGGCATCCCGGTGGGCAATACCCAAGCCGGCGTGGGCGTGCTGCCCTGGGACTCCAAGTACTCGCTCGGCGCCATCGGATCCACCGGAACCACCGCCGCCAACGCGCTGGCCGAGCAGGCGGATCTGGTCATCGGCATCGGCACCCGCTACGAGGACTTCACCACCGCAAGCCGCACCGCCTTCCAGAACCCGGACGTGAAGTTCGTGAACATCAACGTCGCGGCACTGGACGCCTACAAGCACGGCAGTGTGCTTCCGGTGGTGGCCGATGCCCGCAAGGCGCTGATCGCGCTGCGCGAGGCATTGACCGGCTACCGCGTCGACGGTGCCCTCGAAGTGCAGGCCGCCAGCGAAAAGCAGCGCTGGGATGCCACCGTGGACGAGGCTTTTGCCGAGCGCCTGAGCCCCCTGGTCAGCCAGAACGCCATTATCGGCGCGGTGAACCAGGCCATGGATCCCCGCGACGTGGTGGTTTGCGCCGCCGGTTCGCTGCCCGGGGACCTGCACAAGATGTGGCGGGTTTCGGACCCCTACGGCTACCACGTGGAATACGGGTTCTCCTGCATGGGCTATGAGATCGCCGGTGGACTGGGCATCAAGCGCGCAGCCATCGACGAGGCTGAGCGCGGGGACCAGGAGAACCGCGATGTGGTGGTCATGGTGGGCGACGGCTCCTACCTGATGATGCACACCGAGCTGGTCACCGCGGTGGCCGAAGGCCTGAAGCTGATCACCGTGCTGATCCAGAACCACGGCTACGCCTCCATCGGCGCGCTCTCCGAGTCCCTGGGCTCCCAGCGCTTCGGCACCAAATACCGCACCCTGAATGCCGAAAGCCACAGCTTCGATGACGGTTCCACCCTGCCGATCGACCTGGCCACCAACGCCGAATCCCTGGGCGTGAAGGTCATCCGGATTGCCCCGGGCCCGCAGGCCATCGAGGACCTGTCGGCAGCCATCGCCATGGCCAAGGCCGCCGAGGAAGGCTCCGGCCCGATCCTGATCCACATCGAATCCGACCTCTACGCCGATGCTCCCTCCAGCGAATCCTGGTGGGATGTCCCGGTCAGCGAAGTCGCCGAGCTTGAGAGCACCACGGCGGCCTACCAGAACTACACCAAGAACAAAGCGCGCCAGAAGCCCCTCTTGGGCTAGGGCCGGCAACAGAACACTCTTAAACAGCAAAGGAAATACGGCAATGACTACCACCGCCACCGACGTCGAAGAAATCTTGCACTTCATCAACGGCGCCCCTTCCGCGGGCACCGGCACCGGCACCCAGCCGGTCTACAACCCCGCCACCGGCGAAATCACCGGCCAGCTGCGCCTGGCCAGCGATGAGGACCTGGCGCAGGCCGTGGCCGTGGCCAAGGCCGCCTCCGAAACCTGGGGCGAAGTATCGATCGCCAAGCGCAGCAAGATCCTCTTCCGCTTCCAGCAGCTGCTCACCGAGCACACCGACGAGCTGGCCCGCATCGTGACCAGCGAGCACGGCAAGGTGCTCTCCGACGCCGCCGGCGAAATCAGCCGAGGCATCGAAGTGGTGGAGTACGCCTGCGGCATTTCGCAGTCGCTGAAGGGCGAGTACTCCGACCAGGTGTCCACCGGCATCGACGTCTTCTCCTTCCGCCAGCCGCTGGGCGTGGTCGCCGGCATCACCCCGTTCAACTTCCCGGTCATGGTGCCGCTGTGGATGGCCCCGGTAGCCATCGCCACCGGCAACGCCTTCATCCTCAAGCCTTCCGAGCGCGACCCTTCCGCCTCGCTGCTGATCGCCGAGCTGTTCAAGCAGGCCGGACTGCCCGACGGCGTCTTCCAGGTTTTGCACGGCGGCAAGGAGATTGTCGACGGCCTGCTGACCCACCCGGATGTCGACGGCATCTCCTTCGTCGGCTCCACCCCGATCGCCAAGTACGTGCACGAAACCGCCTCCAAGCACGGCAAGCGCGTCCAGGCGCTGGGCGGTGCGAAGAACCACGCCGTGGTCATGCCCGATGCCGACATGGATCTGGCCGCCGACCACATCAACGCCGCCGCTTTCGGCTCCGCCGGCCAGCGCTGCATGGCCATTTCCGTGGCCGTCGCCGTGGGCGATGCCGCCGACGCGCTGGTGGACAAGCTCGCCGACCACGCCCGCAAGGTCAACGTCTCCAACGGCCTGGATGAGAAGGCTGACATGGGTCCGGTCATTACCCCGGCCTCCAAGTCCCGCCTGCAGAAGATCGTCGGCGAGGCCGAACAGGCCGGCGCCGCCCTGGTCATCGACGGCCGCGACCTGGTGGTCAAGGACCACGAGAACGGCTTCTTCGTCGGCCCGACCATCCTGGACAAGGTCAGCCGCGAGATGAGCGCCTACACCGAGGAGATCTTCGGCCCGGTCCTGGTGGTCCTGCGCGTGGATTCCCTGGGCGAGGCCATCGAAGTGGTCAACGCCAACCCCTACGGCAACGGCACCGCCATCTTCACCTCCTCCGGCGCCCACGCCCGCACCTACACCCGCCGCATCCAGGTGGGCATGGTCGGGGTCAACGTGCCGCTGCCGGTTCCGGTGGCTTGGCACTCCTTCGGCGGATGGAAGGACTCGCTGTTCGGTGAGCACCACATCTACGGCCCGGATGGCGTGCGCTTCTACACCCGTGGCAAGGCCATCACCCAGCGCTGGCCAGAACCAGCCAAGGGCACGGCTGCGACCTTCAACTTCCCTTCCAACTAGCCTTTTGAGCCAGAGAAACGGTACGCATCATGGCACAGAACATCACCATCGGAACTGCTCCTGACTCCTGGGGCGTGTGGTTTGCCGACGACCCCAAGCAGACCCCGTGGCAGCGCTTCCTCGACGAGGTGGCCGAAGCCGGGTACAAAACCATCGAGCTGGGCCCCTACGGGTACCTGCCGACCGACCCATCCCAGCTCGCTGATGAGCTGGCCGCCCGAGACCTGAACGTCTGCGCCGGCACCGTCTTCACCGCCTTCCACCGCGGGATCGATGGCAGTGCCAATGCGTGGGAGGAAGCATGGGAGCCAGCACGCAAGGTGGCTGAGCTGACCGCCGCCATGGGCGGCGAGCATATTGTGGTGATCCCGGCGATGTGGCGCGACGATGTCACCGGCCAGGCGCTGGAACCAGGCACCCTGGATGCTGCCGGCTGGGACTCGCTGGCCAAGGGCCATGACCGGCTGGGCAAGATCCTGCAGGAGGAATTCGGCCTCAAGCAGCAGTTCCACTCCCACGCCGACTCCCATGTCTGCGGCCAGAGCGACATCGAGAAGTTCCTTCAGGTCACCGACCCGCAGTACACCACCCTGTGCTTGGACACCGGCCACGCCGAATACGGCGGGGCGTCCAGCGTGGATCTGATCCGCCGCTTCCCTGAGCGCATCGGCTACCTGCACCTGAAGCAGATCAACCCGGACATCCTGGCCACGGTGCGCGAGCAGGACATGACCTGGGCCGCGGCCAACCTCGCCGGGGTCATGTGCGAACCGCCTGCGGGACTGCCGGACCTCAACGAGGTATTGCAGGAAGTCGAGAAACTGGGCCGCCCGATCTTCGGCATTGTGGAGCAGGACATGTACCCGGTCGCGGACTTCTCGGTGCCGCTGCCGATTGCCACCCGCACCCGTAATTATCTGCACAGCTGCATCTCGCGCAGCCACGTTTAAGCCAGACTGAACCTAGCCAAGAACTCTTGAAAGGACATATCGTGCCAGATATCCTGCGCGTCGCCGTCGTTGGAGCCGGACGCATGGGCGCCGACCATATTCAGCGGATCCACCACCGCATCTCCGGAGCCGAGGTGGCTGCCGTGGTCGACATCGACCTTGACCGGGTCAACGCCGCGATTGACGGCATTCCCGGAGCCAAGGGCTACACCGATCTGGACGCCGCGCTTTCCAGCGGGGAGGTGAATGCGGTCCTGCTGGCCACCCCGGGCTTCCTGCATCATGATGCACTGCTCAAGGTGCTCGAGGCAGATATTCCGGTATTGTGCGAGAAGCCGCTGACCCCGGATGCCGCCTCATCCTGGGAAATCGTCGAGGCCGAGGCGAAGCTGGGCCGCAAGCGCATCCAAGTGGGCTTCATGCGCCGCTTTGATGCCGAGTACCAGCAGCTTCGCCAGCTGATCGAGAACCAGGGCCTGGGCGAATTGCTGGTGCTCCACCACCAGCACCGCAACCCGAGCACCCCTGAGGGGTTCACCAATCAGATGCTGATCAATGACTCGGTGGTGCACGAATTCGATGCCATCCGCTACTTCACCGGCGAGGAAATCACCAGCGTGCAGGTGCGCCTGGGCAAGGCCACCCGCAATGCGCCTAATGGGCAGCACGACCCGCAGCATGTGCTGGTGGAAACCACCTCGGGCGTGCTGGCTGACGTGGAGATCTACGTCAACGCGAAGTTCGGCTACGAAGTGGCCACCCAGGCCTCCTTCGAGGATGGCATCGTGTCCATCGGCAATGACGCGGGACCCTATGTGCGCACCGCAGGCCAGTGGGGCGGCAAGGTCACCCCGGGCTTCGAAGAACGTTTTGGCGCCGCTTATGACACCGAAATCCAGTCGTGGGTGGATGCTGCATTGCGCGGCGAGCTGGGCGGTCCGAGCGCCTGGGACGGCTATGCCACCGCAGCGTGCTGCGAGGCCGGCGTCGAAGCCCAGCGCACCGGCGCCAAGGTGGACGTGCAGCTGAACAGCAAGCCGGATCTCTACAGCTAGGGCATCATGAAATACGCATTGGATCCCACCCCATTCCATTCCACGCACTCGGTGCTGGAGTTCCCGAAGCTGGCCGCAGAGCTGGGCTATGACCATATCCAGCTGACTCCGCATGCGGACATCATCCCGTTCTTCACCCATCCGAAAGCCGACGATGATCTGGTGGCAAGGCTGGCCGCTGAGTGCAAGGGCGCCGGCGTAGGCATCGCCTCGGTGCTGCCGGTGCTGCGCTGGTCCTCGCCCGACGAGAACCTGCGCCAGGCAGCGGTGCGCTATTGGAAGCGCGCCATCCAGATTGCCGTGGATCTGGGGGTGACCCAGATGAATACGGAGTTCTCGGGACGTCCCGAACGCGCCGAGGAATCCGAGGCCGCGTTCTACCGGTCCATGGAAGAACTGGTGCCGATCATCGAGCGCGAGGGCATCAACGTGGCCATCGACCCGCATCCGGACGATTTTGTGGAAGAGGGCCTGGCTGCCTGGCGGGTGATCCGCGGAGTGAATTCGCCGAATCTTTCCTTCGTGTATGTTGCCTCGCATTCCTTCCACATGAAGGACCAGCCGTTGGAGATCATGCAGACGGTGGGGGAGCGGCTTCGCGTGGTCCACGTGGCCGACACCATGAACCACCATGCCTCGCATGGCCTGCGCTACATCACCAACCCGCCAGGCAATCCGGTGCGCGTGCATCAGCACCTGAAGGTTGGCGACGGCGATGTGAACTGGGATGAGTTCTTCTCCGGCTTGGTGGCCAATGGCTTTGCCGACCGCGAGGAGAGCGTGATGGTCTCGAGCGTTTTCGCGGAGAACGAGAACGCCATTGAGGTCTCCAAGTTCCAGTTGGAGCAGATGCGCAGCCGCGTGGCTGCAGCCCAGGCCGCACGCGTCTAGGCGCAAGCACAGATGCCCGGTCCGCAAAGGGCCGGGCATCGATCTTTAAAGGAAGGAATCAACCATGGAAATCGGATTGATCACCGATTCGCTGTCATCGCGAAGCTTCGACGAGGTCCTGGGCATTGCCGCTGACCTGGGTCTGGGTTCCATCGAATTGCCTACCGGCAATTGGTCCGAGGCCCCGCACCTGGAACTTGACGCCCTGCTGGATAATGAAGCGGAGCGCCTGGCCTACCTGGGCAAGATTGCCCAGGCCGGGCTGCGCATCAGCGCGCTGAACGCGAACGGAAACCAATTGCATCCGGTATCGGGACCGGAACAGGACTTGGTGCTGCGCAAGACGATCCGCCTGGCCCGGCTCATGGACGTCCCCACGGTCGTGTGCATGTCCGGATTGCCCGGAGCTGCGGGGGACAGCACCCCGAACTGGGTGACCAGCTCGTGGCCGCCGGAAAACCTGGCGATCCTGGAGCACCAGTGGGAGCAGGTGGCCCTTCCCTATTGGCGGGAGCTTGCTGCTTTCGCCCAGGAGCACCGCGTCAAGCTGGCGATTGAACCATGCTTTACGCAGCTGGTGTACAACGCGGCGACCGCCAAGCGGTTGATCGATGCGGTGGGCAGCGACTGGGTTGGCATCAACCTGGATCCTTCGCACCTGATGGCGATGGGGGCGGATATCCCTAGCGTGATCCGTGCCTTGGCTGGCACCATCATGCACGTGCATGCCAAGGACGTGCGATTGAACGCACCGCTTGTAGCCGCGAATGGCTTGCCCGATGGCACCGCCATGACGCAGTGGCAGCAGCGGGCCTGGAACTATGTGACCCTGGGTTTGGGGCACCCGGCAGGCGAAGCCTTCTGGGCTGATTTTGTCTATGAGCTGCGCGCTGCCGGCTATGACGGCACGCTCAATATCGAGCACGAGGACGTGCTGGTCAATTCGGAAGAAGGAGTTCGCCGTGCGGCCGGGCTGCTGCGCAGGGTGGCCCTGCAAGGCGAGGCGGATTGGAAGCCTGCCCAGGTATAAGACAGCCATGACAGGAGGTGTTCGAGGCCGGAACCAGTCAGTGGTTCCGGCCTCGGCCTGCTTCTGGCGGACTTTGCGGGGAGCGCTCATCGAGGCCTTGCCTACCCCGTCCATTTCGCTGAATTACCGTAATGACTTGGGTGGACAGGGTCTTGGTGGATCCGCGTGCAGGCCCGCGTCGATTCTCAGACCGGGCATCGAAGTGGTGTTTGTCAGGACAAATTAGTCCACAACTCTTGATCTAGAAACACTGATGACGTATTGTCCTTACATAAGGGCTGTGAAGCCAATCACTTTCAGTTTATGTGGCAGGGCCAGGATGATGCGAAGCAGCACCCCGCCGCACCGTGTGAAGGAAGCCGGATCGCAGAAGATCCGATGGATGGCCGACGGCCAGCAAAGCTTTCACCCGGGCAAACCAAAGGAGTTCCCATGTCCAGTGCGCAGAATCTCTCTGCCAAACCGAGCCTCCCGCCACTGACCGCGGGACCGCATTCCAAGCGTCTCGGTTTGATTTCCATCATCGCTTGCTTCGGAGGGCTGCTCTTCGGCTACGACACCGGAGTCGCCAACGGCGCAGAGGGGCCGATGGCCGCCGAACTTGGCCTGAATCTCCTGCAGGTCGGCGTGGTGATCAGCTCCCTGGTCTTCGCGGCTGCCATTGGCGCACTGGTCGGCGGGCAGATCTCCGATGCCTGGGGCCGGCGCAAAACCATCATCATGCTTGCCGTCCTGTTCTTCGCCGGTACCCTGCTCGTGGTCTTCTCCCCAGCGGGCCCAGAACCAGGAACCTTCTCTCCATTGGGCTTCTCTGTTCTTGTCGCCGGACGCATCATGCTCGGGCTGGCCGTCGGCGGGGCATCGACCGTGGTGCCGGTTTACCTGGCCGAACTGGCACCCTATGAGATCCGCGGATCCATCACCGGGCGCAATGAGCTGGCCATCGTTTCCGGCCAGCTGGCAGCGTTTGTCATGAATGCCATCATCGGCACCGTATTGGGCGGCAGTGTGGACGGAGTCTGGCGCATCATGTTCGCCATTTGCGCCCTGCCGGCCTTGGCCCTGTTCTTCGGCATGCTGCGCATGCCTGAATCCCCTCGCTGGCTCGTGGAAAAGCGCCGTTACGCGGAAGCGCTGCGCATACTCAAAACCGTGCGTTCTGCCGAACGCGCACTGGCTGAAGTCCATGAGATTGAAATCGTGGCCGAAGAGGAAAAGCGGAACAACAAGCCGGTAGGCATCAAGGCCATTCTGACCAACAAATGGCTGTTGCGCATTATCGCCATCGGCATCGGTGTTTCGATGACCCAGCAGCTCACCGGCATCAACTCGATCATGTACTACGGAACCAGAGTGCTCGAAGAGTCGGGGATGTCGGAGCAGCAAGCGGTCTTGGCCAACATCGCCTTTGGCGTAGTTGCCGTGATCGGCGGGATTATCGCGCTGCGCAATATGGACCGCATGGATCGCCGCAAGACGTTCCTGATCGGCTTGTCGCTGACCACCATCTGTCACATGCTGGTGGCTTTCGCCGGCATGCTGTTGCCTGTGGGCAACCCGATCCGCCCGCTTGTCATCATGATTCTCGTGGTCGCCTTCGTGATGTCCATGCAGACCTTCCTCAACGTTGCCGTGTGGGTCTGGCTGGCAGAAATCTTCCCGCTGCATATGCGTGGGCTGGGCATCGGCATCTCGGTGTTCTTCGGCTGGGGAACCAATGGCGTGCTGGCGCTGTTCTTCCCCTCCCTGGTCTCCGGGGTCGGCATTACCGGATGCTTCTTCATCTTCGCTGGAATCGGCGTACTGGCCCTGATCTTTGTTGCAACCCAGGTGCCCGAAACCCGCGGCCGCTCCCTCGAAGCCCTCGAAGAGGATGTTTCCACTGGAGCCATCTACCAGGTCAGAGCTTCGGTCAGCGCATAATTCAAAATCCCGGCACCAGCCAAGAGGTCCGTCCCCACCCCTAGGGTGGGGCCGGATCCCGTTAAGCGGTGTGCTTGCCGGTGCTGCCGCGCACCACGAGTTCTGGTGCGTGCGTGCTCGACTGGCCAGGCGAATTCAGAGCTGCCTGCATCGCTGACTTCGCCAACGCCGCGACGTCCTGGCGGACACTGGTCAAATCCGCATGCGCCAGCCGTGAAAACTCGCTGTCGTCGTAGCCAGTCAAGCTGATCTGCTCGGGAACTCTTATGCCAGCAAGGTCGATCGCCTGCCGGGCGCCCAGAGCGGCACGGTCGTTGAAGGCCAGAATTGCCGTGGCGCGCTCGCCTGGAGGTGTTGCCTCGAAGTAGTGCTGGAGGGCCTTGAAGGCCGCGGCCTCATCGGCACCTGCGTGCAGAACCTGGCCCGAAGCCTTGGTGCGTTCAACCGAGGCCAGGAAGGCTTCGCGGCGTTGTTGCGCCGAGACGGCCGTCCCGCCATCCAGGTGCAGCATCCGCTTGTGCCCAAGCCGGGCCAAGTGGCTGACCAGCTGCTCAATGCCCGCGGCCTCGTCAGTGATGATCGAGGGCACTGCCTCGGCCTGGCGCAGCAAGCTGATGACCGGAAGCTGTTTGGCTGCCTGGGCCAGTTGGGTGGCCGGCAGTTCAGGGAAGACGCCGATGACTGCTTCAACTCCCGCATCAATGAGGGTATTGAGCACTCGGAGCTCATCGCGGTGCTTGCCGGTGGCGCCCAGGATGATTTCGAAGCCCTGGCTATCAGCTTGCGCATAGAGGGCATCTGCCAGTTCGGCGTGCAGCGGTTCGCCGAGCGCCAGGGCCAGGCCCAGGGTCCTGCTGCGGCTGCTGCGCAATGAGCGGGCGCGCGAATCAGGGCGGTAGCCTAAATCCGCAGCGGCTTGCTTGACCCGCGCCCTGGACTCTTCGCTCGCCCCTTCGGCCTCTCGCAACACGATGGATGCCAGCGCAACGGAAACCCCGGAGGCGCGGGCAACATCGGCGAGCGTGGGGCGTTTTGCGGGGCGCTGCGCAGAATGCTGGGGCATTTGCCGAACTTTCTCCTAGAACGTTATAGACACATGCTATCCAGTGTGCCATGATTTTGCTGAACACCAAATCTAGAACGTTCTAGGAGAGACTCCATGGCTTACCAAGCATTGCCGGAAATCACCACGCAGCCATTGCGCATTGCTGTCATTGGCACCGGCTGGATCGGTGCATTCCATGCACGCACCGTGGCCCAATACCTGCCCGATGCAGTACTTCATGTGGTTGCTGATCCGGCACCAGGGCGTGCTGCAGAGCTGGCCGCTGAACTTGGATGCACCAGCTACACCGAAGACATTGCCGATGTCTTCGCGGACGACACCGTGGACGCCGTGGTCATTGGCGCCCCTTCGGCATTCCACGCGAGCCTGATCGCCCAGGCTGCCGCCGCAGGGAAGCACATCTTCTGCGAGAAGCCAGCAGCCCACGCGCTGGCAGACCTCGATCGGGCGCTGCAGGCTGTTGAAGATGCTGGGGTCCTGCTGCAGATCGGCTTCAATCGCCGCTTCGCCAAGGACTTCGCGCTGGTGTCCGAGCAAATCGCTTCCGGTGCAATTGGAACACCGCAGCTCATGCGCTCGCTGACCCGCGACCCGCAGGTCGAAGGCGGCCTGCCCAACGGCGACAAGGTTCGCTCCCACGTCATCTTCACCGAAACGCTGATTCACGACTTCGACACCCTGAACTGGCTGAATTCCGAGGCCGAAGTAACCGAGGTCTACACCATGTCCGATGCATTGGTGGCACCCGAGCACAAGAAAACCGGCCTCCTGGATACCGCGGTGGTCACGCTGCGCTACTCCAACGGAGCCATCGCGGTGGCCGAGGCGAACTTCTCGGCCAGCTACGGCTATGACGTGCGCGGAGAATTCTTTGGATCTTCCGGCATGGTCCAGGCCGGCAACCCGGTGCAGCTGGCAGCTTCCAGCTTCGACGCGCAGGGGGCGCATGCGCCGACCGAACGCCTGAACATCGAACTGTTTGCCCAGGGCTACCGCGATCAGCTTTCGATCTTCACCCGCAAGATCCGCGGCTTGCGCGAAGGCACCGCCGACGCGGTGCTGGCTGTGCCGACCGGTGCCGATGCACGGGCAGCCCTGCGCGTGGCACTGGCCGCCCTGGAATCCTCCGAAACCGGCCTGCCGGTCAAGCTTCAGTCGGCAACTCGACTCGCGGTCAACGCATGAGCGCGCAACTAGCGGTCTGCGCCGAGATGGTCTTCCTGGATCTTCCGCTGATCGATCGAGTCAAGAAGCTCGACCAGGCCGGAGTTGAAATCGAGCTATGGGACATCCGGGGCAAGGACCTTTCAGCGCTCGCGGACACGGGTGCGAGCTTCGGCTCCATGACTGGCTACAGCGAAGGCAGCCTGTGCGATGCAGACAGTGCGCATGAAGTAGTGCGCACGGCCAGGGAACTGATTCCCGCCGCCAAGGAGCTGGGCATTAGCCGCCTGGTAGTGCACCCGGCCCAGCTCATTGACGGCCAGGCCGCCACCCCGCGTTTCAGGGCCACCGGCCAAATGTGGCTGACCGCTGCAAGGACCCTGGAAGAACTGGGGCGCCTCGGTGAAGAGCACGAGGTGACGTTCATGCTGGAGAACCTGAATACGATCCTTGACCACCCGGGCATCCCGCTGGGCCGGGCGAAGGACACCCTGGCCCTGGTCAAAGCCGTTGGCCACCCCAACGTGAAAATGATGCTTGACCTCTACCATGCCCAAATCGGCGAAGGAAACCTGATCGAGCTGGTGCGTGCGGCGCTGCCGCATATCGGAGAAATCCAGGTGGCCGACGTTCCGGGGCGTTGCGAGCCGGGAACCGGAGAGATCAATTATCGTGCGGTAGCCCAGGCGCTGGCCCAGCTCGGATACTCGGGTCCCATTGGCATGGAAGCCTATGCCAGCGCGGATTCTGAAGGTGCCATCGCGGCCTTTGCCCAGGCCTTCGAACCACTGGCCCAGCTAGCGGGCAGAAACCGATAAAGCGAAGCGGTGGCAACAGGAATTCCTGTTGCCACCGCTTCGCTTTGTGCCATCGTGAACTAGGCCGAGGGCCCGAAGGGCAAGCGCGGATCCATGCTCTGCGCATCCCAGGTCTGGCGGATCCAGCCGTGGTGCGGGTCATCGCTGATTAGCCAATCACGCACTCGGCCAGGGCCAGCCATGACATTCAGGTAGTAGAGGTCATAGCCCGGCGCTGCCATGGCCGGACCATGCCAGCCATAGGGAACCAGGACGACATCGCCGGTGCGGACTTCGGCAGTGACGTCGATGGGACGCTCATCCGAGGCGTAGACGCGGGCGTAGCCAATGGGATCGGAGGCTTCAGGGGCCGGCATATCCCGGGCCAGCTGGGTTTCGAAGTAGTAGATCTCCTCGAGGCTGGTCTCGCCTTCTTTCTCCTCATCATGCTTGTGCGGAGGGTAGGAAGACCAGTTGCCGGCCGGGGTGATCACTTCGCAGACGATAAATCGGTCCGCCTCCAGCGCGGCCGGGGTGCCGAAATTGTGGACCTGTCGGGAACAGTTGCCGGCTCCGCGCAGCTCCACCGGCGTCTCTTTGGCCTTGATCAAGCGGGTGGGGTAGGACTGCTTGGCCGGCGCCAGTGCGATGGCCACGCGGCCTCCCTGCTCAGCGCTGATGCTCAGTGCCGTATTGATGCCCGAGTAGAGGACATCTGCAGGACCGGCAAAGACCGAATCGCGGCCGGTGAGCAGGTAATCGTCGCCGCCGATGTTGACGGTGAATGACTCTCCGCCCAGCGGAATGACGATCCGTTCCTCGCTGGCGGCATCCAACTGGATCGTTTGTCCGGGAGCCAGCTCGGCCACCTTGAGCCCGGTATGGGCCCAGCCGTCGACAGCGGTGGCGGAATCATGGGCACCAAGCGAGACGCTCCAGTTACCGTCAGCTGCGGAACCAGCAGGGTAGATCCAATCGGTCATCGGTCAGTCCTTTCGATGGCGGTGCCAGGTGCCTAGCGTTGCACCAAGGTCATTTCAAAGCTGTAAGAGTCGGCGCGGTAGACGTGAGACCCCGTCTCAACATTGCGACCGGTGTCATCGACAGCGGTGCGCTGCATGGTGACCAGGGCCGAACCCGCGCTGGTATCAAGGGCGTGCGCCTGGGCGTCATCGGCGATGGTTGCACCGATGCGCTGCTGTGCGAGCCGGAAATTGACGCCCGCGTCGCGCAAGAGCTCGTAGAGGCCATGGGCGCGCAAGGACTTTTCATCGAGCTCGACAATGTCGTCGCGCACCCAGTTCTCCATCAGCGCCAGCGGGCTGCCGCCGGCAGAACGCAGACGGGTGAAGTGGTAGACCGAAACGCCATTGGGCAACGAGAGAAGTTCCTGGATTTCCGACGGAGCTGGAATGTGCTCGAAGCTGAGCAGCGTAGTGGAGGGCTTCTTTCCGGCACGCTCAAGGTCGTCGTTCAGGCTGGAGAGTTCAAGGTGCCGGCGGATTTGACTGGACACGACCTGCGTACCCACTCCGCGCTTGCGCACCAGGAGCCCTGACTGGACGAGATCATCCATGGCCTTGCGGATGGTGGGGCGGGATAGCCGCAGTCGCTGGGCCAGCTCGATTTCGTTTTCCAGCCGGGTGCCCGAAGCGAGAGAACCGTCGCGGATGGCGCCTTCGATGCCTTGCACTACCTGGTGGTAGAGGGGGATCGGTGAAGATCTGTCGATCTTGATGCTCAGTGGTGTGCTCACAATTGCTCCTTGCCGGCGACTTCGTAGTCATATGTCGCTTTGACAGGACAAACTATATAGGAAAGTTGACGCTTTGGGCATCCCCTGGGTGAAAATCAGCGTGATCCAGAGCAGTTGGCCGCTGTGGGCGTTGTCGGATAGGCCGCGTGCAGCCGCTCCGATGCGGTTGATAATCCCTGTTTTACTAGGGAGTTTGGACGGAAACGTCACCTTGTCCAATTGTCCTAACAAAAAATCGAACGAAATTCATTGCCTGCAGGTCCGGGAGGCGCATAGGGTTTTTTGGAACGGTCCAACAATTGGGGATCCGGAGAGCCAAGAAGGGCACGCGGCCCGCATCGCCGCAGACAGGGAGAGCATCATGAATCAACAGCGCACCGTTGGAGTTGGGCTGATTTCAGTGGGATGGATGGGCAAGCTGCATGCCCGCGCGTATAGTTCCGTGCCCTACGTTTATCCGGAGCTCGGAATCAAGCCGCGACTGGTTGTCGCCGCGGATACCGAGCAGTCCCGGGTGGACTACGCCATTTCCACCCTGGGCTTTGAGCGCGGGACCCTGGACTACCACGAAGTCCTTGCGGATCCCGAGGTTGATGTCGTCTCCATCTGCGCGCCCAACTTCCTTCACGCCGAGATGGCGATTGCCGCAGCTGAAGCCGGAAAGCACTTCTGGATCGAAAAGCCTGCCGGCCGCAGCCTGGCAGAAACGCAGTCCATCGAGCAGGCCGTGGCCCGCAACGGGGTCGAGACCTCTGTTGGATTCAACTACCGCCATGCGCCAGCCATAGAACGGGCTCGGCAGCTGGTTGGCGATGGCCGGCTGGGAGAAATCACCAACGTGCGTGCCAGTTTCCTCGCTGGCTATGCTGCTGATCCGCGGGCGGCGCTATCCTGGCGCTTCAATCGGGAACTTGCGGGCAGCGGCGCGCTTGCCGATCTGTTCAGCCATGCCGTAGACCTGTGCAGCCACGTGGTGGGTTCCATCCAGAGCATCAGCGCTGCAACCAATGTCATGATTCCCGCCAGGCCCAAGCTGTCCATGGGCCAGGGAACGCATTTTGATTTGATTGAAGGCGGTGAAATGGGCGAGGTGGAAAACGAGGACTATGCTGCTGCGCTGGTTCGGTTCAGTCCGGAGGGCCTCGCCCAGCGCGCCATCGGTACCATCGAGGCTTCGCGCGTAGCCATCGGCCCGCAATGCGGCTACCGCCTGGAAATCTATGGCACCGACGGCTCGGTCAAGTGGGATTACGAGAGCCTGAACGAACTCGAAGTAGTCCTTGGCCGGAATAACGAAGAACAAGGGTTCACCACGGTGATTGGCTCACCAAGGCATGGGGAGTACTCGCGCTTCCAGCCCGGGCCGGGCAATGCCATGGGTTTCGACGACCTTAAAATCATCGAAGCCAAAAAGTTCCTGCTGGCCGTTTGCGGGGGCGAGAAAACCAACTCCACCATCGCTGACGCGGTGGCCGCTGCCGCCCTCGTCGAAGCCGCCGAAAAATCCGCGGCCACTGGAGACTGGCAGCAAACAGGCAAGCCAGCCCAGGGCCAGAAGATGCAATACTGACTGCCATGTTGCCGATGCCAAATCGCCGCCCCACTATCCGCGATGTCGCCAAGCACGCGGGGGTCTCCAAGTCCCTCGTGTCCTTGGTGCTCTCGGATCCCAGCAAGGTCAGTTCGCTGCGGCGTTCGCGGGTCGAGGATTCAATCCGAGAGCTCGGCTACCAGCCCAACTTGGCGGCCCGATCCTTGGTGGCGGAGAACCGCCACGCGATTGGCGTGGTCTTGGGCGAACTGCACAATCCGTGGGTGCTCGAAGTTGCCGAGGTGGTGCGCGAGCAGCTGCAAGTGGCAGGGTTCGACGTGCTGTTCAGTGCCGCGGCCATCCATGATGGACAGGGCATTGGCACGGCGGAGCTGCAAGCCCTGCGTGATCTGCGGGTCAGCGGGATCCTGGTCGTGGGCTCAGCTGATGACGCGGCCAGCTTTGAATCTGCGCTGGGTGAGACCCCCGCGGTATTCGTTGGCAGCGGGCGTGAGCCGCAAGCGAATACCGCAGTAGCGTCCATTGATGACGAGCAGGGGTTTGGTTTGGTGATCGACCATCTGGTCAGTGGCGGCAATGCGCAAATTACCCATATATCAGGTGGTTCTGGTCCAGTGGCCGCACTGCGTGAAGCCGCTTATCACCGGGCCATGCAGCGGCACGGCCTGCGCGAGCAGGTGCAGGTGGTGGAAGCTGGCCCAAGCCTTAAAGCCGGATATGAGGCCGTGGCTCAGTTGCTGGCATCCGGTAAGCGGCCACAAGCGCTGGCCTGCTTCAATGACCTGTGCGCCTTCGGCGCGATGCAGGCCCTGGACGAGGTCGGGGCCAGCGCTGCGGTGACGGGTTACGACAATATTTCCTTGTCATCTTTGGGGAGGATCTCGTTGACCAGTGTCGACTCTGATTCCCAAGATCTGGGCCGCGGAAGCGCGCGGCTCCTGCTTCATTTAATGCGCAACCCAGAAGGAAAATTCGCACGTCAAATAAAGATTTTGCCACGGATCATCGTGCGCGCATCATCCGAAGTGCCCCCGCGATCCCTATGAGGGTTCGGTGGATCTTCCACCTATTGCGAGAATCCGACTCCTCGTCTTCACATCCTTATGTCTTTACAAAGTCTTGACGGATTGCCTTCCGTGACGCACACTTTAGACATCTTGTGATTCAGGTCACGATAACTAGATCATTCGGCTCGCTCCTGGGGAGAATCGGGGTGTGCCGGCGGATTCCTGAAGGGGAAAAATAATGGGAAAGCCAACTTGGCGCAAACTCGCAATAACACTGGCCATCGTCCCGGCTCTGGGCTTGGCGGCCTGCTCGTCCACTGGAGGGCGGGCACCAGAACCTGAGGCCAACGGTGGCGGTGGCTCCGTAGCAACCACCGAACGCATCAAAGTTGCAGTCATCACCCACGCCGCACCCGGCGATACTTTCTGGGACATTATCCGCAAGGGAGCCGAAGAGGCAGCTGCCAAGGACAATGTTGAACTTCAGTACCTCAGCGACCCCGATGGCGGACGCCAGTCCCAGCTCATCGAGCAGGCGATTGACCAGGGAGTAGACGGCATTGCAGTAACCCTGGCCAAGCCGGATGCCATGAAGGGCGCGCTGAAAAAGGCCACCGACGCCGGGATCCCCATCGTCAGCCTGAATGCCGGTGAAGACCGGTTCAAAGACCTAGGCGTCTTCGCCCACTTCGGATCCAATGAGCAGCTCGCCGGCGAAGCGGCCGGTGAAAAGCTCAAGGAAGCCGGTCTCAAGAAGCCTATCTGCGTGATCCAGGAACAAGGACACGTTGGCCTTGAAGCCCGCTGCGCCGGTGTGAAGAAGGTTATCCCGGGCACCGAGGTGCTCTACGTCCAAGGCACCGATATGACGCAGGTTGAATCCACTGCCACGGCCAAGCTCCAATCCGACAAGCAGGCTGATGCCATCATCGGCTTGGGCGCTCCTTTCACCATGACCCTGCTCAAAGCCAAGGCGACGGCCAATTCGAAGGTTGAAGTCGCATCCTTCGACATGAACGCCCAGCTTGTCCAGGAAATCACCAAGGGCAACGTGCTGTTCACCGTGGACCAGCAGCCATGGTTGCAGGGCTACATGGCGGTTGATGCCCTGTGGCAGAACTACCGTGGCGGATTCACTATTGGCGGCGGACAGGCAACGTTGACCGGCCCTGCCATTGTCGATAAGGCCGTGGCAGAGAAAATCACCAGTTTCGCCGAAGAAGGCGTCCGCTAGCCACGTCCCCAGCGCGTGTCCTGCAGGTTGCAACAACCTGCAGGCACGCATCTTGGACACGGAGGAAAACTCATGTCATCACTAACAGCCTCACCCTCGCACAAGAAAAGCGCCGCTGAGCAAGACGAGCGAGTCGGCAAGAAAAGCACGCTATCCATTCTCCTGGGCCGCCCGGAGATCGGCGCCCTTGTAGGCGCCGTGGCACTGTTCGTCTTCTTTGCCATCGTCGCCCCGGTCTTCTTGTCCCCGGCCTCCCTGGCCACCGTCCTGTACGGCGCGTCAACCATCGGAATCATGGCAGTGGGCGTGTCATTGCTGATGATCGGTGGCGAATTCGACCTGTCCACCGGTGTCGCGGTGATCTCCTCGGCCCTGAGCGCCTCGCTGATTTCCTGGTATTTCGGCATGAATGTCTGGGTCGGTGTTGTCTTGGCGCTGGTCGTTTCGCTGCTGATCGGATTCATCAACGGAATCATCCTGATCAAGACCAAGCTGCCATCCTTCATCGTGACTCTGGCCAGCTTCCTGATGCTTACCGGCCTGAACCTGGGCCTGACCCGAGCCATCGGCGGCTCGGTCTCCTCTCCTTCCATTGCGGACATGGACGGTTTCCAAAGTGCCAAGGCAGTCTTCGCCTCATCGGTGAATATTGCCGGAATCGATGTGAAGGTGACTGTCTTCATCTGGATCGCCCTGGTCATCGTGGCCTCGTGGATCTTGCTCCGCACCAAAGTCGGCAACTGGATCTTCGCCATCGGCGGAGATGAAAAGGCCGCTCGTGCCGTCGGTGTTCCGGTAGTTCGCACCAAGATTGGCCTGTTCATGGCCGTCGGCTTCTGCGGCTGGGTCTTGGGCATGCACAACCTGTTCGCCTTCGACGCAGTGCAGTCAGGTGAAGGCATCGGCAACGAATTCCTCTACATCATTGCCGCGGTGATCGGCGGCTGCCTGCTCACCGGTGGCTACGGTTCAGCCATCGGTGGTGCCATCGGCGCCTTCATCTTCGGCATGGCCAATAAGGGCATCGTCTACGCCGATTGGAACCCGGACTGGTTCAAGTTCTTCCTGGGCCTGATGCTGCTGCTGGCCACGGTTGTGAACATCGTGGTGAAAAAGCGCGCGGAATCCAGCAAGTAGGAAGCCAAGGACATGATCATGAAAAATCGACAGAACAAGAAGGCCGAAGAGCTGCTCGAAAAGCTCGAGCCCAAAACCAGCGACAACCTGCTGACACTCAAGGGCGTCGGCAAGCACTATGGCAGCATCATCGCCCTGCGAGGTGTGGACATGGTGGTTGACCCGGGCAAGGTGACCTGCGTGCTCGGCGACAACGGCGCCGGAAAGTCCACGCTGATCAAGATCATCGCCGGACTGCACCAGCATGACGAGGGCGAGTTCAACCTGCATGGCTCTGCCATCAAGCTCAAGAGCCCGCGCGTCGCACTGGATGCCGGCATCGCCGCGGTATACCAGGATCTAGCTGTTGTTCCGCTGATGCCGATCTGGCGCAACTTCTTCCTTGGCTCGGAGCTCACCACCGGTGCAGGTCCATTCAAGAAGCTTGATGTGCAGAAGATGAAGGACATCACCAAGCAGGAGCTCTCCGACATGGGGATCGACCTGCGCGACGTGGAACAGCCGATCGGCCAGCTCTCAGGTGGTGAACGCCAGTGTGTTGCCATCGCCCGTGCAGTGTATTTCGGGGCCAAGGTCTTGATCCTCGATGAGCCAACGGCCGCCTTGGGCGTCAAGCAGTCGGGTGTGGTGCTCCGCTACATCCTGCAGGCGCGCGACCGCGGGCTGGGCGTCATCTTCATTACGCACAACCCCCACCACGCATATCCGGTGGGCGACTCGTTCCTGCTGCTCAAGCGCGGACGCTCCATTGGGTACTACTCCAAGTCGGAAATCACCGTCGAAGAGCTGACCGCCCAGATGGCCGGTGGCGCCGAATTGGCCGAGCTGGCTCACGAGCTCGAACAACTTGGCGGGCACGCCGAGGAACTGGCTGAAGCCGAGGCAGGCGCAGCCCCCAACTAGCAGCCTGAGGCAATCAATGCCCAAATGGCCCGGTCCCTTTCACCATGGTGAAAGGGACCGGGCCATTTGGCTGCTGCGGCACCTATAGCGAGTAGTCGATCATTTCGCTGCGTCCCGAAGCTGCGGAACGAACCGCCGCCTGGGCGATGGCCTGGGACTTGAGGCCTTCGCGAAGAGTAATGGGCACTTCGCGATCGTCCTCCAGGGCCTGGACAAAGGCGCCCAGGCTCGCAGCGTACGTTGGCTGGACCCTGTCGAACCAGTTTCCGTGCAGGCCGTGAGACTGCGCTTGCTGTCCTTGGAACAAGGTGACGTGGCCCGAACGCTGCCGCTCGGATTCCGCCATGCCCTCCGACCCCAATGCCTCGATGCGTTCGTCGTAGCCGTAATTTGTGTGGCGCACGCAATCGATTTGCGCCAGCGCCCCATCGGGAAAGAGCAGCGAGCTGATCGAAGTATCCACGTCCCCGAAATCTGCGATCTCGGGAGCGGCCAAGGCCGAGCCGTAGGCATGGATCTTCACCGGGTCCTGCCCGGTGATCCAGCGGGCCAAATCATAAAAATGGACGGCCTGGTCGCGGAA
The DNA here is from genome assembly GCF_059759215.1 of Glutamicibacter sp. GQ173. Taxonomy (NCBI): domain Bacteria; kingdom Bacillati; phylum Actinomycetota; class Actinomycetes; order Micrococcales; family Micrococcaceae; genus Glutamicibacter; species Glutamicibacter sp. GQ173. Next base: position 162,692 of record NZ_JCAXDT010000003.1, read on the forward strand.
TTGGCCGCCGGAGCTTTTCAGGTAGTCCACCGGCGGCAGCGCTGGCCCGCGCGAGGTGAGCTGGAGCAGCGCGACATCTCCGATTCTTCCGGTGTGCACGAGCTCTTTCAGCTCTGCATGGGCGCGATCAAAACGCCGATTGAAGTTCACCATGGCCTTGATTCCAGCGCGTTCCACGCAGGCCACCGTTGATTTGGCGGTTTCCAGGTCCAGGTCGATTGGCTTTTCAACCAGTGCTGCCAGGCCTGCGTCGGCGGCATGACGGAGGTTCTGCGCGTGGGAATCGGTGGATGAGGCGATGAAAACCGCATCAAGGTCATTGTTCTCGAAGACTTGATCAAGTGATGCTGCCGCGTTGGCGCCATGTTGTTCGGCCAGCATGGTGGCGCGTTGGAAGTCGATGTCGTAGACCAGCTTGAATTCAACATCTGGGTGCGAAGCCAGGTTGTGTGCGTGCACTGAGCCAATGAAGCCAGCGCCGATCAAGGCAAATTTTTGCATTTTTGGGATCCGTAAGAAGTAGCTGGCAGTTAGGAAATCATGATGTCCAGAAGGTTGCGCATGGTGCTGGCAACCTTGTGGAAGTCGTGTTCATTGGCGCGGTCGGAGAACATCTCGGACACCCACCATCCGTCGTAGCCGGTGGATTTGATGGCATCCACCCACTGCTGCAGTGGAATGGCGCCACCGCCGATCACGACATTGCGGTGCACGTCTTGGGCGGGAACTTCGCGTTCGCGGTCCAGATCCAGGCCGTCGGAAATATGCGCGGCCTTGATGAGTTCCTTGGGCAGGGCAGCGACCTCTTCCAAGGTGTCGCCGACAGTCCAAAAATGCCAGGTGTCCAAGGCGATTCCAACGTTCTCGCGGCCGCAGCGTTCAATGATTTCCAGAGCCTGGCGGCAACGGTTGATGTTGGACCATGCCAGGGGCTCCAGGTAGATCTCCAACCCGTGATCAGCGGCGATATCGGCTGCAGCACCGACGTTGTCTGCTGCAACGGCAAGTGCTTCCGACTCTGGAAGACCAAGGGTTCCGCGGTAGCGGCCATCGGAATCGGCAAGGCGTCCGGCCTTGAAATCCTTGACCACGTTCCAGTCCACCGGCCCGGTGCACATTTGAAGGATCGGCGCGCCGACCACTGTGGCGATTTCGGCCATCCGCTGGACTTCGCGGAGCATCTGATCGCGAGCTGTGCCCTGGCGTTCAAGGTCGAGGACCGCGCCGATTCCTGTTACTTCGAGTCCGGTGAGCATTTCTGGAAGTGTGTATACCGAGTAGCCGGCGTCAAGATAGCGATAGAGTTTCGGGCTTTGCAGTTCGATGCCGCCGAATCCTGCCGACCGGGCAGCAGCAATGTCGGTTGCCACGTTTCCGTAAAAACTTGTTGTGACATTCATGGAGAGTTTTGCCACGGGTCCTCCTTGGGTTTGGCAGGGCTGAAATCAAGTTCATATGTACAGTTGTCAGTACAAAGACTATTAGAAATCATAGGCCCGTATCCCACTGGAAAGATAGGCGTTGATGTCCAATTTTTGCTGGGATGGGCGCAATTCTTGGAATCACAGAAAGCGCTGTTGAACAGGACTCCAAGGAGACGGAGCAGCGAGCTTGGATGAGCGCGCATTGGATGAAACTATTAGGTGGGCAAGGCGGTGCAACCGGCCGCCGAGAGAACATCAAGACCATGACGAATAACGTGGAATTTGGGGTTCAGGCACAAATGGCCACTCTGTCCCGACCGTGCTGCACCGAGTGAAAGCGAGCGGTGCGCAGGGGAATTAGCCACGGCTCCGGGCCAAAGAGCTTTTTACCGGTAGACCAGAGGAGTATCTATGCCCAACGCGCGGAATCTTGCTGCCGACTCGATCCTGCCGCCCCTGACCACTGGACCGCACTCTAAACGACTTGGCTTGATCTCTACTATCGCCTGCTTTGGCGGCCTGCTCTTTGGATACGACACCGGTGTTGCAAATGGTGCTGAAGGCCCGATGGCAATGGAGCTGGGACTGAATCTCTTGCAAGTTGGCGTCGTGATCAGTTCTTTGGTTTTTGCGGCAGCGGTTGGTGCGCTCGTTGCGGGACAAATCGCTGATTCATGGGGCAGACGCAAAACCATCATTGCGCTGGCCGTGCTGTTCTTTGTCGGAACCCTGTTTGTAGTGTTCTCTCCCGCGAGCCCGGAAGCGGGAACGTTCTCTCCAGCAGGGTTCAGCGTTCTGATCGCCGGAAGAATCATGCTCGGGCTGGCCGTGGGTGGTGCATCCACCGTGACTCCGGTTTACCTGGCCGAAATGGCGCCGTACGAGATACGCGGCTCCATCACCGGCCGCAACGAGTTAGCCATTGTTTCTGGCCAGCTAGCTGCTTTCGTGATGAACGCAGTTTTAGACACCTGGCTTGGTGAAAGCATGGACGGTGTCTGGCGCATCATGTTCTCCATTTGTGCGTTGCCATCTTTGGCTCTGTTCTTCGGGATGTTGCGCATGCCCGAATCTCCTCGTTGGCTCGTGGAGAAGGGCGACTACGACAAGGCGCTTGATGTGCTGAAGACTGTGCGGTCACCTGCACGGGCGCTCGCCGAGGCCCGCGAAATCCAGGCTGTCACCGATAGTGAACAACGGAAGAACACGCCCATAGGCATCAAAGCGGTGTTGGCTAACAAGTGGTTATTGCGCATTGTTGGCGTTGGCATCGGCGTGGCGACCATGCAGCAGCTCACCGGGATTAACTCAATCATGTACTACGGAACACGGGTACTGGAAGAGGCCGGCATGACAACGCAGCAGGCGGTCTTGGCCAACATCGCTTTTGGCGTAGTTGCTGTGATTGGTGGCGTGATTGCTTTGCGCAATATGGACCGGCTTGATCGCCGAACAACATTTATGATCGGTCTGTCTCTGACCACCACTTGTCATTTGTTAGTGGCCTTCGCCAGCCTGCTGTTGCCGGTAGGAAGTGCGCTGCGCCCTATTGTCATCCTGATTTTGGTAGTGGCTTTTGTGGCTTCGATGCAGACTTTTTTGAGCGTTGCTGTTTGGGTTTGGTTAGCTGAAATTTTCCCCTTGCACATGCGCGGCTTGGGTATTGGCATCTCGGTGTTCTTTGGGTGGGGAACCAACGGTGTACTGACACTCTTCTTCCCTTCGTTGGTCTCTGGCGTTGGAATCACTGGCTCCTTCTTTATCTTTGCCGGTGTTGGAGCAGCGGCCCTGTACTTCGTAGTTACCCAAGTTCCAGAAACTCGTGGGTGGCCCTTGGAAGTAATCGAAGAAGCTGTTTCTAGCGGAGCAATTTTCCAGGCCAAGTCCGCGGAAATCGCCCAGCGATAGAAGCACACCACCTCTGATGCTTATCGGGCACCGAATGACGCGGTCAGGTATTTCACGCTTCGTGAGGTGATGGACTTTTTTGCCGCTCAAGTCAAAGTGTTCCAGGGACAATAGCAAGAGGCTGAATGCTCGTTGAAGAGATATCCGCACATCTCATCGGCTTGTTGAATTTGGTGCTCACGGCTACCGCAATTGGAAAGGCCGAGTCACTAACATTCGCCTGAAATTCGTGGAACGTGTTTCTTAGGAATCGTCACCTGACCGCACACGCAAGAGGAGTCACTTTTGGCGCAGATTTCTTCCTTGAATAATACGTTCTAGGACAGTGATGTATAGCAATGCCACGATTAAACCGAAGGTCGAAGGTAGCACCGAAAGGACGATGTCCTCATCATATCCCGAGGGCATAAGGTAAGCGACAGCAAACTTTACAACAGAAAACACGGCGATGGACGTCAGCAACACAATCGTGATGCTACGGCGCGAGGCAAGTCCGAAAAATTGTGTATTCGGGTTTCGCTTGCCTGCGTTTTTGATTCCGTGCCAACTGAACATGGTTCTACTCCTTCAGGGTTTAAAGGTATTGATACACGATGCCGCCGAGGCAAGTGACTACGGCAAGAATGCCGATTCGGCGAACCAAGAATTTGATCGCTTTGTCCCAGCTCGAGAAAGTTGCTTCCAATACACCCCATACGGTGAACGTTGCTGGCTGAATCCCCAGGCATCCAGCCATGACTTTCTTAAAGTGTTCGCGGGGTGTTGGATCCGCTACGATCCCGTATCAAGTTCCTGTCGTACGATCGAAATTTTGAAGTAAATTTATCGCTTTTTATTGAACTTTCTTGTACGTATAAGGTCATGTCAAATCGATGATTTCGGCACAACCTATAAAAGTAGTAATCTAAGTTAATAATTAATCTTACGTGCGATTCATGAGGATTTTGTGATGCTGGGACAGTGGATTTTGCGTAGTTTCCAATGGCGGCATGCTGAAGCGAGACACGGCTAATCGTTAAAGGGCCGCCAGGATCCATATCTTTGCGACCTTCCGGTGGTGCGAGGGCGGAGATGCGGGTTCTTGCTGGTGCGGTCAGCGATCTTTGCAATAATGACCGTTGTGAACATTGCTCAGCCCGGTGAAGGGCGCCCAGGAAACCGACCCCCGTCGATGGCGGATGTGGCGGCCATGGCAGGGGTGTCCCATCAGACGGTCTCCCGCGTGCTCAACGACCATCCAAATGTCAGAGAGGGAACCCGCGACCAGGTGATGGAAGCCATCCGCCAGCTCGGCTATCGCCGCAATCGAGCCGCGCGTGCACTGGCCACATCGCATTCCAGCACCATTGGCATCCTCACCGTCGGCAGCGAATTTTTCGGGCCCCAATCCACCGTGCTGGCCATCGAGGCCGCTGCCCGCGCGCAGGGATACTTCGTGACTGTCACCGCGCTGGACCGCTATGACGCGCACAGCGCGAGCGAAGCGCTCAGCCATCTGGTGGACCAGGGTGTTGATGGCGTGGTGATGGTTGCGCCTTTCGAGAAAGTGATCGACGCGCTGGATGATGCTGCGCTGACAATTCCGGTGGTGGTCGTAGCCGCCCGCACTTTGGTGCCCGCCTCGGATCCGGCACATTACGTGTACATCGACCAGCGCGAAGGCGCGCGAATGGCCACCGGTCACCTTCTGGCCTTGGGCCACCGAAAGATCGCACACATTTCCGGTCCGAGCGGCTGGTTCGATGCGACCGAACGCCAGGTTGGCTGGCAAGAAAAAATGCTGGAAGCCAAAGCTCCGGTCATCGAGGTGCCCGCCGAATCCTGGCTGGCGCCCAGTGGCTACGAGGCGGGCAAGCGATTGGTCGATTCGGTGCGAGCTGGCGAAGTCACCGCAGTATTCGCCGCCAATGACTACCTGGCCACCGGCGTTCTGCGAGCCTTCTGGGAAGCCGGGCTCGAAGTGCCCAGTGATGTTTCGGTGGTCGGGTTTGACGACCTGCAAATCTCGAACTTCCTCATCCCGTCCCTGACTACCGTGCGCCAGCCGTTCCGCGATGTGGGCCATGCGGCGCTGACGGAATTGCTGGAAGGCGCCATGACGGACAAGGCCCCGAAGGTGATTGCTCCAACGCTGGTAATCAGGGCGAGCACCGCACCGCCAAAGCCCCGCTAGGCCAGCTCTTCATTTCCCGAACCTGGGATCCGGTGTTGCGCATCACAAATTGTTAGCGCTAACATTACATCGAGGTTTTGTTCTGTCCGCGCATTTTCGCGAGTGGAGCAGGCAACGATGGCAGAGGCGCTGCTCACCGAGCTGTGCGAACGGAGAATTCATGGCAACACAGCTCAACGGGACAGCCGCCCGCGAGGTCATCAGCAACGGCCAGGCCGTGCTGGGCATCGAATTCGGTTCAACGAATATCAAAGCCAGCCTGATCGGACCCGATCACCAGCAGCTTGCCAGTGGCAGCCATGCCTGGGAAAACCAATACCAGGACAAGAGCTGGACCTACTCCCGCGAAGCCATCATCGCCGGTCTGCAGGACTGCATGGCCCAGGTGCTTGCAGACGCCCAGGAACGCCACGGGGTGCGCCCAACACGGCTTGGCGCCATCGGGATTTCCGCGATGATGCACGGCTACCTGGCCTTCGACGCCGACGGCGAACTGCTCGTTCCGTTCCGGACCTGGCGCAACACCTCCACCGCAGAAGCGGCGGCGTTGCTCAGCGAAGAGCTGCACTTCAATATCCCGCAGCGCTGGTCCGTGGCGCATTACTTCCAAGCTTTGCTCAATGGCGAAGAGCATGTGCCTGCAGTGGCCCGGCTGAACACCCTGGCCGGGTTTGTCCACGAGCTGCTCTGTGGCAAATTTGTGCTCGGCGTCGGCGACGCGGCCGGAATGTTCCCCGTTGACCCGGCGACCGGCAGCTACGACGCTACGATGCTCTCGGCCTTCGATGCGCTGGCAGCGCAACACGGCGCCACCGCCGAACTGGCCTCGTTGCTGCCCGCTGCGCTGCCTGCCGGAGCCGACGCCGGCACGCTCACCGAAGCAGGCGCATTGCTACTTGATCCCACCGGCCAACTGCAAGCCGGCAGCCCGCTGTGCCCGCCAGAAGGGGACGCCGGAACCGGCATGGTAGCCACCAATTCGGTCGCCCAGCGCACTGGCAACATCTCCGCAGGAACCTCCATTTTTGCCATGGTGGTCCTCGACGCGCCGCTGGCCGAAGTTCACCATGAAATCGACGTGGTCACCACGCCCGATGGCCATCCGGTAGCCATGGTCCACTGCAATAACGGCGCCAGCGAATTTGCCGCCTGGGCCCAGGTCTTCGGGCAGTTTGCGCAAGCGCTGGGCAGCGAGGCCGACGACAATGCGGTTTTCGAAACCCTGCTGCGTTCCGCCCTCCATGGTGCTGCCGACGGCGCGGGGCTCCTGGCCTACAACAATCTTTCAGGTGAACCGGTGGCGAATTTGGCTGAAGGACGCCCGGCGATCCTGCGCACCCCGGACTCCGTGCTGAATTTGCCCAATCTCATGCGAGTGCAGGTCTATGCCATGTTCGCCACCCTGAGCCTCGGGCTCCGGGTGCTGGCCGCCGAAGGTGTTGAGGTCAAGCAGATGTTTGCCCATGGCGGTATCTTCCGCACCGCAGGGGTAGCCCAGCGGCTGCTGGCCGCGGCGACCAACACCCCCATCCTCGTCGGCGACAGCGCCGGACACGGGGGAGCGTGGGGCATCGCAGTCTTGGCGGCCTATCGCCAGCGGGTGCTCGAAGGCCTGCAGGCCGCGCTACCCGAATTCCTGGACTCCGAGGTCTTTGCCGGTGCCGAACTGAGCCTGGCCGAGCCAGTGGAGGAAGACCGTGCAGGATTCGAGGCCTACCTGAAAACCTACGAAGCCGGCCTGGCCATCCAACGCACCGCAATTACCGCCATCTAGGCACCACGCAGCTTTGGACGAAAAGAGATACCGATGAATCAACAACGAACCTTGGACAGCTACCCGCAGTCGATGCGCGATGAGATCCAGCGGGTGCGCCAAGTCGTCGCCGACCTGCATGCGGAACTTCCGCGCTATGAACTGGTGGTCTGGACCGCTGGCAACGTCTCCCAGCGGGTGCGCCACCCCGAGGTGGCCGATGGCAGTGCCGACCTCTTCGTGATCAAGCCTTCCGGGGTCTCCTATGATGACCTGACCCCCGAATCCATGGTGGTTTGCACCCTCGATGGGCAACTGCTGGAAGGCGGGCACGCGCCCTCCTCGGATACTGCGGCCCACGCCTACACCTACGAGCACATGCCAGAAGTCGGCGGCGTGGTCCACACCCACTCCACCTACGCCACCGCATGGGCGGCCCGCGGCGAAGAAATTCCCTGCGTGCTGACCATGATGGCCGACGAGTTTGGCGGCCCCATCCCCGTTGGCCCCTTTGCGATCATCGGCGATGACTCCATAGGCCGCGGAATTGTCTCCACGCTGCGCGACTCGCGCAGCCCCGCGGTGCTCATGGCCAGCCACGGACCCTTCACCATCGGCAAGGACGCGCGTGCCGCCGTCAAAGCAGCGGTGATGTGCGAGGAAGTGGCCCGCACCGTGCATATCGCCCAGCAGCTCGGGGACCCGCAGCCAATCGACCCCGCAAAGATCGACTCGCTCTACGAGCGCTACCAGAACGTTTACGGACAGTAAGGACATCATGGCCAAGGCATACAACGACAAGGAAATCTGGTTCTTCACCGGAAGCCAGGACCTCTACGGCGAGGAGACCCTGCGCCAGGTGGCCCAGCAATCCACCGAGGTAGCGCAGGCATTGGACGCCTCCACCGAGGTCGCGGCGAGGATCGTTTGGAAGCCGGTGCTCAAGGACTCCGACTCCATCCGCCGCGCAATGCTCGAAGCGAATTCGGATGACAACGTCCTGGGCGTCATCACCTGGATGCACACCTTCAGCCCGGCCAAGATGTGGATCAACGGACTGAAGGCCCTGCAAAAGCCGCTGCTGCACCTGCATACCCAGGCCAACGTGGAACTGCCGTGGGATTCCATCGACTTCGATTTCATGAACCTGAACCAGGCCGCGCACGGCGACCGCGAATACGCCTACCTGGCTACCCGCTTGGGGGCATCGCGCACCACCGTGGTGGGCCACGTATCCAACCCGGCGGTAGCCCGCCGCGTGGGCACCTGGATCCGCGGGGCCGCCGGCTTCAACGCCGTGCAGAACCTGAACCTGGTCCGCTTCGGCGACAACATGCGCAATGTTGCCGTGACCGAGGGGGACAAGACCGAGGCCGAGATCCGCTTCGGCGTCTCGGTGAACACCTGGGCGGTCAATGATCTGGTCGAGGCGGTGGAAGCTGTAGCCGAGACCGATATCGACGCTCTGGTGGCCGAGTACGAGCGCGACTACGACGTCGTGGAAGAACTGCGCGCTTCCGGCGCCCGCCACGAGTCGCTGCGCTACGCGGCCCGCCAGGAAATCGCGCTGGAAACCTTCCTGCGCGAGGCCAACGCCATGGCCTTCACCACCAATTTCGAGGATCTTGGCGGGTTGCGCCAGCTGCCAGGGCTGGCAGTGCAGCGCTTGATGGGCAAGGGCTACGGCTTTGGCGCGGAGGGCGATTGGAAGACCGCGGTGCTGGTGCGCGCGGCCAAGGTCATGGGCCAGGGGCTGCCAGGCGGCGCCTCGTTGATGGAGGACTACACCTATGACCTGACCGAGGGCAAGGAGCTGATTCTCGGCGCGCATATGCTGGAGGTCTGTCCCTCGCTGACCACCGCCAAGCCACGCGTGGAAATCCACCCGCTTGGCATTGGCGGCCGCGAAGATCCGGTGCGCATGGTCTTCAACGCCGACGCCACCGAGGGTGCCGTCGTGGTGTCCATGGCCGATATGCGCGAGCGTTTCCGCCTGACCGCCAACGTGGTTGACGTGGTGGTCCCGCCGGCCGATCTGCCGAACTTGCCGGTAGCCCGCGCCGTGTGGAGCCCGCGCCCGAACTTCAACGTGTCGGCCGAATCCTGGCTTGCTGCCGGCGGGGCGCACCACACGGTGATGTCCACCGCCGCGGGCATCGAGGCCTTTGAGATCTTCGCTGAAATCGCTGGGACCGAATTGCTGGTCATCGACGAGGAGACCACTCGCCGGAACTTTGCCCAGCAGATCCGCGTGAACCAGAGCTACTACCGCTTGGCTCAGGGTTTTTAGCTGTCGGCCGTTGTCCCGCGGTTTTTTGCGCTGGCGGGGCCCGCTGACAGGGCTCAGCCAGCGCAATGAGTAAGGAATCTTAATTTATCTTCAATTAGGGGTGGCGCAACTTACTTTGTTAGCGCTAACATGGTGTGAGCCCCATCTCACTCGCAGAGTGTGGCAAATTTTCAAGGAGGAAAAGATGGCATGGAATAACTGGACCCGCAAGGCTGCGGCGACTGTTGGTTCCCTCGCGCTGGTTACCGCAATGGCAGCCTGTGGCGGCAGCGGCGCAGGTGGCGGTGCAGGCGCCGGCGACGGAGAATCGAAGGCACCGGAGGATATCCAGGTTGGAGTGGCAATGCCTACCGAAACCTCGGAGCGCTGGATCGCCGATGGCGCAGCCGTCAAGAAGCAGCTGGAAGAAGCTGGCTACAGCGTCGACCTGCAGTTCGCCAATGACGACATCCCAACCCAGCAGCAGCAGATCGACCAGATGATCACCAAGGGCGACGACATCCTGGTGGTGGCCTCGATTGACGGCACCGCGCTGTCGACCCAGCTGCAAGCCGCGGCAGATGCCGGAATCCCGATCATCTCCTACGACCGCTTGATCAACGGCACCGAGAATGTCGACTTCTACGTCACCTTCGACAACTACAACGTCGGCGTGCAGCAGGCCACCTCGCTGCTGACCGGGCTTGGCTTGCTGGATGCAGAGGGCAAGAAGACCGATAAGAAGGGCCCGCTGAACGTCGAGCTCTTCGCCGGTTCCATCGACGACAACAACGCGCACTTCTTCTGGAAGGGCGCCATGGACACGCTCAAGCCATTCCTGGATGACAAGACCCTCGTGGTGAAGTCCGGCCAGACCGACATCGAGCAGGCAGCCACCCTGCGCTGGAGCCAGGAAGAAGCCCAGTCGCGCATGGAAGACCTGATCACCGCACACTATGCCGGCGGCAAGACCAAGATCGATGGCATCCTCTCGCCATTTGACGGCATCTCCCGCGGCGTGATCACCGCCCTGTCCAACGCCGGCTACGGCAAGTCGATGAAGGCAGGCCTGCCGGTTGTCACCGGACAGGACGCCGAAATCGCCTCGGTGAAGCTGATTGATGACGGGGTCCAGTACTCCACCATCTTCAAGGACACCCGCAAGCTGGCCACCCAGGCCGTTGAAGCCGTCAAGGCCTACGCCGGTGGCGGCGAGCCGGAAGCCAACGACACCGAGACCTACGACAACGGCAAGAAGGTCGTCCCTTCCTTCCTGCTGGATTCGGACATCGTGGTCAAGGACAACATCAAGTCCCTGCTCGTTGACTCCGAGTACTACACGGCAGAAGAAGTAAAGGCCGGCCGCAGCAAGTAGCCTCCCGCACCCAGCGCCGGCCGCAGCATCACGATGTTGCGGCCGGCCGCGGGCCGGGTGCTCATCGCACATACCAAGGACGTCTGCACTATGGACACCACCATCCTGCAAATGCAGGAGATCACCAAGACTTTCCCCGGGGTCAAGGCGCTGGACGGCGTCAACCTTTCGGTTCGCAAGGGCGAAATCCACGCCATCTGTGGCGAAAACGGCGCCGGCAAATCCACCCTCATGAAGGTGCTCTCCGGGGTCTACCCGCACGGCAGCTACGAGGGCCAGATCATTTTCGAAGGCGAGGAACTCAAAGCCTCGAATATCAAGGATTCCGAAGCCCAGGGCATTGTGATCATCCACCAGGAACTGGCCTTGGTGCCCTACCTGTCGGTGGCCGAGAACATCTTCCTTGGCAATGAGACCGCCCGCAGCGGCTTCATCGACTGGAACGAAACCAACCACCGTGCCGCCGAACTGCTCTCCCGTGTCGGCCTGGATGAACTTCCGGTCACCCCGGTAGGCCAGCTGGGCGTCGGCAAGCAGCAGCTGGTGGAAATCGCCAAGGCGTTGAGCAAGAACGTGAAGCTGCTGATCCTGGACGAACCCACCGCGGCACTGAACGACGATGACTCCGAGCACCTGCTGAACCTGCTGCGCGGACTGCGCGAGCAGGGCATCACCTCGATCATCATTTCGCACAAGCTCGGTGAAATCGAGGACATCGCCAATACCACCACCATCATCCGCGATGGCCAGTCCATCGAAGCGCTGGATATGGCCGACCCGGCCTCCAACCAGAACCGAATCATCCGCGGCATGGTCGGCCGCGAGCTGTCCTCGCGCTACCCGGAACGCGAGCCGAAGATCGGCGATGTGGTCTTCGAAGTGCGCGACTGGTCGGTGCAGCACCCGGTGCAGCAGGAGCGCACCGTGGTGGATCACGCCTCGCTGAACGTGCGCGCCGGAGAAATCGTCGGCATCGCAGGGCTCATGGGCGCCGGGCGCACCGAGCTGGCGATGAGCGTCTTCGGCCACAGCTACGGCCGGAATATCACCGGCAGCGTGCTGATGGACGGAAAGGTCGTGGATACCTCCACCGTGGGCAAGGCCATCAAGGCCGGCATCGCCTACGTCTCCGAGGACCGCAAGAAGTTCGGGCTGAACCTCATCGAGGATATCCGTGTGAACACCACTGCGGCCGGTTTGGGGAAGATCTCCTCCAACGGGTTCGTCAACTCCAACCGCGAAATCCAGATCGCCGAGCACTACCGCAAGTCCATGCGCATCAAGACCCCCAACGTCATGGCCAAGGTCGGCAACCTCTCGGGCGGCAACCAGCAGAAGGTGGTGCTGGGCAAATGGCTGCACACCGCACCCGAGCTGCTGATCCTCGACGAGCCAACCCGCGGCATCGATGTCGGCGCCAAGTACGAGATCTACACGATCATCAACGAGCTGGCCGCGGCCGGCAAGGCAGTGCTGGTGATCTCCTCCGAGCTGCCCGAGCTGCTGGGCATCTGCGACCGCATCTACACGCTGGCCTACGGCCGGCTGACCGGTGAACTGCCACGGCACGAAGCCAACCAGGAACGCCTCATGGAACTCATGACCATCGAGAAGGAAAGCACCCGATGACCATCACAAGCGAGCTGAAGGATATCTTCACCAAGAACCTGCGCACCTCGGGCATTTACATTGCCTTTGTGCTCATCGTGGTGCTGTTTGCCATCCTGACCAACGGGCTGCTGCTCAGCCCGACCAATATCACCAACATCGTCCTGCAGTACTCCTACGTGCTGGTGCTGGCCCTGGGCATGATCATCGTGATCGTCGCCGGCCACATCGATCTGTCCGTCGGCTCGCTGGTCGCCTTGACCGGCGCCGTGTCCGCGGTGCTGATCATCAAGCACGACATGCCATGGTGGGCCGGCATGCTTGCCGGCATCGCCGTCGGCGCGCTGTGCGGCCTGTGGCAGGGCTTCTGGGTGGCGTATGTGGGCATCCCGGCCTTCATCGTGACCCTGGCGGGCATGCTGCTCTTCCGCGGCCTGACCTACGAAGTGCTGAACAACGTTTCGCTCTCGCCATTCCCTGGCGAATACGGCCAGATCGCCGGCGGATTCCTCAACGGCCTGCTCGGAGGCTACGGTTTTGACACCTTCACCCTGGTGATCGGCGTCATCGCGGTGGCCGGACTGATCTACTCGCAGTGGCGCACCCGCCAGGGCCGTGTGAAGTACGGGCAGAGCGTTGAATCCCTGGCCATGTTCCTGGGCAAGAACGTCCTCTCGGCCATCATCATCCTCTGGTTCTTCTGGCAGATCGCCACCAGCCGGGGCATGCCGATCGTGCTGATCATCCTGGCCGTGCTGATCCTGGGGTACCACGTACTGACCACCCGCACCGTCTTCGGCCGCCATGTCTACGCCATCGGCGGCAACCTGTCGGCAGCCAAGCTCTCGGGCGTGAACGTCAAGAAGATCAACCTGTGGATCTTCATCAACATGGGCCTGCTTTCGGGCATCGCCGGCGTGGTCTTCTCCTCGCGCTCCAACGGCGCCCAGCCCGGTGCCGGCAACATGTTCGAGCTGGATGCCATCGCGGCCTGCTTCATCGGCGGCGCCTCGACCACCGGTGGCGTTGGCCGGGTGACCGGAGCCATCGTCGGTGGCCTGGTCATGGCGGTGCTCTCCAACGGCATGCAGCTGATGGGCGTGGGCGCTTCCACCCAGCAGATCGTCAAGGGCATCGTGCTGCTGCTGGCAGTGGCCTTCGACATCTACAACAAGCGACGCGCAGGCGCCGGCAACTAGGCCGAGGCCCGCGCAGAGCATGGCTGGGCCCTTCCGCACCGATGTGTGGGAGGGCCCAGCGTGTGCCACGAGCTCCAAAAACCGGACCAGCACAGAAAGAGGAACCATGCCCAGCATGAGCGAACCCCAGCTGACCAGCGCCAATGGCCAGGTGGTGGCTTTGGCCGCCCACGGCTTCATCGCAGAATTAGCCAGCGTTGGCGCCACCCTGGTCAGCCTGGAGCACCAGGGCAGGCCGCTGGTCCGGGCCTTTGATCCGCAGCAGCCCCGTCCAGTCTTCTCCGGGGCGATTCTTGCTCCCTGGCCCAACCGCGTAACCGATGGACGCTACACCTGGGATTCGGCGCAACTGCAGTTGCCGATCACCGAACCGGTACGGGGGCATGCCCTGCACGGGCTGGTGGTCGACACCGGCTTCACCTTGGCCCAGCACGGTCATGATTCTGCGGAATTCCGCACCACCATCACGCCGAGCGAAGGCTACCCCTTCGAGGTGCAGCTGGTGATCAGCTACCAGCTGGAGCCAGAGGGGCTGCGCACCACCGCCACCGCCACCAACCTCGGGGCCGAAGCGGCGCCTTTCGGCTGGGGGTCGCACGCCTACCTGGTGGCCCCGGGCGGAAAGGCCGATGCCTGGACGCTGAGCCTGCCGGCGCACGAGGTCCAGCTGACCGAGGGTGCGCGCCTGCTGCCCAGGCAGGTCGTCGCGGTGGCCGGCACCGAACTGGATTTCCGTGCCCCGCGGACGCTGGGCACCACCTTCATTGACCATGCCTACACCGGCCTGGAATTCGACGGCGAGAAGCTGGCCCGGGCGGTTCTTACCGATGAGCACGGCGTGGGCTCGCAGATCATCTGGGATGAGGCCTGCGGCTGGGTGCAGGTGCACACCGCCGACCGCGATGAGCCGGCCTTGAACCGTACCGGCTTGGCCATCGAACCCATGACCTGTCCGCCGGGGGCCTTTAATTCCGGCCAGGACGTGATCCGGCTGGAACCGGCCGCCACCCACCAGGCCAGCTGGCTGATTGGCCCGGTACAGGCCAACTGGGCTGGCTAACCTGTTCTAGACCACTGAACTCAAGAAGCATCTGGAGACATTGCCATGCCGCAGGGCAACGCAGCACATGAAGCAACCCACCGGGTTCACCACCTCGCCGACGGGCGCCAGGCCATCTTCTTCGCGGATGCATCGGGCGCAGTGCCTGAGGCGGTGCATGACACCCGGGCCTTGGACCCGCGCGGTGACCCCGGGGAACTGCGCTACGACAGATTGACCGGCGACTGGGTGGCGGTGGCGGCACACCGCCAGTCACGCACCTACCTTCCGCCCAAGGACCAGTGCCCGCTGTGCCCGAGCGTTGACGGGCGTCTGAGTGAAATCCCGGCCGAAGATTTTGATGTTGTGGTTTTCGAGAACCGCTTCCCTTCCCTCGGCCCGGTACTGGGGAAGATTCCGGAGCATGCCAAGGAACAGGCTCCGCTGCCGGCCTATGGCCGCTGCGAAGTCGTGGTGTTCACCCCTGACCATGCCGGATCCTTTGCCTCGCTGAATGACGAGCGCGCCCGCACCGTCGTGCAAGCATGGGCCCAGCGCACCGAAGAGCTTTCCGCCATGGAAGGCATCGCCCAGGTCTTCCCATTTGAGAACCGCGGGCAGGATATTGGCGTGACCCTGCATCACCCCCACGGGCAGATCTATGCCTATCCGTACCTGACGCCCACGGCCCGCAAGATGGCTGATCAAGCGGTCCAGCATCTTGAATCCACCGGCCGAACGCTGATGGGCGACATCCTCGAATTTGAACAGGCGGAAGGCACGCGCATGGTCGTACAGGGCGAGCACTTCTCGGTCTTTGTCCCCTACGCGTCACGCTGGCCGTTGGAAGCCCACCTTGTCCCACACCGCCATGTGCCGGATTTTGCGGCCTTGAGCGAAGAGGAAAAAGACGAATTGGCGATCATGTATCGGGATCTGCTGCGCCGTTTTGATGCACTCTATGACTCGCCAACCCCATATATCGCAGCCTGGCACCAGGCGCCACTGGCCGCCAGGGAACGCGCTGCATCCCGGTTGCACCTGCAGCTGACCAGCCCGCGGCGAGCCGAAGACAAGTTGAAATTCTTGGCTGGATCCGAGGCAGCCATGGGCGCTTTCATCAATGACATTCCGGCCGAAGCAACGGCTGCACGATTGCGCGAGGTGACCCTGTGAGCATTAGCGACAGCAAAGACCACGCAGCGCGCGTCAGCGCACTGCGCGACAAGTTCACCAAGACCTTTGGGCATCACCCGGAAGGCATCTGGCGTGCGCCGGGACGTGTGAACCTGATTGGGGAGCACACCGACTACAACATGGGCTACGTCCTGCCCTTTGCCATCGACAAGAATGCCCTGGTGGCCATTCGCCGCAAGTCCCAGTTGGAACCGGAAAACACCTCTCTGGACTTCGCCTCGACCTATGGCGGCGGAGAATCCATACCCGTCACCTCGATTACCATCGACGAGCTGGTGCCCAAGGCCGTGCCTGGCTGGGCTGCTTATCCGGCGGCGGTGGTGTGGGCATTGAACCAGCTGGAAGGTGTCGAACTGGCCGGTCTTGAGTTGTTGGTGGACTCGGATGTTCCGGTGGGTTCGGGCTTGTCCTCTTCCCACGCGCTGGAAGTCGGAACCATTGTTGCCCTCAACGACCTCTATGAGCTCGGGCTGTCGCTCACGCAAATGGCCCAGCTGACACAGCGGGCCGAGAATGAATTTGTGGGTGCTCCGACCGGGATTATGGATCAGAGCGCTTCACTGATGTCCCATGCGCAGCATGCATTGTTCCTGGATTGCCGTTCCATGGAAGCACAGACGGTGCCATTGCCGTTGGCCCAGAATGATGATGTGGTCTTGGTGATTGATACCCGGGTGGAGCATTCGCATGTTGATGGCGGGTACGCGGCCCGCCGGCGCAGCTGTGAGCAGGCCTGTGAATTCTTGGGGGTGGAAGCGCTTCGGGATGTGGACAGTGTTGAAGGGCTTGAAGCCATCGAAGACCCGGTGATCAAGCGCCGCGCAAAGCACATTGTCACCGAGAACCAACGCGTTCTTCAGACCGTGAAAGTCCTGGGCGAGGGAGACCTTGAAGCGGTCGGCGAGCTCCTGTACCAGTCCCACGTATCCATGCGTGATGACTACGAGATCTCCAGCGAAGAACTTGATGCCGCGGTGGAAGCATCGATGGGTGCTGGGGCGATTGGAGCCCGGATGACCGGCGGTGGTTTTGGCGGAAGCGCTATTGCCCTGATTCGCCGTGAACAGGTGGAACCGGTCAGCCAAGCGGTGCTGGCCGCCTTTGAACAGGCAGGTTATGTGCAGCCGAATATCTTCACCGTGGTTGCCGACGAGGGCGCAGGACGAGCTTAGGCCGGCTGCGTCCTCGGCCAGCACCTCAGAGCTGCAGCTTGAGCCCTACATGGCTCTGCTCGTAGCCCAGGCGTGCATAAAACGCATGGGCCTTGAGCCTTGACGAATCGGTAGTCAGCTGTGCAAGCCGCGCTCCGCGAGCCCGGCCATGCGCATGAGCCCATTCGAGCATCGCCCGCCCGACGCCCTGGGACCTATCGCTGGCAGCTACGCGCACGCCTTCGATCTGCAAGCGCGTGGTGCCCTTGCGGGACAGCCCAGGGATGATCGATAGCTGCATCGTTCCGACGACGGTGTCTTTTTCATCGCGCACCACCGCTAGATAGTTTGACCAGTCGCGGCTGATCTTGTCGAAGGCCCGTTCGTAGGCCACCAGTTCCTCGCCTTCGCGGGCGGCTCCCAACTCGTCATCCGAAAGCAATGCGACAATGGCTGGTACATCGGAGCGCTCGGCACGCTGCACTCGGTAGCTGCGCTCGCCGAGGCGGAGCAATCCGCCCACCGATGCCCGGGCCTGGGAACGAAGCTTGAGGATCAGCGCATCCAGCCATCCGCCCACATGCTCACGGCCTTCGGGAGTATCCGGGTAGCGGCACCGCAGGTGCAGCCCGGCGTCATCGAGGATGAACCACAGCATCACCCCGTCAGTGCGGATGCTGGCGCCAATGTACTGGGCTTCTAGGCCGATGGAATCAACTCGAACCGGAAGCCTGCGCAGGTCCAACCAGGAAATGGCGAACATGCCAGGCGCCTCGGGCATCCCTCCCCACGGTTCGAGTATTTCCTCCAATGGCCATGAGCCAAGCCGTACCGCTTCCTTGACTGCGGCCGCGCAGGCGAGCGGGGACGGATCTGAAGATTCGATGACCGAGTTGGTGATGAACCAGCCCACGGAGTCGTCCCATTGGTGATCGTAGCGGCTGTGCACGGGGAAGACTGCCCGCAGCGGGGCCTGGGCGAGATCCAGGGTCACCGAGGTCATCGCAGAGATGACAGCGGTCAGCGTGGAGACAGAATCCTCTTTGGCCTGGGCCGCAAAGGCGGCGCTGTCATCCACATCCAAAACATCGCGGACCTCTACCCGTTCTGCGTGGGGCACTGGTTCGCCTAGCGGCAGCGGGAAGCGGGGCATGACCGAACCACTGGCATCCAGCACCTCTGCCCACCGCTGGTGGACCTCGCGTGGGGCGCGTTCGCGTTCGGCCAGGGCCCGGGTGTGCTCGGTGAAGCTTGCCGCGGCCAGTGGCTGCGGCACCACATCATCATCGGAGAGCCCCAATGCCCGCAGCAGGTCACGCACGATGACCAGCATCGACCACATGTCCACATGCGAATGGTCCGAGGCGATGACGACCGTCGACTCCAACGCGGTCTCCAGCAGGCACAACCGATGGGACGGGGCATTAAACGGCGAGCAAGCCTGGTCAAAAACGTCCCGAAGCGCATCGTTCATCGACTGCCCGCTGGCTACCGGGTGCTGTGTCCAAGCCCCGGGCGACACCTTGATCTCTTCAAGACGCAGCTCGCCCTGCTCATCGTGGCTGAAGGCAGAGCACAAGGTTCCATGGCGGTTGACGACTTCCAGCCACGCGGCGGCTAGCTCATCCAGCGCCACCTTGGCGGGCAATCGGAAGCTGATGGCCATCCATGATCCCGGGCGCTGGCCAAGCGAGACATGACGTCGCTGGTCAAAGGAAATCGGCAGCTCAATTCCGGTGCGCTGGACAGCGACGTCGTACCCGTGCAACTTTCCAAAAGGCAACCGTAACTGTGCGACGTTCGTCAGTCTCATGGCGTTATCCTATTACCCAAGATTGACTATGACGGAAGCGAACTTGGATTATGGCGAAATTTAGTGTTCAAGGCGCTGATCTTGGAGTAGAACTCAGTGATGAAGGCGGGCATCCGGTAGTCCAGCTACATGGCTTGACCTCAAGCCGGGCACGCGACCGCCTGCTGAATTTGGATTTAGGCCGAGGGCTCAGCGGCACTCGGCTGCTTCGCTATGATGCGCGCGGGCACGGTGAATCAACTGGGCGTGCAGTGGCTGAAGACTACGAGTGGAAGCACCTCGCCGATGACCTGCTGGATCTGCTGCACGAGTACTTCCCTGGCGAAAAAGTCTACGGGGTAGGCCCGTCGATGGGTTGCGCCACCCTGCTGTACGCAGCGATCAAGGAACCCGAGCGCTTTTGCGGGTTGACGCTTCTGCTTCCGCCCACGGCGTGGGAGTCCCGCAAGGCGAAGTCCCAAGCTTATGCGAACCACGCCCGGGTGCTGGAAACCGAGGGCTGGGATGCCTTCATCCAGGCGGATCTCAATCAGCCGGTCCCTCCAGCCACCATCGGAAATCCCGTGACTGTGCCGGATAATCCTCCGGAGCTGCTGCCCGCCATTTTCCGAGGAGCTGCCGCCAGCGATTTGCCCCAGCTTGCGGATCTGGCACGTGTCACCGTTCCAACGCATATTCTTGCGTGGACCGAGGACCCCTCCCATCCGGTGGCTACCGCACAAGCCCTGTTGTATGCGTTGCCCCAGGCGAGGCTGCAAGTTGCGAGCACGCGCGGCGAAGTGAATGCCTGGCCGCAGATCTTGATGGATGATGTGGCCAAGCATGGTGCCCCGCATCCCGCGGAGCCGATCCACTAGCCGCTGCGAAGCTCGGCCGCGATGCGGTCCATGGTCTGCGCGATGGCCAGCGATTCATCCAGCGGCATGACAGGGGATTCGAGCAGGCCTTCGCCGATGCACTGGGCAACATGGGCGGCTTCCCAACCAAGGCCAGTGGCAGCAGAGCGCTCGCTGAATTCCTGGCTGTCGGCGATGCTGCCATCGCAGTTGCGCAGCACGAGCCGTGAACCGGCAAAAATGGGGCGCTGCACTTCGAGGGTCGCGTCGGTGCCGGCAATCCAGGCGCTCTGCGGTGAATCAGTTTCAATGCTGCTGAACACGCTGGTCGTGGATCCGTCCTGGTTGGCAAGCACTGCCGTGAACGATGCGTCGACACCCGTCTCGGTCATTCGCCCCGAAGCGTGAAGCAGCTGCCGAACCGGGGAGACCATGCCACTGAATGCAATCGGGTAAATGCCAACATCAAGCAAGGCGCCGCCACCCAGGGCAGGATCGTAGATCCGCGAAGCGGGATCAACTGCAAATTTCGCTCCGAAATCGGCGTTAATGGAGATGACCCGCCCGAGCAGCCCAGACTCGATGACCTGGGCGATCACGTTGCCCACGGGCAAAAGACGCGACCACATGGCTTCCATGGCAAAAACGCCGGCAGCCCTGGCCGCGGTGATCACCTGCTGGGTTTGCCCGGCGTCCAGGGTCATCGGCTTTTCCACCAGGACATGTTTCCCGGCGTTGACGGCCCTGATGGCTAGTTCAGCGTGGCCGCTATGGGGGACCGCAATGTAGACAACATCTACCGATGGGTCGTTAAGCACCTGGTCATAGGAATCATAGGCCCGCGTCTTGCTGTCACCATGCCTCTGGGCAAACTGTGCCGAGCGCTCCTGGCTGCGCGAACCAACTGCGGCAATGCGGCTCCGGGTCAAGGTGTTTAGCGAGGTAGCGAATTGTTCGGCAATCCAACCCGGGCCCAGGATTCCCCAATTCAACGCTGGCGCCGTTAATGGTTGCGGCAGAGCCGGCTTGGGCAAGGCTAAGGGCACAGGGACTCCATCGAGAAGCGTTCGGGTGACTGGTAATTACCCTAGTGGCCGGAATCATTTTGCGGAAGAGCGGAGCCGCGCTGATGGTTTTTTGGATAAATCAGCTCACAACAATTCGGGCGAAGCGCGTCAATTGCTGGCTTTCGTTGATGTACGAAAAGTCCTGGGACGTGGCGAATGCGTAATGCTCACCGGCCGCCCTCAACACCTTCTCTTCTGTGGTTTCGATGCAGAGCTTGCCTTCAAAAACCAGAATCATTTCGGACCAGCCTGCGGGATCCGGCTCACCGACATAGCGTTCTGTTGGTTCCAGTGACCAGCTCAGAAGCTGCGCTTCTTTATTGGCTGGGACGGAAGCCATCAGCGTCGCGACGCTTCGGGGATGCTGCCCCCTCCATACGACCTCGTTGATCGAGGAGCGTGGAGCCGTGGGCTCTGCAACCAAATCGACAAATGTCACGCCTAGGGATTCAGCAAGCCGATCGAGGCCGGTGAGACTGATGTTAGCTTCGCCTGCTTCAAGCTTGATGACTGTGCGTCGGCTTACTCCCGACTGGTCCGCAAGCGTTGCCTGGCTCAGGCCTGTGGCCTGTCGTAGCCGACGAACGTTTCTACTGACGTGGGCCAGAACATCTGTGCTGTCGCTCATTTGCATGTGCACTATTATTCACCATAGGATTGTGCATTATGTTGCACAATGAGTACCGCTGGCGCGTGTTTTCCCGCCAGGAAGCCGTATTGGTTCTTGCCACAGTTGTCTGGGGTGCAACCTTTTTGATCATCCACATTGCTGTGCAGCACAGCGGCCCATGGTTCTTCGTCGGAATGCGGTTTATTACTGCCGGCCTTATCAGCGCCCTGCTATTCGCGCGAGTACTCAAGGGTCTGACTCTGAGGGAAATAGGCGCCGGCTCGGCCATCGGAGTCATGATCTTCTTCGGCTACGGCCTGCAAACCGCCGGCTTGCAGACGCTCAACAGCAGCACCTCGGCCTTCATCTCTGCGCTTTATGTTCCTCTGGTGCCGTTGCTGCAATGGGTTGTCTTCCACAAGAGGCCAGGGCTGCTCACCTGGATTGGCGTGTCACTGGCTTTCATTGGGCTTGTTCTCCTCGCCGACCCCGGCAGTGTCGGTTTCACCTTCGGCACGGGCGAGCTCGTCACGATTATCAGCACATTGCCAATAGCCCTGGAGATCATTCTTATTGGCTGGTTCGCCGGCAAGGTGCATCTTGGGCGCGTCACCGTAGTCCAGCTATTGGTGGCTGGGGCACTCGGGTTTCTGGCGGTTCCTGTCGTCGGTGAGCAGGTCCCCGAGTTCTCGTGGGTGTGGGTCATTGCTTCCGTTGCCCTCGGCGTGGCTAGCTGCATGATCCAGCTCGCGATGAACTGGGCGCAGAAGTCGGTCTCTCCGACGAGGGCCACAATTATCTATGCCGGAGAACCTGTATGGGCAGCGATCATCGGGCGTATCGCCGGAGACCGGCTGCCACCGGTGGCCATCGCCGGCGCGCTGCTCATCGTGGCCGGATCGCTAGCCAGCGAGCTGCGGCCGCGATGCCGAGGCAAGACGGCGACGCCAACAGACGCGCTGGAAGACGCCGGTCAATAACCAACCGGCAGGACATCCGCCGCCGCGCTTTGGGGGATGCTGAGCTCAAATAACGTTGGCCTCGGCCGGTTTGGCGCAAGGTCGACGAATTTGCCGTCCACGTATGTGCCGAGCGCTTCAAGGGAACAAAGGTCTTGGCTAATACGTCTTTCGCTGAGCCGAGCGCGTGTATTGTTCGTGCGCAGGGCGCGGTGTGAGGGGCATGTATCGGCTTACCAATAAATATTAATGATGTTAATTATTATTGAGACTAACGGCGGTTCAATTTGCTGTCCATGGTTTGATGGAGGTTGATTGGACCCAACGAAGCAGGAAGAATCGCATGTCGCAAAGAGTCGCAGGACGTCCCGTAACGCCGATACTTACCCAGCGGGCAATTGTCGCGGCGGCTTTTGCCTTGCTCGATGAGGTTGGGTCAGAAGAGTTTTCCATGGGCCGATTGGCGCGCTCGTTAGGCGTGCGCACGCCAGCGCTCTACAACCACGTTGATAATCGGCAACACTTGGTTAATCTCATGAGGCGCGACATCGTGCGGTCCATTGACCGAAGCATGCTGGCGGATCTGCCGTGGACAGAGGCGCTATTCCACTTCTCGGTTCTTTTCAGGGAAGCGCTCCTGAAAGTGCCCGCAGCGGCGGAACTTATCGTGGCAACTCCGATTTCCGAGGAATCGGAGTCGGGCGTCGTTTATGACGAGATGGGCCGGATCTTGCGACGTGCGGGGGTGGCCATACCACGCATTCTCATGATGATGGTTGCTATCGAGTCGCTGGTTGTTGGCGCCGTGCTCGACATTGTCGCGCCAGGCGCACATGTGACTACAGTGCCAGGAGATGGCGAAGGCGCTGTGCAGAGTAGTCACGGGGAAGTCATGGATCTGGGTGAAAAATACGCCCGGCAAGCGAGAACTACAGTTAGCGATCAGTCGTTTGAATTTGGGCTGCGAGCGATTATTTCGGCCGTTGAGCGTGAAGTGGCCCAGGCCTAGGCCAACGAAACATTCCTTGCTCAATGTTTCCTTCAAATTAATCTTATAAATTTATTCACGCTGGTTTGGCGCCCTAGCCGCCACTGCAATCATTGTGCGTGAGTAAGCTGAATGCCCTAGTCAATCTCGTTCAGCAAGCGGAATAACGGGCTTTCCGCGCCTTGCTCAAACCCGTTCATGTGCTCGAAATGCTGTTGACCAGCGCACCCCGCCCCTTGTTATCGGTGATGATGGTCACTACATTAAGTGAACGATCTTCATTATTTAGTAGCCCTACTTCGACTTGGCAATGCGTCTCGCTCGATTTTCCGTGGCTACGCACTGGCAGGGAGGGTTGCCATGAATCAACTACAACAGAAGCCTGAGACTAGTCCCGATGGTTCTACGCAAATGCACCGAGTTCTAGGACTGCCGAATCTTGTGCTCTTTGGCATGGTGTACATGGTTCCACTGACGATCTTCAGTACCTACGGGATCGTTACAGAAATTACCGGCGGACGCCTGCCGGTGGCCTACGCGATTACCTTGTTGGCGATGCTTTTCACCGCGAGGTCCTATGGTTTGATGTCCCGGGCGTTTCCTGTTGGCGGTTCCGCGTACGTCTACACCCAGAGGTCGTTCGGGGCGAATGTCGGCTTCATGGCAGGCTGGGCCTTGCTGCTGGACTATCTTTTCCTGCCAATGATCAACTACTTGCTTTTGGGGATCTATCTCAACGAATTCTTCCCCGCGGTTCCACCATGGGTGTTCATGCTTGCAGGGATGCTGCTGGTTACGATCCTGAATGTAATAGGCATTGTCTCCGTGGCTAGAACAAACATCGTAATCATTGGCTTCCAGTTCCTATTCATCATCCTGTTCATCGGATTCTCGATTGCGTACTTGCGAGGACAAGGCAGTGTTGACCTGATGGCCCCGCTGCGCGGCACTGGTGATGTATCGGGGTTCGCACCACTTGCTGCGGGGGCAGCCATTCTCTGTCTTTCATTCCTGGGTTTCGATTCGATCACCACATTCGCTGAAGAAGCACGCAACCCCAAGCGGGATCTGCCGCGTGCCATTCTTCTGACAACGCTGATCTGCGGACTCTTGTTCATTGCCCTGGCCTATATCTCGCACTTGGTCTACCCGTCGCACCAATTTGAGAATGCCGATTCTGCATCTATTCAAGTGGTGTTTACTGCAGGCGGGCAGTTCCTATCAATCTTCTTCACTGCGGGCTTCATCTGCGGGGCCATTGGGTCAGCGCTGGTATCGCAGGCTTCGGTTTCGAGAATCCTCTTTAGCATGGGCCGTGACGGCGTGCTGCCGAAGAGGGTCTTCGGCTATTTGCATCCCCGGTTCAAGACGCCCACCTTCGCGATTATCATCGTCTCCATCATTTCCCTGACGTCGCTATTTGCCAGCCTTGAAATGGTTTCCGCTATGATCAGCTTCGGCGCGCTTGTCGCTTTCTCGGCGGTCAATCTTGCGGTGATCAAGTACTTCTTCCTTGCTCACCGCCAACGTGGAGCAGCGGCAGCATTCAATTACTTGGTTCTACCATTGATTGGCCTGGTTCTGACTATCTGGCTGTGGACAAGCTTGAGCGCGCTGTCGCTTGTCATAGGGATTGTTTGGATTGTTATTGGTCTGGCATATCTCGCATATGTCACCGGTGGCTTCAGGCGAAGCGCGCCAATGCTCGACCTCGCTGAATAACTGGACAATCGCCCCCGAGGACTATTTACTGGTCAGTAACATCCGCATAGGACGGCCCTATGTTGACCCAGAACATCACCAGTGAAGTTGTCAGTGTCCTTGTGACTGCACGAGATAGCGTGCAAGCTACAGTGTTCAAGCCTGGCGGCGACATTACTGGCGTCTTGGTGGTTCATTCGGCAACAGCAACACCGCAAGGTTTCTATCGTGCCTTTGCTCAGAATGCAGCGGACAGAGGACTTGTGGCTATCACCTACGACTACCGGGGAACCGGGCTCTCGGGTTCGCCAAAATCTCATCATGAGATCAAGATGCGCGACTGGATTCAGCGCGACATTCCCGCGGTCGCCCAGTGGGCGGCTGAACGCTATCCAGATCTGCCGCACTACGCCATTGGGCACAGCGTTGGTGGGCACGGGCTGGTGCTCAATTACGGAACGGCCAACCTCAAAGCTCTTGCCATCGCGGCCAGCCATGTCGCAGCATTACGCAGTATCTCCCCATGGACCGAGCGTCTGCGAGTGATCGCTGTCCTGAACATTCTGGGCCCAATTCTTAGCCGCCTTTGCGGTTATATGCCTGGACAGAAGTTGGGGCTTGGTGAGGACATTCCGCGCGCGGCGATGTTGGATTGGAGCAGCTGGACACTACGAAAGAGTTACTTTTTCGATGACCCCAGCATGCAAGCCAGGCGAAAGGCCGAAGATCTGCGAGTGCCCATGCTTGCGGTCGGTGCCAGTGACGATTTGTGGGCATCTGAGAAGCAGATGGACTTGCTGGCCGAACATGTTACCGGGGCACCGGTGGAACGCCGCACCTACACGCCTCAAGAGATCGGGGCCACGAGCATTGGCCACCATGGCTTGATGCGACGCGGTGTTGGAGAACCGGTGTGGAACGACATTCTGAATTGGCTGACTCGTTAAAGGTCCACGGTATTAGCTAGCACCGGCAGTTGCTGTCGTGCTTTTTCAACCAAGGCCAAATCTAGGTCCACCACGAGCAATTCGGGCTCAGAGCCGGCCTGGGCAAGGATTCGGCCTAGTGGATCCACTGCGACAGAATGCCCTATTCCCAATGGGGCGGTGCCTGACACTTGCTGTCCAATGCTTTCCGGATCAGCCTGGCCCACTGCCAAAACAAAGGTGGTCGAATCCAAGGCGCGAGCCTTGGCCAGGGTAGTCCACTGTTCAACTTTGCCTTCGCCTGCACCCCATGATGCGCAGACGATGTTCACGATTGCACCGGAATTGGCATGGTGGATAAAGAGCTGTGGAAAACGGAGGTCGTAGCAGGTGGCCACGCCGAGAGCCTGTCCCTGATGCGAAAACTGTACCGGAGCATCTCCCGGGGTCACCGAGTCGGATTCGGCATAGCCGAAAGCGTCGTACAGGTGGATCTTGTCGTAGTGGGCATCGGCCTCAGGCCCCGCGATCAGCAGCGTATTGCGAACCTTTCCCTCTTCTCCCGGAGTGAACATTCCGGCGATGATGGTGATGCCGATGTCCCGTGCTTGCTGGCGGACCAGCGAAGCCCACGGCCCATCTAAAGTCTGAGCTGCCTGAGCTAGATCATGTCCAAAGGCTATCTGCATGGCTTCCGGGAAGATCACGAGTGAGGCGCCCGACTCTTTGGCCTGCTTGGCATGATCTCTCACGATCACCAGATTGCGTTGCGGATCCGAGGTGCTCAGCACTTGGGCCAGGGCAATTTTCATGAGGCGCGCCCTTCTTCAACCATCTGTAGTTCTTCGCGTCCCTTGGATACAGACAAGATGTCGGCTTGGCGTTCGCCGTCGACTCGATCAGCCAACGCGTTCAGCGTGGCCATTGAGTCCGCCGAAAGCCGGACATCCAAGGACCTCAGATTGTCATCGAAGTGGGCGCGGAAGCGGGTTCCCGGGATCGGCGAGACCTCGACGTTCTGGATTCGGGCCTGCTCATAAACCCAAGCCAGCGAGAGCTGGGCGGTGGTAATACCTTCACGCCGCGCAGTTTCCTCGATGATTGCGCGCAGCGGACGATTATTCTGCATTCGGGCATCTTCGAAACGCGGGAAGTTCCGGCGGACGTCGGTCGCATCCAGCTGATCCAGTGAATCAACCTCTCCGGTGAAGTAACCGCGGCCCAGGGATGCGTAGCTGACCAGTCCCACGCCGAGCTCGCTGGCTACCGGTAGCAACCAGCGTTCGATGTCGCGGCTGAAAATGGAGTACTCCATTTGAATGGCGGTGATCGGGTGCACCTTGTGCGCGCGGCGCAATTCATCGGCGGTCACTTCGGACAATCCGATATGGCTTACTTTGCCGGCGTCGACCAGTTCCTTGTAGGCGCCGACGGTATCTTCAATTGGCACCCTGCTATCGACTCGGTGGTAGTAGTACAGGTCGATATGTTCCACGCCCAGGCGATTCAGGCTTTCGTCGAGGCATTCTTTGATGAAAGCGGGGGAGCCATTGGCGCGCGGGTCACCCGAATTCTTGGGTCGGACAATCCCGGCTTTGGTTGCCAGGGTGACTTCGTTGCGGCGGGTCTTGAGCACCTCGGCGAGCAGGCTTTCGTTGTGCCCGGCGCCGTAGATGTTCGCGGTATCCAAGAAGGTGACGCCGGAATCGATCACATGGTTCACGGTGCGCAGGGATTCTGCATCATCAGCAGCTCCATAGGCGCTGCTCAAGGACATGCATCCAAACCCCTGTTTGGTGACCTTTAACCCCTGGCCAAGTTTGATGCTGTTTATGCTTCCTTGCTGTCCCATGCCCGTCCTTCGTATCGAATTTGCTGCCCGCTCTTGAGCCTACCGAAGTGGTGGGTGGTGGGCATCAATATCGGGCAATTATTGAGTATCGTGAATCGGCAACGATGCGACACGCCTGCCGGTTTTATCGTTTGATCAGGTCAAAGAGACGGAGTCGCATTATTGGATGGTGATCTCAGAGTAAAATTCTTGCCATGGGCAGCGTAGTGCGCGATCGGGTGCGCGAGAAGATGAAAACCGAGCTGGCGCAGCAGGTGTATGCCGTTTTTGCCGAGCGCGGGTTGGAGAACGTCACGGCCCAGCAGGCGGCCCAGGCTGTTGGCATTTCCCGTGCGACATTCTTCAGGTATTTCTCTTCAAAAGAAGACGCCGTGGTGACCGCATTGCGGTCCATGAATATGCACTTCTCCCAGATGCTCGAATCCATGGCATCGAATCCCAGCGAGAGTTTGCTCGAGCTGTTGCGCCGAAGTTTAGAGCCAACCGTTGTGGCTGCTGACCAGGACCCTGGCACTATGCGCTCGCGAGTTCAATTGGTTTGGAGCACCCCTGCGCTGCGGGCCAGCTGGCAGGATTCGCGCAGGGAGCAACAGGCTGCGTTGGCGCACGCGCTGCATCCCTTTTGTGCCAACCCCCGATTGGCCGATACCTCCGCGTTGCTGGCGCTGACCCTCTATGACCACGCCCTGGTCAGATGGATCGAATCGCAGGATGAAACCCTGCGCGAAATCCTCGATGAGGTTTTCGACTTTGCGGCCATGATTGATGACCGCTGGACCGCCGGCACCTCCTAGTCGCACCCCTGTGGCATCCGGAGAACCTGTACGGCGTTGGCCAGAAAAGGAGATGGATCTGGCTGGGTGGACTGTGCCCAGCGGACGCATGCAGTGAAAAGAACTGAGCCGAAAGCTATGGTCAGGTATTCGGCTTGCTCTTCGTTCACTCCATGTTCCATGAAGAACCGTTTGGTTCGTTCCCGATCCGGAGACATGCGCAGTGACGCTTGCGAGAGCAGTTCAGGCTGCTCTGCGATCAAGCGCAGCCGTCCACGCGCAACTTCCAAGTCAGGCAAGGACTTCAAGGCAGTCAGCGTGGCCTTGTACAGGGACTCGATCAGGCCCAGCCCGGTTTGCCGCCCGGTGTTCAGGGCGGCTTCGGAAACCGAAATTGCCTCCAGCGCCCCACCCCACACGAGATCGGCCTTGGACGAGAAATACCGGTACAGGCTCTTGCGCCCAATTCCAGAGGCTTCCGCGATCTGGGCCATTGAAACCTGGGCATAGCCATGTTGATCAAACAATTCCAAGGCAATCCTGGCCACGCCATCCGGGTCGATGGATTGGGGCCGCCCGGAGAGGCGCGGGGAAGTGGAAGTTTTGCTGTCCGGCATATCTCAAGTATGGGCCATTGAATTATGACACTGTGAGTCATAAGCTGTTCGTGACAGTTGCGTAGCAGATGGGGGCGTGGGATGAGCACGGAAAATACTTGGCAGGAACGGATCGCAGCAGGACGGTTCGCCGGCAAAACGATCGTCGTTACCGGAGCTGGATCTGGAATTGGCAAGGCCACGGCACTGCGCGTGGCCAAAGAAGGCGGCAAAGTTATTGCCGCTGACATCAGCGCTGGCAGGCTGGAACAGCTGGTGGCTGAGAATCCCGGGTTGGACTTGGTTGTTGTGACTGGCGATATCACCGAGCAAGAGGTCGCTGACCGCGTTGTTGCCGCTGGCGAAGGAAAAATCGACGGCTTGGCAAACGTCGCGGGCATCATGGACAAGTTCGAGCCTATCCATGAAGTTGAGGATGCGACCTGGGAGCGGGTCTTCAACGTGAACGTCAATTCCATCTTGAAGCTAACTCGCAGTGTTCTGCCGCTGATGCTAGACGCGGGTCATGGAGCTGTAGTCAACGTTGCCTCCGAGGCTGGACTGCGCGGCTCGGCTGCGGGAGTCGCCTACACGGCATCCAAGCACGCGGTGATCGGAATGACGAAGAACTCGGCAGTTATGTATGCCAAGAAGGGGATGCGGTTCAACGCTGTTGCCCCGGGCGCAGTGCAGACAAGTATCGAGGCGCCGATGGATTCGGTATTCGCCCAAGAAGCCATTGGCCCGCTCATGAGCATCATTCCGGGGCTGGCCACCGCTAGCCAGCTGGCCGCGTCCATAACCTTCCTGCTCAGCGAGGACAGCACCAACATTAATGGCGTGGTGGTGGCTTCCGATGGCGGGTGGAGCGCAATCTAGGCGCACTCGCGGCAACTGCGGCCACTGAAAACAGTCAGGTCGAAGTTGCGTTAAAAGGCTGGCCGGCCAGCGGAAAGGGATAACCTTTCGCCGCTGGCCGACCAGCCTCTCTTCTTTTATGAAGTCTTGTCACAACCGGTTGAGGATCATGGCTTCGACTGCGCTGCGACCTGTGATGAATCTTCGTCCGGTGTTGCCGAAGCCGCTTCGGTTGCCGGTTGCATGTCGATTCGTGGCAAGGCATCCGGAGTCGGCCCTCCGCCGAACTTCGGCGATGGAGCGTTTCCTCCGGCCAGGCGTTCGGCTTCCATCGCCTCCCATTCCGCATCGCGTCCCAGCATGCGGGCGGTATCTTCATTGGTGATCTCGCCTGCGAAGGCACGCTTCATTGTTTCGCGGTCGAACTGCCCTTCCCATTTGGCAACCACAAAAGTTGCCACGCAGTTGCCGAGCAGGTTTACGGCAACGCGCATGGAATCCATGATGCGGTCCGCTCCCAGCAGCAATGCCACGCCTGCGACCGGGAAGATGCCCAAGGCAGCTGCGGTGGCCGACAGTGCCAGGAAGGATGAGCCCGGAACGCCTGCCATGCCCTTGGAGGTCAGCAGGAGGACACCGAGTGCTGCCAGCTGCTGGCCGAAGCTCAGGTCATGTCCAAAAGCCTGGGCCAAGAAGAGCAGGGAAATCGACAGGTAGATTGCTGCGCCATCAAGGTTGAAGGAATACCCGGTAGGTACAACCAGCCCGGTTGTGGCGCGGGAGCAACCTGCGTTGGTCAGCTTGGTCATGATGCGAGGCATCACGGATTCAGTCGACGCGGTGCCCAGCGCGAGAAGGAATTCTTCGCGGGTGTATTTGATGAATTGCCACAGCGGGACTCGGACAAAGATCCATGCCACCAGGAACAAGATGCCGATGAACAAAATGGCAGCCGCGTAGCAGGCGAGAATCAGCTTTGCGTAGGTACCCAGGGTTTCAATGCCGTACTGGCCGATGATGAATCCCATGGCGCCGAACGCGCCCAAGGGAGCGACGCGCATTACCCAGCTCATCACCTTGAAGATCAGTTCCAGGATATTTTCGAATACTGCCAGCAATGGCGCACAGCGTTCTTGGCCGACCACGACAATGGCTGCACCGAAGAAGACCGAGAAGAACAGGACCTGCAGCAGGTTGTTCTCGGCGAAGGCGCCTATGACGCTCACCGGAATGATCCCCAGAATGAAGTCCGCTGCGCCCTTGGGTTCCCCGGATTTTTCTTCTAGGGCAGTCGTATCCAAAGTGGAAGGGTCGATGTTAAGTCCAGCCCCGGGCTGGGTGAGGTTGGCAACGATCAGTCCGAAGATCAATGCGAAGACGGTGGCGCAGGTGAAGTACAACAGGGCTTTGACCCCGACTCGGCCAACAGCTTTCACGTCGCCTACGGCCGCGATGCCGGTCACGATCACGAGGAAGATCAGCGGGGCGATGATCATCTTGATCAACATGATGAACCCATCACCCAATGGGCGAAGTTCTGATCCTACTTTTGGAAGGAAATGCCCAATCAATACGCCAGCTGCAATAGCAATGCCGAGTTGGAAAAACAACGACGTGTAGAAGGGTTTTTTAGCTGACGTTTCTTGGAAGTTCAAGTCGTCGGGCGATTTCATTTTCATGGCTGCTCCTGAGGGAAGTCTCACTCCGAGGTATGTGCCTGAGTGGTGGATGCTGTCAACTGTAAGTCAGATCACAAGATTCCGCAATGAAAAATTGAAATTCCGCAATTCGGAATGAATAGCTTCTGGATCGTGGAAGTGAAGGAGGCGGAATGAGGCCGGACATGCATCGAACGAGCCAGAGTGAGGCGCTGGCAAGGCCCTTCTTGGTCTGCCTTGCAAAAATAAGCTCACCCTACCTAGAAGTTGCAGAAGAGTTGCTGGGAAACTAGGCAAGGTGGAACCCACCGAATCCCCGAGCAGGATTGCGAGCAAATATTCATGAGCATGGAAAGCGCCGCTTGGCATTCGCTATGGAAATTATCTGGCGACAAAGGCAAAGCCTACGCCGCAACCACGCCCAAGCGGGTCCTGAAATTTGCAGCGGAGTATAAAACCCGGCTCCTGATCTTTGTTCTCTTCTCGGTGGTCGCCGCCGTGCTTGCTGTCGTGACTCCGGTGCTCGCTGGGCGGGTTGTTGACGAGATCGTGGCGCAGTCCGGAGTGCGCGCCATTGCCAATCTGGCCATCATCATGGCAGTGATTGCGGTGTTGGATGCCATTACTTCCGTGATTGTTCGCTGGTTCTCCTCTCGGCTTGGCGAAGGCATCATCTACGACTTGCGCACTGCGGTCTTCGACCATGTCCAGAAAATGCCTGTCGCCTTCTTTGCGCGTACCAGAACCGGCGCCCTGGTCAGCCGGCTGAACAACGATGTCATCGGCGCCCAATCGGCTTTCGCGGGTACGCTTTCTGGATTGGTCTCCAACACGGTGGCCTTGATCCTCACCGCGGCCGTCATGTTCACCACCTCATGGCAGGTGACCCTCATTGCGCTGGTGCTTCTGCCTATTTTCCTTCTGCCTGCCCGCCACTTCGGCAAGTCTGTAGCATTGATGCGCCGTGAGTCCGCGGAATTGAACGCAAGCATGGGCAATCAGATGACAGAGCGCTTTTCGGCACCG
This sequence comes from Glutamicibacter sp. GQ173, assembly GCF_059759215.1. NCBI lineage: Bacteria > Bacillati > Actinomycetota > Actinomycetes > Micrococcales > Micrococcaceae > Glutamicibacter > Glutamicibacter sp. GQ173. Next base: position 195,451 of record NZ_JCAXDT010000003.1, read on the forward strand.
GGCGCTACGCTGATCAAGCTCTTTGGCAGCCCCAAGGATGAGTCAAGGCAATTCGCCATGCATGCTGGCAGGGTCCGGGATATTGGCGTGAAGATGACCATGCGCCAGTTCTACTTCGTCACCGCACTGACCTTGGTTGCCGCTCTGGCCCTCGCGCTGGTCTACGGGCTGGGCGGAATGTATGCGGTTCGCGGCGAACTGGCTGCCGGTGACGTGGTCACCCTCGGCATGCTGCTGACCCGGCTCTACACTCCGCTGACTGCACTGGCTAACGCCCGGGTGGAAATCACCAGCGCCCTGGTCAGCTTTGACCGCGTCTTTGAGGTCCTGGACTTGGAGCCGCTCATTACTGATGCTCCCGAGGCACGTCGCCTGGAGGCCGGAGCACCCATTCCGGTGAAGTTCGATCATGTGCATTTCTCCTACCCGAGCGCGGAGAAGGTTTCGCTGGCCTCGCTGGAGGAAGTTGCCGTTCTGGATACTCGTGGTGGCGAAGAAGTCCTGCATGATATCAATTTCGAAATCCCAGCAGGGCAGACTTTTGCTCTCGTGGGTTCCTCGGGCGCGGGTAAGTCCACGGTAGCTTCGCTGCTGTCCCGACTCTATGACGTGGACTCGGGAAGCGTTCAATTAGCGGGCGAGGATATCCGCCAGCTCAAGCTGGATTCACTGCGCACCTCAGTTTCGATGGTGACCCAGGACGGCCATCTCTTCCATGAAACCATCCGTTCCAACCTGACTTTGGCGCGGCCCGAGGCCACGGACGAACAAATCTGGGAAGCTTTAGAACGCGCCCGGCTTAAGCCGGTCATTCAATCACTGCCTGATGGCCTGGAAACCGTGGTGGGCGAGCGCGGCTATCGGCTCTCCGGTGGCGAGCGACAGCGCATGACCATCGCTCGCTTGCTGCTGGCTGCTCCCCAGGTGGTCATTCTCGATGAGGCAACCGCTGCCTTGGATTCAGCCAACGAAGCTGCTGTGCAGGCCGCCTTGGCTGAGGCTCTGGAAAACCGCACCGCACTGATCATTGCCCACCGGCTCTCCACCATCCGTTCGGCTGATCAGATCCTCGTGGTGGAGGCCGGCCGAATCATTGAACGTGGAACGCACGCCGAACTGCTTGACCTCGGGGGACGCTACACCCAACTATATGAAACCCAGTTCGCCCAGTAGCGCGGTCGTTGGCCCACTGCGCTCGCGTACTCTGGCGACGGCAGCAAAAACGTCGGCTGCCTAGAGGGTGTAAGGAAGGGCGAGAGAAATGATCGAGCTGACTCGCAGAACGGTTCAGAAAAGAACATTGTGGATCCTTGCAGTCTCCCAGATCTTTGGGACCATCGGAGTGGGCGTCGCCCCGTCCATCGGTATCCTGCTAGCTGAAGAGGCCACCTCCAGCGAAGCCTGGGCGGGCCTTGCCCGCACAGCCAGCACCCTTGGCGCGGCTCTGCTGGGACTGCCTCTAGGCAACCTGGCAGCGCGATTCGGCCGTCGCATTGCCCTGGCTAGCGGTTGGTGGCTGGCGGCCCTCGGCGCCTTGCTGCTGGTTCCCGCGGCCCAGTACCAGCTGGTGATTCCGCTCTTTGCTGGTTTGCTGTTGATTGGTTCGGGGTCGGCCATCAGCTTGCAGGCACGCTTTGCCGCGACGGATCTGGCTGCTGATGACCAGAAGGGGCGCAGCCTGGCCCTGATCGTATGGGTGGGAACCATCGGCACAGTCTTGGGCCCAAATCTAGGCATTCCTGCGCAGCGGATCAGCGACGCGACCGGACTGCACGTCTACGCCGGGGCGTTTCTCATTGCAGGTGTCGCCATGCTGGTTGCTGGCCTGTTGGTATTCCTCCTCATGCGCCCGGACCCCCTATTGCTCAACCGCGAGACTGACCAATTGGCAGGCGCGGCGCTGCCTGTTCGCCATCGAGGCGGCCTCAAGCGCTTTGCCGCCGAGCTGCGCAACAACCAGCGCGCACGCTATGCCGTGGTGGCGATCCTCAGCGCGCAGGTGGTGATGGTGGCCATCATGACGATGACGCCGATTCACGTCACCCATCATGGCGGCTCGGTTTCGCTGGTCGGGGTGACCATCTCGCTGCATATTCTTGGCATGTATGCGCTGGCGCCTTTGGTCGGCTACGTGGCAGACCGCTGGGGCTATCGCCTCTCCATTGCCGTAGGACTGGCGATTCTTGCCGGCTCGCTTCTGGCCGGAGGGTTGCACCCGCAAAACATGGGATGGATCATGGCCAGCCTGATTCTGCTTGGTGTGGGCTGGTCCTTTATCAACGTTGCCGGATCCGCCTTGTTTGCCACGGTGATCAGCAAGCACGACCGCGCCTCGGTGCAGGGCGGTGTCGATGCGCTCTCCAACCTCTGCGGCGCTACAGCTGCTTTTGCAGCCGGCCCTTTGATGGCGCTGAGTTCCTTTTCGACACTGGCCGCCATCGCGGGCATCGTGCTGATTCCCCTGGCGCTGATGACAGCGGTGGCACCAAAAGTTGCTGCCGTGAAAAACTAGTCGGCAGCGGCAACCAGTTGCACGCCGAGTTCCTTGGCTGCTTCTTGCAGCACCGGCACCGCAGACTTGATGAAAGCCTCATCTACGCGGGTGACCGGCCCGGAGACCGAGATGGCCATCGGGGTCGGGGCCCCGGGAACCGGGACGGCGATGCACCGCACGCCCAATTCCTGCTCTTCCTCGTCGATGGAGTAGCCGCGTTCGCGGGTGGCCTCGACATCGGTGAACAGCTTGCCCAGCGTGGTGATGGTGTTGGCGGTCTTCGGCGGCATGCCGGCCTGGGAAACCAGGCGCTGCACGCGCTCATCGTCAAGCACCGAGAGCACGGCCTTGCCGACCCCGGAGTTGTGCAGCATGGCGCGGCGTCCGACTTCGGTGATCATGCGCATCGAGTGCGCAGACTGCACCTGGGCGATGTAGGTGACCATATCGCCATCCAGTACGGCGATGTTGGCTGATTCGCCAAGCTTGGCGACCAGATCCTTGAGTACCGGGGAAGCCAATGCGCCGAGCTGTCGGTTGGCGACTTCACCCAGGCGAATCAAGCGCGGACCCAGGGAATAGCGGCGGTTGGGCAGCTGGCGGACATAGCCGACTCCTACCAAGGTGCGTAGCAGGCGGTGGATCGTCGGCAACGGCAGGGGAGTGTCGGCGGCCAGTTCACTCAGCGCCGCCTCGCCGCCGGCGCGGGCGATGACTTCCAGGAGCTCAAATGCGCGTTCAACGGACTGCACGCCGCCAGTAGTGGACTTGCTGGAAGTCTGCGTCATCTTTTGCTCCTTAGTTAAGGCACTCATTTTGGAAGTAGCTTACGTGTAAGTTCTACGATGCGAAATCCTCGTCTCAACAATAGCCTAAAAACCGGCATTTCTTCCACGATCCGATAATTCATCGACAAAAATCCGTGTATGAGGTTGCAAACACCCCTTGCATTTTCATTTTGAGGATAATAGTATCCACTATACGGAAATCTTTTGGATCGCCGAGATCATGAACTGGCAGCCAATGCCGTCACGGCAGAGCAGGTTGCAGCAAGTCAATTGGGTGCATGTCAAAGCATCCATACATGGAACAGAGCAGTGCAAAAGAGCACAAGAGGTTAAGGAACAACTCATGAGTATTTCAATTACCAGCATCCCTGATGTCGCTGATGCCCAGCAGATCCTCTCCGATGACGCCCTAGCTTTCATCCAGAAGCTGCACCAGAAGTTCGCCGGAACTCGCGACGAGCTGCTGGCCGCCCGGTCGGTGCGCCGCAAGGAATTCTCCGATGCCAAGGCCATCGACTTCGACCCGCAAACCGAATCGGTGCGCACCGGCGACTGGAAAGTCGCTGAAGCTCCAGAAGCTCTGCGCGACCGCCGGGTAGAAATCACCGGTCCGGCCTCTCCGGCCAAGATGGCCATCAACGCCCTGAACTCCGGCGCCAAGGTCTGGCTGGCCGACCTGGAAGACGCTTCCACCCCGAGCTGGTTCAACGTCATTGACGCCATCTCCAACCTCTCGGCTGCCGCCCGCGGAACCTTGGCCTTCACCGATGCCAAGACCGGCAAGTCCTATGAGCTGCGCACTGATGCGCCACGCGCAGTGGTCGTGGTTCGCCCACGCGGCTGGCACATGACGGAAAACAACGTGCTGGTGGACGGCAAGCCTGCCGTCGGCGCCTTGGTGGACTTCGGCCTGCACTTCTTCCACAATGCGAAGCTGCTCGCCGAGTCCGGGCAGGGACCGTTCTACTACCTGCCGAAGATGGAGCACTACCTCGAAGCCCGCCTGTGGAACGAGATCTTCACCTTCGCCCAGGCCGAGCTGGGCATCGCGCACGGCACCGTGCGCGCCACCATGCTCATTGAAACTATTCCAGCTGCATTCCAGATGGAAGAATTCCTCTACGAGCTGCGCGAACACGCCTCGGGCCTGAACGCCGGCCGCTGGGATTACCTGTTCTCCATCATCAAGACCTTCCGCGAAGCCGGCGAGGGGTTCATCATGCCGGACCGCTCCGCAGTCTCGATGACCGCACCGATGATGCGTGCCTACACCGAACTGCTGGTGAAGACCTGCCACAAGCGTGGAGCCTTCGCGATGGGCGGCATGGCCGCAGTCATCCCGAACCGCCGCGAACCAGAAGTCACCGCGGCTGCCTTCGGGAAGGTCCGCGATGACAAGACCCGTGAAGCCAACGACGGGTTCGACGGCTCCTGGGTGGCCCACCCGGATCTGGTGGGCATCTGCAAGGAAGTCTTCGACGCCAAGCTGGGCGAGAAGCCCAACCAGATCGACCGCCAGCGTCCAGAGGTCGAGGTCACCGCAGCCCAGCTGCTCGACGTCTCCAGTGCCCCGGGCGATGTCACCGAAGCCGGCGTGCGTGCCAACCTCTACGTGGCCGTGGCCTACACCGCTGTTTGGCTTTCGGGCAACGGCGCGGTGGCCATCCACAACCTGATGGAAGATGCTGCCACCGCCGAGATCTCCCGTTCGCAGATCTGGCAGCAGATCCGCAATGAGGTGGTGGCTGCCGACACGGGCAACACCATCACCGCAGAATTGGTGTCCACCATTCTGGGCGAAGAGGTGGAACGCCTGCGCGGCGAGGTCGACAATGACGAACACTTCAAGGCCTACTACGAGCCAGCTGCACAGCTGATCGCCACCCTGACCAGCGGCAAGGATGAGGACTTCGCGGACTTCCTCACCACTGGCGCATATGAACTGTTGGAAAAGGAGTACGTGAGCAAGCCATGATCAACCCCTTCGATGAGTCCACGCTGGACAGCGTAGAAACGCTGCTGGCCGGCACAGACCAGTTGCTGGAACAGTCCTACCCGGGCGATTCCGGGGCACGCCAGCCCATCCATACCGTGTATGTTCCGGGCGACAAGTACACCCCCGACCTGCCTGCGGCCTGGGGCCGGAACGCCATTGCGGCTGCCGGCGGCCTCATGGGCTTGTCCGCCTTGGCGGCCAAGCTGAACCTGGCCGAGCCGCAGCGCCTGGCCGAGCTGGTGGCCGACAAGCTGGCCAGCGAACCCATCGAAGACTTGCGCATCGACTTTGAAGACGGCTTCGGCAATCGCAGCGATGCCGAGGAGGACGCAGCCGTGCTGGCCGCGGCCGACTCGCTCGCTGCGGCCGTGGCCGCCAACAAGGCTCCCTCCTTCATCGGCATCCGCTTCAAATGCTTCGAAGCACCGACCAGGGCCCGTGGCATCCGCACCCTGGGGCTGTTTATTTCGCAGCTACTTTCCCATGGGCAACTGCCTGCTGGCTTGCGCCTGACCCTGCCCAAGGTCACCACCGTGGACCAGGTCAAGGCCATGGTGCTGCTCGCCGAAGAGCTGGAGCAGGCGCACGGACTTGAAACGGGCAAGATCCGCTTCGAAGTCCAGGTCGAGACCCCGCAGGTGATCATCGCCGCCGACGGCACCCATCCCGTGGCCCAGCTGATCCACGCAGGCCAAGGCCGGGTATCTTCCCTGCACTACGGGACCTACGACTACTCCGCCTCGCTGGGTGTGGCCGCCGGCTATCAGTCCATGGAACACCCGGTGGCTGACTACGCCAAGGACGTCATGCAGGTAGCTGTTGCCGGCACCGGAGTTGAGCTATCCGATGGCTCGACCAATATCATCCCCGCTGGCGACCCGGAAAATATGGCCGAGGCCTGGGCGCTGCACGCCCGGCTGGTCTCCCGCCACCTGGCCCGCGGCATCTACCAGGGCTGGGACCTGCACGAAAACCAGTTGCCCACCCGCTATCTGGCCACCTTCGCATTCTTCCGCGAGGGCTTGCAAGCGGCCGGCACCCGACTGCGCAACTACGTCCACCAGATCAGCTCCACGATCATGGATGAGCCCGCCACCGCCCGGGCCCTTGCCCGCTACATCCACCGCGGGGTCACCTGTGGTGCGGTGAGCGCCGAGGAAGTCGCCGAACTAGCCCAGATCACCCTGTCCGAACTCGAAGCGATCGCGCTGAATCGCTCCCACGCCTAAGGATCCTGTCATGACTGTTCCAGCAATCCAGAACTCCTCATCCTATTTCGCGAACTTCGGCGGGCACCCGCCGCAGAGCGATCTGCTCACCGACCGCGCCATCGTCACCGAGGCCTACACGGTCATCCCCAAGGGCGTGCTGCGCGACATCGTCACCAGCGTCTTCCCCGAGTGGACCAACACCCGCGCCTGGGTTCTGAACCGCCCGGTCGCCGGCGGTGCCACCACCTTCGCCCAGTCCATTGTTGAAGTTGCCCCAGGCGGCGGATCCACCAAGCCGGAGCCGCAGGCAGAAGTCCAGGGCTTCATCTTCGTGCTCGCCGGCCAGCTGACCGTGGTCATCGAAGGCACCGAGCATGTGCTCGAAGACGGCGGCTTCGCCTACCTGCCAGCAGGGGCCACCTGGTCGGCACGCAATGACGGCACCGAGCTCACCAGCTTCCACTGGCTGCGCAAGCGCTACGAGCCACTGGCCGGCGTGGATGCCCCGGGCCCAGTGGTTGGCAACGAGCGGGACGTCGAGCCCGGTGCCATGCCAGGCACCGATGGCAAATGGCGCACCACCCGCATGCTCGACCCGAACGATGTGGCCTTCGACTTCGGCGTGAACATCGTGACCTTCGAGCCGGGCGCATCCATCCCATTCGCCGAAACCCACGTCATGGAGCACGGCCTGTACGTGCTTGAGGGCAAGGGCGTGTACCGCCTGAACGGCGACTGGGTTGAGGTTGAGGCCGGGGACTACATGTCCCTGCGCGCCTTCTGCCCGCAGGCTTGCTACGCCGGCGGCCCGGACAACTTCCGCTACCTGCTCTACAAGGACCAGAACCGCCAGATCGCGTTGTAAGCTGGCGCGACAATAATCTTCCGGGGCCAGTACCCGCGCAACCCGCCGCATTGCCGGCACGCCTTATCCGATTCACTGTCCGAGTGATGTTTCATCTTTACCAGGACATGGCGGGCCGGTGCAACGGGATTTGCGCAGGTGCTGGCCCCGGTTTTATTTGACCACAATTACAATCAGTCCGAATTAATGCCGGTAAGCACTCGGTTTCTGAAATCGCCGGCTGCTCATCAACTACAATTCCGCGCTCAACTAGTCACAGATTCGTCGTCGTCGATCAGCACGTCTTGACGCTGTTCAGCGGGTGAACTGAGGATCAAGCGACGCTCAAGACGCGTGAGACTTTGCGAGGTCGGTTCTGCGAGGGCTGGTTGCAACGAAGTGCGCAAGCGATCACCGACCCGTTGCTCATCCAGCTCGACTCCAACTGCGACTAGAGCGTCATCGGGAGGGTCAGAACCTGGTGTGGCCAACTGAAGATGTGGTTGCCTTCCGACCATGTTGACCAGAAAGCGTTGCGTGCCGCGACCGGTCCGCAATTTTACGTGGCCCTTGAGCCGGTAAGCGTCTGCCGGCGGGTTCTCGAGAAGATCCAGCAGAGCTCCCGGATCTGCTGGCTCGGGGCAGAGCACGGTGACTGCGTGGGCATGCGGCGCATGGCTGTGGTCATGTTCGGCCCGTGAAGCAGCGGCCAGCGGAAGCTCATCCGACGGATCTTCATTCATGGCGATATCAAAGACCAGCTGAGGATCTATGGCGGCGTGCGAAGCGGGAACGATGGCCACCTGCGGGTTCGTCTCGCGGACCCTGTCGCTGATCCGCGCGAAGGTCGCGTCCCTTGCCTTTTCCGGGAGCATATCCAGCTTGTTGACCACCACGAGGCTGGCCGCGGTGAAGCGGGCAGGCGCCATGGCCGCGGTGTCCACCGTATGTTCGTGCTGCACCGCGTCGATGACATCGATGATGCCTCCAGGGCGCACCCCGGGCGCGTTTCCGTAGCGCAGGAGCCGATCCACATTGATCGGATCGGCGGCGCCGCTGGCTTCAACGATGATTGCGTCCAAGCGGAGCTTTGGCTGGGCCAGCTTTTCCAGCAGCTCGTCCAGCCCGCCACTGTCCGGAAGGCAGCACACACAGCCGCCGGCAATGGATTCGGCGGCATCAATCTGCCCGGTGATCAGGCCGGTATCAACATTGATCTTGCCGATATCGTTGATGATCACGCCAACTCGGGTTCCCGGACGGGTCAACAAGCCATTGAGCAGACTGGTTTTGCCCGCGCCGAGATATCCGGTGAGCACAATAACGGGGATCAAGACCGGTTCCTTTTCAGCTGGACGAGCGGGCCATGCCCATTCTCCCGGTTAGCCAAGGCAAAATCACGGGTGGGCACACGTGGGCGAGGCGGCTACCAGGTTGGAAGGCCGGGAATCGGTCCGTCGGCTTTGATGTTGCGGGTATTGCCCCGGGCCAGCCATTCAACCAAGCCTGCGCGGTTGGCGCGGACGGTCAGCGAGCCATCACCGACGACCCAAGTGTCGCCTTCTTCGCTGAGAAGTGTCATGCCTGGAGCATTTTTGGCGCGCATGGTGCGCACCGCAGCCTGGATGGCATCTTTTTGGGAAGCCGGATCGGCTTCCCCAATGGTCCAGGCGGTATCGAGATCGTGATGGTGGATGGCCACTTCAGTGATTCGCAGGGCCACGATGTCAGCGGCCGGGATGATCTTGCCGTGCAGGTCGACTTCTTCCACCGCTAGCTCACCAGCCAGGCGCTCGCACTGCTGCGCAAAGTACTTGGCAGATTCGTCAAAAGCAGCAATCAGTTCCTCGCGGGGCAGCGCGGCCAGCTGGTTGATTTCGGCGTTGCGAGCTTCCTGCGACGCATAGAGTTTTTGCGGCTCTCCGCTGGTGGCCCAGTCGACAAGCTTCACCAGGGTGCGGCCGTTGGAAGCCAGGTGCGCGATGACGTGGGCGCGGCTCCAGCCCTCGCACAAGGATCCGGCAGCTAATTCTTCGGTGGACAAGGCCTGCACCGTAGCGGACATCATCGCAGTTTCGCGAGCAAGCCGGGAGAGATCCGAGTGCAATTGCGCAGTATTGATCATGTTGCCACCCTACCAACGCGGGCCTTAGCGCAATAAAGATTTCGTCATGGGTACCAGCGCGGTCTGGATTGATAACTTCTGCGCGCCGGCTCAGGTTCCGCCAGCTTGTGCTGTTGCCCGGGCGAGGTTCTTGTTGATGGCTGGGGCTCCTTCCCGCCATCTCTGTTCGGCCCGTGCACCCCACCAAGTGGCAACAAGAAGCACCAGTGCACCTACGTATCCCAGCGCGCTGATCTTGTTGCCAGCCAAAAGCACTCCGGCGAATAGCGCCCATCCTGGTTCTGTGCCAAGAAGCATGCCGGCGCGTGAAGCCGACGTGTGCTTTGTGGCCCACAGCTGGCCCAAGAAGGAAAAGATGGTGCAGCCCAAGCAGAGGTAAACAACGGTCAACCAGTTCGCGATGCTGAACACCGGCAAATGTTCCATCAACGAATTGCTGCCCCATACGGTGAAAATTACCGCTCCGAAAGCGATCTCAACTGTGGTCAGCCCCAGTACATCGGTTCTCCGGCCAACGGTGAACCGTGCCTCGGCAACACCGAGCAGGGCCCGGGTGGCCGCAGCGGCGAGCATCAATCCATCTCCGGGATTGATCCCGGAGAATCCGTTGCCGCCCACGAGCAGCGTAATCCCGAGCAGGGCAAGCAGGACGCTGGCGATCAAGGATGTTGAAAGCCGCCTCTTGGCGTGCAGGGATTCGAGGATTGGGGTAAGGAGAATGGAAACGGCGATGATGAGTCCGGCATTGGTGGCACTGGTGAGCGTGACGCCAATGGTTTCCAGCGCAATGGTCGCGGTACGCAAGATACCCAGAAGGATGCCGGGCAGGGTTGAATCCCGGAGCCGAACAGCGGGCCGGGCGAAATTGATGCAAAGCAGGATCGCCGCTGAGGGAAGGAACCTGATGCACATTACGGCTGCGGCAGATGAGGCGACCGCAAGATCCTGGGCTGCCAAGTAGCTGCCGCCCCACATTATTGCAATGAGCAGCAGGAGGACATCGGGAAGGACACGGCGGACTGTCGGTGGAACACTAGGCATGTTATTACTGTAGAAAGCTCAACCATTAAGAACAACGGCCATTATCTTCAACATCCAGTAAGCTGAACTTCATGGAAGTGCATCATCTTCGAACCCTGCGCGAACTAAGAGACAGGGGTTCTGTTACCGCGGTATCCCAAGCATTGCATTTGTCCCCATCTGCCGTATCGCAGCAGTTGGCTGCGTTGCAACGAAGCGTGCCCATCCCGCTGACCGAACAACGGGGCCGCGTACTGGTGCTCACTCCGGCCGGAGAACGGCTTGCGGATGCCGGTGGCGAAGTGCTGGAGGCCCTTGCCCGTGCCGAGAATTCCGTCTCGGAGTATCTGACGGGCTCCAGGGAGACCGTTTCTGTTACCGCCTTCCACAGTGCCGGTCTTGCCTGGTTTCCGGCGCTGATCGCCAGCGGCTTGAACGATCCGGATGGGCCCATGGTCCGCTGCCGGGATGAAGACGTTTCGATCAACGAGTTCGCCAATCTGGTCTCCGACCATGATGTGGTCATTGCGCACCGTCCGCTGGCCTCAGAATCCTGGCCGGGCAACAGGGTGCACGTTACGCCTGTCCTGCAAGAGCCAATCGATGTGGCACTGCACCGCGAGCATCCCTTGGCGCAGCAGGATACCGTGCGCCTGGCTGACCTAGCAGGTGAAACCTGGGTCGCGGCGCATGAGGGGTTCGCTCTGGAGCCGCTGCTCGTGCAAGCGATGTTTGCCAGTGCCGGCAACCCAATCCAGATCGCGCATCGCGTGAACGAGTTCAACCTGGTCGCCGCGATTATTGCCGAAACCCGAATAGTCGGGTTGCTGCCTCGATATACCGGGCTGACGCCGAACTTCCGGGAACAGATAGTGCTCCGCCCGCTGGCGGACCTCTCGCTTGGGCGCCAGATTGATATTCTGACCCGGCCCGAAGCCCGGACCAGGGTAAGTACGCGAACCGTCATTGACCGAGTCATCAAAGTTGCCGAGCAAACCCGCCTGAGTGCCGAAGGGGAGATGCAGCGCTCCTTCAAATCCTAGGCGCCATTGGCCGGAGGCTCCAACGCGTCGCCGGGACCGAAGAAACTTTGTCTCTCGAATCATGTGGAAGCAGTGATGCAGGCAGATGGCTCATGGCTGTTCGCTGTTGAAGCAACGCGGTTCGTTCCCCCTCGCATGGGCCAGTTGGCACGTAGCCTAGAGGTAAGAGAAAAGTGATCAGGGGAGCAGCTCGGTGGCCAAGAAAAAGAAGAAGCAGAAGCCCAAGCAAGGGCACCCGGCACGCCTGCAAGGGGATGTCATCTCCATAGAGCGGGCGAAAGTGAAGCGCGGTTTGGACGCCCTCGCGGTGCAGTTCACCCGGTGGCTCGAAGCCCAGCATGGGGATAGCGAGCTGGCTCCCATGGTGTTGGCCGCAGTGGGCGAAACGCTGGGCTTCTACGCCGAGGCAATAGAACTGCGCAGCGTCACCGATTTTGATCCGCCGCAGCTCTTCACCGTGTTGACCGCGACCATCGAATTTGAAGAAGCCGAGGACCCGGATGATGACTCCGGGGAACTGCGCGATCTCGTGTTCACCGCGTGGACCGTCTACCTGGACTTCTTGCGCGAAAACGGACTATGGGATGGTGACCCAGCGGGTCTTGAATGGCTGCTGGAATCGATCAATTCCGATGACCCGTTCAACGAGCCAAGCGCAAAAAAGCCGTTGGATGTCCCGGAATCGGCGGAGGCCGCGGTGGCTGAAATCGCTCAAATGCAGGTCTCCAAAATGGGCCGCGTGCTCCTTGCCTGGGCCACCACCACCGGCCATGGCTACTGGGCGGCTGGTCCCGGCCCGGAATTCATTCCCCAAGCCGCTCACGCTGTACGCGGGCTGTTCCCGAAGGATCTAGATGCTCCGAGCCGGAACAACGTTGCCGCGGTGCTGCTTTCTGCCCTCGAAATGGCTGGAGCGCTGGACACCAAAACCGCTGCTGTCCCGGAATACGGCAACAACGCGCGTGACTTCATCGCAGCGGACACTGCGACCTCCTTCGAGAGCAATTACGCCTATCTCAAAACCGTCCTTGACCTGCTTCTGGAGCAGCCAGAGCGCAGCGATGAGTCGGGACTTGAGTCGTGGGGCCTCGCGAACCTCTGGTTGCTGGAGGCGGTTGACGGAGAAGCGCATTCGGTTGCTGCAGCCCGCGACGAGTTGTTCCCGGAAGCTGCTTGGGCCGGTGCGCATCAGCGCATGGAGCTGTTGCGTTCCCTCGGCCTGGTGAACGAAGGAAGCACCTACGGCATTCCGGGCATTGTCCGCCTGGCATTGACCGACCTCGACAGCGAAGAACCAGGAGACGATGCACCCTTGGAACCGGACATGGCAGACCTTTTTGCGGAATCCGAAGAGCTCCAGGAAGAGCCCAAGCGCCTGAAGCGCACCGAACCGTATAAGGGCAAAGTGCTGCAGCTCAAGCTCACCCTGCGCGAAGCCAAGCCGCCCATCTGGCGCCGCGTGATGGTGCCCGCCGACCTGAATCTGGCCGACCTGCACGACATCATCCAGATCAGCTTCGACTGGTCCGATACGCACCTGCACCAGTTCTACGGGAAGAACTACAAGGTCAGTTATGGTCCACAGAACCCGCATATGAAGAGCGATATCGACGAGTCGACGGTACTGCTCTCCAAGCTGTTCAAACAGCCCAAGGACCGCCTGGCCTACGCGTATGACTTCGGAGATGATTGGCGGATCGGCATCGAGGTCGAGGATGTTCTCAAGGCCGATGACGGCCAGCTGCCGCGGTGCATCGGTGGACGCCGTATGGGGCCGCTGGAAGATAGCGGTGGAGCGCTGAACTGGAACGAGATGGTCGAAGAGCTGAAGGATGAGCAGCCGCTGACCATGATGCAGGACGTAATTCCTGAAGACGCGTCACTATACCCAGGCGACGATTTTGACCCGGCAGTGTTCAGCATCGAGGAAATCAACGAGAACCTGGACGCGGAGTTCTAGAACCGAACGATTAGCCGCACAGGCTTTGGCTGGCTTTGCGATTGGTGGTTTTCACCGGTGACTTTTCCGGCTTCTCTACGCTCTGATAGTCCTGGCCCAGGTGCAGCTGGACTCCGTCGACGGCGGCGGTTTCCGGCTTGAGATCCAGATTGAGCTCCTTGGCCAGGGCCACGGCGGTTTGCTGCGCCTGATCTGTGTCGGCTGCCAGCAAGGTGGTAGCGCCCTGCACGCTGGCGGCGTTTCCGATGCTGGAAATCGTGAACCCTTGTTCGCTGGCCTTCTTGGCGTAGTCGCCGGCGAGATTCGCTACCCGGGCAGCATTGATGATGTGCACGCTCGCTTCGCGGCCATTGCCTGCGGCGGACGTGCCAGCATCGGAGTTCTTGCCGGGCTGTGTGCCTGCGAGGGCGACCGGCGCGTCTTCCCGGAGGCTGGCAAAAAGTGATTCTGCGTCTACGGAGGGGACTACGCGATTGCGGTTCTGCGGTGCCGGCGACCAGGGCATGGTCATGAAGGTGATGTCATCTGAAGGGACCGCTTGGGCCCGGGCTGCCAGAGCCGTGAGATCCGAGAGCGAGCTCAAGCCGGGGTCAACCGTCAAGGACGAGGTCGCAGCGTCCAGGAACGAGTACAACCGGTCCGGACGGGCCAGCGTTTCACGGCTGGTAGCCTGCTGGACGATGGCAGACATGACCATTTGCTGGTGGCCCAGCCGGGCGATGTCGCTGCCATCGCCCACAGCGTGGCGGGTTCGGGCCAGAGCCAGGGCATCGGTGCCATTAACCTTCTGGTCGCCGGCTGGCAGATCGAGCTTGGCCTTGGGGTCCTTCATGGGCTGCGGCAGGCAGACATTGACTCCGCCCAGGGCATCGACAATGGAGATGAAGCCTTCGAAATTGATCTCGATGAAGTGGTTCAGCTGCACCCCGGTCAGTGCCTCAACGGCGGCCACCGAGCAGGCCGGACCGTAGTTCAGCGCCGAGTTGATCATGGCCACGCCGCCGGAAAAGGACCCATGCCCGGTGTCTTCGCAGGCCGGCATGTCAACCAGGGTGTCACGCGGAATCTGCACCGCGTCGATGCGCTTGTTGCCCGCGGCCACATGGACCAGCACCATGGAGTCGCTGCGGGCACCGCTGCCCTTGCCAAACCCCGAGGCTTCAAGGTCGCGGGTATCGGAGCCGAGCAGCAGCAGATTCAGCCCGTGGCTCGAATCGGGAGCGGCCGATTCGGAGCTGCGCATGGATGCTGTGGAGATGTTGCCCTGCAGCTTGAACCAGAGCCCGCCTGCAGCAATAACCAGGGCAATGACCAGTGCAAAGACGAGCAGAAGCGTGATGCGCCGGCGGTGAGGTCGGATTCGAAGCTCGGTCATCTAGGGGCCTCCTGCGTTCTTCATCTGGTCATGGGTCAACCTCCAGACGATCACGAGAGCCATGCACTGCACCAATAGAATTGGCGATCGGATCCATGCGCCGAAGCTATGGCAGGTCGCGCAGGCCAATCACTGCATGGCAAACCCTCGTGCCGGTGCAATGGCTCACAAGAAGTGCAAGAACTCTGCCAACGCAGGATTCTGGAACGGGTCGCGCCGGTAGATCACGCCGATGGCCCGGCCGGTTCCAGCTGGCAGCGCCAGCTGCTTTCCCCCAAAGACTTCCGCCGTGCTGGCCATGGTGCGGGGGATCATCGTGATCCCGCCGCTGGCAATGCTCAGCGGCACCAGGGCATCGCGCTGGACCGTGGTGATGACCCGCGGCGGGGTGCAGCCAAGCGAACGGTAAACCTCATCGGTCACCTTGCGGATGGAGGTGGGCTGGGGCAGGCTGATCAAGGTCAAATCACTTAGCAGCAGCGCGTTGAGCTCGTTGGCGGCGTCCAGGTTCGCGGGGAGCACTGCCGAGAATTCCTGGTGGCAGACCAGTTGGGTTTCCAGGTCTGCCGGGACTGCGTGGCTGACACCGAAGGCCGCATCGGCGCCGCCCAGGCGAATCGCCTCCACCAGTTCATCGTGGTCCTGGACGCTGAGTATTTCCAAGTGAACGCCGGGATGCTTTTGATGGAATTTGCCTGCATACTCCGGCAGCACACTGCCAATGAGCGACGGCAGGCCTGCGATGCGCAGGGAACCGGTTTTCAGCTCCCTGGTCGAAGCACCCATGGCGTTGATCGAGGCCAGCTCGTCGAGGATTCGACGCGCCGCCGGCACGATGGCGCGGCCGGCCTCGGTCAACTGCATGGTGCGCCCCGCGGCCCGGAAAATTGGCAGGCCCAGGCCCTGTTCGAGGGACTGGATCCGGCGGGAGAGCGAGGGCTGCGAGATTCCGAGGATGTCTGCGGCCGCGGTGAACGATCCGTAGTCGACCACGGTGATCACAGCTGCGATCTGAGGCAGGGAGACAGCACTGAGGTCTGGTTGTTTAGCCATAACGTGAAGGTCCCCTGGAAGATGCGGCAGCAGCAGTACTAACGGAAAACGCTAGCATGGCCGCCTGTGGCCACCGGCTGGCGTGCGCCGCGGCGGGACACTGTGCCAAGGGCCTCCCGCCGCGGCAATGGGGCTAGCGGGTATTCAGTCGTCGATGCCGTCGATGGCAGCGCCATCGGGAGTTGCCCCGCCCTCGTCGGTCCAGTCCTGGCCGACCTCATCATTGCGCGCAGGGTCGGAGATGGCGTCCGGCACTTCGGCTTCGTCCTTGTCCAGGAAGGCTTCTGGATTATTTGCAGTCATGCTTCCATTCCTTTCGTTGGCTGGACGGCCAACCTAGCATCAGATGCGCGGTGGATGCATCTTCACCGAGCCCGCTTTGAGGAAGCAATCAGCAAGCCATCAGCCCGCGGTGCCTGCACCCGCAGTCGATTCGCGGATGACAAGCTTCGGAGTGAAAACGAACTGTTCGCGCACTGCGTCAGCGCCTGCCTCCGCCTCGCGCAGCAGCACGTCGACGGCGGTGCGCCCGATTTCCTCCGCCGGCTGGCGCACCGTGGTGATGGGGACAACCGCTGATTCGGCGAAGTCGATGTTGTCGTAGCCCACCAGAGCGATGTCCTGGGGGACACGGAGCGATCCGGACATCACGAGCGCTTGCAGGATGCCCAGGGCCAGCAGGTCGTTGGCGGCAAAAATGCCATCGGGGCGTTCAGCTGGGTCCATGGCCAAGATGCGCTCGCCGGCGGCCCGGCCTTCCAGAACTGTCAATTGCCTGGTTGGCATGTGCTGGAGCACAGTGTCGGCGGTGCCTGCGATGACCGACTGGGCTCCTTCAAGACGGTGCTGGACCTGCACGATGCTTTGCGGTCCGCCGACAAACGCGATGTTCTTGCGGCCAAGATCAACCAGATGCTGCACCGCGATGCGGCCGCCTTCAACGTCGTTGACCGACACGGAGGAGAAACTGCGGTCTCCGCTGCCGCGGTCAACCAATACCACTGGGGTGCCAGCCTCGCGAATTTTCCAGAGGCGGCTCAGGTCGCTGTGCATGGGGGAGATGAGCACCCCGGCCACGCGCTGCTCGTCAAAGAGATCCAGCAGCTGCTGTTCGGTGGTGAGCGAGTTGTCGCTGGAACCCATCAGTACCGTGTAGCCGTTTTCCAGGGCTCGGTGCTGTGCGCCCTGGGTGACATCCATGAAGAAGGGGTTGCGCCCGTCGAGGACCACGAGCCCAAAGTTCCGGCTGTGTCCCGCGCGCAATTGCCGGGCGGCATCGTTGCGGACAAAACCGAGCCTTTCAATGGCTGCGGTCACCTTGGTCACGGTGCGTTCTGAGACTACCTCGGGGCGGTTGAGCACATTGGAAACGGTGCCCACGGAAACTCCGGCTTCGGCGGCGACTTCCTTAACGCTGACGGCCACAGAGAATTCCTGTTCTGATCGAAGGTGCTGATCTTGCGAGTATATCCCGGGCTGCGGTAACCAGCTCAATGCAGTCCTTAATTGAAAGGTTTCAAAAGTTTTCGTCGATAATGCAAATCCCGCTTGATCTTCCGGAGTGAAGTGTCTTACACTCAATAAACCGAGTGATTGAAACGATTCATTTTTTGAAATAGGGAATCGCCGGCACCACTAGCATCGACGTTTGGCGCAGATAAGGAAAACCCGTGCGAGTTTGCTTCCAGCTACAAGTTCTCCCCGAGCTCATGGATCAATACATCGAACGCCACCGAGAAGTCTGGCCGCAGATGCTCCAGGCAATCGAGGAGGCCGGGCGGCGGAACTACTCGCTCTTCCTTCGTGGCGACGGGCTGCTCATCGGCTACTACGAAACCGACGATGACGACGCTGCCCAAGCGGCCCTCGACGCCGATCCGCGCACCGCGACATGGGAAGCGCAGATGTCGCAATTCTTCGTCAGCCTCGACGGCCGCGCAGACCAGCGGGCCCAACGGCTCACTGAAGTGTTCAACCTCGAAGACCAGCTGGCAAGCCTTCCAGCAACCAAGAACTAGTTCACCGCATTGACAGAAATGGAGAGGTCTATGGGCGCAACGCTGAGCCCCGAGAACCTGCAAACCCTCAACCGGCTGGCTATCGAGGTCCCTTCGTGGGCCTACGGCAACTCCGGTACCCGCTTCAAGGTCTACTCCACCGCGGGCACGCCACGAGATCCCTTTGAAAAGATTGCCGATGCCGCCGAAGTGCACCGGCTCACCAGCCTGGCACCCTCGGTGGCCCTGCATATTCCATGGGACAAGGTCGAGGACTTCACCGCGCTGCGCACCCATGCCGAAAATCTGGGCGTGCGCCTGGGAACGATCAACTCCAACACCTTCCAGGATGATGACTACAAGTTCGGTGCGCTGACCCACGAGGATCCAAAGATCCGCCGCAAAGCCATCGACCACCACCTCGAATGCATTGACGTCATGGATGCAACGGGCAGCCAGGACCTGAAGATCTGGCTGGCCGAAGGATCCAACTACCCCGGGCAGGCCGATATGCGCGGACGCCAGGACCGCCTCGCGGATTCGCTGGCAGAAATCTACGCCCGGCTCACCGGCGAGCAGCGCCTGGTGCTGGAGTACAAGTTCTTCGAGCCGGCTTTCTACCACACCGATGTTCCAGACTGGGGCACCTCCTACGCCCAGGTCGCGGCCTTGGGGGAGCGCGCGATGGTCTGCCTCGACACCGGTCACCACGCACCGGGCACCAACATCGAGTTCATCGTGATGCAGCTGCTGCGCCTGGGCAAGCTGGGCTCCTTCGACTTCAACTCGCGCTTCTACGCCGACGATGACCTGATCGTCGGATCCGCGGATCCATATCAGCTCTTCCGCATTATGGCCGAGGTGATTCGCGGTGGCGGGCTGGAGGAGCAGAGCACTATTTCCTTCATGCTTGACCAGTGCCACAATGTCGAGAACAAGATCCAGGGCCAGATCCGCAGCGTGCTCAACGTCCAGGAAATGACCGCCCGCGCCCTGCTGATCGATCGCGTCGCTTTGACCGAGGCGCAGATTTCCGGGGACGTGCTGGCCGCCAACGAGATCTTCATGAACGCGTTCTACACCGATATCCGTTCGGAACTTGAAGCCTGGCGCGCCGAACGCGGCCTGCCGGCAGATCCGATGCAGGCCTTCCGCTCATCGGACTACCAAAACCGCATTGAAGCCGAACGCGTCGGCGGGGTTCAAGCAGGATGGGGAGCATAAATGCGTACCGCAGCAACGAAGCGCGGCATCTCTGGATGGAAAGCCACCATCGCGGTGGCGATGAGCAACTACATCGAGGCTGGCGCCATTATCGCCCTGGCCACCAGCCTGAGCTTGTGGCAGTCGACATTCGGCTTTGACGACGCGCTGGTCGGCGTGATTGCCGCTGTGTCCGCCAATGCCTTTGGCGCGGCGCTGGGCGCCATGATCGGCGGCCCATTGTGCGACCGCCTGGGCCGCAAATTCATCTACACCTATGACCTGATTCTCTTCATGATCGGTGCCTTGCTGATCACCTTCACCTTCAACACCACGCTGCTGGTGGTGGGAGTGGTGCTCATGGGTATTGCCGTGGGCGCTGGCGTGCCGGCTTCCTGGACCTACATCGCCGAAGAGGCGCCCGAGGAATCACGCGCCGCCCATGTGGGCACCGCACAGCTGGCCTGGTCCTTTGGCCCGGCCGTGGGCTTTGCCCTGGCCATCATGGTCGAGCCGATGGGCGTGAGCGGATCGCGGCTGATCTTCTTCCACCTGTTCATCGTCGCCGCGGTAACCTGGTGGGTCCGCCGAGGCCTGCCGGAATCCACCCGCTGGAAAGAGCAGCGGGCCACCGAGCTGGCCAATGGAACCAAATTGTCCTTCTTCTCTGGCATCCGCGGATTGCTGGCCGAACGCAAGAACTGGTCGGCACTGCTGTTCCTGATCGGTGTTTACGGCCTGTGGAATACCGTGGCAGGCCAGGCCGGAATCTTCCAGCCGCGTGTCTATGAAGCTGCCGGCGTTGAATCGGCCACCCAGCAGAACTTGCTCCAGGTCCTGGTCTGGATGCTGACCGCCGCGGCCACCTACTTCGGCTTCATGAAATATGGCGACCGGGTTTCGCGCCGCTGGCTGTACTTCGCCGGGGCCCTGCTGGGCATCGTCGCCTGGGCGGTGCTGATCTTCGTTCCGCCCGGAGCGTTCTCGCTGCTGTTCTACGCGGTGGCCTGGGGTATTTCAGCCGGCATCGGCGCGCAGGCCTTCTATGGCCTGTGGACCGCGGAGCTGTTCGCCACCACGTACCGCGCCAGCGCCCAGGGCATGTTGTTCATGCTCGCCCGCGTCATGGTTGGCCTGCTCTCGCTGGTCTTCCCGGTGCTGCTCACCAGCATGGGCCTGGAAAAGCTCGGCCTGCTGATCCTGGGCCTGCTGGCCGCGGCCCTGCTGATCGGAACCATCTGGGCTCCCGAAACCCGCGGCAAGTCCCTGGAAGAAATTGAAGTAGCACGCTACGGCAAGCTGGTCGCACCCCACAAGGTCGACGCGTAAGCGCCTGCGTGGATCCCCGAGAAGAACTACCGAGAGAATCATGACACAAAGCATCGCATCAATGGACACCAGCACGGCAGCTCAGCTCATCGAGCGCTCCAACCGCCTGGGCCAAGACAAGAAGAACACCAATTACGCCGGTGGCAACACCTCGGCCAAGGGCAGCGCCATCGACCCGGTCACCGGGGAGAGCGTCGAATTGCTGTGGGTCAAGGGATCCGGTGGCGATCTGGGAACACTGACCGAAAAGGGCCTGTCCACGCTGCGCTTGGACCGGATGCGTTCGCTGGTTGAGGTTTACCCCGGCGTGGATCGCGAAGACGAAATGGTAGCGGCATTCGACTACTGCCTGCACGGCAAGGGCGGCGCAGCACCCTCCATCGACACCGCCATGCACGGACTGGTCAAAGCCAACCACGTCGACCACCTGCATCCCGACTCCGGCATTGCCATCGCCACCGCCAAGGACGGCCGGGAACTCACAGCCAAGATTTTCGGCGGCAAGGTGGCTTGGGTGGATTGGCGGCGTCCTGGCTTCCAGCTCGGGTTGGATATCGCGCGGATCAAGGAAGAGAATCCACAAGCTATCGGCTGCATTCTGGGCGGCCACGGAATCACGGCCTGGGGCGATACCAGCGACGAGTCCGAGGCCAATTCGCTGTGGATCATCGACACCGCTGCCGCATACATCCAGGAACATGGGGCGCCTGAGCCATTTGGCGCAGTCGTTCCAGGCTTCGAGGCCCTGCCTGACTCCGAGCGCCGAACCCGCGCCGCGGCACTGGCCCCGACCATCCGCTCCCTGGCCAGCGCAGACAAGCCGATGGTCGGCCATTATTGCGATGACGAGCGGGTCCTGGACTTCCTTTCCCGCCAGAAGCTGGCGCAGCTCGCGGCACTGGGCACCAGCTGCCCAGATCATTTCCTGCGGACCAAAATCAAGCCATTGGTCCTGGACCTGCCAGCTTCGGCCAGCATCGAAGAGCAGCTGGAGCGGCTCAACGAATTGCACCTGGAGTACCACGAGGACTACCGGCGCTACTACGAGACCCACAAGGACGAGAACTCCCCGGCCATGCGCGGCGCGGACCCGTTGATCGTTCTGGTTCCCGGCGTGGGCATGTTCTCCTACGGTGCTAACAAGCAAACCGCGCGGGTGGCCGGCGAGTTCTACCTCAACGCCATCAACGTCATGCGCGGCGCCGAAGCTCTGTCGAGCTACACCCCGATTTCGGATGCGGAAAAATTCCGCATTGAATACTGGGCGCTGGAAGAGGCCAAGCTGCAGCGCATGCCCCGGCCCAAGTCCCATGCCGGGCGCATCGCACTGGTGACCGGGGCCGCCTCGGGGATCGGCAAGGCCGTGGCCCAGCGGCTTGCTGCCGAAGGCGCCTGCGTGGTGATCGCCGATCTCGACCTGGCCAAGGCACAAGCTGCCGCCGCTGAATTGGGCGATGCGGATGTTGCCGTCGGCGTGGCCGCCAATGTGGCCGATGCCGGCGCCGTGCAGGCGGCCATCGACGAATCCGTCTTGGCCTTTGGCGGGCTGGATCTGGTGGTCAACAACGCCGGCCTGTCACTGTCGAAGTCGCTGCTGGAGACCACGGAAGCTGACTGGGATTTGCAGCATGACGTGATGGCCAAGGGCTCGTTCCTCGTCTCCAAGGCCGCCGCCAAGGTGCTGATTGAGCAGAAGCTCGGCGGGGACATCATCTACATCTCGTCCAAGAATTCAGTTTTTGCCGGCCCGAACAATATCGCGTACTCCGCCACCAAGGCCGACCAGGCCCACCAGGTGCGATTGCTGGCCGTTGAACTGGGCGAGCATGGTGTCCGGGTGAATGGCATCAATCCAGATGGCGTCGTTCGCGGTTCAGGGATCTTCTCCTCGGGATGGGGCGCCCAGCGCGCCGCGACCTATGGCGTAGCCGAAGAAGACCTGGGCCAGTTCTACGCAAACCGCACGATCCTCAAGCGCGAGGTCATCCCGGAAAATATTGCCGATGCGGTATATGTACTGACCGGACCCGAATTAACCCGCACCACAGGGTTGCACATTCCAGTGGATTCTGGGGTTGCTGCAGCGTTCCTGCGATGAGCCAGAAAGAAACGGGAACCCCGGTCGCAGCCATTGACCTGGGCGCCACCAGCGGCCGGGTCATGATTGGCGAGCTGGTGGACGGGAAGGTCCAGTTGACCCTCGTCCACCGATTCGCCAACGGGCCGGTGCCGCTGGCCCGGCTGCAGGCCGATGCCCCGGCGCAGGCCTTGGCCTGGGATATCGATGAGTTGTGGTCGCAGATCCGCCAAGGGGTCAAGAAGGCCTTTGAACTGCGCCCGGACATTTCCAGCATCGGGGTCGACTCCTGGGCTGTGGACTATGCGCTGCTCAAGGATGGGCAGCGCCTGGGGCAAGTGCGCCACTACCGGGATCCGCGCAATGAGCTCGCCGTTCCAGACCTGGAACACAAGTTCAGCCGGGTCGAGCTTTTCGAACGCAACGGGCTGCAATTCCTGCCGTTCAACACCGTGTACCAGCTGCAGGCTGAACAGCAGGACAGCCGGTTGGAATCGGCAGACCAGCTGCTTCTCGTGCCCGACTACGTCAACTGGCTGCTGACCGGCCAGGCTCGCTGCGAGTGGACCAATGCTTCCACTACGGGGCTGCTTAACCAGCGCACCGGTTCCTGGGATGAGCCACTGGCGCAGGCGCTCGGGGTTACCGGCAAGCTTGCCCAGATGGTGCATCCGGGAGAGGAAGTCGGGGCCTTGCGCCCCCAGCTGGCACGGGAATTCGGTGCCGCAGGCTCTGTGCAGGTGGTGGCCGTTGCTTCGCATGACACCGCCAGTGCCGTCGCGGCGACCCCGTTAACGGGAGAAAAGTCAGCGTACATCTCCTGCGGAACCTGGGGGCTAGTCGGTGTGGAACTGGCCGATCCGGTGCTCACGGCCCAAGCCCAGGCAGCCGGTTTCACCAACGAACTGGGCCTGGATGGTTCGGTGCGGTTCCTCAAGAACGTCACCGGAACCTTCTTGCTCAGCGAATCGGTGAGCTACTGGAACCAGCAAGCCGAGCTTGCCGGTCGGCCGGAGATTCACCTGGCCGACCTGCTCAGCCAGGCCGCGACGCTACCTGTGCCGCAGGTGCTGATCGATCCGCAAAATGAGCAGTTTCTTGCCCCGGGGCAGATGCCGGCACGCATCAGCGACGCGATCGCCCTTGCTGGCGGATCAGCGCCAGAAACTCCTGCCGAGCTGATCCGCGTGGTTCTTGAGTCGTTGGCCGCCAGCTTTGCCGCCCAAGCCCATGAAGCGGCCCGGCTGGGGGGATTCGAGCTGGAAGAGATCCATATTGTCGGCGGCGGGTCGCAAGGTGAACTGCTCTGCCAGCGCACCGCTGACCTCGCTCGGGTGCCGGTCATTGCCGGGCCTGTGGAATGCACTGCGTTGGGCAATGTGCTGGTGCAGCTGCGAGCGATGCCACAGGGTGGCGAGAAGGTCGAAGATTTGCGTGCGATGGTTCGCAGGTCTGTAGTTTTGCGTGACTATCAACCAGTTAGCGCGCTCAAGCAGGCATAGATCCGTGTGGGAATCTATGCCACCAGTGATCCTCCAGCTGCGCAGGCTGGGGGATCACTTCTTTTCAGGCCTTGCGCTGGACGAACACCACCGAATCTTCCATATCCGCCGGTTCGCCGGTCGGAGCGATGATGCTGCGCTGTACGACCTCGGCCTGCACGATGTTCCACTGGTCCAGATCCAGCGATAGCGCTTCGAGTTCTTCGGCCGGAGTCGGGAAGGCTGGAAGCTCGTGCTCCACCGGCGGAGCCCATGAAGGGCGGGCAGCGTGCGAAAGCGCAAGCAGGTGGCCGCCGGGGGCCACGAAGCTGGCGGCCTTGCGCAGGGAATCTGCGCGGGGGAACTCGAAAGGTGCCTGGAAGAAGCTCAGGGTGACCAGATCAAAAGCCTTGTCGGTGTCCCATTGGCCAAGGTCGGAAGCGACAAACTGTGCGGCAGGTTCGGCAATCCCGTGTTTCTTGGCTTCTTCGCGAGCGCGGCTGATGGCGGTGGGCGAGATGTCCAGCCCCGTGGCCTGCCACCCGTGCGTAGCGAGCCACAGGACATCGCCGCCTTCTCCGCAGCCAATGTCCAATGAGGTTCCCGGAGTCAGTGGCGACACGAGATTTTCAATGACCTGGTTGACCTTGCCGGACCATATGCGCTCGGATTGCCCGTAGTGGTTTTCCCAGAAAGCAACGCCGTCTAGTTCTTCGGCGCTGTGGTGGTGGCCCATGGTTTTGCTCCTCCGGTTGCGTGGCAAGTGTTCTGAAGCGACCTTATCCGCCTACTAGCTCCTCGCGCGAGGGAATTTGCGCCAGAAGCAAGTTTGGGTTTGCCTATCGGGAACTGACCTTTCCGAAGAAGCGCGCAATGGAGGCAAGAACCACCGGCTTGCAAGCAATCCATGCACCGGTGATGACCAGCAGCGAGAGGGCAAAGTAGAGCAATCCTGCCCAGTTGCCCGCGTACTGCGTGGGATCTGCAGAACCCTGAGCGGCGTACATATGGTTCAGGTTGCGCAAGGCACCGGTGGAGAACACCAGAATCACATGGACAAGGATGAACACGACGAAGTAGAGCATGGTGGGGAAGTGCAAGGCGCGTGCTGCCTCGATGGGGAATCTCTTGCCCAGCGCCGGGTTTTTGGGCCAGAAAGCGCTTAAGCGGAATCCGGTGACCGCTGCCAGCGGTGCGGCAATGAATACGGTGATGAAGTAGGCCAGTTGCTGCAGCGAGTTGTAGTTCACCCAGCCGTTTTCCGTGGGCCAATCCAGCGTCAGATACTGCAGGGCTGCCGAAAGCGCGTTCGGGAACACCTCCCAAGACGTCGGTACGATTCTCATCCAGTGTCCCGAGGCGAAGAGCACGACAATGAACACCAGGCCGTTGATAATCCACAGCAGATCCAGGCTCAGGTGCAGCCAGAGATTGATGCTGATCTTGGGGCTGCGCTTGGAAGACCAGTAGGCCGGCGGCTTTTTCTGGTGCCGCACCAGCAATCCGGAACGGATGATCAGGACCATCAGGAAAAAGTTGAAGAAGTGGTTCCACGCGAGCCATGCAGGCACTCCCACGGGCGCCGACTCGGGCAAATGATATTCGCCGGGGTAGCGCTGGATAAAGGCCGCGACCGAGTCGATGCTGGTGATGCCGCGAGCCACCAGAACCACCGCGGTAGCCATGCCCAGGGCGCAGAATGCACCGAGAACACCTGCGAGCACCCACTGTTTGCTGGTCAGCGGGCCATGGCGTTTCGGCTCTGGCTTGGCCGACGCGGGTGCGGGGGCGGGTGCCTGGGTCGGCGCCGTGGCAGGAGGCTGAACTGCCGCAGGCGCAACAGGCGGCGCTGCCTCCTGCTGCGTCATGGCCGCAGGCTCTGCAACAACCCGGGCCGCGGCTGGAGCTTCCTCGGCTTCTGGAGGGGCAGGCGTGGTTAGCGGCGCTGCGATGAAGCTGCTTGGCGGCCAGGGCTGGCCATCGGCCACCCGGGGCAGGCCCCGCCGAATCACGGGGGAATCCGGGCTGGCCGCAACCGCGCTGGAAACTTCGGGTCGGGCAGGTTCTGCGGCGGGTTCAGGCGCCGCCGCCGGGGTTGGTTCTGGCATCGGTGCTGGTGTTGCTGACGGTGAAGGCTGGGCCTTAGGCGCGCTCGCTGCGGTACTCGCCGGTGTGCCGGACGGCGGCCAAGGATCTGCTCCAGCAACTCGCGGCAGTCCCTGGCGCAGCGCTTGCTTGGGTGCCGCCGCAGCTAGTGCCGGAGCGGCAATAACTTCTGCGACCTCCGGGGCAGCTGTGCTCTGAACCGCCAGCGGTGGCCACGGATCGCCGCCGGGAATCCGGGGCAGCCCCTGTCTCAGGATCTTGGATGCAGGGCTCATGGTTACTGCGCCTTGCGTGCTTCCAGCGCGGAAATCATCTGGGGAACCACCTTGAAGACGTCGCCAACAATGCCAAAGTCGGCGATTTCAAAGATGGGCGCATCACCATCCTTGTTGATGGCAACAATGGTCTTGGCGGTCTGCATTCCGGCCTTATGCTGGATGGCTCCGGAGATGCCCAGCGCCACGTAGAGCTGCGGGGAAACCGCAACGCCGGTCTGGCCAACCTGCGCTCCATGCTCGATGAACCCGGCATCCACTGCGGCGCGCGAGGCGCCCACGCCGGCTCCCAGGGCATCGGCCAGCTGGTACACCAGCTCAAACTGCTCGGCGCTGCCCAGCCCGCGTCCGCCGGAAACCACCCGGGTGGCCGTGCGCAATTCGGGGCGAGCGGAATCGGCCTCGGCCTTGCTGACCTCCTGCACCTGGATCTCCGGGCTATTGCTCCCGGGCACCTGCAAGGCGGTGAGCGCCAGATCCTGGGCTTGGGCCCGGGCCTCGATGCTGCCCACGCGCACAGTGATCACCGGGGCGCCGAAGGTCGGGGCGCTGCTCGTCGAGTAGGCCCCGCCATAGATTGAGTGGCTGGCGATAACACCCTGGTCATCACGCTGGACTCCGAGCGCATCCACGCTCAAGGCCAATTTATGGCGCACCGCGAAACGGGCCGCCACCTCGCGCGAAGCTAGGCTATGCCCGAGGAGCACCGCTTGGGGCTGCACCACTTCGTAGGCCTGCTGCAAAACATCGGCCAGCGGGGAAGTGGGCACCGCGGATTCGACGCTCGCGGTCAGCACAGCTGCGGCGCCGGCGTCGGCGGCCTGGGCGGCAAGGGCATCGAGATTCTCTCCGGCCGCGGCAATGACCGCCACCGGGGTGCCAACGCCGCCGGCCGCGCCAAGCAGCTCGGCGCTATTTTTCGCCAGCTCGCCAGCGGAAGTGGTTTCCAGGAATACCAGGATGGAATCCGGGGCAAAACTCGTCATGGTCATCTTTCCGTTCACACCAGATTGTTCTTCGCCAGGAATTCGACCAGTGCCGCACCGGCCTGTCCGTCATCATTCATGATGGTGCCGGCCTCGCGGGGCGGCCTTTGGCTCACCGAGAGCATGATCGACCGGGCGGTATCCGCCGGCAGCGCTTCAACTCCCAGATCGGCCAGGGATAGGACCTCGATCGGCTTCTTCTTGGCGGCCATGATGCCCTTGAAGTTCGGGAAGCGGGCATCGGGCAGGGCCTCGGTGATCGAGGCGATCGCCGGCAGCGGGGTGCTGACCTTGGCGGTGGCTCCCTCCAGCTCCCGGGTGCCGGAGAGCACCCCGCCGGCGATGGAGATCTCGGACAGCGAGGTGGCGGCGGGCAGGGACAGCAGCTCGGCCAGCATCACCGGCAGCATTCCCGCCGAGCCATCGGTGGACATGTTCCCGGCAAGGACCAGATCGTACTCGTGGCGGCGCAGGGCTGCCGCCAGCACCTGCGCGGTGAGCACCAGATCGGCGCCGAGCAGCTGTTCGTCGGTGATCTGCACGGCGTCGGCGGCCCCCATGGCCAGGGCCTTTCGGAGGGTGGGCTGGATGGAATCCGGTCCCATGCTCAGCACCGTGATCTGGGTTTCCGGATCTGCGTCCAGCACCTTCAGCGCAACTTCCAGCGTGCGCTCGCCGATTTCATCAAGCACCGCTTCCGAGGCGGCCCGATCGGCCAGGCCGGTCTGTTGATCCAGCGCACGGTCCGCCCCGGTATCCGGGACCTCCTTGATTAGAACGGCGATCTTCATTCGGTTCTCCCTCGTACCGCAGGTGCTAGGACTTCCAAGTTCCTCTGTTGCTCATCTTGTCCGATTCGCACCGATAGGTCAATGGATTATCCCCGGACACCGTAGGCTTGAAGCACAGCGCACCATCGAGAACCCAAAGGATCGCCCATGGCCAGCAAAAAGCGTCAAAGCAAGAAGAACTCCGGCGCGGGAAATCCAGCAAAATCCGCCCAGCGCGGACGCAGCGTGTACCGCATCCAGGTGGAGCAGCATGTTGATTCGCTGCGCGAGGACTACGCCGCCTGGGTCGCCACCACGGTCCCGGCCTTCTCCCCGGAAGATGCCGCCGCAGCGGCGAATATGCAGCTGTTTGTGATCGGGGCAGTCGGCACCGAATACGCGCAAAAGGCCAGCAGTTCCAACCTGCGCGATATCGACATCGACCTCTTCGGCGAAGCCCTGGCCGAGCACCTGATGAGCATTCCCGAGACCATGGCTCCGGAACCGATCTTCAGCTCATGGCTGGACTACCTCAGCTTCCTGGAGGAGAACAAGCTCTGGGAGGGTGCGCCGGAGAACTTCGAGGCGCTGCGCGAAATGCTTGAGGACACCCTCGACGGCTTTGCCGAGGGCGACGCGGAAATCTGCGAACTGCTGCGCGGCACCGAGCTGTTCACCAAGGTCCAGGCCTTCGCCCTGGCCCTGGGCGACGGCGTGGACATGTCCGATGACAGCGAGACCGGAAAGGAGGCGCGCACCCGGGTGCTTGGCGCACTGGGCCTGGATCCGCAGGCCTTCGACACCGAGGGCCCTGCCCCACTGGTTTTCACCTATATCTGGGGTGCCGCCAGGCTGTCCGTGGTGGACTTCGATGGCCCGACCATGTACCTGGACGAAGAATCCTACGACCTCATGGTGGATGGCGACCAGGCTGCCAGTGCCCAGATCCTCTTCGAAATGGCTGTCGGCTGCGTCCAAGCCCACCTGAATCCGGCCTTTGACGTCACCCTGCGCGATGAAGCCCACTACCTGGTGCTGCGCAACCTGCTGGTCACCGCCTCCACCGGACGCGATGGCGATCTTGAAGGACTGCGTCGCAATGTCGGGCCGAAGAACTACGACGCCGTGCTGCCCGAGGCCCAGGCCGCCATGGAATCGCTGGTCCACTACGGCCTGCTCGCCAAGGACGGGGAAACCTACAGCATCGACGAACGCCTGGTGCCGGTCATCTCCGCGGGCATCACCGAGGTCGAGACCTTCTTCGAAGAAGCAGAATAGCGCCACTGCGCCCGGATCCGCCTAGCTTGCTCCTTGATCCGGGCGCGCAGCGGCAATTTCGATCAGCTTCTTCAGGACCTGGACGTTGATGTCCTCCAGTTTCTTCACGTACACGCAACCGGCCCCCTCGGTGTACTTGCCCAGTTGAGGCAGCAGCGCCGCCCCCTCGGGAAGATCCTTCAGCCCATAGAGGGACAGCTGGGCCTTGCGCGGTGAAAATCCGGTTTTGGGCCAGGTTCCGGTGTTTTTCGGGTTGGTCGGCGATGCGTAGGCATAGGTTCCGTAGCCGACGATGCTCGGCCCCCACATCACCGGCTTTTCGCCGGTGGCCTCGCTGAAAATCTTTTCCAGCGCCTCGCCATCCACTCGGCGCTTTTCTGGCGTGGCGGCCGCGATGAACGCATGTGGATCAACGTTGGTGGGTAGGGTCTTCTGGGTTGCTGCCAAGGGCTTGCTCCTGTGGTGTTGCGGGTTCTTCTGCTTGGAAAATCGTTGAGAGCTTGCGGTACTGCTTGCTGCTCATGGCCAGCAGCGCCACCAGGATCATGATCAGCCCGCCCACCAGGAAGATCAGCGCGATGCCGCGGGCCTGTCCAGACCCCAGCAGCCAGCCAAACTGGTCATCGCCCTGCTCGCTGCGCATGAAGGGGATGATCCAGTACTGGGCGATCGGCGCAATCAAGAACGCGGTGATCGGCGCCGCCGCGGCCTCCATCATTTGCGCAAAGCCAAAGACCCTGCCCTGGCGGCGGAAGGGCACCACCTTCTGGATGACGGTTTGCTCCGAGGCCTCAACCGCCGGAATCAGCGTCATGTACAGCCAGATGCCAGCGATATACAGCCATGTCCATTCGCGGATGGTGAAGATCGCGCCGAGCAGGCCCATGGCCGCCACCAGCCACAGCATCGTGCGGATCGGGTTTTTGCCCAGCCCGAATTTGGCGATCAGCAGGCCGCCCACGATGAAGCCGGTGGATGCCAATCCGAAGGTCAGCCCCCAGGCTTGCACGGACATGATGGTCAGTCCGTAGGGGTCCATCAGCGCCATATAGGTTCCGCCGATGAAGTTGTTGAACATCGAGAAGATGATCAGCGCGAACAACCCCGGTATGGCCATCACGGTGCTGAAGCCCAGGCGCAGATCGCTGGTCTTGGTGCGCCCTTCCTCCTTGACTGGCTCTTCCTCTGGAATCCTGATTTGCAGCAAATGCAGCATGGTCAGCACCACCATCACGATCGAAATCGCCAGGGTCCATCCCATGCCCAGCCAGCCGATGGCCAAGCCGCTGAAAACGCTGGTAATGATGAAGGCGATGCCCTGCACCGTGCCCACCAGGCCATTGGCATTGGCGTGGCGCTCTTGCGGAATCAGCAGGGTGACCGTGGTGGACAGGGCGATGCCGCGCATCTGTTCAACGATCGAGCCAAAGAGAATCACCAGGCAGAAGAGCCAGAACTGCCAGCCGCCAACGTTCAGGATGTCCTCGGTGGGCAGCCACAGATAGATCAGCCCGGCCAAGCTGAAGGCGACCGCGGTGATCATCGCGGAAAACATGAACACCGACTTCTTGCGGTGGTTGTCCACGATGGTTCCGAAAATCATGGAGAACACCGCGATCAGCAGCATGAAAGCACCGCCGATGATGCCGGTGGCCATCACGTTTTGCGTTTCCAGGTACACCCAGAAGGTCAGTGCGAACCACAGGAAGCTGGTGGTGAAGTTCGCGACGGCGGTATTGATGAGAACATGCACAAAGCTGCGTTGCCCATCAGGAGGTGCCACGCGGTCTTTGGGCGTGGACGGCGCGGTGTTTTCGGTGTGCTCTTCACTCATGGGGCGACCTGCTTTAAATGGTGCCGGTGGTTGTAGGAACAGAATACTCTGCGAACAGGCGGGCCGGCAGGTGTCCAGTGGCTTGTTATCCCGGATCCCTCGGTGGCCTCGAGCCGAAGGCTTTAATCCGTCAGCAAGCAACCTGCTGTCCGCCGCATGGCTCGGTGCTGAAGCCACCACCAGGTCAACCGCCGGGTGCTGTATATAGGAGTGAGGCACACTAGGGATGGAAGGCGAGCCAAGTTGAGCCACTGCCTTGAAGGGCTGGCCGTTTTGGGATCGGAGCTTATGGGAGATCTGGTTCGTGCGACGTGACGGATAAATTCCGTCACTCAGGATCCTTGCAGTCCACCTGGCCGCTCAACCCGAATGCTGAGATCGCCATCGCCAAGATCGGGAATGCCCAGAACTCGTCGAAGGTCGGCAGGTGAAGCCACCCTGCGCTCAGGACACCGGTTGTGCACGTGTTCAAAGCGTTCGACGTTCTCTACGCTGCCCGGAATGACCAGTGAATTCAGTCCGTGGGGAGTGCGCCAGCACTTGGATCCGTCCGGGCGGTTGGTCACTCGCCAGCCCAGCGCGTGCTTGAACATCTGATGCTGCTTGCACAATAGCTCGGTGTTCTCGCGGTTGGTGTGACCGCCGGTTTCCCACGCTTCAACGTGATCAACCTCGGAGTTATCCGCGGTGCGCCGGCATCCGGGGTAGCAGCAATGCTGATCCCGGGCCCGCAGGAATTCCTTGAGCACCCGCGTTGGCTTGTAGCGCTTGCGCCCGACATCCATCACGGCGCCGCTAAAGGGATCGGTGAGCATCGGGATGATTGATGGGGCATCCTTGGCCACCTGCATGGCTGTGCCCATAGGGATTGGCCCGTAGCCCTCCAGGTCCGCCATGGCGTACTTTGGATTGGCCAGCATCTGCAGAGCCGGGATCGTCACGACCACCCGGGGTTTCAGCGGGGTGCCGTTGGTGGTTGGCCAGCCATTGATCAGGGCATCGCAGAATATATCGGCCATCAGCTGGGCCTTGGTGCGGGTGTCCTCCGGATCCTTGTGCTGGGACGCCTCGTAGTCCAGGGTGTTCAGGATGGAACGCACGTTGACGATGGGCGCGACGAGCTTGATGGCGCCCATCCCGTCGTCCATGTCCCAGCTGGTCACCTTCCTCGCATCGGCCGCCTTTTCATGCCGGGCGGAGGCCGCTTCGGGACTCGATCGGTCGTGGAAACGGCGGGCCCGCTGACTGATCGTGTCATCGCTGGCGGTAGCGGCAACAGGCAAAAGCTGGTGCTCCATCAATTCAATCTGCTCTGTGGAGAGGTCCTGCGAATTCTTCACGATGGAGCGTGCCGCCGACGGCGTAATCTGTCCGGCGGCCAGGGCCAACAGGGTCTGCGGGCAGACGTGGCGCAAGCCCTTGGCCGTGAACATCCGAGCGCGAGCCTTTTCGCTTGTCATGCGCAGGGCAATCGCCGCTTCGGCAATGAAGTTGGACGTGATGATCTGGTCGCTCGCGCGGTCCACGGCGTAGTAGTTGGCGCTGAGCCGTTCACGACGTTCCTGCTCGGATTCAAGGTAGGGCTTGGCGATCGCGTCTTCGGCAAAAACTTGGGCGACCAGCTCAACACTGTCAGCCATGATGACCGAGGACGCAGCATCAAGCATGCTGTACAACTTCTGGATCTTCTGCAGCCGAACCAGGCCTTCGCCGGGGTCCGTGAGCGGGCCGGCGTTGAACAGCTCGTCAGCAAGTTTCTTCATCGGCCCGTAGAACATCTGGTGCTCGATGTGGTCGGCGAAGAACGAGTCGGATTGGGATTCGCCGCGGGTGCCCGGCGGATCTAATGGCAGGCGATGCTCGTCGTCATCGCCGGGGGCAAAATAAAGGTTTGTCATGCCTAATTTTCCCGCGGATTCCGGACAGTTTCGCTGGTTATCCACAGGTTTTGGGGGCTTCATCGGGTAGGTTATTGAATTGTTAGGCAAAGAAGTTGCGGTCACAATTGGGCCACATTAAATACAGCCGAAGTCCGCGATGGCGGACGGGCGATCCGAGGGAGAGAAAAGCATGATTTTTGGCAAAAAGGGCGACGAAGCAGTACGCAACAAGTTGGCATCCACACCGGCCCCGTACCAGGAGATCGCCCTTCGCTTGCATGAGATTATTCGTGAAAGCGCGCCGTCGCTGGAGCCTGTGGTTCGCTGGGGCCTCGCGTTCTACGTCAAGGACGGCAAGGACGTCTGCTACATCAAGCCCGACAAGGCTTACCTCGCATTCGGGTTTGGCGAAGTAGTGAATCCGGCCTTTGAAGAAGGCGCGCTGATGCATCCGGTCGCGTGGACGATCACCGCGCTGGATGAAGCAACCGAACAGAAAATTCGCGCCCTGGTGCAGAAGGCTGCCAGCTGATCACCTAGCTGGAAGCGGGACGTGGTCGAGAACGGCCGCGGATGATTGCCCGAAACAGCGGCATAGCGAGAAGCATGCAAAGCAAGACCATTGCTCCGATGCTTAGCAGGTAGAGCGGTAGCTCTAGGGCAGCGGCCGCGTCGGCGTCCCAATCCGCAAAGGTATCGCCCACGGAGTTCATATTTGCGAAGGACGCGAAAAAGTACGCGGGTGCTCCCAGCATCAGGATGAGGCTGCAAAGCGCGCCGGTTAGCCAGGGGGCAGACGCGAATTTTTCGGACAATGCGATCCAGACCCACGTGCTGGCAAGGAACAACCCCAAAGCCGCAAATACGACTCCGCCAAGGGGGCTGTAATCCTGATTCGCTACGCCCATGGCTGCGATTGTCTCATCCAGGGGTCGGTGGCTGGCCGCGGTCACAGCCCAGCTGTTCATCAGCATCAGGCCCGTGAAGGCGTATCCGGAAATCATAATGAAACCTGCGATGGCCAGTGCCTTTTTCATAAGTGCAGTGTAGCGCGGCATGGGGGCATGCTTGGCAGGCGGGAGACCCCGGACTATTGTTTGAATGTGATGCAGGGCACTATTTGAAGTGGGTCGAAGGAGCAGTCGATGAAGGCTTATGCCAAGGGCGAGAGCGAACCGAAGCTGCTCGATGAGACCATTGGAGCCAACTTCGAGCGGACGGTGGCCCGGCTGGGCGACGCCGAGGCCTTGGTGGAGGCCAGCACGCAACGCCGCTGGACCTGGCGTCAGTTGGATGGGGAGATCAACCGGCTGGCCAAGGGCATGATCGCCGCCGGGCTGAATCCGGGGGACCGGGTGGGGATCTGGGCGCCGAACTGCGCCGAGTGGGTCTTCACCCAGTATGCGACAGCCAAGATCGGCGTCATCCTGGTCAATGTGAACCCGGCCTACCGCACCCATGAATATGCCTACGCGGCCAACCACAGCGGACTGCGGATGCTGGTGGCGGCTTCCGAATTCAAGACCAGCAACTATCGGGCCATGGTGGAGCAAACGCGCGCCGAGACGCCGGGGCTGGAGCGCGCGGTGTTCCTGGGCACCGATGATTGGCAGCAGCTGCTGGACGAGGGGTCATCGATCGGCGATGCCGAACTGGCCGCCCGGCTGGCGGCAACCAGGGCAGAAGACCCGATCAACATCCAGTACACCTCGGGGACTACCGGATATCCCAAGGGCGCGGTGCTCAGCCACCGCAATATCCTGAACAACGGCCACCAGGTCACCGGAATGATCGACCTGGGCGAGCAGGACCGGCTGTGCATCCCGGTGCCGTTCTACCACTGCTTCGGCATGGTCATGGGCAACCTTGGCTGCACCTCGCGCGGTGCCACCATGGTCATCCCCGCCCCGGGATTCGACGCCGAAACCACCCTGCGGGTGGTGGCCGAGGAGCGATGCACGGGCCTGTACGGGGTGCCCACGATGTTCATCGCCATGCAGAACCTGCCCAATTTCAAGGAGTTCGACCTCTCGACGCTGCGCACCGGCATCATGGCTGGTTCCATCTGCCCGGTTCAGGTGATGCGCCACTGCGTCGAGGACATGGGGATGAGCGCGGTCTCCATCGCCTACGGGATGACCGAAACCTCCCCGGTCTCCTGCCAGACCCGCAGCGACGACGACGTTGAGCGCCGCACCGCCACCATCGGCCGGGTGCACCCGCACGTGGAAATCAAGGTGGTCGATCCGGCCACCGGCACTACCCTGCAGCGCGGGGAAACCGGCGAATACTGCACCCGTGGCTACTCGGTGATGCTCGGCTACTGGCAGGACGAGGAGAAAACCCGGGCCGCCATCGATCCCGATGGCTGGATGCATACCGGAGACCTGGCGGTGATGCGCGAGGACGGCTACTGCACCATCGTGGGCCGGATCAAGGACATGATCATCCGCGGCGGCGAAAATATCTACCCGGCCGAAATCGAGGAATTCCTCTATCGGCACCCGGATATCGAGGATGTCCAGGTGGTGGGCGTGCCCGACGAGAAGTACGGCGAGGCGGTCTGCGCCTGCGTGCGCATGAAAGCAGGGCGCGAGCCGCTGGGCATCGAGGCGGTGCGCGAATACTGCAGCGGCCAGCTCGCGCATTTCAAGATCCCGGCCTACGTGCAGATTCTTGATGATTTCCCCGTCACGGTCACCGGGAAGATCCGCAAAAACCAGCTGCGCGAGGACGCTGCGAAATTGCTGCAGCTCTAGGGTGCGCTCCGTCCGTCCGGTGCTGAGGAAAAGGGGTGCTTTTGCTGGGGGGTGATTTGCATCTCCGCGCGGTGCCCGGCTGCTCGCCGGATGCTAGTTTAGGTAAATAACTTTCTTGGCCTAACCGCCCGGAGGCACGCTTCCGCCCGGGCCGTGCGGTGCCGGACGGTGATCCCGCAACGTGAATGGAGCGCGTACGTGCGAAAGCATTTCAGCCGATGGGTGGGCATCGCAGTAGTCCTGATTGTCGTGGCCGCGGCCGCGCTGCTGCTGTGGTCAATCAGCCTCAGTGGCAAGCCGGTGGCGATGTGGAACCCAGTGGAGCTTCGGATCGGCGCGCTCTGGACCACGTTCTACAGCACCGAGCTGCCTGATCTGTCCATCCTGGTGTTCGCCGTGTCGGCCGCGGTTATGCTGGTGCTGCTCGTGGTGCTTGGCGAGCGCTTCGTCACCTGGCGCTATCGGCGTACGCCAATCCAGAAATCGAGCCGTCCGCTGGCGCCGAAAGCAGTCATGGCACGCACCCGCGGTGTCCACGCAGGCGAAGTCACCGTGACCGTGCTGATTCCGGCGCATAACGAGGAAGCTTCCCTGCCCTTTACGCTCAAGGCCCTCGAGGAGCAGAGCTTCAAGCCATCGCGGATCATCGTGGTGGCCGACAACTGCACCGACGCCACCGTTGCGGTGGCCCGCGAGCACGGTGTCGAGGTCTTCGAATCGGTGGAGAACAAGCACAAGAAGGGCGGGGCGCTGAACCAGGCGCTGCAGGCGATTCTGCCGGCGATGGGCGATAACGACTGCGTGATGGTGATGGATGCGGATTCGCAGATCGGCGCCGGCTTCCTGGAAACCGCCAAAGACCGGTTCACCTGGGACCGCGCGCTGATGGCGGTGGGAGGGCTCTTCCACGGCGAAGAGGGCCATGGGCTGCTCGGCCAGTTCCAGCGCAACGAATACACCCGCTACCAGCGCGAGATCGAGCGCCGCAATGGCCGGGTCTTTGTGCTCACCGGCACCGCCTCGGTCTTCCGCGCAGCAGCCCTGCGCGAAGTGGCCGCTGCCCGCGGCACCATGCTGCCGGGCAACCCGGGCGAGGTCTACGACACCGCCGCGCTGACCGAGGACAACGAGTTGACCATTGCGCTGAAGACCCTCGGCGCGCTGACCACCTCGCCGAAGCGCTGCACGGTGGTCACCGAGCTGATGCCCAGCTGGAAGATGCTCTGGGCCCAGCGCCTGCGCTGGCAGCGCGGTGCGCTGGAGAACCTGGGCGCCTACGGGGTGAGCGCGCAGACCTCGCGCTACTGGGCACAGCAGATCGGCATCGGCTACGGGGTGATCGCCCTGTTCAGCTACTTCGCGCTGATGCTCATCATGCTGGTATCGATGGACACCTGGGTCTGGTTCCCGTTCTGGATGCTGCTCGGAGCGCTCTTCGCGGTGGAACGCATCGTCACCGTCTGGCATGGCGGATGGCGCGCGCGGATCGTCGCGGCCCTGGTCATCCCGGAGCTCGTCTACGATGCCTTCCTGGACCTGGCCTTCCTCAAGGGCGTGGCGGATATCGCCTTCGCCCGCAGCGCGGACTGGAAGCATGTCGAGCACGCAGGTGCCGCACGGAAGGAATTGGGCTGATGGTGGAACTTCTGGTGCACGTGCCGCGCGGGATCATCCTGCCCGAGAGCGTGCTGCTCAGCGACTGGTTCGCGGTGCTGGCCTCATTCGTCGCGATCAACACCGTGCTGTACCTGGTGCTCGGGCTGGTGAAGCTGCTGCCGGTGATCCGCCTGAAGGGCACGCAGGGGCGGGAGCGGCGTTCAGAAACCCGGAATATCGATCCCGAGGCGTCCGCGTAGCCCGGCCATCGCTTCAGGCAGATGCTGTGCTTCGAGGCCGGGGCTGAAGTAGAAGCCCTGGGCGTAGTCGAAGCCCAGGTCCAGGGCCAGAGCCAGATGCTGTGCGGTTTCCACGCCTTCGACCAGGGTCTGCGCATTGATCGCCCGGGCCGCGGCCAGCAGCAGATCCACATGCTCGTGCGCTGCGGCCGATGACTGGTAGTGGACGAACAGCGAACGGTCCAGCTTCACGATATGGGGCTTGAGCATGGTGATGCGCTCGCGGGTTGCGTAGCCGATTCCAGCATCGTCAACCAGCAAGAGGCAGCCGAGCTCATCGGCGCTGATCCGGGCCCTGCCGCACAGTTCCGGTGCGGAGAGCTCATGCAATTCCAATCCCCAGGCCAGCCGGCGGTCCAGTTCCGGGCGTTGCTTGGCGAAAGCATCGATGGCCGGCCCCGAAGCATTCATGGTGAGCAGCAGGCCATCGGGAATGGCATGGCTGGCGGCAAGGACCTGCTCTAGAGCGCGCAGTTCCAGTTCAACTAGACTGCCTGCAAGGCGGGCTTCATTGAAATGCGCCTCTGGAGTGCGGCCATCACGGAACCTGGCCAGCGCTTCGAAGCCCGCGAGGGCATGGCGCTGCAAGTCTATGAGTGGCTGGAATACAAATTTCATCATCCGCCGATCAGGCCGAAATTGAAGGACTTTGCCGTCGCTGCATTGCGCGGCTCGCTAGTGGAAATCTTACAATGGACTGGATATGGATACGCGGTTTCTGGGGAAAAAGGACCGACGAGCACAGGTCGGCAGCAGCTGGTGGTACCGGCTGGTGCCGCCCAGGGCTCGCGCAATCAAGCGCCCTGAAGTAGCGGTAACCGGGTTCATCGCCTGCTTCTTCATAGTTTTCTACCTGATCAATTTGACCTACGACTTCGAATCGGCGCTCAGGCAGTCCCTGGGCTATATCCGCTTTGCCGGCGCGATCCTGGTGCTCTTGCTGATCTACATCAAGCTGGACCGCTTCCCGCTGTGGATCAGCTACTTCTGGGTGCTGACCGAGCTCGTCGCCTTCGTCTGCTTCGTGGGACTCTCCTCGGATTTCGAGCAGATCGCCTTCCGGCTCCAGGAATTCCCGTTGATCACCCTGTACCTCGCCTGGCTCTTCAACCCCAGGCTGGTGCGAGGGACCATCTACCCGGTGCTGGCGTGCACCCTGTACCTGGCCTACTTCTACGGGCCGCAGTCAGGCATGGCGCTGCACAGCGGATGGCTCAATGTGCTCAGCCTGCTGCTGCTGACCATCGGCGCCTCCGTGATCGGCAGCTATGTGAAAGCCCGCTTCCACTACCAATCCGAGGTCGACGAACTCACCGGGGCGGTCAATCGCCGCGGGCTGCAGCTGCGCGGAGAACTCATGCTTGCGTCGTCACAGCGCTACCGGCGGCCGCTGGCGGCGGCCCTGCTGGATATGGACAAGTTCAAGGAAATCAATGATGAAGGCGGCCACGAGGCGGGCGACCGGGCCCTGAAGGACCTGGTGGCGCATCTGGAGACGAGCACGCGCAAGAACGACCTGGTAGCCCGGTTGGGCGGCGATGAATTCGTGATCCTGTTTCCAGGCACCACGCGCACCCAAGCCCAGCTCCTGATGGATCGCGTGCAGGGCTCGTCGTCGCAGGCGTGGAGCTTCGGTGTTGCGCAGGCGCGCACGGACGACAACCTGAGCACGATGATCCTGCGTGCGGATCGAGACATGTATGCCTCGAAGCGCGATCGGGCCTCGCGCGAAGGCCGAAATCCGGGGGACATCGGCGCGAAATAAAACCGTGGCAGGCTTGAGCCATGGATATCAGGATGATCGAAGCCGATCCGCTCGCCGAATCGATGCAGCGCATGGTGCAAGAGCATTTGGCCGATATGGCGCCTACTGCGCCGCGGGAGAGCCGGCACGCCATGGATTCCAGCGCGCTGGCCGAAGAAGGCATCACGATGTTCCAGGTCTGCGTCGGTGAAACGGTGATCGGCATGGGCGCGTTCAAGGACCTGGGCAGGCAGGTGGCGGAGCTGAAAAGCATGCGCGTGTCCCCGGAATTCCGTGGCCGCGGACTGGGCCGGCGGCTGCTGGACGAGCTGATCGGCGCCGCTGCGCGGCGCGGTTTCACCCAGCTCTGCCTGGAAACCGGAACCCATGAGTACTTCACCGCCGCCCGGGCCATGTACCAGGCCGCCGGCTTCACCCCGTGCCCGCCTTTTGGCGGCTACCAGCTCGATGAGAACAGCGTGTACTACCGGCGGGCCATCGGCTAGCGTCCGGCTAGCTCAGCTTCCCGCCCAGCCGCTCCTGCATCTTCCTGCTGGCCTCATTCAGCCCGCGGATCTGGACGGTTTTGCCGTAGTTCTGGTATTTGGCGCGAATCGAATCCACCGCCGCGATGGTGGAGGCATCCCAGAGGTGCGAATCGGACATGTCGATGACGATGCGCTCGGGGTCCTCGGCGTAGCGGAACTGGGTGTACAGGTCGTTGGATGAGGCGAAGAACAGCTCGCCGTTGACCGCATAGAGCGCCTGCTCGCCGGACACCGTGCGGGTAACCGTGACCATGTGGGCCACGCGGTTGGCGAAGAGCACCATCGCCGAGAGGATGCCCACGCCCACGCCGATGGCGAGGTTGTGGGTGGCCACGGTGAGCACCACGGTGATGGCCATGACGAAGGTTTCGCTCTTGGGCATCATCTTCAGGGTGCTCGGGCGGATGGAGTGCCAGTCGAAGGTGGTTGCCGAGACCACGATCATCACCGCGACCAGCGCGGCCATCGGAATCTGCGCCACCACATCCCCGAGCAGCAGCGCCAGCAGCAGCATGAAAATGCCGGCAAAGGCGGTGGAGATGCGGGTGCGCCCGCCCGAGACCTTCACCCCCACCATGGTCTGGCCGATCATCGCGCAGCCGCAGATGCCGCCGAAGAACCCGGTGACGATATTCGCGGTGCCCTGCGCCCAGGACTCGCGGGTTTTGCTCGAAGGGGTATCGGTGATGTCATCAACCAGCTTGGCGGTGAGCAGGGATTCGAGCAGGCCCACAAAGGCCACCGCGATCGCATAGGGCGCGATGATCTTCAGGGTCGCCAGATCCAGCGGCACCCCGGGCAGGTGGAAGATGGGCAGCGAATCGGGCAGCTCGCCCTTGTCGCCTACGAGCGGGACGGCGACCTTCGCGAAGATCGTGATCGCGGTGAGCACCACGATGGCGATCAGCGGCGCCGGCACCGCCTTGGTGATCTTCGGGAAGTAGCAGACGATCCCCACGCCGAGGATCACCAGCGGGTAGACCTGCCAGGGAACATGGCGCAGTTCGGGCATTTGCGCCCAGAAGATCGAGATGGCCAGGCCATTGACGAAGCCGATCATCACCTGCCGGGGAATGAAGCGCAGCAGCTTGGCCACGCCCAGCAGCGCCAGGGCCACCTGGATGACGCCAGCCAAAACCACCGTGGCAAAGAGGTACTCCACTCCGTAGCTGCGCACCAGCGGGGCCACCACCAGGGCCACCGCGCCGGCCGCCGCGGAAATCATGGCCGGGCGCCCGCCGGTGATCGCGATGACCACGGACATGGTGAAAGAGGCGAAGATGCCCACGCGCGGATCCACGCCGGCGATCACGGTGAAGGCGATGACCTCGGGAATCAGCGCCAGGGACACCACCAGCCCGGCGAGCAGCTCGGTCTTGAGCAGCCGGGGGGATCTGAGGGTGCGCCACACCGATTGGCGCTGCATCGGGGTCAGTTCTGCGATCGCGGTGCTCACCGGGACTCCATTCAAAAAAGTGCCCCGGGACAAGTTGGAGCGGGGACCTATCTACGGTATTGCACCGGGCGCTGGCGGCGGTTAAATTCGAAGCCCCAGCCGGCCCGGATTGCTCCGGGGGCTGGGGCTTCTCGATCATCACTCGCACCTTCATGAGGTGCTTTCTACTCTAGGGCCGCTGGCTGTGCGTCCAATTAGCAGGGTCTGCGCATTGCCTGCTGGTGTTCGCCGGCCGTGGCGCCGCCGGTGCCAGAGCGCAAAAAAATTGGCCCTGCCGCAAGACCGGCAGGGCCAATTTTTCGTCATCACTCGCACCTTCAATGAGGTACTTACCAGCCTAGGGGCGGCGCCTGTGGATGAAATAAGCGTGCACTGCATGCTGCCCATGGATCCGCTCGCACCTGCGTGCGGGGCCCGGTTAAAGAAGAATTCCCGCTGGGCAATATCCAGCGGGAATTCTCACGATCATCACTCGCACCTTCAAGGAGGTGTTTTCAACAGTAGCGGCGCTTTCTGTGCCGTCCCTTTGGCCCAGCTTCGCGTTGCCGATGATCATTGCCGAAGAGTGGGCGCTGTGCACATAGCCAGCCCGGTGCGGTCGCGGCAAATACAGTCATGGGCCCATAGTTCAAGGCAGGGAAGCTGCCTAAGCTGGGAACATGACTCCTCAGCAGAAACCAGTCCCCGCAGCCAATGGCGTGCTGCAGGTGGCAATTGTTCCCGACTCCTTCAAAGGAAGCGCCCGGGCCAGCGAAGTGGCCACCGCGCTCGCACAAGGATTCTCCAAGGGGGCCGCGAGCCGCCAGCGCCAGATCGAGATCACCGCGGTGCCCTTTGCCGACGGCGGCGAAGGAACACTGGAGGCGCTGATCGATGCCTGGGGCACCGAAGCGATCACGGTGGACACCACCGACGCGCTGGGCCGCGCGGTCGCTTCCCGGCTCGGGCTGTCCGCGGACAAGAAGATCGCCGTCGTGGAAGCCGCCGAAGCTGCCGGTCTGCCGCAGGTCAGCGACGTGCCGCGCAAGCCGCTTCAGGCCACGACCCGGGGTCTGGGCCCGCTGGTGTCGCGCGCCTTGGATCTCGGGGTGCAGCAGATCATCCTGTGCCTGGGCGGGTCCGCCACCACCGACGGCGGCACCGGCCTGCTGGGCGCGCTGGGCGCCAAGTTCCTTGACGAGCACGGGCAGCAGCTGCCAGCAGGCGGCGGCGCACTGTCGAAGCTGGCGAAGATCGACATGTCCGAACTGGATCCGCGGGCCGCCGCGGTGCAATGGCAAATCGCCTGCGATGTCACCAACCCGCTGCTCGGCGCCCAGGGCGCGGCAGCGATCTTC
Source organism: Glutamicibacter sp. GQ173 (assembly GCF_059759215.1). NCBI lineage: Bacteria > Bacillati > Actinomycetota > Actinomycetes > Micrococcales > Micrococcaceae > Glutamicibacter > Glutamicibacter sp. GQ173. The sequence continues at coordinate 238,315 of NZ_JCAXDT010000003.1, forward strand.
GGCCCGCAGAAGGGGGCTTCCGAGCAGGACGTGCGCCTGCTGGATCGCGGACTTGAACGGCTGGCCGATGTTCTTGAAGCTGATACCGGCCGGAAGCTGCGCGAGCGGCCGGGCATGGGAGCGGCCGGTGGCATGGCGGTGTGCCTGGCCTCGTACTTCCCGGTGGACCTGGTCCCCGGATGGCAACTGGTAGCCGAGGTGCTCGACGCCCACCGGATCCTGGGTGCCGCGGACCTGGTTATCACCGGCGAGGGGCGGCTCGATAGCCAGTCGCTGAACGGCAAGGTGGTGTGTGGGGTGCTGGAAGCGGCCGGGGAGCATGCCGAGGTGATCGTGGTGGCCGGGTCCGTGGACCTGGGCGACGAGCAGTTGGACCAGGCCGGGATCCTGGCGGCCTATTCCATCGCGCCCGGCCCGGCGAGCCTGGCCCAATTGTCCGCCGATACCCTCGCATTAATCGAGCGCACGGCGTTCAGCGTGGCCAGGACTTACCTGCCGCTGGCTCCACCGAGGGGATGAAACGGCGCATCCGTTTTTCCGCCAGGAAGACGATGTGCCTAGCGGCGGCCGGTTTCTACGATGGAATCATGATGAAGAAAAAGTATGCCGCCAGCGCCTTGCTGGCTGCGCCCCTGGCCCTGCTGCTCAGCGGATGTTCCGTTTCAGACCTGATGGTGGATAAATACGACGAGTCCACCGAAAAATCTGCCAAGACCTCGGAAGAGGGCGTTTCGAGCGGGCTGCTGCCCGATTGGGTCCCCGCCGGAGGCACCGACGTGAAGCTCGTGCAGCGCAATACCGGGATGGAACGAATTTTCGCCATGGACTACAGCGGGGACTTGCCCGGTGAAAAATGCCTGCCGATTAAATCTGCCGGACACCCGTCCGAGGCGGAACTGAAAAAGGCCTACGCCTCGGATCCGCGCACCAAGGATTTTGAGGCCAAGGAGATCTCCTCGACCAGGACCCTTGAAGCACAATGGTGGCCGCAAGGCGCCGAAGAGAAGACCACGCAGCTCTGCGGCCGATTCTGGGTCCACCTCGCCGATGGCAAGCTCTATGCTTTTGCGCCTGACAGCACGAGCACCGCCACGGCAGTGCTGCAGGAGCGCGAGGCTTCCTAGGCTTCTTGAGGATCTTGCTGGCGGGGCTGGTTCCGCGCGGTGTAGAGCCGGCATGCGGCCAACCCGGCCAGGCTCAGCACAATCAGCGCCGGGCCCAGCAGCCCGGGCAAGCGCTGGTTCCATGTCATGTTGAGCACTACCAGCAGGCTGACGAGGAAGCCTCCGGTGAAGTAGCTGATCACCGAACTCATGGTGGACCTTTCATCGCGATGCTTGACTGGGGTGAGCCTAGCATCACCGGGCGGCAAGGTGAAGGAGGCCCGGGGAAGCTAGGATGATTCCATGAGCGAAAAGGAGCAACCTCGACTGTCCGGCGCCTTGGCGCAAAAGGTTGTCGACACCATTGCGCCAACGATTAATCGCCATGTGAACATCATGAACGCCCATGGAATCATCATCGCCTCCAGCGATGCTACGCGCGTGGGCACGCTGCACGAAGGAAGCGTCGAAGCCATCCGGCGCAATGAGGTCATCAGGGTCACCCAGGCCGATGAAACGGCTGGAACCCAGCCGGGAGTGAACCTCCCGCTGGCGCTGAACGAGCGGTTGTGCGGTGTTGTCGGGGTGACCGGCGCGCCCCACGAGGTCGAGCCCATTGCGGATCTGATTGCGCTCACCGTCCAGCTGCTGATTGCCCAGGAACGCGAGCACTCGCGCAGCGCTCGCCGGGCGGCCGAGGCCAGGGACCTTATTTCGGCCTTGCTGGCCGGGCGGGTTGACGCAGAAGTCATCGACCGGAATCTGGAAGCGCACGGGCTGCGCGGACCGATGCAACTTGAGCTGTGGCTGCCGCGCGATGGCCAAGACCCCTTATTGGGATTGCCTGCTGTCGAAGGCGTGCGCACTTCATGGGTCAACCTGTTCGGCGCGCACTGGCGGCTGCGGACGAGCGCCGATGATGCACCAGGCCAGGATCCTGAATCCAGCGATCGTTTTCTTGGCGGAGCGGATGCTTTTGATGCCGGAGCGCTGTTGGCGCAGGCCGAAATGATGCGCACCCTGGTGGCGCGTCCCGCGCTGCTTCCGCAACGAGCACACCGGGAGTTCTGGAATCAGGACATCGCGGTGGCCGTTGCGCGAACTCCGGTGCGGAGCCTGGCCTATCTGGCGGCACCTGCCCGGGAGCTGAATCAAGAACAAGCAAAAACCCTGCTGGTGGTCGCCGCGGCATCCGCCATGTCCCAGGCCGCCGAAGCCTTGCACATTCACCGCAATACCCTGGTGCAGCGGCTGGAAAGGATCGGCCAGGTCACCGGCGCCGATATTCGCCAAGCCAATGAATCGCTGCGGCTGCAGCATGCCGTGTACGCGCGCATAGCACTTGACGAGATGCAGATTTTCTAGCGGCACCAGCAGCACCAGGCCAGCCTCGATAAATTCCGTCTGCCGGGGCCGTGCACATATTCTCGCAGGACCATGCCGGGAAACCCGGTCGCATGCCCATAGGCAATCCGGCACCGGTTTCCTAATATTGGCACATCACCCGCTGTCCAGGGTCAGCGAAACCGAAGAAATCCGGACCTGGCTGATCCAACCCCCAGAGCTTGAGCCGCTTTGCTGGACAGCGATCCACTCATCGTGGCAAAGGAGCCAACCTGCCGTGTACGAACTCATTGTTCTCTTGATCCTCGTGGTCGCCATTGTGCTGGTGACAGCACGCTGGAAAATCAGCCCCTTCCTCGCATTGATTGGCGCCGCAATCCTTGCCGCCTTCGCCTACAGCATTCCCCTGGCCGAAGTGGCGGGCACCGTCACCACCGCCTTCGGCACCACCATGGGCAATATCGGCCTGGTCATCCTCTTCGGCACGATGATCGGCATCATCCTGGAACGATCGGGCGCCGCAATCTCCATGGCCGACGCGCTGATCAAGGTCCTGGGAACCAGGTTCCCCAATCTGACCCTGACAATCATTGGCTACATCGTCTCGATTCCGGTCTTCTGCGATTCGGGCTACGTGGTGCTGAACTCGCTGCGCAAGGCCATCACCCTTCGCACCGGCGTATCGGGGCTGGCTACTTCGGTGGCGCTGATGACCGGCCTGTACGCCACGCACACCATGGTTCCGCCAACCCCCGGCCCGCTGGCGGCGGCCGAGAGCATCGGCATTGCCGATAACCTCGGGCTGATCATTGCCGTTGGCCTTCCGGTGGCAGCCATCTCCGCGTTGGCCGGCCTGTTTTATGCCAGCCGCTTCAACAAGTCCCAATGGACCGCCCTGCCGTCGGAAGACGAGAATGATCTGGCAGACCTGGACTACGAGCAGCTGCGCGCAAGCTTCGGCAAGCTGCCGCATCCGGCCTTGGCCTTCCTGCCGATCCTGGTGCCGCTGATTTTGATCTGTGCCTCATCCATCGCCAAGCTGCCATCCCAGCCGCTGGGCGGGGGATCGCTGGTTGAAGTCCTCTCGTTCCTCGGCACGCCGGTGATCGCCCTGATTTTCGGCCTGCTCTCGGCCACTTTGCTGTTGCGCGGCGAGAACAAGCTGGGCGATTTTAATGAGCAGATGCACGAATCGGTTCGCACCGCTGCCCCGATCTTGCTGATCACCGGGGCCGGTGCCGCATTGGGCGCGGTGCTGGCCGCCTCGGAGCTGACCACGATTCTCTCCGACTCGCTCAGCGGGCTCGGCCTGGGCTTGGCTGTGCCGTTCCTGATTGCCGCCGCCTTGAAGTCGGCGCAGGGATCGTCCACGGTATCGATGGTGACCACCTCCGCGCTGGTGGCGCCGATGCTCGGTTCGCTGGGGCTGGATTCCGAATTGGGAATGGTGCTCAGCGTCCTGGCGGTGGGTGCCGGTGCGATGGTTGTCTCGCACGCGAATGACTCGTACTTCTGGGTGGTCTCGCAACTCAGCCGGATTCCGGTGATCACTGCATACAAGACCCTCAGCGTGGCTACGGCAATCCAGGGCACGGCGGCCTTTGCGACGGTCTGGATTCTGGGGGCGGTTCTGCTCTAGGGCACTGCTGAATACACCCCGGGCACCGCGCCATCATCGAGCTCATCCTTGATGGCGCGGTGCTCTGTTTTAAAGGGAGCTCAAGGGCAGAACTCCTTGGCGACCTTGTTTCCCTTGGATCCGGCAACCAGCATCATGGCGACGCCCAGGGCAAAGCCGATCGCGGTCAGCGCAAAGGCTACGGTGAAATTCTGCGTGAAACAGAAGATCGCCGCGATGATCAAGCGCGCCTATGAAACCGCGCTGGCCTTGCAGGCCGGGCAGATCACGGTGGAAGAAGATGAAGCGGCCAATGATGCTGCCGAACTGGCCAGCGCGCAGGCGCAGGTGGTGCTCACTCCGCTGGTGCTCAACGCCATCACCCACGCCTTTGATGCGTTGGCGGCCTCGGCCACCCGCGTGTCGAAGAACCTGGACCGGCACTGGCGCAATGCGCGCACCGCGGGCAACCACAACCCGTGGGTTTTCAAGGCCCGGCTGATCGGGGACCTGGCGGTCAACGGCACCGAGCTGCCGCGCGTGTGGGCCATCGGAGCGTCGAAGTAGCCGCCACTGAGCGTGCAGGCCCAGCATCCTTTGCCGATGCTGGGCCCACGGTGCTTAGTGCAGCGCTTCGATTCTGGCAGGATCAAAAGTAATGGATTGGGCCAGCAGTTGAACTGCTTCAGAACGTTTGCTCTCTGCATCGACTTCTTTTCGGAATTGCGCGTTTCGAGCGACGCGTTCACGTTCAAATTTCTGTTCAACGCCAGCTAGTTCACGGGCGATGGCCACGGATAGGCCATCGCGGAGTTCTTCGAGCGATGTATTGGAAATTTCAAGTCTCCGGTTGACCACATTCAGTTCAACATCGGGATACCCTGCGGAGCGCAGCCGCTCTTTGACCGCGGTACCGGTGAGGAAATCGGCTTCCTCTGGCTCAGCACGTCGGTTAAAGACCACAGCAACCAGGTATTTTTCTGGTGCCTGATCGGTAAGCAAGCTGCCTGGAAGGCCGTCCAGCAGTACGGTCCCAAGTTTCAGCGTTTCTCGTTCCGAGTTGGGGGTGTTTGCCGAGGAGTTCATGATTGATGCCTTTCATGGTTCACGAGTGCTGGCCGGTGTCCTGCCCACGTTGTGTGGGCGTGGAAATCAGTCGCTGTTTGGCTTGGGTGAATTTTTCAATGCGTCGTTCGGGCCCAAGAATTGGTTCTTGGGAGCTGTAGGCTATCTTGTTCCAACCGCAGGACGTGCAAGTCCAGACCACCTCGCGCATGGTCATTTGGATATCTTGCCTCAGGCCAGCGTCGTGGCCGCCTTCGTTGTCCCATCTCTTCAGCTGGCTTTGATCATCGATGTATCGACGGGTTTCGGTTTCGACCAAGGTGTTTCGATAACACCTTGGGCAACTGATCGGCTTGTCCATGACTGGTCCTCCGTTGCGTCGTGGCCATTATTGCTGCGAGGGTCGCAGGCTTATTGAATTACTGTGGATGCCATGTCACGGCGACGGTAAGCTGCCCCCAAGGTGCCCGGCGCAGGTGACTGCGCTGGTAGCCAGGAAGAACCGATACGGATGGAAGGTGCCACGCTGCCAGCGGTGCGGAGACGTCGGAGATGCGCGGACAAGGATTTGCGACCCGAACTGTGAGGGAGAAAACGACAACGGTGCCAGCCGCCCAGAAGTATGCTTTCCGGTTCAACACTGCTGCGTTAATCTGAACGCCGTCCTGGGATTCCAAGGGCAGCACAAGAGCTTAATGCCGGAAGGAGGAAACCTCCAAGGAGGTGCAAAAGTGGAAGTGGACTCCAATTCCAGTGTACTCCGATTTCGCCTAGCGGAACTGGGAGTTCTCTCTGAGCGCCTGATTGTCCAGTCGATCTTTAATAGATAGCGAGGCTAAGTGTCGTCGATCTCACGCGCGAATGAGGGGTGCATCACCGGTGTTCGAAATTAGAATTGATGAGGACTTTCAACAATTTTGAGGAACACTATGACTGCTCAGGGACAACCAAATAGCCCGTTCAACTTCATTCAGGTCGTCATCGCCGCGCTGGGCGCCGGCTACCTTAACGCCATCATCTTTTTCATCGGCATCGCCTCGGGCGCCTCGATGAAGGTTGGCTCCAACCCTGAGAAGATTGTCGGCTTTGACCACATCCTGCAGTTCACCTGGCTTCCATTGGTGGTACTGGGCTTCGTGGTCTTCCTGATCGGACGCGCAAGCAAGGGCTTCGTCAAGGTCGCGCAGTGGATCGGGCTGGTTGTTGCCGTTCTTTCGGTGATTTCCCCGATCATGAACGCAGTCGATGTGGCTACCGGCTTGACCCTGAGCGTGATCCACGTGGTCACCGGCGCTGCCTGGTTCTTCGCCGTGCATTACGGCAACAAGAAACTGCACGTTCCATCCAAGGACGTCGTCCTCGTCTAGGGGCTCTTGAACTGAGCACTTTGGCACCGCAGATATCCATCTGCGGTGCCAAAGTGTTTTCACCAGCTATTTCCTAGCCGCGGCGCAGCCATGCGGTCGTCGCCGAAGGCAGAAGGCCATCGGCATCCAACGGCGCGCTGGAAAGCAGCAATGTGCCCTCGGGAAGCGCTTGCGGCTCGGCGCTGAAGTTGGTGATGCTGATCCAGCCGCTCGGGCGGCTGAAAGCGAGCACTCCCTCATTCGAGTCGATCCATTGGAAGGACTCTTCGCTTTGCAGTTCCCGGCGCAGGCGCAGTGCTTCGCGGTAGAGCTCCAGCGTGCTTCCTTCCACTCCGTCCTGTGCCGCGACGCTCAGCGGGCCGAAAGCCTGTGGCTGTGGCAGGTGAGGCGCGGCCTCGCCGAAGCCGAAAGAAACTCCGCCAGTTTCCCAAGGGATCGGCACGCGGCAACCGTCGCGTCCCACTTCAACGCCCTTGTTCTTGAAGAAGGCGGGGTCCTGGCGCTGCTCGTCAGAGATCTCACTGACCTCCGGCAGGCCCAGCTCTTCGCCCTGGTACAAGTAGGCGCAGCCTGGCAAAGCCAGTTCCAGCAGCGTTGCGGCACGCGCACGCCGGAGGCCCAGTTCAACGTCCAGCTCCGATTGATCGGCACCATGCAGCAGCCATTTCTTGGCATAGTCCGGATCCCCGGCCAGTGGCAGGCCATAGCGGGTGGCATGGCGCACGACGTCATGGTTGGAATAGACCCAGGTGGTCGAGGAGCCGGCGATGCCTGCCTGCTCAAGATTGAAGGAAATGATCTTCTTGAAGGCCGCCGCGTCGAAGTCTGCCTGCAGCAGGTCAAAATTGAAGGCTTGGCCTAGTCCGGTGGAACGCGCGTAGGCAGGACGGCGATCGGATTCGGTCCAGGCCTCGGCCACCGCAATGCGGGGAGGGTCGTACTCGTCAAAGACCTGGCGCCATTGCACATAGACATCATGGACTTCGTCGCGGTCCCAGATGGGGTGGGTGCCATCCCATGGGTGGGCGTCGAGCTCGGCCTTGGTCGGCAAATTGGCCAGCGGAATGTCTTTGGTCAGGGCGTGGGCCACATCAACGCGGAAGCCGTCGACGCCACGGTCGGACCAGAAACGCAGGGTCTTGAGGAAGTCTTCGCGCACCTCATTGTTGGACCAGTTGAAATCCGGCTGTTCCTTGGCAAAGAGGTGCAGGTACCACTGGCCATCGCCGACTGGTTCCCAGGCAGGACCCCCGAAGACGGATTCCCAGTCGGCCGGGGGCAATTCGCCATTGGTTCCTGATCCGTCGCGGAAGATGTAGCGATCACGCTCGGCCGAGCCCTTGGGCGCGGCCAGAGCGGCCTGGAACCATTCGTGGAGATTCGATGAGTGGTTGGGAACGATATCCACGATGACCTTGATGCCCGCTTCATGAAGCCGGGCCGTCATCTGGTCGAAGTCTTCCAAGGTGCCCAGCCGCGGGTCCACATTGCGGTAGTCATCCACGTCGTATCCACCGTCTGCCAGCGCGGAAGGGTAGAAAGGGGACAGCCAGACTGCATCGATGCCCAGCTCCTTCAAGTAGCCGACCCGCGAGCTGATGCCCGCCAGGTCGCCGAGGCCATCGGCATTGGAATCGGCGAAGCTGCGAGGGTAGATCTGGTACACGGCAGCTTGGCGCCACCAGGTGGCGTCCTTGGATAAGCCGGTGCTGTGGGTGGTGTCTTGCAGGGTCACGGTGCTTCCTTTCGGTGGTGTTTCCAGCCTAGAAGTGGCTGGCTGAATCGGATAGTGCGGTTTCAGGATTTAACGGCGCCTTGGGTCAGTCCTGACATCACCCAGCGTTGAGTGAACAGGTAGGCCACTACGCTGGGGGCCATGGCCATCAGGTAGGAGGCAAAGGACACGTGGTAGTTATTCGAGAACTGGGTTTGGAACAGCTGTTGCACTACGGGCAGGGTCTGGTCCGCCTGCTCGGCGATAATCAGCGATGGCATCATGAAGTCGTTCCACGACGAGAGGAAAGCGAAGATTGCCACCGTGGCACTCATTGGAGCCAAGAGCGGGAAGATGATCCGCCAATAGGTTGTCCAGTTGCTGGCTCCGTCGATCCGCGCGCTTTCTTCCAGTTCTCCGGGCAGGCCCCGCAGGAAGGACGTGAAGAGCAGGACGTTGAATGACAGCCCGAACATGACGTGAAGGATGGCAACACCTGCCGGATTGTCCAGCCCGAAGAGCCCGGTGAGCTTGACCTGGGATAGCGCCAAGACTGGGAACGGGAGGAACATCGCACCCAGGAGGTAGTAGAAGCTGAAGCGGTAGAAGCGCTTGCTCCAGTTGCGGTGGATCGCATATGAAGCCATGGAAGCGACGAGTACCGCGCCAAGGACTGCTACGAGGGTAATCACCAGCGAGATGGTGAAGGCGCGCGGAAAGTTGACCAGGTCCCATGCCGCCGTGAATCCTTCAATCGAGAAGGGCTTTGGCAGCGAGAAGGCCTTGCCGTCCACGGCCTGCTTGGCTGATTTGAAAGCCATCGAGACGGTGATGAAGAGGGGTGCCAGAACCGCCAGCGCGCAGATCCCCAATATTCCAGTAGCCCACCAATTGGTGCGTTCCCGTCCGGCACGCGAGCGAGAGCGCTTGTTGAGTCGTTGTTGCAAACTGAGGTTCATTTTGCTTGTCCCTTGTTGGTCAGGCGCAACTGCAAGAGCGCGATAATCAGCGAAATGACGAAGAAGACCGTGGCATTGGCCATCTGGTAGGCGTAGTCTCCGCGCTCGAATCCGGTGAAAATGGTCATGGCAATGGACCGGGTTTTCACTCCCGGGCCGCCATTGGTCAGGCCGACAATAATGTCGTAGGCACCCAGGAAATTCTTGAAACCGATAATGATGTTGATCCCGATGTAGCCAACCATCAGCGGGAGCGTGACATGCATGAGCTGTCCGATAGCGCTGGCGCCGTCCAGGGATGAGGCTTCGTATAAGTCGTAGGGGATCGCCATGAGACCTGCAATGTAGATCAGCATTGCCGAGGGGATGGCCTGCCAGGCGGTGACGATGACGATCGATAGCCAGGCGAGATCCGGGTTCGAGAGCAACGACGATTTGAGGACCTCTATGCCCAGATGCTCGCCCACGGTGGGCAAGGTGTTGGAGAACAAGAAGTTGAAAACATAGGCGATGACAATTCCTGAAATGACCATGGGCATCACAAAGATGGTTCGCAAAGCGACGCGTGCTCGGATCTGCGCTGTAAGTCCGACTGCCAAGAGGAATGCCAGGGCATTGGCCAGCACCACGGTCACCAAAGCGAAACCGATGGTGAAGCTGTAGGCGCCGATAATGGCGGGATCGGTAAACAGCGCGGCGTAATTGGCCAGGCCGATGATGTTGTAGTCCCCGAACCCCACGGAGTCGGTGAAGCTGAAGAAAATGCCCACGAACGCGGGAACGGCAATGGCGATCGTAAAACAGATCAGGGCAGGGACAAGGAAACCGAAATAGGTAGCATCGATTCGTTGCCGTTTCACGGGTTGGGCAGGAGCAGCGTGATTTTTGCCGTTGCTGGGTTTGGCTGGAGCGGTGAGTGTCATTGTTTCCTCCTGGGCTGGCTAGCTGCGTTGGGCCAGCCGGGCCCAGTCCGCGTCGAGGGTTGTTAGGGTTTGCTCCACGCTGCCGCCGGTGACCAGTCCCTGCATGTAGTTTTCGAAGGGGATGGTGCGCGGAATCGCGGTCGAGACGCCCTGATAGAGGCGCCCGGCATCGATATACGGCTGCAACTGCTTCAGGCGCGGGTCTTTAGTGGGTGGCGAGTCGGAACGAACACCAAAACCGAGGGCTGATTCGTTGTAGGCATCTTGGATTTCGGGTTGGCAAAGGAAGGCGAGAAGTTCACGCGCTTCTGCCTGGTGGTCGGATTGTTCGGGGATCCATAGCGCCAAGTCGAGGTTGACCCTGATTTTCAGGTCGTTGGGGTCCTCGGTCATTGGCAAGGGGAAGGTGCCGATATTGGCATCGCGATTGGTCTTGGCGATTTCGGGCAGTGCCCACGGGCCTTGCATGTACATGGCGGCCTGGCCATTTGCGAAGGCAAGGTTGCCGTCGCCGTAGCCGCGATTGACGGCATCCGGGTTGGAGAACTTGGCCAGTTCTTGCATCTTGAGCAGCGGTTCGGCGAAGGCTTTTGAAAATGATGCGGCGGAACCGGGTGTGAAGTCGGAGCCGATTTCGCGCAGCTCGGCAAAATGCTGGTTGATGTCAATGGCCCCGCCCAAGGTGTAGTCAGCTAATCCCTGTGACACCGTCCACGCGTCCTTGAAGGTGGAGTAGATGGGCGTGATGCCCAGGTCCTCCAGTTCCCCGCAAAGCTCCAGCAGCTCGGAATATCGAGTCGGGATGGCAAGATCGTGCTTCTCAAAAATGTCCTTGTTGTAGAGCACTGCGGCGCCCATCATCGAATAGGGCAACACCGATGTCCGCCCGGGGTAGTCCGGGTAGAGATCCAGCAATTGCTTGATGAACGTTGCATTCATCTTCTGCTGTGGCAGATCAGAGAGATCTGAAAGCGCACCGCGCTCCTGGAATCGCGCCATTTCAAAGTTGTAGTTGAGGCAGCCTAAATCCGGCGGGTCGTTGCGGGCAAATGCTGCCGAGAGCCCTGCGGTGACTTCATGGGTTGCGTTCACCGTTCCCTGGGACGCATTGAACTGCGCCAGCAGATCCCTGAAGTAGGGAACCACTTCCGGCTTGGACTGGTTGAAGCGCAGGGTCACTCGGGTCTCGCTGCTGCTGCAACCGGTCATTGCCAGTGTTCCGGCAGCCATCATCGATGCAATGAACGACCGCCGTTTCAGGGGTCGAGACAAGGCACTTGATCCAAAGTTCATCGGCATCTCCATTGGTGACGTGAGGTAGGGGACTTTATTTTCGAAGTAAATTTAGCATCTAAATAAAATGCCGTCTATACTTTGAACGTGAGTTCAGTGAAAAATTTTGATGCGCAGGGACCCCAGTCCGCAGAAAGCGCCAGCGCGTTGCGCCGCCTAAACACCCAGCGCGTTCTGGACGCCGCATGGGACCGCGAGGCCGTGACCGCCAGTGAACTCATTTCACTGACCGGTTTGACCCGTGCAACAGTTCTCAACCAGGCAAAAGAGCTGGTTGAATCCGGTTGGCTCATCGAGGCCAAGGACACCCGGGCTGCCGGAGCCTATTCCAAGGGGCGACCGGCGCTGCGCTATGAACTGAACCGGACACATCGCTTCATTGCAGGGATCGACGCAGGCCAGCATCGCATCAGCCTGACGCTCAGCGATCTGCGGGGAACTGCGCAAACCCGTACCGAGGCAATTCTCGACCCGCTGGCCTCAGGGCGCCATCGAGCGGAAATTACTGAAAAGCTGCTGGCCGGCGTGCTGGCCGAATTCAAGGTGGACAAGCTAGCGGCCGTGGTGATCGGTGTTCCAGCGCCGGTTGACTCGAACGGTGCCTCTCCGGATGACGAGAATGGCTTCTGGGCCAGCATGAACCCGGAGTGGAAAGCCGCGCTCGGCAAATACACGCACCTGTTGAGGATTGAAAACGACGCGAATCTGGCCGCCATCGCCGAACTGGCAGACGGCACCGTTGGTTCCTTTGCCTCATTGATGGTTGGCGAGCGCATCGGTGCCGGTGTGGTGGTCGACAACCACCTGCTGCGCGGGGCCAAAGGGCTAGCCGGAGAAATGCGCTTCCTTACGCATGTTGCCGGCGTGGGGGATGCCCACGGATTGGGCTACCTGGCTCGCGAACAAGCTAAGGCGGCCTTGTCCCACGGTGCCAGCAGCAGCTTGGCCGTGCTGGACGCGGACTCCTTGCGCGCGGAAGACGTATTCCATGCGGCGGCGCAGAACGACCAGCTGGCCCAGGAAATCCTGGAATCCCTGGGGGCCAGGCTGGCGCGGATCAGCGCCGTCATTTCCGGTTTTGCCGGGTTGGAGCGCGTGGTGCTCTCCGGCGCGATGGCAGAAATCCTTCAGCCGGTGGTTGCTATCGCTCAGCGCGAGCTCGCCCAGGAGCCGGCCCTGACCTGTGTCCAGCTGACCACGTCCACCTTGGGCGCCGAAGTGGCGATGCGAGGAGCAATTGACCTCGGCGTGCAGCTGGCGCGCACCGCAGCGCCTTTCTAGAAGCCCTGGCAGGGCATTTCGGCCTCGTGCTGGCAGCTGGTGGGCTAGGAGCGCACCGGCTCGATGTCCGGTGAATGCGCCGGCTGGCGCAGTCGCGGCATCAATAGCAAGCTGGCTGCTGCCGCAAAGCACAACACCGCAGCGGTAACCCATGCGGCCAGGTAGCTGCCGGTGCTTTCCCGGGACAAGCCGGCAGTGAGCGAACCTGCGCCAGCGCCCACCATGTGGAAGGCGAAAACCCAGCCGAAGACCACGGTCGCCTTGACCGGTCCGAAGTATTGGCGGCACAGCACCACCGTGGGCGGAACCGTGGCCACCCAATCCAAGCCGTAGAAGATGATGAAGATCCAGAGCATCGGCTGGATGGCTGGGCCCATGAGGGTGTGCAGGAACAGCAAGGACAATCCGCGCAGGAAATAGTACACAGCCAGCAGCAGCCACGGACGCACGCGGTCGGTGAGCCAACCCGAGAACACCGTGCCGAGAATATCGAAGACGCCGATCAGTGCCAGCAGGCCCGAGGCCGTGGTGGCGGGCATCCCATGGTCGTGCGCGGCCGGGATGAAGTGCGTCTGGACCAGCCCGTTGGTGGACCATCCGCAGATCCAGAAGGTCATGGCCAGCACCCAGAACGCCGGGGTGCGTGCCGAGGTGAACAGCACCCGCAAGGTCGCAGCCGCCATGGATCCCTGGGGCTTCGGTGCTGGGCCCGCCGCTTCGGTTCCGCCGTAGGGGAGCATCCCGACCTCGGCGGGGGAATTGGCAAAGGGCCAGCGCAGCAGCGGGATGATCAACAGCGCAAAGGCCGTCACGACCAGGGCGGCAATCCGCCATGACGCGTTCTCAATGATGGCAACAATGGAGGGCAAAAAGACCAGTTGGCCGGCGGCATTGGCACCGGAGAACAGTCCCATCACCAGGCCGCGGCGTTTGCTGAACCAGCGGTTGGCCACCACTGATCCGAAAACCAATGCCATGGCTCCGGTTCCCAGACCCACGAACAGGCCCCAGAGCAACCACAGTTGCCAGTAATGGCTGATGAACACCGAAAGCCCGGCGCCGGCGGCCACCAGGCCCAAAGCCGCCATGGCCACCTTGCGCATCGAATAGCGTTCGAGCAGGGTGGCGGCGAACGGCGCGGCCAGGCCGTAGACCACCAGGTTGATGGTCACCGCGGTGGAGAGCTGGGAGCGCTGCCAGCCGAATTCGGATTCCATCGGTTCAAAAAATGCGCCGGTGGTGGAGCGGAAGGCCGCGGCCGCCACCAGAGCCAGGGTGGTGACGATGGCGACCAGCCAGGCGCGGTGCACTCGTGGTCGGCGACCGGAATCTGGTGATGCTGCAGATGGAGGCTGAAAGCTCATGGAACCAGCATCGCCCCGGTGCAGGTCAGGTGCCTAGTTCGTGACCATTGCGCGACACCTAATCCAGCTTCGCAGCACTGGCGAGCGTGGCTCGCGCCTGTCGCAGCAGTGGCTCATCCACCATTTTCCCGTCCAGGGAAAAGACCCCCGGGTGCAGTTCTGCCTCGACAAGGATTCGCTTGGCCAATTGCACTTCGGCAGCGGTCGGCGCATAGGCCTGGCGGATGATCTGCATCTGGCTCGGGTGGATCGATGCTTTGGCCACGAATCCCGAAGCCTTGGCATCCTGGGATTCCAGGAACAGTCCTTCGCTATCCGGGATATCCAGATACACCGAGTCGATGGCCGCCTTGCCCTGCGCGGCCGCATGGATCAGCACCTGGGACCGGGCGAAGCTGGCCACCTGGCGGTAGCTGCCATCATCATGGCGCGACGAGGTCCCACCCAGCGAAGCGATCAGATCCTCGGCACCCCACATCAAGGCCACCACATTCGCCGCCGCCGCAATCTGCGCCGCATGGGCAATGCCGGGGGCCGATTCGCACAGTGCCACGACGTCATAGTCCGCGAGCCGGGCCGGTTCCGCACCGGACTGGACCTTGGGCAGCATCACGGTGGTGTAGCTGGTGTGCTGCAGCGCTTCGAGGTCCTTCAGAAAGTGCCCGGTATCCACGGGGTTCACGCGCACGATGGTGCGGGCAGGATCCAGGCAGCTTTCGCGCAGGGCGAGCCGGGCGGCCCCCTTGTTCTCCTGGGCAACGGCATCTTCGAGGTCGATGATCACCGCATCGGCGCGGCCAGCCGCCTTGGCATAGCGTTCGGGCCGGTCGGCGGGGCAGAACAGGATGGCCGGGCCCATCAGGAATTCACTCATCATTCGCCGCTTTCTTGGAATCTTCATGGGCCTGTTTGGTCCACATCAGGCAGGTGCGCGTGGCGGTAGCGACTACTTCGCCGTGCTGGTTGCGCCCGGTGTGGGTCATCGATGCCAGGCCTTGGCCGGGCCGGGATTTCGAGGGGCGCAGTTCGGTGATCTCGGTTTCGGTGTACAGGGTGTCGCCGTGGAACATCGGATGCGGGAAGCGCACGTCATTGATCCCCAGCTGGCCGATGATGGTGCCCTCGGTCAACTGCGCCACCGACTGGCCGATCATGGTGCTCAGCGTCAGCAGCGAATTCACCAGGGGCTTGCCAAAGGGCTGGGTGGCCGCCCAGGCGGCATCCAGGTGCAGCCCCTGGTTGTTCATGGTCATCGTGGTGAAGACGATGTTATCTGCTTCGCTCAATGTGCGCCCCGGCTTGTGGGCGTAGATGGCGCCCAGGACCAGCTCGTCGAAATACAGCCCGCGCTGTTCGATCCTTTGCCCGCTCATGCCAAGCGCTCCTTGTCCTCGACGTGCAGTGGTTCCACGGTGGCGATGACCTGCTTGGCCTTGACGAGGTCACCGGTCTTCAACGCCGGCAGGCGCACGATTCCATCGGCCGGGGCCAGCAGCTGATGCTCCATTTTCATCGCTTCCACAATGGCCAGCAGCTGGCCGGCGGCTACCTGCTGGCCGTCGGCGGCCTGCACCGAGATGACGGTGCCGGGCATCGGGGAAAGCACCTCGGGGCGGTAGTCGCCCGATTCCTTGGCGAGGCTGGACAGCTGCCGCTCCAACACCTCTTCGCGAGGTAGCGCGCGCAGCGACGCATTCCAGCCGCGATCGCTCAGCCACAGTGTGCCGTCGGCGTCCCAGGCGTGCTGGATTCCGCAGCGCACGCCGTTGATCTCAAGGCCCGAGCCGAGCTCCCGGATGAAGTGCTCCTGGCCGCCAACGCTGATCTTGTTGCCCTCGGGCATGACGAGCAGGGAGGTTGCGGCCTGGGTCTGCCCGGTGTCGAAGTGCCGGGTGACCGGGTGGTGGTGTTGTGCCCGCCAGCCATCGCGCAGGCCCCAGGGGCTGGTGCTGGCGGGCCGTCTCAGGTATTCCAGATGCGCGGCCAGCGCCAGCTCGAGCGGGCCGGATTCGCGGAAGCTGAACTGCTCCATCTTGCGTTCGATCAGGTTCGTATCCAGCCTGCCGGCACTGACGTCCTCGTCGGCCAGGAGCAAGCGCAGGTATTCGCTGTTGGTCAGCACGCCCAGCACGACAGTCTCGGCCAGTGCGCGGTCCAGGCGGGCCACCGCTTCGGCGCGATGCGTGCCCCAGGCGATCACCTTGGCGAGCATCGGATCGTAGTGGGCGCTGATTTCCAGCCCGTCGAGCAGCGAGCTGTCCACGCGCACGCCAGCCGGCTCGCGCACCTGCAGCACCGTGCCCGTCGAGGGCAGGAAGCCGGCGGCAGGGTCTTCGGCGTACAAGCGTGCCTCGATGGCGTGGCCAACGAGGCTGACCTGGTTCTGGGTGAAGTCCAGCGGCTGCCCGGAGGCGATGCGCACCTGCCAATCCACCAGATCAAGCTTCTGCCCGTTGACCCGCACCACTTCTTCGGTGACCGGGTGTTCCACCTGCAGGCGGGTATTCATTTCCATGAAGAAGAACTCGTCGGGGTTCTGGTCGCTGGCCAGGAACTCCACGGTGCCAGCCCCCACATATCCCACCGATTGCGCCGCCGCGATCGCGGCAGCTCCGATGCGTTCGCGGATCTGCGCCCCGTGCTCCAGGTTCTCGAACAGCGGGGCGGGGGCTTCCTCGATGACCTTTTGGTGGCGGCGCTGCAGCGAGCATTCGCGCTCGCCGAGGTGCACCGTATTGCCGTGGGCGTCCGCCAGGATCTGCACTTCGATGTGCCGTGGATTGCGCACCAGCCGTTCAAGGAACAAGGTGTCGTCGCCAAAGGCATTGCGTGCGGTGCGCCGGGCACTGGCCAGCGCTTCGGGAAGCTGGCCTGCGGATTCCACAGCGAACATGCCCTTGCCGCCGCCACCGGCAGATGGCTTGATCAGCAGCGGGAAGCCGACCCCGGAGGCGGCCTGGATGAGCTGCTCATCGCTCAACGCGGGTTCCGCGATGCCGGGAACCACCGGAACCTGGTGGGAGAGCACATGGTTTTTGGAGCGGATCTTGTCGCCCATGAGGTTGATGGAGTTCACCGGTGGGCCGATGAAGGCAATCCCCGAAGTCTCCAGGGCGCGGGCGAAGTCCACGTTTTCGGACAGGAAGCCGTAGCCCGGGTGGACCGCCTGGGCGCCGCTGGCCTTGCACGCATTGATGACCGCGGTGATATCCAGGTAGCTCTCATTGGCTGGTGCTCCGCCAAGGCGGATGGCGGTATCTGCGTGGGCAACATGCAGCGCACCGGCATCGGCGTCGGAGTAGACGGCCACCGAGCGAATGCCCAGGGCGCGCAGGGTGCGGATAATGCGCACCGCGATTTCCCCGCGATTGGCGACCAGGACCGTATCAAAAAGGTTTGTGCTCATCATGATCTCCTTGGCTACATCCGGAACAGGCCGAAGCTGGTCTCCGGCACTGCGGTGCGGGCGCAGACATCCAGGGCAAGGCCCAGCACCCTTCGGGTGTCCGCCGGGTCGATGACCCCGTCATCCCACAAGCGCGCGGTGGAATAGTACGGGTTGCCTTGGGTTTCGTACTGCTCGCGGATCGGCGCCTTGAACTCTTCCTCTTCCTCGGCGCTGAAGCTGCTGCCGGAGGCCTCCAGCCCGTCGCGCTTCACGGTAGCCAGCACCGAGGACGCCTGGTTGCCGCCCATCACCGAGATGCGCGCGTTGGGCCACATCCACAAGAAGCGCGGGGAATAGGCGCGCCCGCACATGGAGTAGTTGCCGGCACCGAAAGAGCCGCCGATGATCACCGTCAGCTTCGGGACCCGGGCGGTGGCCACTGCGGTGACCATCTTCGCGCCGTGCTTGGCGATACCACCGGCCTCGTAGTCGCGGCCCACCATGAAGCCGGCCAGGTTCTGCAGGAAGATCAGCGGGATGCCGCGCTGGTCGCACAGCTCGATGAAGTGCGCGCCCTTCATGGCGGACTCGGAGAAGAGCACCCCGTTGTTGGCGATGATCCCCACCTGGTGTCCGTGGACCTGCGCAAAGCCGGTGACCAGGGTTGTGCCGTACTCGGCCTTGAACTCGTGGAACTTGCTGCCGTCGACCAGCCGGGCGATGACCTCATGCACGTCGTAGGGGGCGTTGACGTCCACCGGGACCACACCGGCCAGCTCGCTGCCCGGGTAGAGCGGCTCGGCCACCTGGCTCTCGATGCTCCACGCCGGAGCCGGGTTGGACGGCAGGGTGGAGACGATATCGCGGATGATCATCAGCGCGTGCTCGTCGTTTTCGGCCAGGTGATCCACCACCCCGGAGGTCTTGGCGTGCAGGTCCCCGCCGCCCAGCTCCTCGGCGGTGACGATTTCGCCGATGGCTGCCTTCACCAGCGGCGGGCCGCCCAGGAATATGGTTCCCTGGTTGCGCACGATCACGCTCTCGTCGCTCATCGCCGGGACATAGGCGCCGCCGGCGGTGCAGGAGCCGAGCACTGCGGCCAGCTGCGGGATTTTCTTCGCGGAGAGCTGCGCCTGGTTGTAGAAGATGCGCCCGAAGTGCTCGCGGTCCGGGAAGACCTCATCCTGCATCGGCAAAAAGGCCCCGCCCGAATCGACCAGGTAGATGCAGGGCAGGTGGTTCTCCAGCGCGATTTCCTGGGCGCGCAGGTGCTTCTTGACCGTCATCGGGAAGTAGGTGCCGCCCTTGACGGTGGCGTCGTTGGCGATGACCAGCACGTGCCGGCCGTGCACCAGCCCGATACCGGCGATCATTCCGGCGCCGGGGCTGGCGCCGTCGTACATGTCCTCGGCAGCCAGCGGGGCAATCTCCAGGAACGGGGATCCCTGATCAAGCAGCTGGTCCACGCGCTCGCGGGGCAGCAGCTTGCCACGCTCCACGTGGCGGGCGCGGGACTTCTCCGACCCGCCTCGGGCGGCGCGTTCCAAACGCTGGTGCAGTTCAGCCAGCAGCGGTGCGTTGGCTTTGGCATTGATCTCGAATTCTGCGGGATCCGTTTGGGAAGAGAGCGTCTTCACTTTTCAGTCCTTCGGTTCGGGTTCGCTGGCGATCACCAGGGGGACGGGGAGCTCGGTGCGGGATAGCGGGGACTCGTTGGAGACGGCGAGCATCCGCATGGCCAGCGCCACGAAGTTCAGTTGCACCTCGGGCAAGGACAGCCGGCCATCACGGCGGAACCAGTGGGAAACCCCGGTGCCCATTTCCATCATGGCCAGCCTGGCGATGCCCAGATCCCCGGTGCTGAAAGCGCCCTGGGCGGTACCGTCCTGGAGAACCTGGGCGAAGAGCTGTTCATAGCTATCGCGCAGTGCCTGCATGTGGGCCGCGTTCTCGGTGGACAGCGCTCGCATCTCGTGTTCCGCGACTCGAGAGGTCTTGGGGTTGGTGGCGGTGAATCCGACATGGAAGGCCACCAGCAAGGCCAGCTTCCGGGCGGGGTCGGCCCCGGCAGCCGAGGCGTGGCTGGCGCCGTCGATCATCGAATTGAGGCAATTCTTGATGATGCCAACGAGCAGCTCTTCCTTCCCGCCGACATAGTGGTAGAGCGTGGCCGAATTCAATCCGACTGCCGTACCCAATTCACGGATGCCGGTGGCGGCAAACCCGCGTTGGGCAAAGCAGGACACCGCTGCTTGCTGGACTGTACCGAGTTCCAAAGGACACCGCCTTATGCTCCCAATCAATCGATTGACAGGTTCCATCCAATCCGACAAGCAGGGTGATGTCAATCACCTTCCGTGTTTCGTCATAAAGTCGGCGGCTCGGGGCGCGGGGCGAAATATTCGGAAATTTGTTTATGAATCAAATGCAGAAGATTACACTTCATGATGATATTTACTGCGAAATCTGAGTTAATGACATTCAGGTGCCCACGAATTACGAGCGGAAAGCACTATGCCACAACCCATTGACAGTGTCGTCAACGCGACCGTAACCAGCCGTCGAAAACTCCTTGCGGGTGCGACTGGAATACTGGCTCTCGCTGGACTGAGCGCCTGTGCAAGTGAAAAGTCCCCGCAAGCCACTGCCGTCAACCACGCAACAACACCGAAGACGCCCGATGACGTGCTCAAGGCGCTGGCCGAAGGAAACCAGCGCTACACGTCCGGCCAGGTGCAGCATCCGAACCAGGACTCGCAACGACGCGGCGAGCAAGCCGGGCACCAAACTCCCTTTGCGCTAGTCCACGGCTGCGTGGATTCGAGGGTGGCACCGGAGATGCTCTTTGACCAGGGCATCGGGGACCTCTTTGTCACCAGGACCGCAGGGGCGGTATTGGATGACACCTTGGTGGGCAGCATGGAATTTGCTGTTTCCTCCCCCTACTCGGTCCCGCTGCTGGTCATCCTCGGCCACAGTGCGTGCGGTGCAGTGACCGGCACGCTCAAGGCCATGGAAGCCACCCCCCAAGACCCGCAGCTGCCCGGCGAAATGGAGGACTTTGCAGATCAAATCGCGCCAGTGGCCCGGAGCCAGAAGATTTCAGGATCCGGAAGCGAGGCGGTGAACCGGGTGGTGAAGGCCAATGCACTCGCCGTCGCCAAGCAGCTGGTGGAGCGCTCGGCAATCATCCGCAAAGCGGTCGAAGAGCAGCGCACCCGTGTAGTGCCGGCCGTATATGATCTGGAAACCGGTGAAGTGAGCTGGCTGGAGAGCTAGGTTCAACCGGAAAGCCGCAGACAAAGAGAAATCCCCGCCGGCTATGCCGGCGGGGATTTCTACGATCATCACTCGCACCTTCAATGAGGTAGCTATTACGTTACGCAAGCATCCTATGCCCCAGCTGAGCAGGGGCTTCGCGCTGGCAATGCATTCAGGAAGCGACCCCGTCCAGCGCAACGGTGTGCGAAAAGACGCTCTGCTAGTTCTTCTCGCGCAGCGTGACAGACTCGATGGCCTGGCCGTGAAGGTCCTCGATGACAAGGTCGACGACTACCTCGTCCCAACTGATCAGCGGGCTGATGGCATCGCAAACGAAGCCAAGGACCTGCTGCTCGATGGTGTTCACGGTGCTGTCATCGGACATGCTCACATGGCACTGGATTTTCCAGCGAAGATGCGGGACCTTCGCGTCGGTGGCCTTGATTTCGGTGTAGTTCAACTGCGTGGTTGCCGAGTCGGCGAACGCCTTGCGGATGGCCTTGACCAGCTCGAGGGATGACAGGCGCTGGGGCAGGCCAGTAGCGGGATCCTGCACATCCCAGATGCGCTGGCGAGGCCCGAGGTTGGCAATTTTCCCGAGGATCCCCTTCGAGAAGGCTTCTGGCTCGTGCTCGGGGGTTGAGGACTGCAGCAACCGGGTGATGAACCCGTTCTGGTCCTTGAGCCGCTGGCGTTCGGCATGGCACCAGCGGCACTGCAATTCGTGCAGGTCGGCGGATTCGTCCAGATTCAGCAGGACGTCTTCGGAGGTACGTCCGCAGGGGAGGGTTGTCATGACACCGCCTCGCTGATTGCATTGCGTGCTCGTGCGAGTCGCCCTCGCACCGTTGATTCTGAAACGTTCGTGACCAGGGCTGCTTCCTTGTAGCTCATGCCTTGGAGCGCGACCAGCACGAACGTCTGGCGAAGCGCCGAGGGCAACCCATTGATGATCTGCCAGGCATCGGCCACTTCACCACGTTGCACGGCCACGTTCTCGGGCAGTTCCCGGTCGGGCACCGGGGTTTGCTCTAGCACTTCATCATCCACGGTTTGCTGGTCATTGGCACGTTGGCGGATGCGATCGAGGCAAATATTTCGCGCCATCCGGTAGAGCCATGTCTTGAAGGCGGCTCGTTCGCGCAGCGAGCCCAAGGACTGCCACGCGCGGATCCAGGCGTCCTGGGTGGCGTCTTCTGCATCGTGCCAGCTGCTGAAAAAAGTCTTGCAATATTGACGCAGGCCAGGGGTCATCACGGTGACGAGCTCGCCAAATGCTTCGGGGTCGCCTTCCATTGAGCGGCCAACAAGCACGGCCAGCCGGGTCGGTTCCAAGCACCCTCCTTGAGTGACCTAGATCACATTCAAAATGTGTGAGGATTTCTGTACAGCTCTCGTCTGTACGAGTGTAAGGCAAAAATTATCTCTTCAATGACTAAGGAGACCATCATGGTGCAACGAGATTCCCAAGGGCCGATCATCAAGCCAACCGGCGAAGAACTGGAGCGCCAGGCCAAGGCGGCGTCAGCCAATGAAGCGCAAGCCAGCGAGAAGCTGCGCGGCCCGCTGCACACCGATCTGGGCAAGACAACCATCGAAGACCGCGTGGTCCAGAAGATCGCCAGCATCGCCACCCGCGAGGTATCCGGCGTCTACGCAATGGGCAACGCCGCCCGCCGGACCTTCAATTCGCTGGCCGAGCGCATCCCCGGTGCCCAGGCCAACGCCGCTGGCGGCGTGAGCGTTGAAAAGGGCGAGCAGCAGACCGCCATCGACGTCTCGATCGTCGTATCCTACGGATTCTCCATCGTCGAGGTTTCCAGCGAGATCCGCTCGAACATCATCGCCCAGGTCGAGCGCGCCACCGGACTGGAAGTCATCGAGGTGAACGTGGAAGTCACCGACGTGCACCTGCCAGAAGACGATGATGACGACGCTGATACCCGTGACGGACTGAAATAACTGTCCCCAGCTAAGGAGCAGAACATGTTACACGTCAAGTGGGGGCTGGCCATCGGCTGCCTGGCCGGGCTGCTGATTGCCTTCGGCTCATTCACCCAGTTTGTGGTGGTGGCGTTCTTCACCATCATCGGCGCCGGGGTGGGTTGGCTTTTGCAGGACAGGGTTGATCTCGGCCAAGTGTTCAGCAAACGTCGGCGGTGAAGCAGATGGCAGAGCTGTCCTCGCACCGTGGAAGCACCACGGTGAACACGGGCGTCTATTCAAAAGTCGCTGCCCAGGCGGCCTATAAGGTGCCGGTGGTCGGCTCGGCTGCCGGAGGGATCCTGGGGCTGGGCAAGTACCGGGATTTTGATAGCCGGCCCAAGGCCAAGGCCGAGGTGCTCGGGAACATGGTTGTTATCGACCTGGATCTCGGCCTGAGCTATCCGAGCAATGTCCAGCAAGCCTGCGAAGACGTGCGAAACATGGTCGCTGCGGATCTGCGCGCATACCTTGGAGTTGAACAGGTGCAAACCGATATCCGGGTGAGCTGGATGTCGGCACCGGATGAAGGAACCAGAAACAGGAGGCTGCGATGAACAGGTTCTGGCACGTTCGCAGTGCTCGCACTTTGACCCTGGCGATCAGCTTTGCCATCCTGTTGGCCGCAAGCATGATCCTGGCGCTGTCCTGCATCTTGCGTTTGGCCGACGGGCGTTGGCCCGGCATTGCCGAGCAGGGCGTTAATGCGTTGCGCGGCCTGCGCTTCAGCGACAACCTGGCAGTTATCGCCATGGCGGTCCTTGCGGTGCTCGGCCTGCTGCTGATGCTCAGCGCACTGATTCCCGGGCGCCGGCAGAGCATCCTGCTCACCAGCGATGATCCTTCAGCTGGATCGGAACAAGCAATCTCATGCCGGGGAATATCGACCTTGGTGGGGCATGAAGTTGAGCGAACGGATTCGGTCACCTGGGCAAGGGTGAAAACCAGTCCGGCCCTGG
Source organism: Glutamicibacter sp. GQ173 (assembly GCF_059759215.1). Lineage (NCBI taxonomy): Bacteria > Bacillati > Actinomycetota > Actinomycetes > Micrococcales > Micrococcaceae > Glutamicibacter > Glutamicibacter sp. GQ173. The sequence goes on from NZ_JCAXDT010000003.1 coordinate 261,937, forward strand.
TGCACGTGAGAGTGCAGACTCCGGCCCACTCGGTCCAGCGCGTGCAGGACAACGCGCAGGCGCGGGTGCAGTCAGTGATCGATGGCTTGCCATTGCAACGCGCTCCCAAGGTCAAGGTCTCGGTGCAACAACGAGGTGGGAACTGAAATGTTCAAAACGCATGTGGTGCGACAGCGAATCATTCTCGTGATCCTCGGCCTGGTGCTGCTGGCTGGCGGCGGATGGGGCCTGGCCTCCGTCTGGTGGGGGCTGCCTCCAGGCAATGATTTCGGCCAAGCCGAGATTGGCAGCAGCCTGCCGATCGATCAGCAGTACCTGGTGCCATTGGGGTTGGCGATAGGGATTGCGGGCATGGTGCTGTCGCTAGCGGTGCTGATCACCGCCATTCCGCGCCGCCCAGCGGCGCACAAATTCAGATATGAATCACGCACCGAGGGGGTGAGCGAGATCGAAACTTCGGTCATAGCAAAGGCCGCGGAGACTGCCGCGCAGACGCAACCAGAAATCGTGGATGCGAATGTCCAGATCGGCGGCAACGCAACCGAGCCTGTGCTCTATGCGCGGTTCACCTTGCGCGCCGATGCTCCGGCGAATCGCGGTATCGAGCTGGTCAATGACCGGATGATACCGGATCTCGAAATGGTGCTGGGAGTGCCATTCGCCAGCAAACACGTGTCATTCAGCTTCCAGAAGCCGGAAAAACAGGATTCCCAGAAGGCTGTGCTCATCTGAGCCGGCCCCGGGCATCAAGAAATCATCACCAGCGGCACGCTGATCGTGCCACAACACTTGGGGAGTAGAAACAAATGGGAATTATTGGTTGGGTCATCCTTGGCCTCATTGCCGGTGCGATCGCCAAGGCGATCAAGCCGGGAACGCAGGGCGGGGGCTGGCTGGCAACGCTCTTGCTGGGCGTCGCCGGTGCGCTGCTTGGCGGCTGGATCGGATCGGCTATTTTCGGTGTCGGCATTAGCCAGTTCTGGTCATTGTCCACATGGCTGCTGGCCATCGGAGGTTCCCTGATCGTGTTGATCGTGTGGGGACTGGTTACCGGCAAGCGACGCTGAGTGCGCAAACCAATGGGAGGGAACCATCACGGTTCCCTCCCATTGGCGTAGCCGGGGCAATTACATGATGCCGGTTGGCACCAGCAGCAACCAGGACAGTGCCGGTGCAATCAGTACCACGGCACCTGCGTACACCATCAGCTGCTTGTAGGTGCGGGTGCGATCGCTTTCCTTCACGTTGGCCACGACCAGGGCGCCGGCGGTGGAGAACGGGGAAACATCAACCACGGTTGCCGAGATCGCGATGGCTGCCACTGTGCCGGAGACGCTCAGCGAACTGACGGCCAGCAGCGGTCCGGCCAGTGGAACGAACGCGGCAAGCAAGGCAGTGGATGAAGCGAAGGCCGATCCAATGCCGATCACGTAGCACAGCACCAAAGCGATCAAGACCGGTGCGCCCAGGGCCAAAGCCATATGGGCCAGGGTATCGATCACGCCAATGTGGGTCAGCAGCGAGACGTAAGTGATCATGCCGGCCACCAGCAAGACGGTGGACCAGGAGATGCCGGCGACGAACTTCTGCTGCTCCTTGATATTCAGCAAGGCCAGCAGCAAGCCTGCGCTCAAGGCGACAAAGCCGATGGGCAGGCGCAGGACCAGTGCGCAGAAGAGCATGACGCCGATCAGCACCAGGGTGTAGATCTGCTGTCCTCGCGGACAGGTGGAGCGGATCTCTTCGACTTCCGCATAGCCTTCGCCCTCGGCGGTGCGCAGCTTGCCCATCAGGGCAAAGACGATCACAGTCAGGATCGACAGGATCAGGTTGATCGCAAAGCTGGCGGCAAACAGCGCGTTGGCTGATATCGGGAAGCCGTTTTCCATGGCGATGTCATGGACCAGGACGCCGGAGACCGACAGCGGGGAGAACCCGCCGGCGTGGGCGCCATTGATGATGAAGGCGCCCATCAGCAGCGGGTGGATGCGCGACTCGTAGGCAAAACCGATGGCTGCTGGTGCCAGCAACGCGACGGCTGCAGGGGAGAAGGTGCCCAGCGAAGTCAGTGCCGCGGCGACCAGGAAGAAGACCCAGGGGAGCAGCATGGTCTTGCCGCGAACCATGCGCACGCAGTTGCGCACGATGATATCGATGGTGCCGTTGTGCTGCGCCATCGAGAAGAAGTAGGTGACGCCGATGATGGTCAGCACGATGCTGGCAGGGAAGTCCGCGAGGATCTCCTTGTCATCCATGCCCAGCATGAAGTAGCCGATGCCGAAGGAGGCGACCAGGCCCATCACGCCGATGTTGACTGGCCACTTGGTCGCGATGATGAACATCAGCACCAGGACGACCAGGGGGATGACCTGTTCGGTGGTCAGCGAGGCTCCGGTGCCCGAAGGCTCGGCGCTGGATAGCGCCGGCCCTGCCAATACGGCGATGAGCACCGCTATGAAGGCGAGCGCGGCAACGATGAGCAGGTTGCGCTTGGTGCGCCGGTTCTGGCGGCGCGGGTCCACCGTATCGACGTCGAGGTTTTCTTGTCCGGCTGGGGGTGTAGCTTTGAACCCTGTATTAGTCATGGTCGCTCTCCTCAGCGGCTGGCGCTTGCTAGGTCGGTCCCGGCAACGCTGCCGAGGGACTCCGGGAGGTGGATAGTGGAACTGGCGATGGAGCGGGCGGTGCGATCCACTCCGACGTACATGGAGCCCTCGCGTTCTTCGCTCCAGGTCTCGATCACTCCGGCGGGGGTGCGCAGGCGCAGCGTGGGGCGGGGAGCGCCACCGGTGATTTCGCCCAGCACCGTGCCCGGTGCCTGGGCACCGAGGGTCAGCGCGACGCTTCCGGTAATCGCCAGCGCCGGGTGGGGCTTGCCCATGGAAAGCATCATGACGTTCGCATCGCTGTTCTCATCCTGTGGCGCCGCGGCAATGGCGAGCTTGGGGATGGCCCGGGCGGCCTGCCCGGGGGTGGCGGCCAAACCCATGCGCACCGCGGCTTCGCGGCGCACCTGATCCAAAGCGGCGAGTTGCGGGTCGATGGCAGCCATCCATGAATCATAGTTGGCGGTGTCAAGGCCGAGTTCTTCCGCCCGCAATACTACGACCGGAGCTCCGGCATCCAGCAAGGATGCTGTCCATGCGCGGCCTGCGGCAACCAGGGTGTCCGAGGGATTCCCGGTGGGCAGGAAGCTGCCGGTGGTCTTGCCTGCCGGGTCGCGGAAACCGAGCCCGACCTTGTAGCCGGCGCGTGCGACGCCCGGCATCTGGGATTGGGGAACGATGGGCAGTGCTCCATTGGGCGTATCAACACGCTGGATGATGATCTGGCCGGTATTCGTATTGCGCGTGATGACCCGGGTGATGTCGCCGGAGGGCGTGATCCATCCCTGCTCGATGGCGTAGAGTCCGACAACTGCCGAGCAGTTGCCGCAGTTGCTTCCCCAGTCGACGGTGGCTTCTTCGATGCCTACCTGGGCGAAGGTGAATTCCACGTCAATTTCGGCGTCTTCGGAACGGTGCAGGATGACTGCCTTGCTGGTGGTCGAGGTTGCTCCGCCGACGCCGTCGATCTGGCGCGAATCAGGGCTGCCGAATACTTTCGGCAGCAATTCATCGAGGTTGGCACCAGTTTCTTCCAGGTGCTCGGATTCGAAGACCCAGCACTTGCTGGTTCCTCCACGCATCCATTCAGCTTGTATGTTCATAGTCATTCCTGCATCTCGTCGTGCCGCGCGTTTCGCTCCCGGTCACTCGGTCCGGATCCATCGTCATCCGGCTATGGAAAAACCATAATCTGCATCACATTTGAAGTCTACGTACATAAGATGCAAGGCATTGTAGAAATGCTTAATTTGTATTGATTTCAGGACTGTGGGCCAAGATTTTCAAAGCTTGGCTCCTTATAAAAAGGTAGGTGTCCAACATCAGAACCACTGATTTTAGAGATTGAACAAGATATTCAGTTCCTTGAAGTACTGCTTATGCCTTCTCGCTGTTACGGGCGAAAAGAATTTTGGGACGACCTGCAGAGCGACGTGGCGGCCTGTGCCAGTAGAGCAAAAATGCCGTTGCATCACGCGGCGCGCGATGCAACGGCAGGGCAAGCATAGGGTGCTTTGGGGTGAGTGGTGGCTATTCCGGGATTAGCCCGCGACGATGATCTCTACGTTGGCCTTCTTGAATGGCGCAAGCTGGTTCGCGCTGGCCTGTGCGTCGGTGATCAGCGTCCAGCCTTCGGGCAATTTGGCCCACGCGTGGAAGGGGTGCTGATTGAGCTTGGAGCTGTCGGCCAGCACAAAAACTCGTTGTGCCCGCGAAGCCATTTTCTCCTTGAGGCGGGTCTGCACCAGGTCCGCTTCGCAGATGGCGTCAGGGGTGACCGCGTCGGCACCGAGGAAAACGGAATCAAAGCTCATCCGCTCCAGGCAGTATTCGGCCAGCGGCCCGACAAAGGCCGCGCTGCGGTGCCGCAAAGTTCCGCCAAGGCACTCCACATGCACCGACTCCGCCTCGGCTAGTTCCTCCACCACCACCAGAGAGGTGGTGGCTACGGTGAGGTCGCTGGCATCACGCAGTTCATGAGCCAATGATGCGACTGTTGATCCCGAGTCAAGCAGGATGGTTTGACCCTCGGCCACCAGCGAGCGCGCCTTGCGCCCGATGGCGTTTTTGGCGGCGGCGTTCTCCATGTTCCGCTGGCGGAACGTGGACTCGATCACCGGGGCGGTCAAGGGCATCGCGCCTCCGTAGGTGCGCGCGATCTTCCCTTCGCCGGTCAGCCGCGAGAGGTCGCGCCGGATCGTGGAAGCAGTGACACCGAAGCGTTCGGAAAGTTCCTCGACACTGGCCAGGCCGCTGGTATTGGCCAGTTCGAGGATTTGCCCTTGGCGCACCTTGGCACTGGTTGACATGGGACCCTTTCCCTCCTGAGTCGGTGAATCTATTACGCCGAGTGTATCGGCATTGCTCCGGTTCGGTTACTTGACCGGGACCGATGCCAAGTTCACCGATTGCGCCAGTGCCTCGATCATGCTTCCCACCTCGACAATGCCCTTGCCTGCGATATCAAATGCGGTGCCGTGGTCCACCGAGGTGCGGATGACTGGCAGGCCCACGGTGATATTCACGCCGGCTTCAATGCCGAGAACCTTCACCGGGCCGTGGCCCTGGTCGTGGTACATGGCGACTATGAGGTCGTAGTCGCCCCGGCCTGCCAGGAAGAAGGCGGTATCGGCGGGCAGCGGGCCAATGGCGTTGACCCCGTCGGCCTGCAGTTTCTCAAGTGCGGGGGTGATCTTTTCTTCCTCTTCGCCGTAGCCGAACAGGCCATTCTCGCCGGCGTGCGGATTGATGGCGCAGACGCCGATCTTGGGATTCGGATTGCCGGCGCGGACCAACGCTTCATGTCCGCGGCGGACAGTGCGCTCGACCAGACCGGGTTCGATTTTCTTGATCGCATCAATCAGGCCGATATGCGTGGTCACGTGGATGACCTTGACCTTGGGAGTGGAAAGCATCATCGATACCTCCTCGACGCCCATGAAGTGGGCGAGCAATTCGGTGTGCCCGGGATAGATATGGCCGGCTTCATGCAGTGCCGCCTTGTTCAGTGGAGCAGTGCAGATGCCGTGGACTTCGCCGCGCATGGCCAGCTCACAGGCGATGCGGATGTAGTGGTAGGCGGCATTGCCGGCTTCGCTGGAAATCTTGCCCCATTCGAGGTCCTCAGACAGCAGGTGGGGGTCGATGACATTGATGCGTCCGGGGGCAAACTGGGCTTGCGCGACATCGGAGATCTCCACGATCTCGGCCTTGAGGCCCAGAGCGGCGGCACCGAGCGAAAGCCGGCGGCAGTCGCCAATGACGATGGGGCGGCTGATCTTGTAGGCATTCGCATCCAGCAGGGCTCCGACGGTGACTTCGGGACCGACGCCTGAACCGTCACCCATGGTGACAGCGATAAGAGGGCGGGTGTCCAGGGTGGTTGTGCTCATGGATTCTGGCTCCTGTGATAGAGGGGCGCGTAGCTCGCGCAGGGTGGTTAATGCTGTAGTGAGGATGCTGGGGCTGCCGAAGGAGCCGGGTTTGGTTCCAATCAGTCGTCCATCGGGGGCCTGGCAAATGACAACTCCGGGCTCCAGTTGTTTCAGCGGAGCCAGGGAGGTGACGCCGAGGTCATCGAGGACGGCTCGGGCTGTTTCGCCTCCCGTGAGGAAAAGGTCCGCCCCGGGGTGCTTGGCCAGGAAACCTGTTGCCTGTTTCCTCAGCTGCCGGAGCACCGCGGTTGGATTGGTCCGGCTGCGCGTTGCGCGCAAAATCACCGGGGCTCCCGGCGTGGGCGAAGGCAATTCGTTGATGGTTTCGCTGCAGGGAATTCCGGCCTTCTGGGCAAGTTCAAGCTGCTGCCCGGAGGTGCCGGAGGCGGAACCGACGACACCGAGGATGCAGCGCGCTGGCCCGCCCAGCGGGGCAGCGGCTTGCAAGGTCATGCCCTGGGGTTGTGCCGAGCGCCGGGACAAGCTGCTGACCAGCTGCGTGTTCAACGCGCCGGTGCCCACCAGGATGCTGCGCTGGAATTGCTGCGGGTTGGTGGAGCGCAAGGTGAGCCAGGCATCGGCAATGCCCAGCAGGTCGTCCTCGGTCGCGCAGTCCACGATGAGCGCTGACGCGGAATTCGTCGCGGCGTCCAGCTGGTCTTGGAGCAGTTTCCCGTCGGACAAGCTCGCTGCCGCTGTGTCGAGGTCGCCGAGAAGCTCCGTGATGGTTTCTGGGGCCTTCGCGGATTCTACTTGCCAGGCATCCGTGGAAGACAAGGGCCGGCCGGCAATCAGCGGTCGGCCATTTTTGACACTTCGTTCCATATGGGGCAGCGCGCCAGCAATAATGAGCCGGTAGCCGGCATCGATCAGGGCGCCGAGCTCCGCATTGAGATTGCCGCGCCACAGCGAATCGATCTTCTTGAAGATCATGGTGCTTTGCGGCAGCCTCTGGACCAGCTTCTGGATGCGCCGGTGGGCGTCTGCCGGTTCCAGGTACCTGCTATCGGTGTCCATAACGGTGACGCGGCTTGCGCCGCTTGGAGATCCTGGGGCGGAGCCGAGGGAGATCCGAGTCGGAAATCCATGATCGCTCCACGGCAAAGATACTTCGCAGGAGCCGGAAAAATCGTCGGCGAGAATCAGGAATTCCTGGTGCTTCTTGGCCATTTGAGTGCTTGTCACCTCCTTGAATGCAGTTCCGGGTAGCTCCGGAGATCCGCGTGCTTCTGGAGTCATCATGGCACAGTTGCGCGAAATGCGCTATGCCTATTGCGCATTTCGCGCAATCGTGACAAAGTGACATTGCGATACACATCACAGCGAGTGGACGGCCCTTCAATCAATTGGGCAAAGCGCTCCAGAACATCGATTGGGAGGTCGAAGATGACCGCACGATTCTCAGCCCCTGGGGTGTCGCGGCGCCAGCTGTTGAAGCTGGCCGGAGCCGCTGGGCTCTTTGCGGCAGTGGGGGTGAGCGCCACCGCGTGCGCAGGACCCACCGGATTGCCGGGCAAAGACACGCTGACCCTGGCACTGAACCGGTCCCTGGTTTCACTGGATAACAAGCTGAACCAGTTCGATGCGGCCGTTACCGTGCAGCGATCGGTCCGCGAGGGCCTAACCGCGATCGGCCCGGACATCGCACCGATTCCGGTGCTCGCCGAATCAATGGTGATGGCATCGCCAACACGCTGGACCGTCAAGCTGCGCGAAGGGATCACCTATTCGGACGGGCGTCCGGTCAAGCCGCAGGACGTGGCCACCGCGCTGGAAATGTACGCAAAGGTGCAAGGTTCCTTTGTCGCCAGCTTCTTCCCCGAATTCCCCACAGTGACCGAAGTGGATGAGCGGACGTTCCATTTGGACTCCAAGGGGCCCATCCCGATCCTGGATGCGCTCATGGCGCTCATCCTGATTTCTCCTGCCGAGGATAACAAGGCAGAAGAGCTACAGACCGGTGTGGGCACCGGGCCCTACGTTGTCCAGTCCTATGACCGCGGCGCCGGGACCTACACGCTGGTGCGCAATGAGAAGTACTGGGGCGAACCGGCACCAATCCGGCAGGTCAACGTCCGCTTCCTGCCCGAAGAATCCTCCCGCGTGATCGCCTTGCGCAGTGGCGAAGTAGATGTCATCGATTCCATCTCGCCCAATTCCATGGAACAGCTCCAGGGCCTGCCCGGCGTCACCATCGACACGGCCTCCTCGCTGCGCTTGAACCAGATCTTCTACAACTTCCGCAAGCCGAAGTCCCATCCGCTCGCCGATCCCAAAGTCCGCCAGGCCCTGTCCTTCGCCATCGACGGCAAGGCCCTGGTGCACGATGTCCTGATCGACACTGTGGAACAAGCGCAGGGCGTGACCCCGACAAGCCTGTCCGGATATGCCAAGACCGGTGATTATGTGTATGACCCGGGTAAAGCCAAGTCGCTGCTCTCGGATCTCGGAGCGGAGAATCTGAAGCTCAAGATCATCTGGGAGACCGGCGAATTCCCCTCGGATACCGCCATCATGGAGGCTCTGGTGCAGATGATGGGGGATATCGGAGTGAAAACCGAGCTCCAGCAGTTTGAACCCGGCGGCAATATCCTGCAGTGGCGCCAAGGCAAGGAAGGCGACTGGGACCTGCTCGGCAACGGTTTCTCCAGCCCCACGGGTCTGGCCATCACGATGCTGCAGGGCATGTACGCCGGCACCGCGGAAAAGGAAAAGACCCGCGACACCTACCAGGGCTACGTCAACAGCGATGTCGAACGCAAAATCGCCCGCGCGGCCTCTGAAGTCGATGAAGCCAAGCGCACCGCATACCTCAAGGTCGCCCAGCAAGCAGTCTGGGACTCGTGGCCCTGTGCCTGGGCCTTTACCCCCAAATCAATTCTTGCCCGCCGCAACCGCGTGCAAAACCTGGAACTATCCGCCGCCAACGCCTACCCGCTGGCCCGTGTGGGATTGGAGAGCTAAGCCATGCTGACCTATCTTCCCAAGCGCATCGGACAGGGACTGCTCACGGTATTCCTTACCGTATCCGTCGTCTTCCTGCTCATCCGCATGGCACCGGGCGACCCGGCTGCCTCGTTCGCCGGGCCGTTGGCCACCAATGAGCAGCTGGCCGCCGTGCGCGAGCAGTTCGGCTTGGACAAGCCGCTGCTCCAGCAGTACGTGATTTTCATCGGACAGCTGTTCACCGGCCATCTGGGGCAGTCCTATTCCTTCCAGGCCCCCGCCGTGCAGGTGGTGATGGACCGGCTGCCCTACACGCTGACCCTGGCCACCAGCTCCATCCTGCTGGCCACGCTGGTCGCCATTCCGCTGGGAATGTGGATGGCCCGCCGCACCGATACCGATGCGGAACTCGGCGTGAACGTGCTGACCATCGCCGGGCAATCCATGCCCGACTTCTGGACCGGCATCATGCTGCTCACCGGGTTCTCGGTGATCATCCCGCTGTTCCCGGCTTCCGGCTTCACGACCTGGGGCGGGCTGGTCCTGCCGACCATCACCGTCGCGATCCTGCAGATCGCCCTGGTTTCGCGCATGGTCAAGCGTGAAATGGTCACCAATTTCAACGCCCCCTATCTGAGCATCGCCCGTTCCCGCGGCGTCAGCGAACGGGTGCTGACCTGGCGCTATGCGCTGGGCAATGCGGGCATTCCCGTCTTCACCGCCCTGGGCACCCGCTTCGCGGCGATGCTCAACGGCGTGGTGGTCGTGGAAGTCGTCTTCGGCTGGCCCGGCGTGGGCTCGCTGATCGTGCGGGCCCTGGAAACCCGCGATTACCCCCTGATCCAGGCCACCGTGCTGATCACCGCCCTGCTGGCCGTCGCAGTCCAGCTGCTGATCGATCTGGCCTACCCACTGCTGGACCCACGGGTCCGCCTCGGAAAGGCAGCTTCGGCATGAGCACCACAACCCGCAACCTCGCGCAAGCTCCGGATCCGGTCCGCGGCTCGGCAGTGACCAAGCAGCTGCTGAAGAAATCGGCGGCCGCCCGGCGTGCCCGGTCAACCCGCATCAAGCTGTGGCTGGGCACCATCCTGACCCTGCTGGTGGTCCTGCCGATCGCATTGGCCAACCTGCTGCCGATCGCAGACCCGAATATGCAGGACCTCGGCGCCCGGCGTTTGGCCCCGTTGATCGACGGGCACCTCTTCGGCACCGACCAGCTGGGCCGCGACCTGCTCTCCCGGGTGCTCTTCGGAGGCCAGACCTCGCTGATGATCGGCGTGCTGGCGGTCGTCGTTTCAGGGGCTGTCGGAGTGATCCTCGGATCCATTGCCGGGTTCTACGGCAAATGGGCCGACGTGATCATCTCCCGCGTGCTCGAAGCCCAGCTGTCCCTGCCGCTGCTGATGATGCTGCTGCTGGTCGTTGCCCTCTTCGGGCCATCCATCCCGGTGATCACCGGTGTCATCGCCATCGCCCAGTGGCCCGAGGTTGCGCGCCTGACCCGGTCCCTCGTCCTGGTCGAGCGCGAGAAGCCCTATGTGGATGCGGCCAAGACGCTGGGCCTTCCCAAAGTGCAGATTCTCGCCAAGCACGTGATCCCCAATGTCTTCAAGCAGGCCAGCCTGGTGATCTTGCTATTGCTGGCCCAAGCGGTGCTCCTGGAAAGCGCATTGTCCTTCCTCGGTGCCGGACCGCAGCGCCCCTTCTCCACCTGGGGCCGGCTGATCTCCGACGGCCAGGACTACATCACCACCTCGTGGTGGATGGTGACGCTGCCAGGCCTGTTCATCGTCGTTCTCGTGGTTGGGGTCAATCTGCTCGGCGATGCCCTGCGCGATGGAAACCTGCGCCGCACCTCTAAGAAGGAAGGCAAGTGATGAGCGAGCAAAACACCGCAGTCCTGGAAGTCAGCGACTTCAGCGTGGAACTGATGACCGACAACGGCGTGTTCAAGGCGGTCAAAAACGTCAACTTCCGCATCGGCCACGGGGAAACCGTCACCATCATTGGCGAATCGGGTTCCGGCAAATCCACGACCGCCATGGGCCTGCTCCAGCTGTTGCCCCGCGGGCTTGCGGCCTTGTCCGGCCAGGTGCGGATCAAGGGCGAGGATGTGCTGGCCAACCCCAAGGCCATCGCCAAGTTCCGCGGACGGGGCCTGGCGTTGATCCCGCAGGACCCGATGACCGCGCTGAATCCCGTAGCCACGATCGGCTCGCAACTGCGCGAGGCGATCAAGGTGGCCGGACGCATTACCGGCAAGCAGGAGCTGCACAGCAAGGCCGTGCAGCTGCTCGAGCAGGTGCGCATCCCACTGGTTGAGGAACAACTAAAGAAATTCCCGCATCAGCTCTCCGGCGGCATGCTGCAGCGCGTCCTCATTGCCATTGCGCTGGCCAGCGAACCAGAACTGCTGGTCGCCGATGAGCCCACCAGCGCCCTGGACGTCACGGTGCAGGCCGGAATCCTCGACCTGCTGCTGGAACTGCAGCAGCGCAGCGGAATCTCGATACTGATGATTACGCACGATATTGGCGTTGCACGCCTGGTTTCCGACACAATCCATGTGATGAACTCGGGGAAGTTCGTCGAGTCCGGCCCCGCCGCCCAGATTGTCGACGCACCAGAACAGGACTACACCCGCAAGCTGCTCGCCGCGGTTCCGCGCTTGGGAACCTGGGACGAAACGCCAATGGCACCAAAGGGAGCATCATGAACCAGCAAGCACCGTTCCTCTCGGTGAAGAACCTGAGCGTCGAGTACAACACGCACAACGGAATCTTCCGCGCGGTCGACGACGTTTCCTTTGACCTGGAACGCGGCACGACCTTGGCCGTGGTCGGTGAATCAGGATGCGGAAAGTCGACCATCGCCAAATCCATCATGCGCCTGCTCAAGCCGGCCAAGGGGCAGATCCTGCTGGATGGAACCGACCTGGTGGCTCTGAATGAAAAGCAGCTGCGCCCGTTGCGCCGCAAATTCCAGATGGTCTTCCAAGACCCCTACGGCTCGCTGGACCCCAGCCACAGCGCCGAGCAGATCATCACCGAGCCGCTGAAAATCCAGAAAAGCGGGACGCCTGCCGAACGCCGCAAGGAGGCCTTGAGGCTGCTCGATCGCGTGGGCCTGCCCGAGGGAGCACTGGATAAGCGGGCCAATGAATTCTCCGGCGGCCAGCGCCAGCGCATCGGCATTGCCCGGGCACTGGCTTCCAAGCCGGAGCTCCTGGTCTGTGACGAGGCGACCAGCGCGCTGGATGTCTCGGTGCAGGCACAGGTGCTCAAGCTGCTCGCCGAGATCCAGGAAGACACCGGGATCTCCTATGTGTTCATTTCACACAACCTGGGCGTGGTGCAGGAAATCAGCGATCAGGTCATGGTGATGCAGAAGGGAAAGCTGGTCGAACTGGGCAGCACCGAGCAGGTGCTCACCTCGCCGGCCCAGCCGTACACCCGCAAGCTGCGCCGCGCGGCCCTGGACCCGAGCCAGATGGAAGGCGTGAAGCCGCGCCACATCCTGGCCGGGCTGGCCAGCTAGAACCGCAAGAGACGAACAAGGAAGCAAAGATAATGCCCAAGAACACCCCGGCAGCATTGGTCCTGGGAACCATGACCTTCGGCGACACCGCCGATGCCCAAGCCAGCGAGCAGATGCTCAATACGGCACTGGACGCGGGAATCACCCATATTGATACCGCCAACGCCTATGTCGGCGGGGCCACCGAAGAGCTGCTGGCCACCTTGCTGGAAGGCAAGCGCGACTCGGTATTCCTGGCGTCCAAGGCGGGAATGCCCCATGCGGACGCCGGCGAGGATTCGCCCTTGTCCCCAGCGGCATTGCGCCGAAGCGTGGAGGCCTCGCTGCGGCGGCTGAACACCGACCGCCTGGACCTGTTCTACCTGCACCAGCCCGACTACGCCACCTCGCTGGAAGCGACCTTGGGCGAAGTCGCGAAGCTGCACCAGGAAGGCAAGATCCTGTCCCTGGGCGTTTCCAACTTTGCCGCCTGGCAGATTGCGCAGGCAAGCCATGTGGCCGAGTCGGTCGGCGCGCCGCCACCTGTGGTGGCCCAGCAGCTGTACAACCTGGTGGCGCGGCGCATCGAAACCGAGTACCTGCCCTTTGCCCAAGCCAGCGGGGTGCAGACCATGGTGTACAACCCGCTCGGCGGCGGACTGCTCACTGGGCGCCATAGCTTCGCGCAACAGCCGCAGGAAGGGCGCTTCGGCAGCTCCCGGCTGGCCAGCATGTACACCGAGCGCTATTGGGATGAGGACCTCTTCAAGGGCATTGAAGCGCTCACCGCACTGGCCGAGGACGCCGGCATCAGCCTGATCGAGCTGTCCCTGCGCTGGCTGGCCTACCACCAGGGCGTTGACTCGCTGCTGCTGGGTGGATCCAAGGCGAGCCAGCTCGAATCCAACATTGCCGCCATCGCCAAGGGGCCATTGGAGCAGAACCTGGCTGAGGCAGCCGCTGCGGCCACCGCCTCGCTGCACGGCCCGATGCCTGCCTACAACCGCTAACAAGAAAGAGACACCAACGCCATGACCTCAGCAGTTGCCACCGAATTCGCCCGCAAGATCCGTGACCGCGAACCAGCCGTCGGGTACTGGGTGGTGCTCGACTCGCCGGTATCCACCGAACGCATCGCACGCCTGGGCTATGACTACGTTGCCCTCGACGCGCAGCACGGGCTGATCGGCTACAACGGAATGCTCACCGGGCTGATGGCCATCGACGCCTCCGGCCAGGCCGCCGGTGTTGTCCGCGTGGAAGCCAATAACGCGACCGCCATTGGCAAGGCCCTGGACGCTGGCGCCGTGGCAGTCATCGTGCCGCTGGTCGACAACGCGCAAGACGCCGCCGATGCGGTCAAATACGCCAAGTACCCGCCGCATGGCATCCGCTCCTACGGACCCATGCGTTCGGCCCTGCGCGTTGGCCCGGTGCCAGCGGAATCGGATGCCACCACCATGGTCTTCGCCATGATCGAGACTCCGGGCGGATTGGAGAACGTCGAAGAAATCGCCGCCGTCCAGGGCCTGGACGGGCTGTACGTCGGGCCCAGCGACCTGGCCCTGGCCATCGGCGCCGCGTTCCCAGGGGATCCGGCGATCAAGGAGGAATTCGAGGCCGCGCTCAAGCGGGTCAGCGCGGCAGCACAGCAGTCTGGCATTGCCGCCGGCATCCACAACGCCAACGGAGAGCTGGCCCAGCAGCGCCTCGGCGAAGGATATACCTTCGCCACGGTGGCCTCGGACCTGACCCACCTGGAAGCAACGGCCGCGGCCCACCTGCAGCAGGCCCGCTCCTAGCACCGAATAGACAGCAAGGAATCAGACAATGTCGTTGACCGATTTTTCCACCATCAACCCCGACGGGCAGATCCACGAGGATGGGCCGCTGGCCTACGCCTACCTGCCGGCACCCGCCGTGCAATCCCACGCAGCCAACCTGATGACCCTGGGCAACGGGGATCTGGGCTGCGTCTGGTTCGGCGGAACACAGGAAGGGGTGGCGGATATCAGCATCTACTTCTCCACCCTGCAGCGTCTGCCCGAGGGGCAATGGGCGGAAAAATGGTCGCCGGCACAGCAGCTGTCCAGCGACTCGACCCGTTCCGAGCAGAACCCGATCCTGTACCGCCACGGTGAGGAACTCTGGCTGTTGTACACGGCCCAGCACGCGGGAAACCAGGACACCTCCGAGGTGCGCCGCCGCATCTCCAGCGACCACGGAAGCACCTGGTCCGACCCCGAAACCCTCTTTGCCGCCACCGAGCACGGCGGGGTCTTCGTGCGCCAGCCACCGGTGCAGGTCGGCGAACGGCTATATGTTCCGGTCTTCCGCTGCGCTACCGTGCCAGGGCAAAAATGGGTGGGGGACTTCGACGATTCCGCGCTGATGGTCTCCACCGATGGCGGAGCCACATGGACCGAGCAGATTATCGAGGGGTCCACCGGCTGCGTGCACATGAATGTCGCGGCGCTGGCCGATGGCAGCCTGCTGGCGCTGTATCGCAGCCGCTGGGCCGACTGGATCTATGCCTCGCGTTCCGAGGACGGCGGGCTGACGTGGAGCGTGCCGGAAGCCACCGAATTGCCGAATAACAATTCATCCATCCAGTTCGTCTCCATGAATGATGGCCGCTTGGCCTTGATCTACAACCACTCCCAGGCCACTGAGCAGACCGAACGCCGCCTGTCGCTCTACGACGAGATCGACGATGAGGGATTGGATTCCAGCGTCGATGGCCCGGTGGTGTTCGAACCGGTGGCCACCGGGGAACCCGGGGTGCAAAAGGCCTTCTGGGGCACGCCCCGCGCGCCGCTGACCGTGGCGATCTCATCGGACCAGGGCAGAAGCTGGCCAGCACGAAGGAACCTCGAAGTGGGGGATGGGTACTGCCTTTCCAATAATTCCCGCGAGGGGCTGAACCGGGAATTCTCCTATCCTTCCATCCATGAAGGCCAGGATGGGGCCCTGCACCTGGCCTACACCTATTTCCGCCAGGCCATCAAGTACGTGCGCATCGACCCTTCGTGGGTCAGCGCGCCGGAGGCAAGCGATCATGCCTAGCGCTCTGGTCACCGGGGTCAGCTCCGGCATTGGCGAAGCGATCGCCCGCGCCCTGCTGGAAGCCGGCTATGAAGTCACGGGCCTGAGCCGCAGGGCACCGGCCATCGCCAATAAGCGCTTCTCCTGGCGGAGCACCGACCTGGGAGACCTGGGCCAGGTCCAGGATGCCGCACAGCAGCTGTCGGCGCCCGATCTTTTTGTCCATGCCGCGGGCTATATGGCGACAGGGCCGTTGGGCGAGCTCAAGGCGGAGGATCTGGCGGGGATGCACGCGGTTCATGTGCAGGCGCCAATGGTGCTGCTCAACACCCTGGCACCGAAGATGGAGGATGGCTCCCGGATCATCTTGATTGGCAGCCGGACCATGAGCGGTGTCGCTGGCAAGAGCCAATATGCCGCTACCAAGTCAGCGCTCGCCGGGCTGTCGCGCAGCTGGGCCATGGAGCTGGCGCCCCGTGGCATCACCTGCAATGTCGTGGCGCCGGGGCCCACTGATACTCCGATGATGGTTGATCCGCGCAGGGCGGGCGTCCCTCCGGTCACGCCGCCCCTGGGCGCGCTCGTGGATCCCGCCGATGTGGCCGCCCTGGTGCTGTTCCTGGGCGGGGAGCATGGCAAGTCCATCACCGGCCAGGTGATGACCATCTGCGGCGGCGCGTCGCTCAAAGGCTGAGCCCGCGTCCGGCCGGCCCTGCCGGATAGTGAATCCTGTATCTGACATACTGTTGCCTGTGGAAAAAACCTCCCGTTCAACACGTGTGCTCAGAGGCATGGCGGTCGCGTTCTGCGTGACTTTCGTATCGCTGCTGTCCCACGTGCTGGCCGGAGGGGCAGTGCCGGGCGTTCTGAATATCGCCCTGCCGCTGTCGTTGTCATTGCTGGTCTGCACAGGGCTCAGCGGACGCCATTTCACGCTGCTTCGGCTGGCCATCATGGTGGCCATCAGCCAGATGCTGTTCCACCTGATGTTCTCCATGGGGTCGGGCCATGCGTCGATGGCTCAGCCGCGACCCGGGGATTTCGGCGCGCATGGCATGAAGATGATCCTCGAGATCCCACGGGACTCGGCATTGCCGATGCCTGGACACGGTGATGCTTCCATGATTATCGCCCACGTCATTGCCGGGATTGCCACGGTGCTCTTCGTGCATCGCGGGGACGAGCTCATGACCAGCCTCGCCGGCCTCATGGCCCTTTGCCGCTGGACCCGGTTCTGGGTTCTCCTGGCCTATTCGCACCAGCCGCCCGCACCCCTAACTGCTCCTCCGGGATGGGAAGAGCCGCGGGCCTGCACCTTGGCAGTGTACTCGACAAGCGTTATCCGGCGCGGACCCCCGCTGGTGGCAACAGCGCAGAACACCGCCCATTAATCGAAGCTTGGCTTCGCTACCGCAGTTTTGACCCCTGCACAGGACCTGATGGCGGTCTTATCCGGTGCGCCCGGAACTTTCCCTGCCGGGCTTTGCGCTGCCCAGGGCTGATTGGCGAGCGCCAATGAGCGCTGATCCAGCGGATCCCGTGAGGCCAGCCTTTCGCTTCATGTCCCCGCATCGGGCACACTGCCGCATGTTCTAACCGCAATTTTCTGCGCATTCTCATCCCCGCATCACGGGGTATCAGCACGCTGGTGGCGCCATTTCACGCTGCCGGATTCCAGCCATGCCAGACGGGCACACGGCCCGCCTTGCGCTCTCGCGAAGCCTTCTCAGCGCTTCGCGCAAACTTCACAGGATGACCCTTGAAAAAATCATTTGGCCTTCGTGCCACCGCGCTTGGCGCGAGTTCCCTGATCCTCCTTGCCGGCTGCGCCGCTCCTGAACCAGGCGCTGCATCGCCTTCCCCGGCAGGAACCACCATTGAGGTAAAAGACCTCTGGCTCAAGGCAACACAAGACGATATGTCCTCGGCCTTCGGCACCATCGAAAACACCGGGGACCACGCGGTGACCATTACGCGGG
Organism: Glutamicibacter sp. GQ173; assembly: GCF_059759215.1. Lineage (NCBI taxonomy): Bacteria > Bacillati > Actinomycetota > Actinomycetes > Micrococcales > Micrococcaceae > Glutamicibacter > Glutamicibacter sp. GQ173. The sequence continues at coordinate 279,466 of NZ_JCAXDT010000003.1, forward strand.
TCTCCAGCGCGGTATCGGGTGATACCGGATTGCATGAGACCGTGGCCAATGAGTCCGGGGCTATGGTCATGCGCGAGAAAACCGGCGGTTTCACCATTGAAGCCCACGGGAAGCTGGAGCTTGCTCCCGGCGCGAACCACCTGATGATCATGGATCCGAAGAAACCGCTCAAGGCCGGTGATGAAGTGGCGCTCACCTTGGAATTCTCCGATGAGAGCAGCTTCGATTTCACAGCGCCGGTCAAGGATTTCGCCGGGGCCAAGGAAAGCTACGATGAATCGTCGTCGCAGAGCGGACATGGGCACTGATGGGATCGGAACGCTCCGGGACCGCCATGCGGCCAAGCCGCCGGGGACTGCTGATTGCAGGTGCCGCGTCAGGCCTTGGAGCAGTCGCCGCGCTGGGTATTGAATCACTGGCAAATTCGGCTTCTCCTGCCGGTGCGTCCGAGCCTTTGCACGGGCAGGAGACCATTCCCTTTTATGGATCGCATCAGGCCGGGATCGCCACAGCGCCCCAAGCCTACGCAGCGTATATTGCCTTGACGCTGCGCGACGAGGTGGACCGGGACAGCGTTCAGCGGCTGCTTCGCATACTCACCGATGACGCTGCCAGGCTGACGCAGGGCCGTGAAGCGCTGGCCGATACCGAACCTGAGCTGGCGCACCTGCCGGCACGGCTCACCGTGACCTTCGGATTCGGGAGCAGAATGGCCAAGCTGGCAGGTGCGGCCACCTCGGAAGTCAAGCCGTTGCCGGAATTTGGCATCGACCGGCTGGAACAGCGCTGGTGCGACGGCGATCTATTGCTGCACATCGCTGCGGATGACCGGCTCACCGTGTCCCACGCACAACGCATGCTGCTTAAGGATGCGCGCAGCTTCGCCACGGTGAAGTGGACGCAGGCAGGTTTCCGCAGAGCCCGCGGGTCAGAGGCCAGCTCAACGACAATGCGCAATCTCTTCGGCCAGGTCGATGGGACTTCCAACTTGGCACCTGGCACCCAGGAGTTCAACCAGCTTGTCTGGAACAAGGATTCAAGCACCACCATGGTGCTGCGCAGGATCCGCATGAATCTGGAAACCTGGGATGAGCTGGATCGGCCCGCGCGGGAATTCAGCGTAGGCCGCACCCTGGACAACGGTGCGCCCTTGACCGGTGCCCTTGAACATGATGAACCGGATTTCCGCCGGCTCACGGTTAATGGCTTCGCCGTGATTGGCGACCAGGCCCATATTCGGCGCGCCCGCTCGGAGAATCCGGAAGAACGGATTTATCGCAGGGCCTACAACTACGACGAACCGCCCACCGGCGAGAACATCTCTGATTCCGGGCTCATCTTCGTGTCCTATCAGAAGAGCGTTGCCAAGCAGTACGTGCCATTGCAGCAGCGGCTGGATCAGCTAGACGCAATGAACCAATGGACAACTCCCATCGGGTCTGCCGTTTTCCTGATCCCTCCGGGCTGCCATGAGCACGGCTTTATCGGCGATACGTTCTTCACCGCCTGAGATCCCCGACTTTTCACTTTTTCAAGGAACCATCATGACTCTTCTGGAAACTTCACCAGAATCATCTTCACCCCAGCGGTCCCGCCCGGCGGGCAAGGGCTGGTTTGGGCAGCTGTTGCTGCGCCTGCATTTCTACGCAGGAATTTTCGTTGGCCCCTTCATCCTGGTTGCGGCGCTCAGCGGTGCGCTGTACTCCGTGATGCCCCAAGTCGAGCAAGCGGTCTACGCCCGGGAACTGCAGGCCCCCGTTGCAGATGCCTATTTGCCACTGGCACAACAGATCGAGGCAGCCAATGCCTACCTCGGGGACCAGGATACGCCTGCTGCTGTTCGCCCGGCCCCGAACCCGGGCGACACCACCCGGGTGATGTACTCCGAACCCGGGTTGGGCGCCAGCGAAATGAGAGCTGTTTTCGTGGATCCTGCCACCGCAGAAATCCGCGGAGACCTGACAACCTACGGAACCAGCGGCTCCCTCCCGCTGCGGACCTGGGTCGACCAGCTGCACCGGAATCTGCACCTCGGCGAACCAGGACGGCTTTACAGCGAGCTGGCGGCATCGTGGCTGGGGATTATCGCCCTGGCCGGAATCGGCTTGTGGGTCCAGCGGATCAGGAAAACGAAACGCAAGAAGGATCTGCTGCGCCCTAGCATCAGCGCCAAGGGCTATCGAAAGCTGGCTAGCTGGCACGGTTCGCTGGGACTGTGGATTCTCATCGGTGCATTCTTCCTCTCTGCCACGGGCATCACCTGGTCAACCTTTGGCGGGGCGAATGTGGGCGAACTCCGCTCGGCATTGAACTGGGGAACCCCGTCGGTGAACACCGACTTATCCGATTCCTCCGGCGACGAGCATGCCCATCATCACGGGGTGGACTCAGCACAATCCGGGAAGATGGTGAATCCGGCCGCCTTCGACACAATGCTGTCGATCGGCAAGGAAATCAACATTAATACTCAACTGGTGGAAATCAAGCCTCCCGCAGCGGAAGGCAAAGCCTGGGTAGTGCAGGAAATCCAGCGTTCATTCCCGACCGAAGTCGACGCGGTATCGATTAATGGCCAGAGCCTGGAAGTTGTCGATCGCGTTGATTTCAAGGAGTTCGGCCTAGTTGCGAAACTTTCACGCTGGGGCATCGATATCCATATGGGCACCATGTTCGGACTTCCGAATCAAGTGCTGCTGTTCCTACTCGCCTCGGCGATCGCCGCCATGGTGGTCCTTGGATACGCGATGTGGTGGAAACGCCGCCCTACGCGAAATTCTGCACAGTTGATGGGCAAGCCACCGAGGCGCGGTGCCTTGTCGCGTGCACCGTGGTGGGGATCAGCGCTGTTACTGCTGGCAGCCGCGGCAATAGGAACGCTCTTGCCGTTGCTTGGCATCAGCCTGACAGCCTTCCTGGCCGTGGATCTGATGGTTGGGAAATTTCAAGCACGGCGAGCCTGAAACGAAACAGGCTGCACCTGAGCAATTGGCTCGGAAAGCTTAGTGTGTCCAAGGCAGGGCCATCCTCCGCGTCCAGACGACGCGGTCGATGGCCCTGCTTTTGCCCTGTCCGAATAGGCAAGGCTCTGCGTTCCATCGTGCAGGCCTGAAAAATGCGAGCCGGCGCGAGCAGTTTTATCCCGGGCCACGGACTGCCGGCTGCTCGGTGGCGAAGCTGGCGCAGGATTCGATGCGAGTTGGCCCGATGGGCAGATCCAGGAAAAGGGGATATGCGGTTTTAACCCCACGTGGACCGTGCAAAATCTCCGGTATTGCACCTTGATAAATCACTGTCAGCAACCTGATAGAAAGCTGAATATACGATGAATCGATAAACCGTGCCATCCTCCAAAAGTAGTATTGACGCTGCTAGATTCTTGTGGTGACCTGTCGATTTAACGAACTTTTGATGAATTAGCACGTAATATTCACGCACATAGGTAACTCTCAGGAAATTGCTTGCTAGTTTTACGGTACACATGTATCAACCGAAACTGCCCAGATGTTAGTCATTGCAAGCAACGGAGGACGAGAAATGAATACAATCACTGCTCTCTTTGATTTCCGCAAGGAGCATATGAACGGTCTGTGGAGCTAACTGCAGACCCCACGGCGCCATTCCAGGTGAAACCAGCTGCTTGGCGTTGCTACTAAAAGAGGATTCGGCACTTTCCTTGCCGATTAGACCAGCCTCAATTATGGATCAATCCGCGCTATCTTCTCTTACGCCGAGGATTTGGACGAAAGTTCAGCCGAAACCGCGTGCGGGATAGGCGTTCCACCGAAAAACCCAGCACTCCCATCACCGAGAACCCTCGGATGGGGGCATTTGGCGACGGGTAAAAACGCCGCCAAGACGAGTCGCCACGCACTTTGTAGCTGGATGATTCGACCATCCATCCTTTCACCATCTGACGGACAAATCTTTAGTCAGAAGCATTAATCGCTTTCGCATGCCTTTTTTGAGTAGTCAAACGCGAACCATCGATCAGATTAATTTTAAGAAACTTACGTCAATCTCTTGTGCTTTCCCCTGCAAACAGGCTTGGATAAACCTTGGGGAAACCTTGGGACACAAATCACAAGCACTTCAAAGCAAGGAGGGTGTCCGTATGCGACGCTCAGAACGCAAGACAGCACCTGCAGTAACTGCCGGATGGTGGAGACGGCCAGTAGCACTGGGAATGGTCTCCTCGGTTGCTGTCACGACTTTCGGCCTCCCTGCGATGGCCGACGTAGACACCCAGCCAGATGAAACCACTGAGGCAGCAGCCAGCAATATCGACCTGAGCCTGATTGGCCAGGAACTTGCCGGTGGCGGGCAGAGCCGGGCTCTGTTCCCTGGGGGACCAGCAACCGATGATGGTGCACTGAACGCATCCCTCCTCGGCGGACAGATGCTCGATCTGGGCGGCTTGAACCTGCCGATCGACCAGATCATCGACTACGGCGAGCTTGGCGCACTGCTGTCGCAGTCGACTGCCACCGACGCCAAGAATGGCGAAGCGATTTCTGGTATCGCCGGCGCCGATGGTTCCGTCAGCCTCGATGGCGAGGCCGGTGGATTTGGTACCGCAAAACTAGACCTACTTTCTTTGTTCCGTGCAACCGGAACTGACGGACTGACCGACGACATCGTCAGCAAGGCGGAACTGACCGCCGGCGTTGGCGGCGCACACGTCGAAGCCGTAGATGGCGCATTCCAGGATCCTGATGGCGTGGGTGGCGACGGCCAATACCGCGTCGCAGAGGCGAACCTCGAGCTCGAATCGCCAATCGTCAGCCAGATCGCCAGCGGAATCTACGACCAGCTGGCAACGGTCGACCAGGCGTTGGAAGATGCCGTCGATGGAGCGAGCCAGCTCACTGACTTGCTCAACACCATCACGTCGGCACTTCCTGTCGGTGCCACAATTGACGTCTCTGCCGAGTCCAACATCCAGGAAGAAGTCTTCCAGGAGCTTTTGGCGCAGCCGATCACCTCCAAGAATGAAGTGCTCAGCATCGATCTTTCGACGGGCAAGCTCTACGTCGACCTGGACAAGGCCTACTCGGGCGAGCGTCCTGAGGGCGTCGATCTCCCGGACGGCATCAACAACCAGGCACCGAACACCGAGCTGATCAGCAATGAGATCTACCCGATCATTGCCGAGACGATCCACGACCTCATCGAAGAGGTCATCAAGGTTGCCACCAACGCCATCGAAGGCGCGATTTCCAGCATCACGCTGAACTTCGAATTGACCCAGACCACGCCACTTGTTGGCGACACCGTTGCAAACTGGAGCGTCAACCTCGGCGCCGAGAACGTGGCGCCGGTGGACTGCTCCGGTCCAGCCTGTGCCGTCGTTGAGCCGCTGATCAACGCTACGCTGATCCCGCTGATCAACACCGCAGTGGTGCCGATCCGCGACTTCCTGGTCGGCGACGGCGGACACGCAATCTACGACCTGCTGATCACCGACATCAAGACCAACGCCATCACCCTGCCGATCCGCCAGGTACTGGAGCCAGTCTTCACCCTGATGGCGCAGATCGTTTCGGTGCAGCTGAACCGCCAGGTCACCACGACCTGCGAAGGACCAGACGGCACCCTGACCGACAGCCTCGAAGTCTCCGCACTGAGCATCGGCCTCCTGCAGGCTGCTGACGCAGGCCGCCTGAACCTCGGCACCGCCGGTGTCCGCATCGGCGCATGTGACGACGCGGCAGTCATCAACCCGGCCATCACCTTGGACCCAACCTCGGTTGCTCCAGGCGAATCCACCAACCTGACCGGTACGGGATTCACCCCGGATGGCGATGTCACCCTGCAGCTGACCGACCCTGATGGCAACCCAGTGGGCGATCCAATCACGGTGCCAGCTGACCCTGAGGGCAACGTTCCTTCGACCGCCATTCCAGTGCCTGAAGGTTCCGCACCAGGCGATTACACCGTTGTGGCTACCGATGTCACCACCGATACCCCGGTAGAGAGCCCGCTGACCGTCACCGACGGCGGCGTGCTGCCAGGCAACGGCTCCATCGGAGACCTGGTCTTCGACGATGCCGACATGGACGGCGTGCAGGACGAGGGCGAAGCCGGCGTTCCAGGCACCGTCGTGAACCTGCTGGATGCCGATGGCAACCCAGTCAACGACGCCGATGGCAACCCTCGCACCACCACCACCGACGAGAACGGCAACTACTCCTTCGGCGAATTGCCAGAGGGTGACTACACCGTGCAGTTCGTTGCTCCTGAAGGCAAGGCATTCTCGCCTGCAGATCAGGGCGGCGACGACGCTCTCGACTCGGATCCAAACGCTGAGGGTGTTACCCCGGTTATTTCGGTCACCGCCGAGACTCCAACCACCGACGCAGTGGATGCTGGTCTGGTTGACGACGACGCGGCCATCGACCCGGCCATCACCTTGGACCCAACCTCGGTTGCTCCAGGCGAATCCACCAACCTGACCGGTACCGGATTCACCCCTGAAGGCGATGTCACCCTGCAGCTGACCGACCCTGATGGCAACCCGGTTGGCGATCCAATCACGGTGCCAGCTGACCCAGAGGGCAACGTTCCAGCCACCGAAGTGCCGGTTCCAGCTGACGCTCAGCCAGGCGATTACACCGTTGTGGCTACCGATGTCACCACCGATACCCCGGTAGAGAGCCCGCTGACCGTCACCGACGGCGGCGTGCTGCCAGGCAACGGCTCCATCGGCGACACCGTGTTCTCGGATGACAACGGCGACGGACTGCAGGACGAAGGCGAAGCCGGCGTTCCAGGCACCGTCGTGAACCTGCTGGATGCCGATGGCAACCCAGTCAACGACGCCGATGGCAACCCTCGCACCACCACCACCGACGAGAACGGCAACTACTCGTTCGGCGAGCTGGCGCTTGGCGGCTACACCGTGCAGTTCGTTGCTCCTGAAGGCAAGGCATTCTCGCCTGCAGACCAGGGCGATGACGACTCGATCGATTCGGACGCTGGCAGCGATGGACGCACCCCAGCGGTGGCCCTGACCTCGGCAGCACCGGCCAATGACACGGTTGACGCCGGTCTGGTCGACGCTGATGGCGAGATCAACCCGGTGCTGTCGCTGGATCCGACCTCGGTCGCTCCTGGCGAATCCACCAACGCCACCGGTGACGGCTTCACCCCTGAGGGTGATGTCACCTTGCAGCTGACCGATCCAGAGGGCAACCCGGTCGGTGACCCGATCACCGTGCCAGCCGACGCCGAGGGCAACGTTCCAGCTACTGAGATTCCAGTTCCTGAGGACGCCGCACCAGGCGACTACACTGTCGTGGCTACCGACGTCACCACCGATACCCCGGTTGTCAGCAACCTGACCGTCACCGACGGCGGCGCGCAGCCAGGTCCAGGTTCGCTGGGTGACTTCGTCTTCGAAGACAGCAACAGCGATGGCCTGCAGGATGAGGGCGAGCCTGGTGTTCCAGGTGTTGTCGTGAACCTGCTGGATGCCGATGGCAACCCGGTCAACGATGCTGATGGCAACCCTGTCACCACCACCACCGACGAGAACGGCAACTACTCGTTCGGCGAGCTGGCGCTTGGCGGCTACACCGTGCAGTTCGTTGCTCCTGAGGGCAAGGCTTTCTCGCCTCAGGGAACCAACGATGACGGTGCTGTTGACTCGGATCCGAACGCCGAGGGTGTCACCAACGTCTACACGCTGACCGAGGAAGCGCCAACCACCGATCAGGTGGATGCCGGCCTGGTTGACGATGACGCTGTTGTCGATCCTGCAGTCACCCTGGACCCAACTTCGGTTGCTCCAGGCGAGTCCACCAGCCTGACCGGTACCGGCTTCACCCCTGAGGGTGATGTCACCTTGCAGCTGACCGATCCAGAGGGCAACCCGGTCGGTGACCCGATCACCGTGCCAGCCGACGCCGAGGGCAACGTTCCAGCTACTGAGATTCCAGTTCCTGAGGACGCCGCACCAGGCGACTACAAGGTTGTGGCAACCGACGTCACCACCGATACCCCGGTCGAGAGCCCGCTGACCGTCACCGACGGCGGCGTGCAGCCAGGCAACGGCGAGCTCGGCGACCGGGTCTGGAATGACCTGGATGCCGACGGCGTTCAGGATGATGGTGAAGCTGGCGTATCAGGCGTCACCGTCAACCTGCTGGATGCCGAAGGCAACCCGGTCAACGACGCTGATGGCAACCCTGTCACCGCAACCACCGATGACAACGGAAACTACACCTTCGCCGGGCTTGCGCTGGGCGAGTACACCGTGGAATTCGTTGCTCCGGAAGGCGCATCCTTCACCCAGGCCAACGCCGGCGATGACGATGCTGTTGACTCCGACGCTGCCGAGAATGGACGCACCGAAGTGGTGGCCCTGACCTCCACGGCTCCTGCGAACATGACGGTTGATGCCGGTATTGTCGACGCTCCAGCTGTGGACGAGGCCACCGTGACGGTGAACCCGACCGAGGTGAAGCCAGGCGAGGAAACCCAGGTGACCGGCGATGGCTACGCTCCGAACTCGGACGTGACCGTGCAGCTGGTTGACCCAGAGGGCAACCCGATCGGCGACCCGATCACTGTCACCACGGATGAGAATGGCCACTTCACCACCCCGCTGCCAATCGGCGAGGACGTGGAACCAGGCGACTACAGCGTGAGCGCAGAGGACACCGAGGGCAACAAGGACACCGTGGACTTGACTGTCGCGGCTCCAGGTGGCGAAGGCGAGCTCGGCGACCGCGTATGGCGCGATGCCAACAGCGACGGCATCCAGGACTCCAACGAATCCGGCCTGGCCGGCGCCGTGGTGAACCTGCTGGATGCCGAAGGCAACGCCTACACCGACGCCGACGGAAACCCGATCACCACCACCACGGATGAAAACGGCAACTACGCCTTCACCGGCTTGGCACTGGGCGAGTACATCGTTGAATTCGCGGCACCTGAGGGCGCTTCCTTCTCGCCAGCAGAAGCTGGCGACGATACGGCAGTGGACTCCAACGCCGGCGAGAACGGGCGCACCAGCACCGTGACCCTGACCGCCGCGGCTCCAGCTGACCGGACCATTGACGCTGGTATCGTCGATGCTCCTGCAGTCGAGGAAGCAACGGTCACGGTCAACCCTGACGAAGTGGCTCCGGGCGAGAGCACCACGGTCAACGGCGAGGGCTATGCTCCGAACTCCAAGGTCACGGTCCAGCTCAAGGACAAGGATGGCAATCCTGTAGGCGAGCCAGCAGAGGTCATGACCGACGAGAACGGCAGCTTCAGCACCGAAATCACGGTTCCAGAAGATGCGGTTCCGGGCGATCACACCGTGGAAGCCACCGATGAGGAAGGCAACTCGGATGACGCGCCACTGACCGTCACCGATCCTGACGGCAACTCCGGTGAGGACAACGGCGAGCTGGGCGACCGCGTCTGGCGCGACGGCAACGGCAACGGCCTGCAGGACGATGGCGAGTCCGGCCTGGGCGGTGTCACGGTCAACTTGCTGGATGCCGAAGGCAACCCGGTAGCAGATGAATCCGGCGATCCGGTGACCACCACCACCAACGAAAACGGCACGTACACCTTCGCTGGCCTGAAGATCCAGCAGTACATTGTTGAATTCGAAGCACCAGAGGGCGCAGCGTTCGCACCGGCTGGCGTGGGCAATGATCGCGGCATCGACTCCGATGCCGGAGAGAATGGCCGCACTGAGGTTGTCACCTTGACTAGCCAGGCTCCGGTGAACCAGGGCGTGGATGCCGGTATCACCGATGCACCGGCTGTGGAGGAAGCTACCGTTACGGTGAATCCGGAAACCGTTGCACCGGGTGAGAAGACCATGGTCACCGGCGATGGCTACGCACCGAACAGCGAAGTAACCATCACGTTGACTGACAAGGACGGCAACCCGCTGGGTGATCCTGTCAAGGTCACCACCGACGAGAACGGGCACTTCAGCACCGAGGTTACTGTTCCCGAAGATGCCGAGGAAGGCGACTACACGGTTGCTGCCGAGGATACCGAAGGCAACAAGGACACCACGCTCCTGAAGGTCGTCGATTCGGATGGCAACGGCAACGACGGCGCTTCGATCGGTGACTTCGTCTGGAACGACTCCAACAAGGACGGAATCCAGTCCGCCGATGAGGCCGGAGTACCAGGTGTCGGTGTTAGCCTGCTCGATTCCGAAGGCAACGCGGTACTCGATGCCGACGGCAACGCAGTGGTCACGACCACCGGCGAAGATGGCAAGTACGGCTTCGGCGACCTGAACTACGGCGAATACACCGTACAGTTCAACGCCCCATCCAACGCCACCTTCACCACCTCCGGCGCTGGGGATGACCGCTCCAAAGACTCGGATGCAAACCAGGACGGACGCAGCGCTGCAGTTCAGCTCTCGACCGCCTCGGCCAGCAACCAGAGTGTTGATGCCGGTCTGATCATCGATGAGAACGCCGAGACCCCGACCTTCACCGTCACCCCTGACGAGGTAGCACCGGGCGAGGAAATCACCATCGATGGCGAAGGCTACGAGCCGAACACCAACATCACCATCGAGTTGCGCGACAAGGACGGTAACGTGATCGAGACCATCGACGTCATGACTGACGACGAAGGCAAGTTCACGACCAACATGACCGTCCCTGAGGACGCGGAAGAAGGCGATTACAAGGTCGCCACCGTTGATCCAAAGGGTGTCGAGCTGACCCGCGACCTGCGAGTCACCGACAAGGACGCCAACACTTGCGCCGCTGACGAGTCCATCACGGTTACTCCTTCGAAGGTCAAGGCCGGAGAAACCGTGACCGTGAAGGGCCAAGGATTCACCGAAGGCCAGATTGTTGAAATCACGGTTACCGGTGAGGACGGCAAGCAAGTCGAGGTATCCATTGCCGAAGCCGCATCCGCTCAACTGATCACCATCGATGAAAGCTGTGGCTTCGAGTTCAAGATCCAGCTGCCTGAGGACATCAAGGAGGGGCCATACACCGTAGACGTCAACGACGAAGACGGCAAGACCATTGACTCCGGCGAGTTCGAGGTAGTCGGTTCTAACGACAACAACGGCACCGACAATGACGGTGACAACAATGGAACCGACAACAACGGTGACAACGACAGCGACAACGACAATGACGGCCTGGCCAACACCGGTGCTGAAGTTATCGGATACTCGGTGCTCGGCCTGCTGGTTGCAGCCGGCGGTGTCGCCCTGACGGTAATGGCTCGCCGCCGCTCGCAGCGCAGCTAATCAAGGCAACGACAGATGCCCGTGATCTGTTGTAAATAACACCAAGATGGGGAACCTGGTTGTGGGTTCCCCATCTTGGCGCGTTAAGGCACGCGAATCCAGGAACGCAAGAGAAAGCCAGCTTTTTACTAGACTCATGACTGTGCTCAGCAACTTAGTTTCGAAATCATTGACCGGCCTGGGACTCGCCGTGGCCGTCACGCTGCTTGCCGGCTGCCAGAACGCCGCCCCGCCTGCAGCAACCCAGCCCTCGGCTTCCGCCTCGCCCCAGGGGCAGGCGAGCTGCCCGGAAGGAAGCCAATCGCTGGCCAAGGACATGACCAGTGGCGCCAACTGGTCGATGTGCTTCTCCGTTGATCCCAAGCTCGGCATGGTCTTGAGCGACATCGCCTTCGCTCCACCGGCCAGCGAGCCGATCAAGCTGATCAGCTCGATGTCGCTGGCCCAGCTTGAAGTGCCCTATGACGACGGAGGGCGTTCGACTTCTGATATCACCACCGCCGGATTCGGGGGACCGAATATGCATTCGCTGACGGAGATCGAATGCGCAGGAGAGCTGAAGAAGCATCCGATTCCGACGATCGGCGATGGCACGAAGTTCGGGTCCATCGAGGAGCGCCCGGTGCTCTGCAGCGACATGGTCGATGCGGGCTTGTCATATCGCTCGGCTGAGGTCGGCGAATTGCTGGCCAAGCGCAAGGACGACTGGCAGCTGTCAACCATTTCAAAGGTCGGCTGGTACGAATACATCAACCAGATCACCTTCGGCGCCGATGGCACCATCCGCCCCTCGCTGGGCGCAACCGGCGACCTTTCCCCTGCGGACTACAGCGATGCAGAGCACGGCAGCGCTGTCGGCAGCGGCGAGCACGACCATGCCTCCAGCCACTCGCACAATGCCGTCTGGAAAATCGACTGGGCCCTGGGCGGGGATACCGGGCAGAAGATCCAGCAGTACGATGCCAAGCCAACCGGCAAGGAAGGGGAGCATTCCCCGATCGTTGAAGGCGAGTATTCGACGATTTCCAGCCCGTCCACAGCCCAGTGGACCGACAAGCGCTGGTGGAAGATCTCGGCTCCAAAGTTGCTCAACGAGGATGGGCATGAGATGTCCTACGAAATCAGCATGGGGAAAACCGACAGTTTCACCTTCATCGACGACAAGCGTAACCATGAGCACTCGGATGGCGGCGATGACAGTATCGGCTACGACGTCGCCTTTACCAATGCGGATGAATGCCAGATATTCGCCACCTATAACCGCGGCGGCTGCGGTCGCGGAGTGCTGGATTACGTCCAGAAGCAGCAAGATGAGAAGCTCGACGACCTGATTTCCTGGGTGGCCGTGGGCTATCACCACGTCCCCCGGGATGAGGAGCAGTCTCCGATGGAGGTGCACTGGCAGGGGTTCAATCTGGTGCCGCGCGACTTGACGGCACAGCGCCTGGACGTGCCCGAAAGCAGGCAGGATCTCAACGGCCAGCCCCAGGACTGGGACGGGCAAATGCCGCCAGCGCCGTAGCGCCGGCGGCCGGTCGGCCCGTGGAAGTGCTACCGGGCGTTGGTCCGCTTTCCATTGACATAGGTGGCCACGATGTCGACGGTGCACAACTCTTCCGGGGTGATCAGCAGCGGGTCGGCTCCGAATACCGTCAGGTCCGCGGCGGCGCCCATGGCCAGCTGCCCGCCGGTGGCACCGGTGCTGGCGTGCACGTTGACCGTGTAGCCTTCCAGGGCCTCGCGTGCGCTGAGCTTATGCCGGGGGCCGGTTGAATCGCTGCCTTCGACTTCCGTGCGCCGGCGGGTCTGGGCATCGGCCATGATTAGGCGCGGATCGTAGGGGGCCACCGGCCAGTCCGAACCCAGTGCGAGGGTGATGCCCGCATCGGCGACATCGCGCAGCCGGAAGGCGAAGGACGCCCGGTTTCCGCCGAGGCGGCGCGACCACGGATCCGAGCCGTCCGCGCGTACGAAGTGCGTGCAGTGGGTCGGCTGCATGCTCACCGTCGCGCCGCTGGCCTTCAGGGCCTCGAAATCCTCATCGGTCATCTCTTCCAGATGCTCGATGCGGTGCTGCACCCCGTTCTCCGGCAGGCCGCTGATCGCCTTGATGACATAGCCGATACCCTGGTCGCCGATGGCATGGGTCGTGGTGGTGACTCCTGCCTGGGCCAGCCGGCCCAGATTGGCCAGGTACTGCTGCGGGTCGAGGTACAGGGATTCGGTCGACTCGCCTTCGGCGTCCGGCTCGTAGAGCCAGGCCGTGCCGTTGTCGATGGTGCCATCGATCATCAGCTTGGCGCCGCGGATGTTCCAGCGGCGCCCATGGACTCCCTGCAGCTCGATGACTTTGTCCACCGCCTGCGGTCCGTCGCTGGCCATGACCCAGGGGGCAACCCGCAATTTCAGCGGCAGGTCCCCGATTTCCTCCATCAGGCGCAGCACCTGGAGCGAATCCGGGTCTCCCAGATCCAGCATTTCGGCGCCGGTGAGGCCCTTGGCCGCCATGTCGCGCAGCAGCTGATAGGTGCCTTCGGCCTTGTCCTGCGCGGTGAGCGTGGGCAAGGCCTTCTCCACCAGGGCCATGGCGGCGAATTCCAGGATGAAGCCGTTGGGCTTGCCCTGCTCGTCGGTGGCGAAGCTGGAGCCGTCGGCGAACTTTTCGGTGCCGGTGATCCCGGCAGCCTCCAGCATGGGCTGGGAGGCCAGGGCCGAATGCGCGTCGAAGCAGGTGATGTACGATTCGCGTCCGGGCGCCGCGATATCCAGGAAAGACCCGCTGGGTTTTCCGGTGCCGAAGATGGCCACGTTGAGCCCGTAGCCGAGGACTGGCGAATCTTCCGGCTGCGCCGCGGCGTACTCCCCGAAGACCGTGATTGCCTCGTCGACGTCCTTCACATCGCCCATGAAGATGCCGCGGGCGATGCTCTGCCCGTAGATCGGGTGGACGTGCGCGTCAACGAGCCCCGGAGTGATCGTCGCCGAGCCATGATCGATGACCGCTACGCCTGGCTTGATCCACTGCTGCGCCTCTTCCCGGGTGCCCAGCTTCTGGATGATGCCATCGGCAATGCCGATGGCCGAGTGGTTCTCGGTTTCGCCAAGGCTGTGGATAGTGTCAGCGAGGATGATCGTGTCGAGGGTAGGCATCGTGGACTCCTAAATGAATGGCATTAATTATTCCTATAGTAACGGGCGCTGCGGGCGCGGTCTATGGGCTGCTGGCCGCACTGCCCGCCAGCCAGCAGCTTTCCGCTATTCGAGGTGAACTTTCTTGGAATGCGGACATGGCGCTATCTTCGGAGCATGGTGAACGCATCTGCAGGGACTGGGGCGATCGAGCCATTCGTGGACCGGGACTGGCCGCTGGCCCACCATGATGAGGTGGTGGTTGCCGACGTCCGCTGGTGCCTCGACGGAGCCTCCGGCGAGCAGGGCTATCGACGCGGCCATATCCCCGGCGCGGTGTCCTGCTGTGGTTCCGGGATCACCGCATGCCGCAACCTGCTGGCCATGGAGCAGGCCGGGCTGGGGATTGGGAAGTTCTATCCCGCGGGATGCTCCGAATACGCGGCGCCCGGCGGGCGCGGCTCAGCGCTGCGGCAGGCCGCCCGGGGGCAGTTCCAGGAATAATTCTGCGGCGGTGCGGATCACCGGGGTCAACTCGGACAAGGCCAGCGGATCGGTGGTGTTGACGTAGCTGCCGGCTCCGTCGATGATCACGAAGATTCCAGTGGCTGCCCGCTTGGCGTCGGCCGCGGTGACCCGTCCTGCTTCCTGAGCGCGGGTGACCAGCTTGGTCAGTTCCGCGAGCGAGAGGGCTTCCTGCGTGCTGACCAGGCTGCGCAAGGAGGGACGATAGCGGGCGAGGTGGCGGGCATTGAGCCAGAGCTTGCCGAGATTCTCAAAGTCCGGAGCGGACACGTTGGACAGGAACTGCGAGATGTTCCCCAGTTCATCGCCTTCCAGCATCCCCTGCGAGAAAATCGCTTCGCGTTCCCGCGAGGCCGCCAGCTCGAAGGCGGCGCAGGTCAGTTCGTCGATGCTCTTGAAGTAGTGGCTGATCAACCCCGGACGCACATCCAGCTTCTCAGCGACCAGCCGCATGGTGACCTTCTCCAGGCCGAGCTGCAACGCCAGTGCGGCGGAGGTGTCCAGGATCTGGGCGCGACGGTCTTCCGGATTCTTGCGTATCCGCGGCCGGGGAGTGCTTGACGTCATGCGTTTACCCTAATAGATTTGGAACCTACAGTCTATTGGTGTAAGCACCAATAAATCGGAATGGTGGGGCTAGTGAACGCAGACTTGATTGTCCGTGCGCGGGGACTTCGGAACCCGGGCGGAGATCCGCTGGCAGCGACGACGCTGGCCATCCGCGGCGATCGCATCGTGGCCATGGGCGGAGACGAGATCCTGCGCGAACACGCCGCAGCGCACACGCGCATCGAAATGATCGACGGCGTGATCCTCCCTGGTCTGGTGGATATCCACACTCACCCGGTCTGGGGCTCCATCGAACGCGGCACTTCCCTCGACCTGGACCGCATCGGCACGCTGGGCGAACTGCTGGCCGCAACCGGCGAGCGCATTGATCAGCTCGGTACGCGGGACTGGATCACCGGCTTCAACCTCGATGTCAACCTCTTCGATGGCCAGCCCAGCGGCCAGATCCTCGGCGAACGCTTCCCCGGGGTAAAGATCAGCTACATGACCGCGGACGCCCACGCCCTGGTGGTCAGCCCGGCGGTCATTGCCCACCTGGGCATCACCGGCCGCGAGCAGTTCGCCGATGCCTCCCGGATCCACACGGATGCTCAAGGCGCCCCTACCGGCTACATCGTGGAGCTTCAGGCCATGGATCTGGTGATGGCGCACTACCCGGACCTGCCCATCGAGCAGGCAGCGGACCATGTGCTCGCCGAGCTGAGCCAGATGGCGGCCTGCGGGCTCACCGGGGTGCATGCTCTGGACTTCGCAGAGCCCTCCGAGGCCGTATATAAGTATTTGGACGACCGCGGCCTGTTGCCGCTGAAGGTACGCTGCTCCCCGCTGATCCCCGCCGATTCGGGGCCCGAGGCCTGGGAACGCGCCGTCGAACAGCAGGCCCTGGGCGGGAGGCGCTGGCAAGTCGCCGGGGTGAAATTCATGCTGGACGGGACGGCGGATAACGGCTCGGCTTGGTTCGCCCACCCGGACTGCTACGGCCAGAACACCGATAGCCTCTGGCGCAATCCCGAGGCCTACCGCCGGGCCATCGCCTATTTCAGCGCCCGGGGCATCCCCACCGCCACGCATGCCATTGGCGATGCGGCCGTGGCCTATGCGCTGGACGCCATCGAGGCCGCCGGACCCGTCGCAGGTGGGGCGCATCGGATCGAGCACCTGGAATCCATCGGCGACCAGTTGCTGCCGCGCTTCGCGCAGCTCGGCGTCATTGCCAGCGTGCAACCCGTGCATGGAATCCGGTTGACCAGCCCCGACGGCAGCGATAACTGGTCTGTCCGGCTGGGAAGCGAGCGCAGCGCGCATGGCTGGCGCACCCGCGACCTGCTCCGGGCCAAGGCGCCGCTGGCGCTGGGCTCCGACTGGCCCATCGGTGCCGCCGATCCACGGATCGCCCTGGCCGATGCGCAGTTGCGCCGTCCGGTGGAACAGCCATGGGCCATGCCGCTGCACCTGGAGCAGGCGCTTACCGCCGCCGAGGCCTATCACGCGATGACCAGCGTCCCGGCCCTGGCTGCGGGCCAAGAAGGCGGGGGGATCCTTGCCCCCGGGGCCTGCGCCGACCTGACGATCTTCGCCCGTGACCCGCTCAGTCTGGAACCGCAGGCCCAAGCCGCGAACCCGGTGCTGGCCACCATCGTCGATGGCAAGCTGGAAGACCACCGGTGTGACGCCCCGGGGAGCGGAAGCTAGGAAAAACCGCACCGGCTTTTGGCGGAACTGTCGCGTGCCGTGGATGTATGGGCGCACGGCCTCCGAACTTCTGGCGGAGGGGCTATCGACGAGGCTGTCTAATCCAGAAGGCTCAAGTGCAAGGCGCGGCTTCGTTGCAGACCACCCGCGGACGTACCGCCATGGAGGCGGGCCTGCAACAGGTTCTCAGCGCTGTCACTTTTCCCAGGGCAAGTACGTCCTGCACGTCCTCTTGCCAGATCCCCCATTCCCTCGTGCGCTTGCCGAGGGCTAAGGGCCTTGAGGGCGAGCAGCTGACGACCGGGCTAGGTGGACAGTATGGATCGAAGCAAGATGCGCGACTGGCGTTTAGGTGTTTAGGTATCGTCAGGAAAGCAAGCCAGCCAACTTAACAAGGGACGCCTGGTGAGGTTACTGCTTGGGGTGAGTGTGGTTACTTTGCCTTTGGGCCGCTGGCTTGAGACCTGCGGCTTGCGCTGAGCCGGCTACCGGATTTCGTTCCCTGGATGTTGGGCATCATAGATTTCACGGGAATGACTGATTTCTTCTTGATGCGCAAGCGACCAATCAGCGAGCGCCTTTACAAGGTGGGTCAAGCTCGCCCCTGTCTCAGTGAGCCGATAATCCACTTGAGCAGGCACTGTCGGATAGGCCGTACGAAGAACCAAACCATCACGTTCCAGCCGCCGTACGGTCAGTGTCAGCATCCGCTGGGAGATGCCATCGATGGCGAGTTGCAGCTGTCTAAAGCGCCTCACACCGTTCGCAAGCTCTACGATCACGAGAACTGACCACTTATCACCCACCCGATCTAGTACGTCCCGAATCCCGCAATCAGGGTGGTTCTGTTGCCCGCAGGGATCAAGCTCTGCTGGCTGAGTGGTTACTTCGGTGTTCGTCACTGACATCAAACTGCCTTCTTGTGGAGCTGTTTGGAACGGTTGAGACTGATTGTAGTTACTGGTAAGAACCACTTGGGAGAATCAAACAACATGATCATGGTGACAGGCGCAAAAGGTCAGCTCGCAACACTCATACTCCAGAAGCTCTCCGATCGGGACATCCCAGCCATAGGTGGCAGCCGCGCTGCCGGCGATGGCCAGCGTTATCTTGATTTCGACAATTCCACGAGTCTAGATTTCATGGGTATTTCAATTCTTGTCCTAGTTTCGGCCGGGTATGCCGAGGACGATCAAGTCATCGCACGTCATCAATCTGTCCTCGAATCTGCCGTTCGCGACGGAGTTCATCATGTGATTTACACGAGCCTGACCAGCGCAGGTGATCATCTCGGTTTTGCGCTGGCCCACCGCGCCACTGAAAAACTGGTCAAAGCAAGCGGCCTTGGCTGGACGATTCTGCGCAATGGCTTGTATGCCGAACTTTTCGGAGCATTGCTGACCTGGACGTCTGATGGTTTGGAATCAGCCTTTGGCGACGGGGCGCTTTCTGCCGTTGCCAGGGCAGATTTAGCTACCGTGGCAGCAATAGTCGCGAGCGACCCTGCCTCACACGCAGGTAAGACCTACGATTTGGTGGGAGCACCGATCACGGTCAAAGATGTTGCGGATCGTCTCGGCGCCCGTCACCAGAAGATCAGCCTTAGCGAATATCGTGCGCAGCTCCTTCACGATGGAACTTTGCTCCCGTTCCAACCTCCGATGCTGACTTCGATTGCCAGCAGCATTCGGCACGGGCTCCTCAGCAACGCCAGCCCTGATCTTGAACAGCTACTCGACCGGCCCATCACCGACGCGCTAGCCACAGCTGCTGGTGCCGTATCCGCAATGACCACCAGTTCGCACTGATCACACGGATTCTCCGGCAACCCAGCAGGCCTGCCTGCGCATAGAGCGTCCCAGATCGAGAGGTGCAAGCAGCCCGAACGAATGACCAGTATCTGCTCTGAAGCCTTGCATGGGGAAGCACCGGGGCGTATCACCAGCCAAGGGGTATTCCGTGACATTTCGGGACAGCGGTATCTAGATGCTCTGGTTTAGCCAAATGCTCCGGCCACGGCCAGCTCCGTGAGCGCACTCGCGGAGCCGTCTATGACTGCAGATCTCAATTCGGGTCAACCACACCCTCAGCGGCAGGCTGCGTTCGTCTACAGAGCGGGGAGCCATCGTCTTTTACTGAAGAAGACACTGCAGAAGCTGGCATCGGCTTCCTATGCTTGACCCAGGCAGCGAGCGCCTTGGGGTCCGGGAATGCCTCGGCGCACCAACCATTTCTTTGCCCCCTTCGCCAGCCTTGATTATTGGCACTGGCCAGTGAGCGTGTCGCAGATGGCAGAAAACCCGTGCGGCTCATCGAAATGATCGATGGGCCGCACGGGTTTTGCAAGGGATGGCGCCGAATCTAGCCGAGCTGCGCGGTCGCTTCGCTCAGCTCCAGCAGCAGGTTGGTCTGCACCTCATGCCATTGGGCAGTATCTGGCTCGGGCCAGCTTGAGAGCTTGACGATCACCAGGTCCTGAGAGGGGTCGATCCAGAGGTTCTGCCCGTGGATGCCGATGCCGGAGATGATGCCGCGCTCATTTCCGGTGCACCACCATTGCCGGGCATAGGATCCCCGCGGGAAGAGCTGGGCGAAGCCCTCGCCGGCCATGTGCTCTGGCAGGCCCCCGGCGAAGACCTCGGCCACCCAGCTTTCTTCGACCACGCGGCCTCCGGCGGCCATTCCGCCGTCGACCATGAGGCGGCCGACCTTGGCCAGATCGCGGGCGGTGCAGCTGATCCCGCCGTTGGCGAAGCCGAAGCCGCGATCGTCCACGGTGATCATGGCATCGTGATCGGCACCGAGCTTCTGCCACAGGAAGCGGCCCAGCGCCTGCGCGTAGCGCAGCGAGCTGGCGCGCTCGATCACCCAGGCCAGCACGTCGGTGCCCGCCGAACAGTACTGGAACTTCTCGCCGTGCTTTCCGCTGCCGCGCAGCGTGGCCAGGAAATCGCCGGTACTGCGCGGGTCGCCGTCCAGCCGCGGGCGCCACCCGGAGGAACGGTCATGGCGTTGCACCTCGGAGGCCGGGTCCTGGTAGTTTTCGTCGTAGTCCACTGCCACCAGCATGTCCAGCACCTGGCGCACGCTGGCATCGCCGTAGGCCGATGGCGCCAATTCAGGGACGTAGTGGCTCACCGGAAGGGATACGTCCAGCAGCCCCTCCATTTCCAGGGCGCCGGCCACGAGCGCGCACAGGGATTTCGATACGCTCATCAGCAGGTGCGGCTGATCCGCATCGCTGCCGCCGTGGTAGTACTCGGCCAGGATGTCATTGCCCCGCAGGACCACCAGGGAGTCGGTGCAGGTTTCTTCGAGCCGGCGCTGCAGATCCGGCATGGACTGCGCTAAGGCGTCGAGGCGAACCGTGGGAACTGCCGGCAGTGCAGACCTGGTGATCCTCGCGTGGGCGGTTACCTCCTCCATGTGCGTGAAAGCCCAGCGATTATGCCCGGCCTCCTGCCAGGTGGCGAGCAGTTGGTTGTCGGGGGCGTCGAACGGGTAGCGCGCTGGATGCGCCGCGGCGCGCTGGGCCGGGGACGAGGATGGCATCAGGCGACCTCCTGCTTTCGCGCCGATTTCTTGAACAGCAGCGTGTAGACCAGGGCCGATACGGCCATGCCTGCCGGCACCGAAAGGTCGATCCCGCCCAGCAGCAGCGCCAGGGGGCCAGCCCAGACATCGGTGGAGAGGAACAGCGCCGACGCCAGCCCGCCGGCCACGAGCGCCACGATCCCGGCGACGCTGTAGCCCGAGCGGTACCAGTACTTGCCCGAAGGGAACTGCTCGAACAGCTGCAGGGAATCGTAGCGGTTGCCGCGCAGCAGGATGTCGGTGGCGTAGATGGTGATCGTCGGCACCGAAATGATCAGCAGGAACTGCAGCATCAGGTTCACTGCATCGATCAGCGAGGTGGAGACCGCAAGCACAAAGGTGAAGATTGTGCCCAGCACGCCGATCAGCACGGCCGAGGGGATGCGCTTGATCGGCACGCCGATGGATTGGAATACCATGCTCGCCGTGTAGGTGGTCATGCCGTTCAGCGCCACAGTGTTCAGCACCACTCCCACGACCAGCAGCACGCCGAGCCAGCCCGGCAGCATGTCCATGAGCGCGAAGTCGATGCCGATCTCCAGAGCATCGAAGGAAACGAGGGTTCCCAGCAGGGCGCCGACGCTCAGGAAGATCACGCCCGGTACCGCGCCGCCGAGCGCGGTAGCTGCGATCACGCGCGATGTCCTGGTTTCGCTGGGCAGGTAGCGCGCCATATCCGCGCTGTTGGAATAGGACAACGGGGTGGATGCCAGGATGGCGAATCCGATGCTCAGGGAGATCCACAGATCGAGGCCGCCCAGCGGCTCAGGCTGAACGAAACCGAAATCGGCCTTCGACAGGATGAACACCGTCACTACCACGAAAATCGCGAGCAAAGCGGCGGTGACCACCGAGTAGCTGCGCAGGATCAGCCCGTGGCCGTAGACGGCGACCAGCACGGTGATTCCCGACACCGCAATGGTCACCAGTGCCTTGGCCAGAGTGTCGTTGCCCATGCCGAGGCGCCGCAGCAGTTCTGCGCCCATGAAGGTGGAAGCCACCCAGTTCAAGGCGAGGAAGATGCCCGACACGAACCAGCCGTAGAAGGCAATCACGATGCGGTTTCCGCGGATGCCGTAGATGGCACGGGTGATCACCGAACCCGAAGTGCCTGCCGACGGGCCGCTGGCCGCGACGATTCCCGGAAGGATCCAGAGCAGGTTGCTGGCGATGATCACGAGCATCGCCTGCCAGAGCTCGAGGCCCAGCACGAGGGTGAGCGTGGCGCCCATGGTGAAGCTCAGGACGCTCACATTGGGTGCGGCCCATACTGCGAACAAGGCCCGTGCCGTGCCGTGGCGTTCTGCGGCGGCGATGAATTCGATCCCGCGTTTTTCTGGATGCTTGGCGGAATCCGTGACTTCGGGATCAAGGTGCGCGCTACTCATGGCTCGCAATCCTTCCTGCTGGGTGTGGCCGCGTCATTGAGGCATCACCCTCAGTGCTCGCGGTTATTGGTCCCATGACCAATTAACTTTCAAGGATCAATTACAACGCCCTGACTCCGACAGTGTCAAGCCTCACAATCCATGGAAGTGGGGCCTTCGCCCTCGAAAGCTGGCGTGGGTTGGGTGATTGCGGAAAATTTTCCCCATCACCCCTCTGGGTTTGACTCTGTTGCGTTCCTGATCCGCTCCCATTGCGGGCGGATCGGACTCCCGAGCAATGGTGGATGCCAAAGAAACCGCGCCTGTAGACAAGTTGTATACAACTAGTCTACAGTACCTAATGTGCATTACATCACCCCGAAACTGCGGCCCTAGAAGCCGTCCCCCCCCACAGTGAAACAGAGGAGAGCTAGATGACTAAGACTGCATCTACTCCAAAAACCCGCAAGCACACTTCGCTTCCGACCGTCGCCGCATCGAGCCTCGCCGGCACCGCGGTGGAGTGGTACGACTTCTTCCTGTACGGCACCGCCGCCGCACTGGTCTTCAACAAGCTGTTCTTTCCAAGCAACGACCCTTTCGTGAGCACTATGCTCGCCATGGGAACTTTTGCCGCGGGCTTCTTGGCACGCCCGCTGGGCGCCATCGTCCTCGGCCATCTCGGCGACCGCAAGGGGCGCAAAGCCACGCTGGTCGCCAGCCTGATGCTCATGGGCGTATCCACCACGCTCATCGCACTGATCCCCACCTATGAGGCCATCGGCATCGCCGCGCCGCTCCTGCTGCTTCTTCTCCGCCTGATCCAGGGATTCGCGCTGGGCGGCGAATGGGGCGGTGCCGTCCTGCTGGTCTCCGAGTACAGCAATGACTCGCGCCGCCGCGCATTCTGGGCCTCATGGCCGAATGTGGGCCCGCCACTGGGCAACCTGATGGCCGCCGGCGTGCTCGCACTGCTCTCCGCCACCATGACCCCCGAGTCGTTCCTTTCCTGGGGCTGGCGCATCGCCTTCGGGCTATCGGCCCTGCTGGTGATCATCGGGCTGGTGCTTCGCCTCTACGTGGAAGAAACCCCGCTGTTCAAGGCCCAGCAGAAGAAAGCCGCCACCGGCCACGCCAAGCAGAAGCTTCCGCTGGCACGGCTGCTGCGCGGGAATTGGCGCCAAATCCTGATTGCCGCCGGAAGCCGCATGGGCGAAAATGCGGGATTCTACATCTACTCCCTGTTCATCATCACCTACGTCACCGAGATCCTGAAGCTGGAACGCGGCGTCGGGCTGACCGCGGTGATGATCGGCCAGGGCGTGGCGGTTGTCGCCATCCCGCTGATGGCGATCGTCGCCGACAAGCTGGGCCGCAAACCCATATTGTTTGCCGCCTCGGCGGCAACCGTCCTCTGGGGATTCGCCTTCTTCGCACTGCTGGATACCAAGTCGACCAACCTGATCATCATCGCGGCCGTCGGCGGGCTGCTGATCTTCGCGGCCTACAGCTCGGTCATCGGGGCATTCTTCTCGGAACTGTTCCCCACCGAAGTCCGCTACAGCGGCACCTCGGTGGCCTACAACATCGCCTCGCTGATCGCCGGATCGCTCTCCCCGCTGATTGCCCTGTCGCTCTACCACGCATTCGGCACGGGCATGGCCATCGGACTGTACTTGGCCGCCATGGGCTTGATATCGATCGTCTCGGTAGCTTTCGCCAAGGAGACGAAAAATATCAAACTCACCGACCTCGACGCCTAAGCTTAGACAAGGACGTGCATCGTTGACTCAAGAACATTACATCAGGACATGGACCATGAGCGTATTTCAGACACCGCCAGCCACCGCACCCGAACGTGCCTACCAGTGGCTGCGCCAGCAAATTGCCGAGCTTCCATGGAACCAAGAGATGTTCTTGAGCGAGAACTCCATCGCCGGCGCCGCGCAGGTGTCCCGGACCCCGGTCCGTGAAGCGCTGCTACGGCTCGAAGCCGAAGGGCTCGTGCGCCGCATCCCGCATAAAGGCATCTATATCCCGGCGATGACCGAAGCGGATATCCAGGAAATGATGGAGGTCCGCCAGGTGATCGGCGAATGGGCAACCCATCAGGTCGCCCAGCGCCGGCCCGAAACCGTCCTGCGGCTGCAGGGCCTGCTGGACGAGCAGCGCCAATGCCTGGACGATGCAGTCAAGTTCATCGAACTCGACATCGCCTTCCACAAGTCCATCGTGGAAGCGGCGGGCAATGCCACGCTGGCCCAAGTCTATGACTCCCAGCGCATCAAGCAGGAACGCGTGGGCATCCAGGCCGTGCTCGCCACGGCTGACAGATATACCTCGGTGCTCGCCGAACATGAAGCAATGCTCCAGGCGATCAGCGCCGGGGATGCAGAGCAGGCGCAACTCGCGGCACGGCGCCATATCCATTCGACCCGGGATGCGATTAGCACCCGGAAAGTCCACTAGAAAACCAGCCTGACCGGCTTCGGCCAGGTGCCCAGTGCGCCCGGCCTTGGTCCCGTGCACCCAAAAACCGTCCATTGGAGGCAGAAAGCCATGGATTTCAACCTTGTCCACCTCAGCGGATCCGAGCCGCAAAGCACCGTTCAGTACGCAGACTTCGGCCTGCTGATGCTCGCCAGCTTGGACCCCTCGCTCACCCTCACCCCAACTACTTCCAGGAGCAACCCATGAGCAGCAATACCCCATCCCTGCTGGAGTTCGAGGTCCTCGGCAGCGGCGAACGCCTGACGATCTCGAACTTCACCGGCATGGTCGCCGGCTATACCGGACGCGACGCACACGCGGTGCAAGAGCACATCGATGAGCTGGCCGCCATCGGCATCGCCCCGCCGCCTGCGGTACCGATGTTCTACCCGGTCGAAGCGGACACCTTCACCAGCGCCGAGTCGCTGCAGACTGCGGGGAAAGCCACCAGCGGGGAAGTTGAGCCGCTGTATATCCGCCACCGCGGACGCTACTACCTTGGCTTGGCTTCAGATCACACCGATCGCGAGCTCGAAGCCGTGGACATCCCCGACTCCAAGCGGGCTTGCTCCAAGCCGGTAGCCCACCAGGTGGTGGCCATCGATGACCTTGCGGCCTTCAGCCTGGACAAGGCCCGGGCCCGCAGCTGGGTCGATGGCGTGCTGTACCAGGACGGAACCCTGGATAACCTGCGAACCCCGGCCAATGTGGTCAAGCTGTTCCTGGAACGCCATGACGTCGGTGACGGGGACTTCATCTGCCTAGGCGGCACGCTTCCGGTCATCGGCGGGAATTTCACCTACGGTTCGCACTGGCGGCTCGACCTGGAGCTCGAAAATGGCGAAACCCTGATCCACACCTATACCATCCAGCAAGGAAAGTAAGAACATGCGCACCGGAAACGACTACCTGAATGCACTGAAAGACAACCGCCGAATCCTGCTTGATGGAGAGGTGGTCAGCGATGTGGCGAGCCATCCGGCTTTCGCCAATGTGGCCAAGACCGTCGCGGAGCTCTTCGACATCGCCGCAGATCCAGCCAACGGCATGCAGTATCACGCCGAGGAAATCGACGGCCCGGCCAACCTCGTGTTCAGCGCCCCGCGCACCACCGAGGGAATGCGCGCCCGCCGTGCCGCGGTGGAGCGCTGGGCCAAGCACACCCACGGCTGGGTCGGCCGCAGCCCGGACCACGTGGGCACCTTCTTCGCCGCCTTCGGCAGCCACTCGGAAGTCTTCGAGCACCCCGAGCGGGACTTCGCGGGGAATATCCGCCGCTACTACGAACGGATCCTGCGCGAGAACCTGTACCTCTCCTACGCCATCATCCCGCCGCAGTACTCCCGCGCCACCACTGCCTCTGGCTGGGAAGGCGACTTCTTGCAGGTCGGTGTGGTCAAGGAAACCGAAGAGGGCTTGATCGTGCGCGGCTCGCAGATGCTCGCCACCGGTGCGGCCATCGCCGATGAAATCTTCATCACCTGCATCAAGCCGCTGGGACCGGACGATGTCGACTTCGCCATCTCCTTTGCCTTGCCGGTGGACACCGAGGGCCTGAAGCTGCTGTGCCGCCGTCCCTTCGCGCCGCAGGCCTCCAGCGAATACGACTACCCGCTCACGAGCCACTATGACGAGCCGGATTCCTTGGTGATCTTCGATGACGTGCTGGTTCCGTGGGACCGCGTGTTCATTGACCGCGAGGTGGAAAAGCTGCGCCGGCAGTTCTTCGACACCGGCGCCCACGCCCTGGGCAACTGGCAAGCACAGACCCGACTGAACACGAAGCTGCAGTTCATCGGCGCCGTCGCTCGCAAGATCACCCAGGTCAACGGCACCGAGCGCATCCCCGGGGTGCAGGAAAAGCTCGGCGAGCTGGCAGCCACGATCTCGTCGGTTGAATCGGCGCTGCTGGCTGCCGAATATACCGCCGAGGCCGATGCCCAGGGCATGATGATCCCTGGCAAGCGCGCGCTGTATGGCGCTATGGGCCTGCAGTCCGAGACCTACCCGAAGGTCATCGAGATCCTGCGCGACCTGGTCGGCGGCGGCGTGCTGCAGATGCCATCGGGCGTCAAGGACATGCACAGCCCTGTCACCGGACCTGATGTGGAACGCTACATCGCCTCCCCGAACGTGGACAGCGAGGAACGGATCAAGCTCTTCCGCCTGGCTTGGGACATCATCGGCACCGAGTTCGCCGGACGCCACCAGCAGTACGAGATGTTCTATGCCGGGGCACCGTTCGTGGTGAAGGGCGCCTACACCTTCCGCAACTACGGCTACGAGAAGCACGTTGCCGAACTGGATGAATTCCTGGCCAGCTACAGCTCATCTGCCGCGGTAGCGGCCGCCAAGTAAACGAACGACCCAAGAAGGAATATCCGCAATGGCGAAACCAGAGTACGAATTCGGTCCGGTCTCCCGCGTCGAATTCGCTGATTGCAACCCCCATATCGACGGCCTGTCCGAGGCCATCCTGGCCCGCGACGACTCATCCGATGCGGTGACCCGCATCCTGAAGTTCGAGCCAGGCACCGATACCAGCCCCAACGGTCCGCTCAAGCACGACTTCTGGGAAGAGGTCTACATCTTCGAAGGCTCCTTCGTCGACCAGCGCCTGGGCCAGACCTTCAAGGCCGGCGACTGGGCGACCCGCCCGCCGGGAATGGAGCACGGGCCATGGATCTCGGAAAACGGCGCCAAGATGTTCGAAGTGCGCTACTACTCCAAGGAGGACTGAGCCATGGCACTGCCGCAGACTTTCTCCACACCGGACCCGCTGGCCATGCGCCAGGCGATGGGCCGCTTCCTGACCGGTGTCGCCGTGGTGACCACCGAACATGAGGGAGAGGGTTCGGGCATGACCATCAATTCACTGACCTCCATTTCGCTGGAGCCGCCGATCCTGATGGTGTCGCTGAACTTCAACACCCGCACTGGGGACGCCATCCGTGACGGTGGGCGCTTTGCGATCTCCATCCTCGGCGCCAAGCAGGAAGCGGTGGCCCGCCAGTTCGCCACCCGTGGCGGGTCGCGTTTCGAGGCCGGCAGCTTCGACACGACCCCGGGCGGCCTGCCGGTGGTTGCCGAGGCGCTGAGCCAGCTGGAATGCAAGGTCGTGCACCAGTACGACATCGGAGACCACCAGGTATTCTTCGGCCAGGTTGTGGCCAGCCGCGACCGCGACGGCAGCGGACTAGCCTTCAACGCCGGCAAGTTCGGAAGCTTCGATGATTTCCACCATGAACGGGCTCCGTGGCTGTTCTAGCGGCCCGGCACTGAGCTGATCGCAGCCCTCTGCGGCCGGCCGGGAATCCCGGTCGACTGCAGGGGGCTGCTTTCCACTTTCCATGCCTCACCAATCCCAATTTCAGGAGAATTCTATGAAAATCGCACTGGCCCAGATCCTCAGCTCGGCCGATCCGCAAGCCAATCTGGAGCTTATCCGCGCCCGGGCGACTGAAGCAGCCGGACAGGGCGCCGAGCTGGTGGTCTTCCCCGAGGCCACCATGTGTGCCTTCGGCAACGACCTGGCCCGCATCGCAGAATCCCTTGACGGCCCATGGGCCGCGAACGTGCGTACGCTGGCCAGCGAACTGGGCGTCACCATAGTTGCCGGGATGTTCACCCCTGGGGTGGGGAGCCGGGTGCGCAACACCCTGCTGATCACCGGGCCCGAGGTAGATACCTCCTATGACAAGATCCATCTCTATGATGCCTTCGGCTACCAGGAATCGGAGTCGGTGACTCCTGGCGAGCATCCGGTGACCTTCGCCGTCAATGGCTTGACCTGTGGCGTGGCTACTTGCTACGACGTGCGATTCCCGGAGATCTTCTTCGCCAACGCGGCTGCCGGGGCACTGGTCAACATCGTCTGCGCGTCGTGGGCCATGGGACCGGGGAAGGTGGAGCAATGGCAGCTTGCCACACGAGCCCGGGCGATGGACAGCACTACGTTCGTGGTCGCCGTCGATCAGGCTGATCCGCACACGGTATTGGATGAGGTCCCCGCCGGTGATCCGCTGGGAGTAGGCCATAGCGCCCTGATTGCCCCGGACGGATCCGTGGTGGAAGATTTGCAGCTGGCTCCTGCACTGCGGATTGTCGAGATCAACCCCGATGACGTGGTTAAGATCCGGGAACGCGTTCCTGTCCTTGCCAACGCCCGCCTCCGCTGACGCTGCGGCACGGGTTTCCTGGTGGGCGTACCGTAAACTTGTCCGATCCCTATAAATATGAACGGTCCCGTACTGATAATTTCCTACATAGGTGTAGGGCTCAGACAGGGTGCGTTCATAGTTTGGTCGCGGAAATCACTTAGCTGCTTAGTTGTTTCTTGCCTTACAGAATCCTGCGATGCGGAGCTTCTTCGCATCCTTGCCGGGGACCGCGCAGACCCGTGATGGTATGTCTTCGCCTGCCTGGGCAGCGTTTTCCTGAGGCTAGGGGGATCCATTGCCTCCGGTTCTCGGCGTTTCGGTCTTGCATTAGCTTTCTTGCTGAGTCCTGGTGGGGCGTACCGCGTCCTGCGCGGCTGAAAGGGGCTGAACCCATCCAACGGGGCAAACCACTGATAAGCCCTAAAGTTTGCGTCTCAGTGGGAGGGATCGGTAGCACAACGTTAGGAGGGGAGGAGCTCGAAGGGAAGACGACCTGCTCGGGAAGCAAAACTAATCGTCTAGTCGATGACGGCGGTGGCTTCTATTTCCACCAGCACTTCATCGTCATAGAGCGCTTGGACGCCAATGAGCGTTGCGGGCGGCATCGGGAGGCTCAAGCCGATTTCCTCGGCAACGGACTCTACACCGCCCATGAACTCTGAAATTTTCTCCGTATGCCAGTCGGTGACATAAACCGTCAGCCTCACCACATTGGCAAATGTGGCCCCGGCACCGGCGAGCCCAATTGAAATATTACGCAGTGCCTGAGAGACCTGTGCCTCGAGGTTCTCTGGGACTGGATCCCCATCGGGTTGGTGCGCAACCTGTCCTGCAACGAAGACTTGCCGGGTGCCGGTTGCGACGGCAACATGGTGGTAGGGCGCTGGCTGCAGCAGTCCCTTGGGAGAAATGTAGTGGACAGTCATGGCGATCCCTTTCTGAACCAGGGTAGGTATCCTTAGGATACGTACATGCCAAAAGGCACCGCAATGAGACTAGGTTTCGCCATGGATACCTCCGCTGAATTTCACCTCGACACTACTCATCGGGAGTTGCTCGACCAAGTACTGGACAAATGGTCGCTAGCCATACTAAACGAGTTGTGCGAGCGACCTTGTCGCTTTAACGAGCTTCGCCGGGCGATCCCCGTGGTAAGTCAGAAGTCGTTGACAGGGACTTTGAAACGACTTGAGCGTAACGGCATCGTTTCTCGAACCGTGACCGCGACTCGCCCTCTAGCGGTCACCTACAGCATCACGGTTCTGGGAAAAACTCTGCGAGGTCCTATCGACGTTTTGCTGCAATGGGCAGAACGTCATCTACCGGAGATTGAGCTTGCACGCGACGGCTTTGATCGGGCTGAAATCGGTGAATAAATCTCTGGGTGATGTGGGTACGGCAGGGATCTCAAGCCAAAGCTCAGTTCGGAATCTCTATCGGTTCGCAAAACGATATTCTTGGCAGGAATTGTACCGAGTATTCAAACAGCGGACGTTTTTCCAATGGGCGACAACTCTGGCTCACTACGTTGAGGCCACCACCATGGCAGCGTCCGTCCCGCTGGGAACGATGCCATGGCAATCATTCTCGGCTTTGAGCCCCGAAATGGTGGGTGAGGTGCAGCTGGGTGACCTTCCATTGGCGGAAGCACGAGTCGCGGAACCGAAGAAACCGGACCTGGAAAAAGATCGCGGGAGGCAGGGTAGCGGCGCATGCGGTGAGTTTCTCGTTTCTCTCCTGGAGCGTTGCGGGGCGGTGGGGAACATACCGTCAGACAGGCTTGCTGCAGCGGACCCGGCCGCACGCAAGCGGTCTCTTAGACCATCCCCGTTGTTCCAGTGATGTTTTGCAAAACGATCGATACGCAACCGGTGATTTGCTCATTCAACTGTGTCCTAACGATCCTGCAACCACAGCACTCCCTCAGAATGCAAGAGATGCGGCGGTTCAGGTCCGAGGAACAGTTGATCAGGGAAGATGGCGAAATCCGCTAGGATTCCACGACGGCGTAAGCATTCCTCGCACGAAGGAAGAAATAGTCGGCCTAGTGTGGATTGCAGAACCGCCAATGCTCAGATGAGTAACGATTATGGTGGTTCGGTGTATGCCGATTGACGTTCAAAGGTTCGCAACTGTTTCCGTGGGATGTCAAGAACGGATCATTGGGGTACGAGAGAAAGAGCTGCGCTCCACTCTCGAGGGGCAGATTAAAGATGCCCTAACCTATATGCAAAGTCTGCTGAAGGAGAATTTTGAGATTCCGCTGGGTGTGCATGTCCGAAGAACCCTTCCGCTGCCTAGCGGAGCGAAAGGGCTGAGGACGGCGGAGTTGTTCCTACTTCAATAACAGTGGAGGCCAAAGGCTGATTTTTATCACATTTCAATCTGAATTGC
The DNA here is from genome assembly GCF_059759215.1 of Glutamicibacter sp. GQ173. Lineage (NCBI taxonomy): Bacteria > Bacillati > Actinomycetota > Actinomycetes > Micrococcales > Micrococcaceae > Glutamicibacter > Glutamicibacter sp. GQ173. The sequence continues at coordinate 310,623 of NZ_JCAXDT010000003.1, forward strand.
GTAATTCTATACCGACCCAGCATCGTGTGGATGAGGTGTATGACCTGATGAAGCAACGCGAACCAAGGCAAGCGGAAAGTTGATGATTGGGCCAGAATAGACAGGAGAACGAGGTCTCTGCTCTTTCCTCAGGGCACAGTCTCACAAACTTCGTAGCCTGGCCTAGGAAAGTAGCATTGGACAATCTGCAGTTACCGCGGATTGGCAATCAGCACTTCGCCCGAGGTGTTCTTAGCGTTCCTTCATCATCTGACGGCCTAAATCGTCAAAGCCATAGCTGGATTGGTCTCTTAGCGGGCTTCTCAATTGTGATTCGCCGGGCTACATGCGGCAGAACGATGATCATTAACTTCCCCAAAGCCCAACGACTGCAGTCTGCTCTGAACTGAAATTTTATTGGAATGCTAGTGGCTTTTCTCCGGATATCTCTCACGTCAGCGCGGATTATTTCGAGGGGAAGATCCGTACTTGGATATTCTTCATGAGTGGCTGATCGCTCTGAGTACTGTAATCGGCGATGCCGATGAGTGCGTTCATTTCTGGCATGTAGCCAGCTGCGCTTCCTCGGGGCAGATCGTAGGCGAGGGCGCGGTAGCGATTGAGTCTGCGCTCCGATCCGTCTTTGGACAGCGCGACGATATCGACGAAGTCACCCTGTGCGATGTCGCGGTCCTCCATATCTTGGCTGTTCAGGAAAACTAGTTCACGAAGGTTCTTGACTCCACGGTAGCGGTCGTTGCTCGAGTAGATGGTGGTGTTCCATTGGTCGTGCGAACGCATGGTCTGCAAGATTAGTGTCTGTTCGTCAGCCGGTAAGACATCAGGCAATCTGGCCTGGGAAAATTCGGCACGTTCCGAGATAGTGTTGAAAGTACGTTGGCGGGCAGGTTGAGGGATACGGAAGCCTAGGGGGTTTCGAATCAGTTCGTTGAAGTTCTCGAAACCAGGCAGGACACGAGCCATCACGTCGCGAATCCGGTCGTAATCTTCGACGTACCAAGCCCACGGTGTTTCGCTCTTTGGCAGTGCTGCCGCCGCGATGCCTGCAATGATGGCTGGCTCGCTCTTGAGCTGATCATCAGCCGGTTTCGTGGCGCCTTTGGATAGGTGGACCATGCTCATGGCGTCTTCGACCGTGACACCTTGGGCGCCCGTCGCCTGAAGATCACGCTCGGTTCTGCCGAGACATGGCAAGATGAGCGCTTGCTGTCCGTGCACCAGGTGGCTGCGGTTGAGCTTAGTGCTCACCTGGACAGTGAGTTCCGTCCTGCTTAACGCTTCAGCAGTGAACCGAGTGTCCGGAGCCGCTAGGACGAAATTTCCTCCCATGCCGACAAAGACTTTGACTCGTCCTTCGTGCATGGCTTTGATCGTTTCTACCGTGTCCAGCCCGTGCTCAAATGGCGGGTTGATCTTGCATTCCGTAGCTAGCCGGTTGAGGAAGTCTTCGCTAGGTCGGTGGTCGATCCCGCAGGTACGATTGCCCTGGACATTGCTGTGCCCGCGGACCGGTGAAGGACCGGTGCCGGGACGTCCGATATTACCGCGCAACAGCAGGAGGTTCATGATTTCGCGTACGGTGTCTACGCCATGTTCGTGTTGGGTTACGCCAAGGCACCAACTGATAATGGTGCGATCGGATTTGATGTAAATATCGGTGGCCCAGCGGATCTTTTCCTCTGAGAGACCGGACTGTTCAACCAGCTCGGCCCATTCAGTAGCTTCGACTAGGGTTCGGTATTCTTCCATGCCGTTGGTGTGGGATTCTAGGAAGCCGAGATCCAGCACCTTCGGGTCAGTTTCTGCTGCTTCGAAGACAGCTTTAGCCATGCCCCGTATCAGCGCCAGGTCACCGCCGGGACGGACTTGGAGATTGCCATCGCTGGTGGAGGACGTTTTGAACAATGCCATGTCCACGAAATCGTGCGGCACGATGGTGCGGGTGGAACCGGCTTCGTTCAGTGGATTGACATGTACTACCTTCGCTCCGCGTTTGGTGGCTTCCGACAGCGAGGTGAGCATGCGCGGTGCGTTGGAGGCAGCGTTGACTCCGAAGATGAACAGGGCATCGCATTTTTCCCAGTCCTCAAGGTCGGCAGTACCTTTGCCTGTGCCGATGGATGCCTGCAAGGCTCGTCCCGAGGCTTCGTGGCACATATTGGAGCAGTCTGGCAGGTTATTAGTTCCCAGTTCGCGGGCCATGAGCTGGTAGAGGAACGTTGCTTCGTTGCTCAGACGGCCCGATGTATAGAAGCTTGCTTCGTTGGGAGAAGCCAGGGCGCGCAGCTGCTCGCCAACTAGGTCGAAAGCTTCCTGCCAGGAGATGGGAACGTATTTGTCACTTGAGGCATCGTAGACCATGGGTTCTGTCAGCCGCCCCGCAGCCTCCAGCTCATAATCGGTCCATTGAGACAATTCCGCTACGGTGTGCTGGGCAAAGAAATCAGCCCGGACTCGCTTGGCAGTCATTTCCCACGTAACGTGTTTGATGCCGTTTTCGCAGATGTCGAGTTTCAAACCTTTTTGGTCATCTGGCCATGCGCACCCGGGACAGTCAAAACCTTTAACGCCGTGGTTCATCGACAGCATCGCTTTGGTGCCGCTGACTACTTGTCGTTCTTTCACGAGTACTTCAAGCACAGATTTGCTGGCTCCCCAGCCTGCTGCCGGATGGTGGTAATCATTCTGCGACCATGATCCATCGCTTAGCGGGCCGAACCCGCCCTGGCGCGGAGTGTCGGAAAGCAGTCCTAGAAGCGTACTGATACCAGCGTCATTGTTCTTTTCCACGAGATGCTCCGATCTTGGCTGTCTTTAGCTGCAACACTTTTGCGAAGGAGCGTCACAGTCAGTTCCAACTATCCTCGCTACGGGGCCGTCTCACAAGGACGAAACGGATGGTCCCCAAAGACGACTAGGTCACTTTATTGCGCATTGCCCAGCGTGGTTCCCGAATGAAAACAGCCACAAGAATGCCGGAGGCCGCGCCGATAACCGTTTCAAGCACTCGATCTCCGATGAGTTTTTCAATGTTCGCAGGGCTTGCGAGTAACGTCATCAGCAAGATCATTGGTGTGAAGAACATGAGCGCGAGCGCGTAATTACGGGTCATGAATAATTCGCTCGGGTATTGCGCGATGACAACAACTACTACCAGTATGGCCGTGGAAGGGTGAGGCAACAGAACTACGGCAGTGACTGCGACGCCTAGGAGAGTGCCGAGCATTCGGTGTATGCCGCGTCGGATTCTTCCCGAAAGCGTGTCAGCAGCAAGTGGGACTGCTGCCGCGGCCATGGCCCAATATGGATGTCCTATGCCTAATATCAGACCTCCGGAACCCGCAATTGCCATAGCGAGCAGGTATCTCGTGGCATGAACGAACGTTGCTTTGAAAGGAGCATGCGCTACATTGCGGAAGATACTGGGTTGCCATTCACGGGTATTCACCCAGCCAGTTAACCCAATCAGCATCGAGAGAATTGCTGAAGCAAGGCATATTCCGACTGCGGTGATCCATGGCACCGCCGGAGCCAGCGATGCGCAGGCTCCCAGGGCAAAGATCGAAAAGAACGGGCCAGCGGGTTTGAGGTTGTATCTGTCCGAGTAGATTGAAGCTAGTGCTGCGAAGCATGACTCAATGCCGATGAGTTCCCATGGGCCGAGATTGCCATAGGACAAGCTGATCCCGAGAATGGCCCCGCTAAGAAGGAGTACCGCAGCCTGCGCTTGGTGAAGCAGCCGTTGCTGAGCTGGGTCATCACGTCCATACATTCCGAGGAATGCTCCGAAAACGGCATAGATAATCAAGTTGGGATGCCCCCAACTTAACAGTAGAAATGCTGGAATGCTGACACCTAGGGTGAGGCGCCATGCCACCCAGTAGTCATTACGCCCAGGCAAGTCGGGCAGAATTAAGCGTCTGGCTTGTCTTAGTAGAACCATTGGGGACTTTCTGTCCTGGCTTTTGGGACTGGATGGAACATGATGAGAAAATATTAGGCCACCAAGGATTCAAAGTGGTTCCTTCGCGGTATCCCAGCGTTTGTTACTGCAAAACGTACTTGCATCCGGTCGTTCAGGGTGAAAGCCTCTCCATAGAGATCCACTACCGAGAGGTTCAACGATGCAAGCATACCCAAGCGATCCATATATCCCTCAATGGTCTGCATCCAGACAAGCCCGGCCGCAAGATCTCGTTGGCCCATTGACTGGATCGGCGATATTCCTTGTTTGCACGCTCAAGGATTCTGCACCAATACCTGCAGTTCGCGACGTACTCAAAGGAGTGCAGGACGTTGTGAAGACTGTGGGTTTCAGGGATCTCCAAAGCAGATTGTCGTGCACAGTAGGCATCGGTAGTCGACGATGGACTGAGCTCATGGGCGAGAAGCAGCCCAGAGAGCTTCATCCATTTCAAGAGATCTCAGGTACCACTCATACCGCAGTTTCAACACCGGGTGATCTGCTTTTCCACATACGTTCGGAACGTCAGGACCTATGTTTCGAACTGGAGCGCCTGATCTTGGATACGCTGGGAGATCTTGTCACGGTCGAGGATGAGGTCTGCGGATTTCGCTATTTCGACTCCAGAGATCTACTCGGATTTGTTGATGGAACCGCGAACCCAGTCGGCCTTGATTTGCTGGAAACCGTATTTATCGGCGATGAAGATCCGCAGTTCGTCGGAGGTTCTTATGTTGTGGTCCAGAAATACCTCCATTCAATATCCGCATGGCATGAGCTGTCGACAGAAGATCAAGAAGCGATTATCGGTCGTACCAAAGCGGAAGGCGTAGAGCTTGATGATGTGCCTCGAGGGCAGAAAGCACACAAGACCTTGGCGACCATTGAGGACGAACAAGGCGAACACGACATTCTGCGGGACAACATGCCGTTCGGGCGTCCGGGGAACAAAGAATTCGGGACCTACTTCATTGGTTATTCGAGACACCTGTGGGTTATCGAAAAAATGCTGGAACGCATGTTTATCGGAGATCCGCCTGGAATGCATGACCGCTTGCTTGACTTCTCAACGCCTAGAACAGGTTCGGTGTTTTTTGTACCATCTTTGACTTTGCTTGACGGATTGGATGGAACCGGTCAATAAGTTGCTCGCGCATCCCGTAGCCGTCCCATCGGCTCTAGGCGGATATTGAGTTTCCTAGTGCTAACCAGTGACAAGATGCTTGCCGATGGGGCAATTGTAGTTTTTGATCTCTTGAGCAGAAGAGAAGTGTTGTGCCGGAATCGAAGATTCCCTGGCTATGGGCAACCTCATAAGTATCGGGAGTCCCAAGTGAGGGACCCGGATCCGGCGTGATTGGCTTTGTCAGAGTGTATCGCCGTTTCCCGCGGCCGATCGCAAGGTGGTCCGGGCTGGAATACGGGAGTCTTAGCCTTTTGCTCCAGATGTGGACGTCGTGAAGCAGAATCGAGAGGAGAAGAGAGAGCAGTGGCGCGACAGTGCGGATGCGATTGTTGAATCCCACTGCGGCGAGTTGTTCGGAAGCATCGGTTCCAGGCTTCCAGGCTTCCAGGATTCCAGGAGTTACGCGTCACCCGCGGAGTATCACCGTGGCCGCTGCCTAGACATCACGTCCGACTGCTGCTGAACGAACGATGTTCGCGTCGTTGTGGCTTTATGCGCTCGTCGGGGCGCAGCTCACTGGTTGTTGGGTATTAATGACGCCGGCCTTGCACGGTTTCAACAGGCGTTCAACAGGCGGCGAGTCAGGAAAATGCTCTACCGGAATCCTGTGCTGAAGTTAATCGCGAGTGGGTTGTTGCAGAGCATTTTCACTGGCTTAGGCTCGTGGCTATCACCTATTGGATATCAGGTGCTTCTTGTCTAGCCGTTGCCTTTATGTCAATTTGAGGCAGTGCATCCGGGGTTGGACCGCCTCCGAACTTTGGTGACGGCGGCTAGCCTTTAGCAAGGCGTTCCGCTTCCAGGGCTTCCCATTCCTCATCGCGTCCCAACATGCGAGTGGTATCTTCGTTGGTAGTTTCTCTGGCGAAGGCTCGCTTTATGACGTTATGGTCGAATTGTCCTTCCCATTTTGCGACGACTTTGCGACGACGAATGTGGCCACGCAGTTACCCAGCAGGTTCACGACTACGCGCATCGAGTCCATGACGTGGTCTGCCCCCAGAAGCAAGGCCACGCCGGCTGCCGGGAAGATCCCCAGCGCAGCAGCTGTTGCCGACAAAGCAAGGAAGGACGACCCTGGAACACCGGCCATGCCTTTAGAAGTCAACAAGAGGATGCCTAACGCCGCAAGCTGCTGGCCAAATCTAAGGTCATGCCCGAAAGCCTGGGTAAGGAACAGCAGTGAGATTGACAGGTAGATCGCGGCACCATCGAGGTTGAACGAATAACCAGTGGGAATGACCAGACCTGTGGTCGCCCTAGAACAACCTGCGTTGGTCAGCTTCGTCATGATACGAGGCATTACTGATTCCGTGGATGCCGTGCCTAATGCCAATAGGAACTCTTCGCGGGCGATGCTCCAGGCAATGATGAAGAGGACGCATACGAAGAACAGCGCTGCGGCGTAGCAAGCCAAAATAAGTTTTGCGTATATAGCGAGGGCATCGATTCCGTATTGACCGATGATAAAGACCATGGCCCCAAAGGCACCCAGGGGAGCCACTCGTATGACCCAGCTCATGACCTTGAAGATCGATTCCAACACGTTTTCAAAGACTGCCAGCAGCGGGGCGCAACGTTCTTGTCCTACGACCACGATGGGGCTCCGAAGAAGACGGAGAAGAACAGAACCTGCAATAGATTGTTATCAGTAAAAGCTCCGATCACGCTGACGGGAATGATACCTAGAATGAAGTCTGCGGCTACCTTGGCTTCACCCGTCTTTTCTCAAGTGAGGTGGCATCCAATGTATCTGGATCAATGTTGAGCCCCGCGCCTGGTTGGAAAACGTTGGCGACGATCAACCCGAAGACTAGGGCGAAGATGGTAGCGCCAGTGAAGTAGAGAAGAGTTTTGACCCCCACGCGGCCCACAGCTTTGACATCGCCGACAGCAGAGATTCCCGTGACGATAACCAAGAAGATCAGGGGAGCGATGATCATCTTGATCCACATGATGAAGCCGTCGCCGAGCGGTCGAAGCTGCGACCCCATGTCTGGGAGGAAATGCCCAATTGACACACCAGCTACGATCGCCACTCCCAGTTGGAAGAACAGGGAGTTGTCGAAAGGTTTTTTGGGTGCTGGGTCGGCGACTCTGAAGTCGTCGGCAGACTTGATATTCATGGCTGCTCCTTAGGAGGATCTCTCTGAGAGAGGTGCCGGTAATGATAACGAACACCACTGCGATTCAGGTCACATTATTTTTATAATGCGATATCAAGTTTCTGTATTGAGAAATTGATTTTGACGGGCCCCTCTTTACATGGGCGGATAAGCGTCTCCTACTTATCTGGGTAACCCGACATCGTCTGTTGAGGAAGGGAGCGTACGCGCATGTGGTGGTGCCTTGTACTGGGGTGTTTCCACATGGACAGTCAATAGGCGTTCAGCTCCGGACCATCATGGAATGCCCGTCTCGGATTATGTCGAAGGGCCTGATGAAGAGTCGGTGGGTCCAACGCGAGTACCGTCGGTGCTGATTCCCACGGCTGGGTTGCAGGTGATGGTCGGGCAGATCTGTCAGATGCGGAAGAGCGTAGTCCCTACTGCCACTCCGTGCTGATGCCTAGCGCGATTGACGATTGTGTCCGAGGTGGTGAACCCGGGATTCCCGCGGAGCGAGCGCGGAGCCGGTTGCCAGGTTGCAAGCGGACGTGAAAACCTCCCACTCACGGACAGCAGAATTGCCCGCACCTGGCCAGTTTTCTTTGCCCACTGATTTCATGACCACCCATCACCTTATCGCCACGCCAGCACGGCTGCGCAACATCTGAACGTTACGGCTCAACACGGGATGCGAAGATCTTGGTGATGCCTGGAGCTATCTGGATTAACAAGTCGAAGGATCAGGCAGTTCAGACCGGTTGATAGTCATTTAGACTCGCTTTGGTACCGTTTGACTCTAAAAATTCTGGGTTGCCTATCGCATAGTTGGTGGACCGCTCAAAGCAGTCCAACCGGTGGCATACTTGCACCATGGATCATTTGGGAGGCACTCGTAGAAGGCATCGTCAGTTCCGCTCTTTGAGCATGATCGTCTGTGGTTTGCTCGCCACGGTTCTAACGGGGGTGATGGGGTCGTGGAGCTACGCCCCGGCCGTTGGGTGGACGGTTGCGGCGTTCATTTACATCGCCACCATCTGGCTGGCTATCGCGCCCATGGATTCAAAACGCACAGCATCCCATGCAAGGGCAGAAGATCCGGGGCTTCGCGCGTCTGAGCTATTAATTTTACTGGCAGCGGTCGGTTCTCTGGCTGCTGTCATGCTGGTCATTGTAGGCAGCAACAACGTGGAAGGAGCGAGCCGATTCTTTTTGGCTTTTCTGGCTCTGAGTTGCACGGCTATGTCGTGGCTATTGGTTCACACCTTATTTACTTTGCGCTACGCTAAGGTCTACTTCAATGGAGAACCTGGCGGTATTGAATTCAACCAAGTGGGTCTACCTCGGTACACGGATATTGCGTACATGGCTTTCAGCGTGGGAATGACCTATCAAGTTGCGGACACGAACATCACGACACATGCCATGCGTTCTGTAGTCCTTCGCCACAGCTTGCTCGCATTTGTCTTTGGCACAGGACTGCTAGCCACTACCATCAACTTGGTGGTGAGCCTTGTCGGTTAGCTGCCGGCACCGATAGGCGTTGCGAGGTCAGGTAATTAGGATGCCAACGCACGTGATTGCCTAACCCAAATATTTTGCTGACGCAAGGGCTGTTAAGCTGTCGCTAGGGCCACTGATAGCTTGCAACTAACCACGAGTGCGTACTCATTGCCGAGTATGCGCTGGAGAAGAGACAAACTGTAACAGGTATCTATTTGGGCGCAATTTGTCATTGCTTAGTAATACACAGCCAACGGGCCATTGGGACCAGGAACCACGCTCACAGGTGTTTCGAAAACTTCGGTGAGGATCTCGTCCTGCATGATCTGCTCCGGGGTGCCGAACTGCACCACCTTGCCGTGCTTCATGGCGCAAATGTAGTCAGCATAGTGGCCGGCGAAATTGATGTCGTGCAGCACGATCACGATGGTGCGGTTCAGTTCCGCCGCAGCACGCTGCAGATGCTGCATCATGACCACCGAATGCTTCATGTCCAGATTGTTCAGCGGTTCATCGAGCAATACGGTATCGGTGTCCTGGGCCAGCACCATGGCCACATACGCGCGCTGGCGCTGGCCGCCGGAGAGCTCATCAAGGTAGCGGCCTTCCAGCTCGCCCAGATCCAGGAAATCGATGGACCGCGAGATGATCTCCTCATCGGCGTGGTTCAGCCGGCCCTTGGAGTGCGGGTAGCGTCCAAAGCCCACCAGCTGGCGCACGGTCAGCCGGGTGACAAAGTGGTTTTCCTGGCGCAGGATCGAAACGATCTTGGCCAGGTCTTTCGAATTGGTTGTGGCGACGTCGTAGCCCGAGACCTCGATGTTCCCTTCATCGATGCCCATCAGCCGTCCCACCATGGTGAGCATGGTGGACTTGCCGGCGCCGTTCGGGCCGACCAGCGCGGTCAGCCCGCCGGTGGGGATTTCCAGGGTGACCGGGCCGATGGCCACGCTGGAACTGTACTTTTTGCTGACGTCTTTGAGCGTTATCACAGCCGTCCCTTTCGCAGGATGAAAATCAAGAAGGTGATGCCGCCGACGGCTTCGATGATGATGCCCACCACGCCCTGGGCATAGAACAGGTTCTTCATGATGAAGTACGCGCCGGCCAGAACCACAAAGCCGATGAGGAATGACATCGGGTAGATGTAGCGGTGGTCGTAGGTGTCGGCCAATTGGTAGGCCAAGGTTGCCACGAGGAAGCCCAAGAAGGTCAGCGGGCCGACCAGCGCCGTGGTCACAGCCATCAGGATGGATACGAAGAGCAGGACCTTCATGACCTCGCGGCGGTGGTTCAGCCCCAAGTTGATGGTGGTTTCCTTGCCCAGGGCCAGGACGTTCATCTTCTTGGAAGCCAGCACCAGATAGCCGCCGGCAATCACCACCAGCGGAATGGCCACAGGCATGTAGCCCATATCCGCATTGGCCATGGAGCCGAAAAGCCGGGCGGTGAGCACATCGAACTCGCTCGGGGTCAGCAGCCTTTGCATGAAGGTGGAAATCGACCCCAATCCTGTGCCGATGATGATGCCCACCAGCAACATGATCTGGATATTGCCGAGCCTTCCCGACAGCAGCCAGCCATACAACGCCACCGAGAGGCCCACCATGATGGCCACCTGCAAGAGGAACTGGCTGAGCCCGGTGAAGAAGGTGATGCCGGCGGCGCCCAAGAAGAAGACCGCCCCGGTTTGCACCACCCGGTACAGGGCCTCGAAGCCCATGATGGATGGGGTGATGATGCGGTTGTTGGTCACGGTTTGGAAGGCGACGGTGGCGATGGACTGGCACAGAGCCACGATCACCATGGTCAAGACGTTGCTGGCACGCAGTTTCGCGATCACCCAGAAGCCGGTGGAGCCTACCGGCATGGGGTTGTCCCAGGCCAGCAACCCAGCAGCGAAGAGCACGGCCATCGCGATCAGGACACCAAGGGTAATCCAGTAGCGCTTGCGGACCTTGGCACTGGGCAGCGGTCCTGAGGACCGGCTGGGACGATGTGTTCCGAGGGCAGGAATAGTCATGGTATTAGCCAACTTTGCGCTGCCTGAGCAGAAGGAAAATGAAGACGATCGCGCCGAGTACGCCCAGGATCAGGGAGACCGGCACTTCGAAGGGCATGATGATGGTGCGCCCGATCAAATCGCACAGCGTGGTGATCGCGATGCCCAGCAGGCACACCCAGGGCAGGTTGCTGCGCAAGTCGTCGCCGCGGATGAGCGAGACGATATTTGGCACGATCAGGCCCAAAAACGGCAGGTTGCCAATCACCACGGTGACCACGCCGGTGGCGACGGCGATCAGCGCGGTGCCAAGCAGCATCACGCGGCGGTAGTTCAGGCCCACGTTGGTGGCGATCTCTTCGCCCAGGCCTGCCACGGTGAAGCGGTCGGCCACGATGTAGATGGCCACGGCGACCAGGGCGACAATCCACAGCACTTCGTATTGGCCGCGGATCACCGAGGTGAAGGACCCGGCCATCCAGATGCCCAGCGACTGGAGCTTGTCGGTAGACAGCGCGAAGAAAGTGGAAAAGGCGCCGACAACGGATCCGAGCATGATGCCCACGATCGGGACGGTCAGCGAGGCCTTGAGGGACACGCGCTGCAGGAACAGGAAAAAGACCATGGTGCCGATAAAGGCAAAGACGATGGCTATGCCCATTTTGGCCAGCAGGCCCGCGGTGGGGAAGAACACCAGCATGGTCAACAAGCCGAGGCCAGCCCACTCTGTGGTGCCGGTGGTGGTGGGTTCCACGAAGCGGTTCTGGGTCAGCAGCTGCATGACCAATCCGCTCATGGCCATGGCTGCCCCGGCGAGCACCAGCGCGATGGTGCGGGGGATGCGGGTGATGGCGAACATCTGAGCGCCATCGTCCTTGCCGAAGATGTCGTAGACGCCGGTGAACAGCGAGAGGGCCAGGAGCAGGAGAACCCCGAGAATTCCTAGTGCGAGTTTGCCGGTGAAGACCTTGGATTTGGTCCGCGCGGGCGCAGTGGTGCTTGTCATGTTGCCGCCGTGGAAAAGTGTGGTGGGAAAACAGCTTTAGTGGCGGCGCCCGAATCCGGCGTCGCCACTAAAGCTGGTGGAAATGCATGGCTGCTACTTGGCAGTTTCCAGGGCATCGGCGAATTCGTTGAGGAATTCGGTGTAGGTCTGGATGCTCTCGTTGGTGTAGGTGTCCGCCGGCATGACCACGACGTGGCCTTCCTTGGCAGCGGTCACATTCTGCAATGCCTCGGAATTCTCCAGCAGATCCTTGGCGGGCTTGTAATCCTCCCCGTCGGCACCCACTGCGGCATCGCGGTCCATGACGATGATCCAGTCCGGGTTGGACTTGGCGATGGCCTCAACCGAGACATCGTCGCCTTCATGATCGGTGGAGGACTCGTCCAGCTCCAGCGCCGGGGTCAGGCCCAGGAAGTCGAACATCGGGCCCACGGTACGGCCGGTGGTTGGAGCGGAGTAGCCCAGCTCGCCGCCCGAGGCGATCAATCCCATGACAGTGTCGTCGGTGTTGTAGGCATCCTTGACCCGCTGCTCGGCAGCTTGGAAGTCGTCAACCAGTTTCTTGGCTTCGTCCTGCTTTTCAAAGATTTCGCCCAGGGTGGTGACCTGGCGTTCCAGCTCGGAATCGAAGGCTTCGCCATCGCGCGGATCCAGCGAAACGATGGTGGCGTCGGGAGCCAGCTCCTGGAACTTCTCGGCATATTGCGTGTAGCGCTGCCCGTTGATGATCAGGTCCGGATCAACCGTGACCACGGATTCCAAGTTTGGCTCCTTGTGGCTGCCGAGGTCGAGGATTTCCTCGTCCTCGGTGTAGGAGATCGTGTCTGGCATCAGGGAGACTGCGCCGGCGGTGAGCTTGATGCCCCAGGCCTCGAGCGTCTCGAAGGTGCGGTTGTCGGTGGCGACAACAGACTTGGCCGGTACCGCTACGCTCTTTTCGCCGTCGTTGTCGGTGAAAGTCACTGTCTTGGTGTCGGCGGCGTTTGCGTCAGCGGCCGTGCTGGTATTGGAACCGCAAGCGGTGAGAGACAGTGCAGCAATGCTCAGAAGGGCAGCGGCACGCAGCTTCATGGAGGCCATGACGTCCTTTTCTTATGGCAACCTTCATTGGTTGCGCGTGTGAATGTTCTGGTAATTAGCTTAGCCTTATCTGATCAAATTAAGCCAAATCTTATTGGTGTTGACTATGTCACTTTAGGTAGTATTTCCACACCAAAATATTCGCGAATAATACAAATTTTTCGACAGTTCGCCTTTGAACTGGCCGATCATCGCAAAAAATTAGCAATCAAAACAGTTCTTTATTTGAGCTTCGGGCGGTGCATGAGCGGCGCCAGCCTGGCCCACGTTCATGTCGAAGATTCGGTAGGATGCGCTTATGACTGCTTCCCTGGGCCAAGTCACTTGGCCGGCCACTGCTGACAGGGTTTCCCTGCGCCGCTTGACCGAAGACGACTTGGCAAGGACATGGAAATACCGAAAATTGCCAGAAGTGACCCAATAGATCACCTCGGCTCCCCAAGACTTTGAAACGTACCGCGCGCAATTTATCGAGTCGGGGAAAATCAATCGCGATATCGCAGTCGAGATCAGTGGACCGGGTGGCGAATCCCAATTGATTGGAACGATCATGGTCTTCATCAAGGATGCCTGGGGCCAACGCGAAATTCTGGATCGGACCCAAGCGGTGGAAGCGGAACTCGGGTGGAGCTTTGACCCGCAATTCACGGGTCAGGGATATGCGACTGAAGCGGTACGCCGGGCTATGAAGCTGTGCTTTGAAGAATTAGGTCTCCGCAGGATCGTTGCGGGATGTTTCGCGGCCAACGAACCCTCGGCCAGGCTGATGGAACGTGTGGGCATGCGAAGGGAAGCCTTTGAGAAATCCAATAGCCTGCATCGCAGCGGTGAATGGATGGACAGCAATTCCTACGCGATGCTCAGGGACGAGTGGGTGGCAAAACCCTAGTGGTCTTGCCGGGCATTGTGCAGGACTAAATCCAGTAGTTCTTGCACGTCTTGGGAGCGCGAAGTCCAATAGCCGGTATCCAGCCCGAAGCCGAGCATGGCTTCATCGGCACGTTTCTTGAAGTAGTCCCGGTGGTCTTCCAGAGCGTTGGCAAGGTCGGCAAATTGATCGTTGCTCAATTCCAGGGTCAACGTTTTCTGATTCATGAGCGTTTGTCCTGTGTCGGGTGTGGGTCTATGCGCAAAAGATTACGCCCGGGTTGCCTGGAATGAAAAGTGATTCGGAGCGGATTGCCAGCTTGAGCCTATTTATTGGTGATCATGGAATATCCCGCTGGCGATGGCGGTTATGCCGACTGTAGCGATGTGAACAATGATCAGAAGGAGTAGTGCATGTCTGAAGATCGTCGAGTTGTACTCGTAGGCGGCCACGGGAAGATAGCCTTGCTGGCGGCACCCAAATTGGCCGAGCGAGGTTTCGCTGTCGACTCCTTGATCCGCAACCCGGAACACTCCGGGGAAATCTCGGGGATCGGGGCCACTCCGGTAGTACTCGATATCGAAAGCGCCGATGTCGATCAGCTTGCCGAGGCTTTCCGCGGTGCCCATGCCATTGTCTTTTCCGCAGGTGCCGGAGGCGGAAACCCGCAGCGCACCCGCGCTGTGGACTTCGAGGCCGCCACGCGTTCCATGGAAGCCGCCGAGCGGGCCGGCGTCAGCCGTTATGTGATGGTCTCCTATTCGCGTGCCCTGGTGGATGTCGAAAACCTGGACCCCGAGAATTCCTTCTACACCTACGCGAAGGCAAAGCACGATGCGGACGCTGTGCTGCGAGGCACCGGCTTGGACTACACCATTCTTGGTCCGGGCGCGCTGACCTTGGAGCCAGGCACCAAGGAGATCTTGATTGCCGACGGCGCCGGCAACATCGATGGGGAAGCTCCCAGCCCGGAGACCGGCAAAGTTTCCCGGGAAAATGTCGCAGAAGTCATTGCGCACGTGGTGGATGCCGGAGCTGCGGTCCGCGCGACGGTGAACTTCTACGACGGCCAGACCCCGATTGCCGAAGCAATCCGCTAAACAATTCAATTGCAATTGATCCCTGCATCCTTGTGGTTGCAGGGATTTTTTGTGCCTGCGTTGCATGCGCCGCTCGTAACGAAAGCGATGATGTGAAGCGGGTTCGCAACATGCATAGGGGATCATCAGGCGGTGACCTACGCTAGGCACTGATCCGACCGTAGTGAAAGATGAACCAATTATGCCTAACGTTCCCAACTCCCATGACCCAGCGAGAATGCACCTGGTCCTGATGCTTGTGCTGACCTTTTCGACAGGGATTATCGACGCCGTCGGCTATCTGGGCCTGGACCGGGTCTTCACTGGAAACATGACCGGAAATGTGGTGATTCTCGGCATGGCGCTCATGGGCGCCGATGGACTTCCTGTGCTGGGTCCTTCCGTGGCGCTCGTGGGTTTCGTATTGGGCGCGGCCATTGCCGGCAGGGTGCTGAAAAAAGAAGATGCGGGATGGAGCCAGCGGACTACCGTATTGATTGGAGTGGTTGGCTTCTTCCTGGTTCTGACCGCTCTAGCGCTCTTTGCCGACCTCCATCAGGTTTCTGCAGGCGCAGCCCTCTCTGTGACTGGATTCATCGCGGGGGCCATGGGCCTGCAGGCCGCAACCGCCCGTCATCTGGCCGTTAAGGATGTGACCACCGTGGTGGTCACGTCGACGCTGACCGGCCTCGCCGCGGACTCGCCACTCGGCGGAGGCAGCGGCAAATACTGGGAACGGCGATTGCTTGCGGTGGCGCTCATCCTGGTCGGAGCTGCCGCCGGCGCCGCCTTCTTGCAGGTGCATATCGGCGTCGGCGTTCTGTTTACCGGTGTGCTTGCCATAGGTGTTGCCGTGGCCGGGGAACGCTCGCGAAAGAAGATTGCCTCAGCGCGGACGCTGGTCGAGACGAGCTAGAAGCTGCGCAAAAAAGTTTGGTCCCGATGCCGAAGCATCGGGACCAAACTTTTGTCATCACTCGCACCTTCATGAGGTAATAACGACTCTAATCGCACAGCCTGTGCGCCGACTGGGATGAGCCTGCGCATTCACTTGGCACTGCGGCCAGGGTCCCATCGGCCAACCGGACCGGATCCCCGGCAAGTCTGCATCCCGCATTGGTGCGGCCACTGGCTTGAAGCCGGGAGCAGCCCATCGACCGAAGCGCAATACGACTCCGCGGGGCAAAATGTAGACTCCCGGGCAGCGAAGGCATATCCTATGATGTAGAGCACTATTCCGACTGGCGGAATTAAAGTTTCATCGTTTGAAAGGAATCTAATGCCCATGAAGGATGTCATCGACCTGGACAGCCCCCGTGACCTCATCGGCTACGGCCGCCATACTCCGGATCCGCAGTGGCCTGGCGGCGCAAAGCTCGCCGTCCAGTTCGTGGTGAACTACGAAGAAGGCGGCGAAAGCAACATCCTCGACGGCGATGACGCCTCGGAATGCCTGCTCTCGGAAATCGTCGGGGCTGCGCCCTGGCAGGGCCAGCGAAACTTGAACATCGAGTCCATCTACGAGTACGGTTCACGCGCCGGCTTCTGGCGCCTGCACCGCATGTTCACGCAGATGCAGTTGCCGGTAACCGTCTACGGTGTCACCACCGCCATGGCCCGCAACCCCGAAGCCGTTGCGGCGATGAATGAAGCCGGCTGGGAAATCGCCAGCCACGGCTATCGCTGGCTGGAATACAAGGACGTCCCCGAGGAAGTCGAGCGCACCCACATCCGCGAGGCCGTGCGCCTGCACACCGAAGTCGCCGGTGAACGCCCTTATGGCATATACCAGGGCAAGCCCTCGGACAATACCCTGCGCCTGGTGCAGGAAGAGGGCGGCTTCCTCTACTCGGCGGATACCTACGCTGACGACCTGCCGTATTGGGTCGCCACCGACGAGGGCAAGCCCTTCTTGATGATCCCCTACACCCTCGAAGCCAACGACATGCGGTTCGCCAGCGCCCAGGGCTTCAACTCCGGCGACCAGTTCTTCTCCTACCTCAAGGACACCTTCGACACCCTGTACCGGGAGGGCCAGGAAGGTGCTCCGAAAATGATGTCCATCGGCCTGCATTGCCGCTTGGTCGGCCGTCCCGGCCGAGCCGCGGCGCTGCGCCGCTTCCTCGAGTACGTGAAGTCGCACGAGGACATTTGGGTCACCCGCCGCGTGGACATCGCCCGCCACTGGCATGAAAAGCACCACCCGGAGAACGCAGCGCGCTGAACCGGGGCGTGAGTCCTTGAATGTTCTAAAAGCATGTGAATCGGGTGCCTGCGGGTGCCGCGTGCCTTGGAGGAATCCGGAGTGCGCGGTGCCCGTAGGTGCGTCTGGATCTTGAACCATGGCCGGGGAGCGTGCTTCCCCGACGGCGGCACGGTGCGGGCTGCCCGGACCGAAGCGATGCACTCTAGCTACCGTGTCTCAGTGCGCTCGGTAGGGAAAGATGTAGCGCGCCACGAAGCCCGGAAGATATGCAGTCCTCTTTCTGCTGATCCAAGCTCAAATGGAGCGCATGGTGATGGATCTTGCCAATGGCAAAAGTTCGGCACGAAGTTCGTCTTGGAGTTCGCGGAGCACGATAGGGTCGACAGCGCCGAACGGCTCGTCCATGATGAGAATCTCCGGCTTGGGCGCGAGCGCCCGGGCCACGTCTGCGCGCTGCTGCTGGCCACCGGAGAGCTGCCCCGGGTACCGCTGGGCCAGTATCCGGTCGAGGCCAACGCGATCCATCAGCTCCAGCGACGGCTCGCGAGCCTGCGCCTTGCCGGCACCGTTCTGGCGCAGGGCTGCGGCAATGTTGCCGAGAGCGATACGATGCGGCATGAGCCCTCCGGACTGCAGTGCGTAGGCGGTTGAACGCCGCAGGCGAACCGGGCCGCCCATAGTGGCATCTTCGCCGTCGATGAGGATCCGGCCTGAGGTAGGCTCCACTATCCGGTTCACCATGCGCAGCAGCGTTGTCCTATCCCCTACCCGATGAGCCGAGAAGGGCGATCGTGCGGTGGGGTTCGTTCCGCAAGGAGAAGCCGGCAACCGCCAGGGTGCCATCCGGGTAGGCCTTGGTGACGTATTCGAACTCGATCATGCTGAATACTATGCATCGAAACGTTGTACATCGAATCGTTGTGTATTATTGAACCATGATCGAGTTGATGATTCTCGGCTTCCTCGCCGATGGGCCCCTGCACGGCTACGAGTTGCGCCGCAAGATGGAACAGTTGCATGGCCATGCCCGCAAGATTAGCGACGGTACCTTGTATCCGGCGATCAAGCGCTTGGCGAAGGCCGGGTACCTGGGTGAGCAGGTCGAATCCGGCGTGGGCAGCGTTCCCCGGAAGACCCTGAGCCTCACGGCCACCGGTCGCGAGCGGCTGGAATCGCTGTTGCGTGAAGTCGAGGGGCAGGACCTCACCGACCTGAACAGCTTCTTCGTCGTGCTTGCGTTCCTCACGCACCTGCCCGATCCGGCAGGGCGCCGGGCCGTCTTGCAACGCCGCCTTGATTTCCTTGAACAACCTGCGAGCTTTTTCGCATCGGACGGCCGGGCACTGAAGAGCACCGAGATCACCGACCCCTACCGGCGGGGAATTTTCGTGACCGCCAAGGCCGCGAGCAAAGCGCAACGCGCCTGGTTGCGTGAGCTGCTCGAGGCGGAATCGGAGTGACCACGATGGAACACACGATGCGCGCGATCGTCCTCGACGGCCCAGGCCCGGTCGAAGCCCTCATGATCCGCGACCTCCCGCTCCCGTTGCCGAAGCCCGGATGGGTGCGCATCAAGGTGAAGGCGTTCGGCATCAACCGCTCGGAGCTGCACACGCGGCTCGGCTTCGCCGGTGACGCGGTCACCTACCCACGCGTGCTTGGCATCGAGGCCACCGGTGTCATCGATTTCGATCCCAGCGGCACCATGGCCCCTGGGCAGCAGGTCGTGACCATGATGGGAGGCATGGGGCGAAGCTTCGACGGCGGCTATGCCGAATACACCTGCGTGCCTCTCGGGCAGGTCATCCCGTTCACCTCGGCACTCAGCTGGGATTTGCTCGGCGCGGTTCCCGAGATGCTCCAAACCGCCTACGGATCGCTCACGGTGGGCATGGACCTCCAGGCCGGCCAGAGCATCCTCATCCGGGGTGGCACATCCTCGATCGGGATGGCTGCCGCAGCACTGGCCAAACGCCAGGGCGCCGCTGCCGTCTTCGCCACTACGCGGAACCCCGAAAAGGCAGATGCGCTGCGCCGCCTCGGCGCCGATCACGTACTTATCGATGACGGTGGCATTGCCGCCCAGATCCGCGCGATCCTGCCCGGCGGGGTGGATTCAGCCCTCGAGCTCGTAGGGACACCGACCCTGCAGGACACGCTCCGCGCGGTGCGGGTGCACGGCACCGTGTGCTTCTCCGGGATGCTCTCGAATCAGTGGACTGTGAAAGACTTCTATCCGATCGATTATCTGCCCAAGGGCGTGCGCCTCACCGCGTACTCCGGGGGGCCAGAGGACCTTCCTGCTGGAGTCTTGCAGGCGTATCTCGACGATGCGCAGCGCGGTCTACTCTCGATCCCCGTCGACGAGGTCTTCTCCTTCGAGCGCATCCATGATGCCCACCGCAAGATGGAATCCGGGGCTGCGGCCGGCAAGCTCGTCGTCGTGACCGAACGATGAACGGCGAGCAGCTCGAAGCACTGATCCCCAAGCCAACGCGCTGGGATGCCCAGAAGCGGGATGTTAATCGGGAGGCAATCACAGGAGCCCCGATCCTTAAGCTGGCCGGGGCGACGCGCACTGTCCGCACGCCGGAATTCGCCGGCATAGTTTTCCACGAGGTCGAGGCCAAGTCTGCGCTCACGAAAGTACCGGAATCCTCGCGCATGCCGTTCCGCTGGACCATCAATCCGTATCGCGGATGCACGATGGGTTGCCGCTACTGCTTCGCCCGCGGGTCGCACACCTACCTCGGATTGAACAGCGGCCCCGACTTCGACCAGCAGATCATCGTCAAGACGAACATCGTCGATGTCCTCGACCGCGAACTCACCCGGAAGCGGAATTGGCAGCGCGAACTGGTCGCCCTGGGTACCAATACCGATCCATACCAGCGCGCTGAAGGCAGATACCAGCTCATGCCGGGCGTCATCCAGGCACTCGCCGCGCATCACACCCCGTTCTCCATCCTGACAAAAGGCACTCTGATCCGCCGAGACATCCCCGCGCTCGTCGCAGCCCGTCGGATCGTCAAGGTTGAAATAAGCATGTCCATCGCGATCCTCGACGAACCGCTCCGTCGGCTCCTCGAACCGGGGGCGCCCGCCGCCACCGCACGCCTGGAAACGGTGCGCCAACTCGCAGATGCAGGGTTCGACGTCACCGTATTCCTCATGCCAGTGATTCCGTTTCTCACAGATTCCGACGAGCAACTTGGCGCTGCGCTCCAACGCATCAAGGACGCCGGGGCATCGACCGTGCGGCACGGGGTCATGCACCTTCGTCCCGGCGCGCTCGAATCGTTCCAGGCATGGGTTCGACAGAACCGTCCCGAGCTCGGAATGCGCTACAGCAAACTCTTTGGCACCGGAGCAAACACGCCCCTGGGATATCGGAAGCTGATCAGCGAGAAAGTCCACGCCTTGGCCGCGCAGCTCGAGCTTCGCTCGTTGGATGATGAAGACCAGCCCCTGGCTCAGGCGGCCTTCCAAGGCCCGCGGTTGCGGGGGACTCGTTAGTTGCCTGGACGATTCGTTATTCGCCGCCGAGGTAGGGACAGAGGCGGGGTGATTGCTGATGGTGCCCGGCACCAAGAACCTGGATGCCTGCCATGACGTGGTTGCAAAGTTTCGCTACCGGCGTTTGGCTGACCTTGAGCAGAACTTCGTTCTAAGTAGCACTTATCGTGATCAGCGCAGGTGTCGATATGTTTCTTGGAGCCGACGCGGGGAAATCCATCCACTGAGCCTGCGAAGTTACCAAGAATGGTTCAAAACCAGGAACAAACCACTGCCCAACGACGAAGCCAAAGTCGTTGCGGGCTACCACTACCTCGGTATTCCGGTGGCCTGCCTGGGCTTGGCGACGTGGCCCATCGCAGGCTCGCGTACAGGTGCGGCGACATCGATCTTGGCCAGGCGCCCGGGAACGGTTGTTTTCTCCAGTACCCGCAACGGGGGGAGACCGAGATGCTCATGTGCTGATCGACCGGGGGCATCGTCAGTCTGGTGCAGGCAAGGGTGCTGACCGTGCTTGAGGCTGACATGGAGCTCGTTGGTACACCCGCAGCACTTGTTACACCACAGGCGACTTGGTTCCAGAGGCAGCGTGATTTCCGAGTATGCTCTCCAGCCAACGGATGGCGAGGGAATTTTTACGCGATTTGCTGCCTGCCGCATGGGGTGCGTCTGACCGCCCAGCCCGGTGAGGCTCACGATCTGCCCAGCGAAGCCCTGCAGGTATTTCTGGATGAGGTGGCCGCTGGGAATGCCATGGTTCTGGTGGACAATTACCAATCCCACGGAATGAACCCCTTCACCGACCGTGGCGAACGCCGGGAGATGTCCGAGGCCAAGCAGAAAGAAGGTCCGCTCCATCTTGATGCTGATTGATGGAGCGGACCTTCAGCGTTGGCGGCACAGCGTTATATTGCGCTAGCTGCCTGGGCCAGCGGCCAGCCGGTCACGGTCTTTGGCCGCGGGGGAGCGTAGGTGCGCACCTTGGAGGTGCTCAGACCCATCCGCACCAGCGATTCGGCGATGGTCACCGCCGCGCGGACACCATCGACAATCGGCACCCCGGTGGCTTCGCGGACCTGTTCTTCCAGCTCGGCCATGCCGCCGCAGCCAAGGCAGATGACTTCGGCCTTGTCCTGCTCGACGGCGATTCGCGACTGCTCGACGATGGCGGCCACGGCACGCTGGGGATCTGATTCCAATTCCAAGACGCCCAGGCCGCTGGCCCGTACCGAAGCCAGGCGGTCGGTCAAGCCCGCGAGTTTCAAGCGGTCTTCAATCAGGGGCACAGCACGGTCCAAGGTGGTCACCACGGAGTACTTGTGCCCGAGGAATTGCGCGGTGGAGGCAGCGGCTTCGGTGATGTCCACGACCGGAACATCCAGCAGTTCCTGCAGGCCTTCGCGCCCGTGCTCGCCGTAGCCGGCCTGGATCACTGCGTCGAAGGGCTCCGGGTAGCGGACCACCTTGTCCATAACGGCAATGGCGGCGAGGTAGCTCTCGAAGTTGCCTTCGCAGGAGTCGGCGCCGAAATCCGGGGTGAGCTCGACGATTTCCGTGCCCGGCGACGCGACCTGCCGTGCCGAATCGCCGATGGCCTGGGTCATGGAAGCAGTGGTATTCACATTCAAAACAAGGATTCGCATGACGCTCCTAGTGGGTTGGGGTCACGGCGATCGGCTCGCCGTCGATGTCTGCCAGGTCGTGCTGGCGCTTGGCCAGGGCCAGGTACGCGAGGGCGCCGGCGCCGGATCCAAGGAACCAGGCAAACGGGCCGACGCCGCTCAATGCGGGGACGAAGGCCAGCACCAGGGCGATCACCGAGCTGATCACCAACGCGCCAACGGCACGGAAGTTCACGCCGCGGGTGAAGTAGTAGGTGCCTTCGGGGTTCTCCCGGTAGAGATCCATGACGTTGATCCGGGCTTTGCGGATCAACCAGTAGTCGGCCATGATGATGCCGAAGAGCGGGCCGAGCAAGGCGCCCAGGCCCCCGAGGAAGTAGTTGATGATTTCCGGGGAGTTGTAGAGGTTCCACGGCAGGATCACCAGTCCGATGACGCCGGAGATCATGGCGGCGCTGCGGAAGTTCAGCTTCTTCGGGAGCAGGTTGGTCAGCGCGTAGGTGGGAGCCACGAAGTTGGCCATCAGGTTCACGGCAATGGTCAGCACCAGCAGCGCGGCCGAGGCCAGCAGCAGCAGGAAGGTGTTGGGGATTGCTCCGACAACATCCGATGGCGAGGTGATGACCTTGCCGTTGATGGAGAACTGGGTCCCGGTCAGGACCACGACGATGGCGCCGAAGAACAGCATGTTCAACGGGATGCCGAAGAAATTGCCCTTGACGATGGATTTCTTGGAGACGGCCCCGCGGGTGAAATCGCAGAAGTTCAAGACGAAGGTGCCATAGATGGAGACCCACAGCGCGGCGGCGCCGAACATCGCGGCCCACATGGCGCCGCCGGTCTTGGTTTCACCGGTGCTCAGCGAGATGCTGAATCCCGATTCGATGAGCATCCAAATGGCCAGGGCCAAGAAGGTCGCCAGAATCACCGGGCCGGCGAAGGCCTCGTATTTGCGGATCATCTCCATGCCGTAGCTGACGATGACCAGCTGGATGGCCCAAAGCGCCACGAAACAGATCCAGCCCAGGGTGTTCAGCCCCAGGAAGCTGGAATCTTGCAGGCCGGCAGCGCCCGGGGCCACGGCGATCACCATGACCGAGAGCACCTGCGAGGCCAGGTACGTCTGGATTCCGAACCAGGCGATGGCCACTGCGCCACGTATGAGGGCCGGGATTTGGGCGCCGTTGATGCCGAAGGCAATGCGGCTCATTACAGGGAAGGGGACTCCGGTCTTTTCGCCCATGAACCCCGAGAAATTCAGCAGGGCGAAGAGCAGGATGGCGCCGATGGCCAGCGCGCCGAGGATTTGCCCGGCGCTCATGCCCAAGGCGAAGAGCCCGATGGCGAAAGCGTAATTGCCCAGCGAGTGCACGTCGTTGGCCCACAGCGTGAAGATGCTGTAGGCGTTCCACGAACGGCCCTTGCGGGTGGTGGGCGCCAGGTCCTGGTTGTACAGGCTGGGGCTGAGCTCGTGGGGGTTCGAGCGGTCAATGCCCTGGCTGGCAGATGAAACGATGATTGGTTCGGCGGAGCTGGGCTCCGAAATTTCTTGCCTCATGGTGAGGTCCTCTTCTCAGAAGCATGCTGAGGGCAGGACGATGCGGCCCGGTGTTATTTGGCGGGGTATCGTGCGCCGTCAGCGCGCATGCTCGCGGCATGCTGGTCTATTCGTAGTCGGTGGAATGCGTGGGTCCGCTTCAAGGGGACCGGAGCACGCGCTACGGATAGATCGGCTGGCCGAAGTTCCGGTAGAACTCCGAAGGGGTGCCAACAACTGGCTGAATGGCAAACGGCTGTTGCCAGTTTGGGCGTCCTGCTGGACTGCCTATGTGTCGTGCGCTCATGGCTGCTCCTGAGCTAGAAAAATTCACTCCGAGATGTGTGCCACATCACCTGCACAACAACTGTAAGTCTCCAGAGCGTCTACCGCAATAGAAAATCCTGATTTCATATAGCGGAAATGCCGGTGAAACCCATTTGCCACGTCAAGGCCTTGCCAGATTCCCCATGGATCCGTTTCTGACGATTGCGTTTCGCATATTAAGCAAAAGTTACTCGATCGACAGCGGAACCATGCGGGCATTGGTGCGATGCGCCGGGCGGGCCAAGAAGTCGCCCGCAAGGGTTGACAGCCCTTCGCTCGGGGACTTAGTGTTTTCATAAAGCAAAACCTAATTTCCATAAAGCGGAAACTTAGAACTTGGTCTTGGAGGGAAATCCGGTGTCCTACACTCTGAATTGCTCGATTCTTCTTACTGAATTGCCACTGCTGGAGCGCGCTGAAGCAGCACGCCAGGCAGGGTTCGACAGTGTCGAATTCTGGTGGCCATTTGCCGAAGCGGTGCCAGCGGATCAGGAAGTCGACAAATTTATCGCCTCGATCAAGAACGCAGGCGTCCAGCTCGACGGACTGAACTTCTTCGCAGGCAATATGCCCGCCGGCGACCGCGGCCTGGTGTCCTGGAAGGGACGCTGCGGCGAGTTCAAGGACAATGTCGCCGTCGTAGCCGCCATCGGCGAAGCCACCGGCTGCACCTCCTTCAACGCCCTGTACGGCAACCGCCTTGCGGACTACACCCCCGAGGAACAGGATGAGCTGGGCCTGAAGAACCTGCTCGTGGCCACCGAAGGCATCGCCAAGATCGGCGGCACCGTGCTGATCGAGCCGGTCTCCGGCACCGAGGCCTACCCGCTGAAGACCGCCGCCGATGCGCTGAAGATCGTCGACGCCGTCAAGGCAGAAGGCAAGAGCAATATCGCCTTGCTGGCCGATTTCTACCACATGGCCGTCAATGGCGACGATGTCGCCGCCATGATCGAGGCCCACGCCAAGGACTTCGGCCACATCCAGATCGCCGATGCACCGGGCCGCGGAGCCCCGGGCACCGGGGACCTGCCGCTATTCGACTGGATCAACCGCTCACGCGAGCTGGGCTATACCGGCAAGGTCGCCCTGGAGTACAAGCAGGATCAGGCCACCGCCTTCGAGTGGCTCAAGACCGCCTCCGCCAACGCCTAAAGCACCCTCATACCTAAGATTTTGGAGAAAGACATGTCGCAGAACGTTGCATTCATCGGCCTTGGCATCATGGGCCTGCCGATGGCGAAGAACCTGGTCAACGCCGGCTTCACCGTCACCGGTTTCAACCGCAGCCAGAAGGCCATCGACGACCTGGTCGCCGCCGGCGGGCAGGGCGCCAGCTCGGTCGCCGACGCCGTCAAGGACGCCGACATCGTGATCACCATGGTTCCGGACTCCCCGGATGTCGAAGCCGTGGTCACCGGCGAGGAAGGCGTCTTCGCCAACGCGAAGGCCGGCGCCCTGTGGGTCGACAACTCCTCGATCCGCCCGGATGTCTCGGTGCATCTAGCCGAGGCGGCCCGCGCCGCCGGGCTGCGCCCGCTCGATGCCCCGGTTTCCGGCGGCGAAGCAGGAGCCATCGACGGCGTGCTGTCCATCATGGTCGGCGGCGAGCCAGCAGACTTCGAGGCCGCGCAGGGCGTGCTCAACGCCGTGGGCAAGACCATCGTGCTGGTGGGCCCATCGGGCTCGGGCCAGACCGTAAAGGCCGCCAACCAGCTGATCGTTGCCGCCAACATCCAGGCGCTGAGCGAAGCCGTCGTCTTCCTGGAAGCCTATGGCGTTGATACCGATGCAGCCATCAAGGTCCTCGGCGGCGGCCTGGCCGGCTCCAAGGTCCTTGACCAGAAGGCCCAGAAGATCCTGGACCGAGAATTCGCCCCGGGCTTCCGCCTGGCCTTGCACAACAAGGACATGGGCATCGTGACCTCGGCCGCCCGCGAAGCCGGAGTGGTCCTGCCGCTGGGCGCACTCGTAGCCCAGCTGGTCACCTCCACCGTGGCCTCCGGCGACGGAGCGCTTGACCACTCGGGCCTCTTCCGCGGCGTGCAGCGCCTTTCCGGCAAGGTCGAAGCCCCGGTCCCTGCCTAGGGCCCACACATCTTCCTACGGCGGGCGGCGCTGGTAGCGCCTGCACCTCAGATCACGGCACGTTCCACCATGAGCGCGGATACCCGTTGCGGCTTCAGTACACGGTTCGCTGCAGCAGGCACCGCAGGTGGGGCGCGAGGACTTCGTTCCGGTCCGTTACCGAGATCTGGTGCTCAAGGAGCAGGCGTTGTGGTGACTCATGGGCCGCGCTGCCTGCCGTAGGTTTCTATCTTTTCTTCCCAGCTATCCACGAACAGCTTGATTGTTCTTCCTAAAGGACGTGTTTGCCATGCCAAAGATGCGCGCAGTAGATGCCATCGTACAGATCCTGGAAAAAGAGGGTGCCACCGAGGCCTTCGGCCTGCCAGGAGCAGCCATCAATCCGCTGTACTCGGCGATGAAGGACCACGGCGGAATCCGCCACACCCTGCACCGCCACGTCGAAGGGGCATCGCATGCGGCCGACGGCTACTCGCGGGCCACCGGAAAGATCGGCTTGTGCCTGGGCACCTCGGGCCCGGCCGGCACCGACATGATCACCGGCCTGTATGCCGCGATCGCCGATTCCATCCCGATGCTGTGCATCACCGGGCAGGCACCGACCAGCGTGCTGCACAAGGAGGACTTCCAGGCCGTGGACATCGAGTCCATCGCCAAGCCGGTCACCAAGTACGCCTCGACCATCCTGGAGCCAGGGCTGGTGCCGGGCACCTTCGCCAAGGCCTTCCAGATCATGCGCTCCTCGCGTCCCGGCCCGGTGCTGCTGGATTTGCCGATCAACGTGCAGATGGCAGAGATCGACTTCGACATCGACGCCTACGAGCCATTGCCGGTGGACAAGCCGAAGGCCACCCGCGGCCAGGCGGAGAAGATCGTCGACCTGCTGCTGACAGGCACAAAGCCGCTGATCATCGCCGGTGGCGGCGTGATCAACGCCAATGCCTCGGACAAGCTCGTTGAGCTGGCCGAAGAGCTGAACATCCCGGTTTCCCCGACCCTGATGGGCTGGGGCGTCATCCCCGATGACCACCGACTGCAGGCCGGCATGGTTGGCATCCAGACCCACACCAAGTACGGCAACGCCACCTTCCTGGAATCCGACGTGGTGCTGGGACTGGGCAACCGCTGGGCCAACCGCCACACCGGCGCCCTGGACGTGTACCGCGCGGGACGCAAGTTCATCCACGTGGACATCGAGCCGACCCAGATCGGCCGCGTCTTCTCGCCGGATCTGGGGATTACCTCGGATGCGGCCGCCGCGATCGACGCCATCCTGGAGGTGGTGCGCGAGCGCAAGGCCGCAGGCACCCTGCCTGACTACAGCGCGTGGGCCGACTCGGCCGCCGCACGCAAGGGCACCGAGCACCGCAAGACCAACTTCGATAACATCCCGATCAAGCCGCAGCGCGTGTACCAGGAAATGAACGCGGCCTTCGACCGCGACACCACCTACGTGTCCACCATCGGCCTGTCGCAGATTGCCGGCGCGCAGATGCTGCATGTCTTCGGCCCGCGCCGCTGGATCAACGCGGGACAGGCCGGCCCGCTGGGCTGGACCGGTCCGGCTGCGCTGGGCGTGGTTCGCGGCAAGCCAGGGAAGAAGGTTGTCGCCCTCTCCGGAGACTACGACTTCCAGTTCATGATCGAAGAGCTGGCCGTGGGCGCGCAGTTCAAGCTGCCTTATGTGCACGTCGTGGTGAACAACTCGTACCTGGGCCTGATCCGCCAGTCGCAGCGTGGCTTCGAGATGGATTACCACGTGCAGCTGGGCTTCGATAACATCAACTCCCCGGAAACCAACGGCTACGGCGTGGACCACGTCAAGGTCGCCGAAGGCCTGGGCTGCAAGGCGGTGCGCGTCGAGGATCCTGCCAAGCTGGCCGATGGCTTCGCCGAGGCGCAGCGCCTGGCCGAAGAGTTCCAGGTGCCAGTGGTGGTCGAGGTCATCCTGGAGAAGGTCACCAACATCGCCATGGGCGCAGCCCTGGATGCTGTGAACGAGTTTGAAGATCTGGCATTGACCGCCGAAGATGCACCAACCGCGTTGGTGCCGCTCGGCGCAAATGTCACCGTGAGTGCCTAAAGGTTAGTCGTCACTACCTGGACACGCACAACTGTTTTGGCGCGGGGCACCGGTTCACCATATTTCGGGTGTGCCCCGCGCCATAACCATGCCATCTGGCATCAAGCTGCCGGATGCATAGTACTTTCAACCAGAGGCACCAACTGCGACAGCACTTTTTGATCTCGTGCCGCCCGGCACGCAATTGATGGCCGTCGATGGCGGATATCCCGCTGAATTCCAGACTCCGCGCGGTGCGCCGATCCGCAAGGAGAACTAGCCTTCTGCTGTTCAATGCTCCTTCCGATTCACGAATAACGCCGTGAATCGGGAGGAGCTTTGCCATATCCAGCACTTGGCACATGGGCTTTGCGTAACGAACCCATATCAATTAGCTGAGAACCATGAATCGCCCGTCAATCACGGCTTAGGGTGGAAGCCTATGGGGATAGCGCTGCAGTTACTTTCGATGACAGGAACAGGTATGGACGCGAACTCTGCCCCCTCGCTGGTGACCAAAGAAATCAGTGATCTGTCCTTGGGCGAAGTCTTGTCCTCTTCCTTGATCTGTGTAGTCATTCTCCTGACTGTCCTGATCAGTTTTGGCATCAAAACCTACCTGCACCTGCGCAAAACTAGTGGCGCCAAGGTCGAGAAGGCAGTCGTTGAAGCGGCCGCTCAACCCAGCACCACGGCCGCCGAACCTGATCCGAATCACGGTGCCCCAACCCGTGAAGTGCACTCGATGCTTGGCGGGATTCGCAAGTCCGAGCCGGCTATGGGCAAGTTTGACCCTGGCAGCTGACGGAATTTTTCCTTCACCAAGGTTCTAGCGACCTGCATTTGCCGGATGCGTGTTCCTGGCCTCAACGCCCTAGGATCAAGGCATGACCGAAAATACCCTGCAAGAACTGCCGCCGGTTAATGGCCAAGCGGCTGCCGCCATGTGGGCCGACTACTTGGCAAGTCGAGGTATCAGCGAGGACGAGGCCCCGCATCATGTCGCAGAATCATTCGGTGATCACCCTGCGCTGGCCGATGAGCTCTTGAACGAGATTCTGCATGGAACCAAAAGAGCCACGTCATCACTGGCCAGCGAATATGCCTATTATGGCGAGCGCGTTCCACAGCCGGAAGACCACTGCATCATCTGCAACGGAGCGGGCGAGCCCCAGGCAATCTTGCGGATTACCAGCGTGGACCGTGCCAGCTTCTACGAAGTTGATGAGCAGTTCGCCGCCGCTGAAGGCGAAGGGGATTTGAGCCTGGCCTACTGGCGGCGCGAGCATGAAAAGTTCTGGCGCCGCACGCAAAAATCCATTGGCCGCCAGTGGTCCCCAGAAGATACTCAAGCACCTGGCGGCGAACTGATCCTGGAAAGATTCGAAATCTGCTGGCCCGAAGACTACGCCGACTAGCAGGCAGTGGAGCACGGCATATGTTGTACTTCGCCATGAAATGCAGGAGCAGAAAATTCGGGCGTAGGCTGGTTTCAGAAGCTTCCACCACGGTGAAGCGCAATCACGAAAGGCTATCCATGTCGATTGTCGTCATCAATGCACTGTCGGTTCCCGCGCAGGCAGGAGAAGAGCTTGAGAAGCGCTTCGCGGCACGCAAGCAGTCGGTAGACTCCTCGCCAGGTTTTGAAGGTTTCAAGCTGCTTCGCCCGATCAGTGGCGAGGACCGCTACTTCGTATATACGCAGTGGGCCGCACGTGAGGACTTCGAGAACTGGCGAGACCAGCGTTCGGGCGCCGCCCACGCCGGCAGCGAGGGCAAGAAGCCTGTAGCGCAGGGCGCGGATTTGATGGAGTTCGAGGTCGTAGAACTCTAAGCCGAGCTGGAACTAGGCGAAGGGAGGGAAGGCCCGCCGGATCTTCCCTCCCTTTTGTGCGCCTCGGCCTGATTCTATTAATCGACGCGCTACGGAGCCGAGCAGGTGGTTCGCGAGGCGCGGATGGCGGAATTGAACAGCAGCGCTGCACCCAATGCGATGCACAGCATCGCTCCGAGCATGAAGGTCATGTTGATGCCGCTCGGGGTGGCTTCGCCATTGAAACCAGCATGGGTGGCAATGATGGCCGAGGAAATTGCAGTGCCAAATGAGGAGCCGACGGTGCGCAGCACCTGGTTGAAGCTCACCGAGCTGCCCAATTCCTTCACGGCAACGCTGCGCGCAATCAGTGCCGGCATGGCTGCATAGCTGGCACCCATGCCAAGACCGAAGACCAGCATGCTGATCAAGATCTCCCATAGCTCGGAATGCAGCAGCCACAACAGCGTTCCAGCCAGGGACATGATGATGGCGCCAATGGGCAACATGATTTGAATACCGGTCTTCTTGGCCAAGGTGCGCACGATCCTGTTGGCCGCGAAGCTTCCCACCGAGAGCGGGAAAATCACAAAACCGGCCCAGAAAACGGGCAATGCCAGCCCGTATCCGGTGGATTCATCAGCCTGGGCAACGAGGGATGAAACGGACATGCCGATGTACAGGGCTGCACCGAGCGCAATTGCTGAGATATTGGCCAGGAGCACTTCGCCCTGCTTGAGCGTGCGGAGGTTGATCAGCGGATGTTCCAGCTTGCTTTCGACCAGGACCCACACCGCCAAGATGATGGAGGCAAAGACGAGCAATGCCAGAATCGGCATCGAGCCCCAACCCCATTTGGGGCCTTCCGAGATGGCCAGCAGCAAGGAGCCCAGTCCGAGGGTCAGCAGCAGGGTGCCCAGGTAATCAAAGGGGCGGGATTCGGCTTGCGAATCGGGACCGGCCGGGACGACTTTCCAGACCACGATGATGGTTGCCAGCACAAAGGCGGCGCCAAACCAGAACGCAAAACTGTAGTCGAAAAGCCCGGCAATGATTCCGGTCAGCGGGTAGCCAATGCCGATTCCCGAGGCGACCGTTACCGAGAGGGTTGATATGGCTGGCTGGATCTTGCCCTGTTCTACATAGCGGCGGGCGGTGGAGATCGTAATCGGAACGATGCCGTAGGACAGGCCTTGCAGTGCCCGGCCGACCAGGAATAATTCGAAGTTCTGCGCCGCGGCAGCCAGCACCGATCCGATGAACATGATGCCCAGGGAAACCAGCAGCAGCCGCTTTTTGTGCGGCCCGTCGCTCAACCGTCCCAGAATCGGCGTGGCGACGGCACCGGCGAGCAAATTAACGGTGAGCATCCACTGGGCGGTAGCCACGTCGACATTGAATTGGGAAGCAATCGAAGGGACCAGCAGCATGCCCAAGGAGGAAACGATGGCGGTGGCCAACGCGGCAAAAACCAGTGCGGGAAGCAGCACGTTGCGGGTGGTTGCGCTGGTCATCAGTTGGCCGCCTTGCTGATCTTGGCCAGTGCCGGAAGGGCATCGTGGATGAGTTTCAGCTCCGCTTCGCTTAGTTCATTTCCGATGGCATTCTTGAGAGCCTGGCGGCCCATTTCGACTTCGGATTCCAATTTCCGATGACCGGCCTCGGTCAGGTGGAACCACAGCTTGCGGCGATCGGATTCATCCTTGCGCCGCTCGATGAACCCCAGCGATTCCAGTTCCTTGGTGGACAGCGAGATAGCCTGCTGGCTCACTCCGATGGATTGGCTCAGCTGCGTTGCGCTGACATGTTCTTCTGCCGCGAGGGCCCGGAGGATGCCGATTTTTCCCGGAGAGATGGTGCGTGCCGAGTGCACGATTCCAAACAGGGGAGAGAGCGCGTCAAAGAGAAGCTGCGGCAGGTCTGGGTGCTCCGGGGAAAATTGCATAGCTACAGAATACAATTAACTTGTACAAATTTGTTGATGAAGTCTTGTCTCTTCAATCACCAGGAACCAGCGGGCCAAGGCAAAGGTTCCGCGACTCTCCGGACGAAACCGGAAAGGCGCGGAACCTTGAATGGGATCTGGTTTTTTATGCTTGGCGAGCCTGCCTCAGTCCTGGGCCTTCACCGCCAGCACCGGGCAGTCCGCCTCGATGAGGATACGCTGTGCGATGCTTCCCATCAGCAGCTTGCCCACCCGGGAGCGCTTGCGCAACCCCAGGACAATCAGGGTGACCTGATGATCCTGTTCGGCCTGGAGAACAAAGTCGGCGGGATCATGGACGGTTCCGGACTGCGGCAGGATTTGCAGGGGGACACCGAAGTCCAGTAGGGCATTCAAGTCGATGCCAAGGCTCGCCTCAGAGATCGGTTCCCTGTCGAGGTTGGCGATCAGCAACGAGTCCTGGGCCTTATGGGCTTCGGCCAATGCCCGTCGTATGGCAGCCTTTCCGGCTGGGGTAGCGCTGAAACAAGCGAGGATTGCCATGGAATTCTCCTAGGTGAAAATCGGATCAGAGCCACGAGGCCAGCAGGCCCTGGGGCAGGTCGATGGGTAGTAGGGAAGGCAGCGCCAACATCAGCACGAAGAACACCAGGGTGTAGATGATGGTGGTCTTGATTCTGGCGCGAGCCACGATCAGCAGGAAGGCCGGGAGGAAAATCGAGATGGCCGCGAGATATCCCAGCAAGGCGGTCAGGACGAGGAACCCGGCCATCCAGGCAAAGGTGCGCAGTGCAAAGGAAGCATCGGCGGTCCACTTCGGACCCCACTCAGCGCCGCCGGTCGTGACGGTGGCACCCGACGTTCCCTTGATCGGGCCACCGGGAAGAGTTGTTGCAGCCAAGTCCCCGCCGGTAGTCGTCGCATGCCGGCCCGGGGAATCCGAATCGCCATGCTCCATGGTGGCGCCAGCAGGGTTCACGGCCGCCTGGCCGGCCAAATAGGCGGTGGCATCAACGGATACCCGATTCGAAGCAGCCGCGGCCAGCTTCCGGGTTCGGAGCTCTGTGACCAGCAGGACCAGGGACATGATGACCCCGACCCAGCCGACCAGCTGCGGAACCAGCTTGGCATCCGGCGAGTAGCTGGCAGAGAGCACCAGCGAGCCGGCAAAGACCAGCAGCAGGACGGCAGCTGCACTCAGCGACCAGACAGAGTTCTTCAACGGGGCCTCGGCATCCGGGGCGCTGTCGGACTTCGGGTCATCATCCGCGCTGAGCTGGCGGCGAGCACGGAACCACTTGAAGATATTCCAGAGGATCGGCAGCACCAGGATGGCGATGAACACCATCGTGCCCGGTCGCAGCATCCAGCCGAAGCCCTCGTACAGGCTGTCGGTCAGGAAATAGTAGCGTTCCATCGGGATGGCCAGCACGAAGCCGATCAAGAAGGGAGCCCGCGGGAATCCGGTGGACTTCAAGACCCATCCGGCCACACCGAGCAGCAGCATGATCCACAGATCCCCAAGCTGTCCGCCTTCCTGGAAGGAACCGAGCAGCATGATCACCACCAGGCCGGCGGCGAGGATGGAGAACGGGACCTTGGTCAGCGAGGAGAGCGGGCGGACCGTCAAGAAGCAGAACAGCGCGCCGAGGACCGAGGCGATGGCGAAGGCCCAGATGATCATGTACATCAGATCCAGGTGTTCGTTGATGATGCTCGGACCTGGCTGGATGCCGTAGGTCAGCAGCATGCCCAGCAGCATCGCCGAGGGCACGCCGCCGGGAATGCCGAAGAGGAAGGTGGGGATTAGGTCGCCGGCTTCCACCGAGTTGTTGGCGCTTTCCGGGCCGACGATGCCGCGCGGGTCGCCCTTGCCGAACTTGCGCTTGTCCTTGGCGGTCGCGACGGCCTGGCCGTAGGCCAGCCAGGTGCCAGCGGTGGCGCCCACGCCGGGCAGCACCCCGGCCCAGATGCCGATCAGACCGCCGCGCAGTACCTGCGACCAGTGGGTGAGCCATTCGCGGATGCCCGAGCCCCAGCCGCCGGTGACTTCCACCGACTGCTTGTCGCCGCGGCGCTGGCTGGCGCGCGAAGCGATCTCGGCCAGGCCGAAGATGCCCAGTGCGACGGCCACCAGGGACAACCCGTCTCCGAGGAAGAGCGAACCGAAGGTGAAGCGCTCCTCGGCGGTGGTCGGCGCGGTGCCGATCATGCCCACCAGCAGGCCGGCCAGGCCGGCGGTCAGCCCCTTGATCACGTTGCCGCGCGAGAGCACCGCGGCCAATGCGACGCCGAGCACCGTGAGCATGAACAACTCCGGGCTGGCGAAGGAGAGCACCAGTGGCCGGGCCAGCGGGATGGCCAGGGTCAGACCGATGGCGCCGATGATGCCGCCGGCCATGGAAGAGAGGAAAGCCAGGGACAGGGCGCGTTTGGCTTGGCCCTTGCGGGCCATCGCGTAGCCGTCGAGCATGGTGACCGAGGCCGAGGCCGAGCCCGGTGCGCCGAGCAGCACCGCCGAGACGGTATCCGAGGTGTGGACCACGGCCAGGGCGCCGATCAGCAGGGCCAGCGCGGAGGCCGGTTCCATGCCGAAGGTCACAGGCAGCAGGATCGCAACGGCTGCGGTGCCGCCCAGTCCCGGGATCAGGCCCATGACAAGGCCCGAGATAACGCCGATCAGCAGCATGAGCAGCATGCCCGGATCGGTCAGCGAGGCCAATGCGGCCAGTGCGGAATCCAGCATTGTCGTGCCTCCTTAATCTAATTCGATGCCGTAGGAGTCCTTGAGCAATGCGGTGACATAGCCCTTGGTCTCGTCGGTCACGGTGTAGGCGTCCTTGACGCGTTGGGACAGGTTTTCATCGGCCACGATGGGATATCCGCCGAGCATCTTGTCCGCTTTGTTGTTGAATTCCTTGTCGCCCGAGAGCTCATGGGCGGAATCGCGCAGCAGGTCCACGGCTTCTTCCGGGGCATCCTTCGGCGCCCACAAGCCTTTCTGGTAGGTGTAGGTCAAACCCAGCAATGTCTTGTAGGCCTCCAATTTCGGCCCGCTTGGCGCCTTGCCGTGCAGCTGCTTGTAGACCTCCACCACGGTGGGGGCATCCGGGAAGTTCGGGTCCCGCACGACCTCACCGTGCTCATCGAGCTGGCCGAAGGACATCAGCACCGTGGCGGAGCCTTCCTTGGCGATGGGCTCGACCGCTGAGTGGTAGGAGGAGGTGGTCGAGTAGTCGATGTCCACCTCGCCGCGTTGCAAGGCCAGGTTCACCGGTCCGCGCCCCTCGAAGCCGAAGGTCGCCGTGATGTCGGCTTCGAGCAGGTCGAAGGCGACCAGGGTGGTCAAATCCAAGCCGGTGGCCGAGATGCCGCCGAAGACCAGGGGCTTCTTGCGGTCGATCAGGTCCCGGGTACTCTTGACCCCGGCAGCGGTGCGGGCGTAAATCACCCCGCCGGTGCCGTTGATCAGCACCGGCTCGAGGTCCTCGAAGGAATACTTCACCACATGGCGGTCCAGCACCCAGGGCACCACGGTGGTCGCGGTGCTCACCAGCAGTTCGGTGCCGTCATCGGCGGCCGAGGAGGCGAAGCGGTTGCTGCCGGTGATGCCTTCGCCTCCGGCCTCGTTGATCGGGGCGAAGCCCGGTTCCCCGGGAATGTCGTGGACCAGTTCCTGGCCTACGAAGCGCGCCCAGGTGTCGGTGCCGCCGCCTTCAGCCAGCG
The DNA here is from genome assembly GCF_059759215.1 of Glutamicibacter sp. GQ173. Classification (NCBI taxonomy): domain Bacteria; kingdom Bacillati; phylum Actinomycetota; class Actinomycetes; order Micrococcales; family Micrococcaceae; genus Glutamicibacter; species Glutamicibacter sp. GQ173. The sequence goes on from NZ_JCAXDT010000003.1 coordinate 346,258, forward strand.
GGATCACCACTTCCAGGGTTTCCCCGGCGTAATCGCCGTCGGCCGTGGTAGCCGGAGGGTTCAAGAGCCCGCCGCCGACCAGGGTGGCGCCGAGCCCGAGCACCGCGAAGGCCGCCACGGAGGCGAAGACAGTGCGCCGGCTGTGCGGCTGGGGGTCCGGCTCCAGCTGCTGCTCGTCCAGCGCAGCGCCCTGGGCCAGGATGGCGGTCGGATTTTCCGTGCGCTCGCCGGCCGGGTCGAAGCTGAGGGCCGCATCGGCCAGTTCGCGGGCGGTGCGCGAGGTGCCCACGGCCAGCTGCCCGTCGATCTGGCGTTGCCAGGTGGTGATCAGCCCGGCCGGGGTCTGCAGGCGCAACGCGCCGTCCGGGGCACTGGCCAGCTGTTGGGCGATCAGCGTTCCGGGGTGGTGCGCGCCCAGGGTCAGTGCGACGCTGCCGGTGATGGCCAGGGCTGGATGGGGCGCTCCCATCGAGAGCATCATGACCTTGATGTCGGCATCGCTGCCAGGTTCGGCGGGGGCCACAATGGCAAGCTTCGGAATGGCCCGCTGAGCGTCCTCTTCTGTCTTGGCCAAGGCCATGGCCACGGCGCCGGCACGGCGGATGCGCTCCAGCCGCGGCATTTCGTCCGCGGATGCGGTGGGCCACCGGCGGAAGTCCACCGCGCCCAGTCCTGCGGTCTGCGCATCGATGATGACTACCGGGGCGCCGGCATCGATGAGCGTTGCCGCGATATCGCTGCGGGTGCGCGGGTCCTCATCTTCCACGCTCAGCGTAGATAGTTCCTTGCCATCTGGGAACAGCGCACCCGTGGTGGCCCCTGCCGGATCAAGGAATCCGATGTCCACGGCTTGCCCGGGGAATGGCACGCCGGGGATGAACGCTTCGGCTTCGGAGCCGTCGAGGATCATCCGCTCAATGAGGATCTGCCCGGTGTTGGTGTTGCGGATGCGCACGGTGAGGATGCCGTCCTCTGGTTCCACCCAGCCCCGCTTGAGCGCGTAGGGCGCGATGACTGCCGAGCAGTTTCCGCAGTTGCTTCCCCAGTCGATGACCGCTTGGTCGATGCCGACCTGGGCGAAGGTGTACTCGACATCGATACCGGGCTCGTCGCCGGGTTGCAGGATGACGGCTTTGCTCGTCGTTGAGCTGCCACCGCCGACTCCATCAATTTGGCGCGGGTCGGGGGAACCGAAAAGCCGCAGCAGGACTTCATCGGTGGTGAATCCCGGGACGTCGAGTTCGCTACGCTCGAAGACCCAGCATTTGCTGGTACCCCCGCGCATCCAAGTCGCCTTAATTGTGTGTTTCATTGGGCTGAACCAATCTATCGAGAACCGCGAGCCGCCGATAGATGTGATCGCCGACACGTAACCTGCTATCGATAATCCGCGAAGAGTCACTTTATTAGTAGTTACAAGAAATTCATTAGACTTAAGGAATGCTTAAATCATTGGGATCACGGGCAGGATTCTTATTCCAAGCGACGCAGGGAAGCGAAAGGGTTTCTGGAACTGCTCAATGTATCCAAGAGAATCCATGAAGTGTAAGCTTTCTGAAATATGGTTAAGTTCCACTAAAGGATTTCGCTGTGCTTGATATAAAAAGATTGCAAATCTTGCTCGCTGTGGTCGAGGGCGGATCGGTGACTGCCGCGGCCGATGAGCTTTTCTACACGCCATCGGGTGTTTCGCAGCAATTGCGCAAGCTGGAAGAAGAAGTCGGCCAGCCGCTATTGCAGCGCCGCGCCCGTGGCATGGTGCCCACCGATGCCGGGCACGTGCTTGCCGGTCATGCCCGCTCGATCTTGCGGCAGATGGACGCGGCGATTGCCGACCTGGACCAGCTGGCGGGACTGAAAAGCGGCAGCCTGAGCCTGGGCACGTTTCCGACTCTCGGCAGTTCCTTCCTGCCCTTGGTGATTAGCAAGTTCCGGAAGCTCTATCCCTCGATCAAGCTGGATGTGCGCAGTACCCGCTTGCAGGAGCTGATGGGACTGCTCTCGCGCGGAGAGATTTCGCTCTGCCTGCTCTGGGAATACGAATGGATGCCATTGGACCGGGCCGACTTCGAGCTCACCACGCTCTTCACCGAGCCAACGGTGCTGGTGGTCGGCGCCGATCATCCGCTCGCGCAATTCGAAGAGGTGGATATGGCTGCCACCGCGAGCGAGCAGTGGATCGTCAGGGCCAATATGCATCCTGTGGCAGAGCTCTTGGAGCGTTCCTGCAACGCCGCTGGATTCTCGCCGAAGATTTCCTTCCAGGCCAACGACTACCAGGAGGCCCAGGCCATGGTGTCGGTGGGGTTGGGCATTGCGCTGGCCCCGCAGTCGGCGGTCATGAATCCGCACCCGGGGGTCAAGATCCTATCACTGGGCCCGGGCGCCGCTGCCAGAAGCGTCGTTCTGGCCCAGCGCCGGGATCGAGTCCGGGCCCCGGCGGAAAATGCGTTCCAGACGCTGCTGGTCGACATGGGCAAGACCTGGATTGACTAGCGCGAGCAGCTAATCCGCGGGCCTCGCCTCCCTGGTTATCGAACGCGCCGAAAATTACCTGATGCGACGGGCGGGCAGAAAAACCTTGACCCGACTCTGGTGGTGTTCTAGGCTTCAATATAAACTGATATACCAAGTGGATACTAAGCGGAATGGGCCGGTGAATTTTTCCCGCGTCCCAAATGCTGGCAAGCTGAAGCGCTGCTAAAGCTCGCCAAGTTTCCTTGGCCTTGGACTGTCTTGCCGCAAATTCTGAGCGAGGAAAAATTCCCATGATCACTACCGAAACTGTCACCAGCTATCTTGAGCGCCTCGCCTCAAGAGCCCCAGCGCCCGGGGGCGGTGCGGCGGCCGCGCTTCACGCCGCGCAAGCTGCGGCACTGGTGTCCATGGTTGCCGAGTTCACCTCCGGCCCACGGTATGCCGAGGTCCAAGAGCGGGCCCAGCTCATCGCCAAAAATGCAAAGCAACTGATGCGCGAAGCGCTGTTTGCGGCCCAGGAAGATGAGCGGCTTTTTGGCCTGCTCAGTGCCTCCTACGCCCTGCCCAAGGACACCGAAGAGCAGAAAACCGACCGCCGCGAAGCCATCCGCCATGCCACCATCGAAGCTGCGGCGCCGCTGGTATCGACCGTTGACCTGGCATCCGCGGTCATCACGCTGGGCCAGGAACTGCTGCCTATTGGCAACCGTTCGGTTTGCAGCGATGTGGCTGCCGCGGCGGAGTCTGCCCGTGCTGCGCTAGGCACCGCTTTGGCCACCTTGGAAATGAACATCGCTGCCATCAAGGACGCAACTGAGCGCGAACGGCTGGGCCAAGCCACCACCAAGGCAAGCGAAATGATCAACCACGCAGAAGAGCTCAGCGCTGCAGTTCGTTCGGCGGTCGCGGCATGACGGCTCGGCGTCTGAGCGGAAAACCGGTGGCTGACGAGATCCGCGCCAAGACCGCCCACATGGTTGAAAATCTGAACCGCGACGGCTTCAAGGCCAAGGTTGCCGTTCTGCTGGCCACGAAGAATGAAGCCACCGCGTGGTATGTGCGCTCCATCGAGCGGGCCGCAGCCCAGCAGGGCGTTGAATGCCAGGTGCTCCAGATGCCTGAAGCTACCCAGGATCAGCTCGCGGCGGCAATCACGGCCCTGAATGAAGATGAATCCGTGCACGGGATCATTCTCCAGACCCCGTTGCCCGAAGGCGTGGATACCGCGGCCCTGGTGCAGTTGATCGATCCTGCCAAAGACATCGATGGCGCCAATCCATTGAGCCTTGGCCGGCTCAGCGTGGGACAACCCGCCTTTGCCCCGGCCACCGCGCGTTCGGTGGTTGAAATCCTGGAGCATTACCGGATTCCGATCGCTGGCCAGCATGTGGCCGTGGTGGGACGCTCTGCCGTGGTGGGCAAGCCCTTGGCCCAGCTGCTGCTGCAGCGCGATGCGACAGTGAGCATCTGCCATTCGCGAACTGCGCAGCTGGCCGATTTCACCAAGTCTGCGGCCATCACCGTCATGGCCGTTGGCCGTGCCAGCCTGCTTACCTCGGAGGAAGTTGCCGAATCTTCGGTGGTCATCGACGTGGGCACAAACGTGGACGAAGAAGGACAGCTGGTCGGAGACGTGCACGCGGCTTCGGTCCAGCCCAAGGTGCGCGCGCTCAGTCCGGTACCCGGAGGCGTGGGCACGGTGACCACAGCGCTGCTCATCTGGCATACCGTGCAGGCCGCTGCGAAAGTTTGCGAGTCGATCATGTGGAGAGGAGAGCCCATGACCACACGCCGGTAGCAGTACGCCAGCGTTCAGGTTCGGCTTTGGCGGGCAAACCAGCCCGCCGGGCCGCGAAGGGTGCTGGAACGGCCGGTGCCAGGCGCAGCGATGAAAAGACCTGGGCTTTTCCGACGACGTGGTGATATGGGATCTGTTGGTCGGATACTGTCCAAATAGCCGCCGCAGCATTGATTTGGAGATCAATGCTGCGGCGGCTTGTGCTGTCATGGCGTTGGCGTTGGCGTTGGCGTTGGCGTTGGCGGATGGCCGGGGCCGCGCAGGCGCCGGATGATCAGCTACCAGTACCCGGGGAATGCGGACGCTGACCGGATTTCATGTGGTTGTAGGAATCGAGGGCCGCTTGCCGTGATTCCTTCAGATCCACCACCGGCTCGGCCGCCAATGGGGCATAACGGGCTACGTAGGCCCCCGAAGGATCGAACTTCTTGGCTTGGAGTTGCGGATTGAAGACCCTGAAATAGGGTGCGGCGTCGGCTCCGCTGCCCGCGACCCACTGCCAGTTGGCCGTATTGCAGGCAATATCCGCGTCGACCAGGGTATCCCAGAACCATTGCTCGCCAACTTTCCAATGCAGCCCCAGGTTCTTGACCAGCAAGCTCGCGGTGACCATGCGCACGCGGTTGTGCATCCATCCCGTCTGCCACAGCTGGGCCATCCCGGCATCCACCAGGCCGAAGCCCGTTCGGCCGCGCTGCCAGCAGCGTGTGTAATAGGCTGCGCGAGGCGAGTCATCGGGCCAAGCCCAGTCGAAGTCGTCGAATTCCGAGCGCAGGTTCTCGGTGGGCAGCTCCGGATGGTGATAGTAGAGGTGCCAGCAGAATTCCCGCCAGGCGACTTGGCGGCGCAAGGCCAAGGCGCCTTCAGCCCCATGCCCAGTGCTGCTGGCGAGGGCGCTGAGCTCATTCCACACTTGATGTGGACTCAGATGGCCCCAACGCAGCGCCGGGGAGAGCGCCGAGGTTCCATCAAGATCAGGGCGGTCATGCCGGTCAGCGTAGTGCTGCGCGATACCGTCGAGCACCTGCGCCAGACGTGCCTGGGCGGCTGGTTCTCCAGGAGTCCAGGTATCCGCCAGCCCGGTGGACCAATCGGGCGAACTGGGCAGCAGCTCCCAGCTGGCCAGCGTATCGCTGCCAGGCAATTCGATGTCTGGCGGGGACTGCGGCTGCGGAGCGGGGTGGGGCTGGCGGATCCCGGTGCTGCGCAGGGCGTTGTGGAACGGAGTGAAGACCTTGTAGCCGGTGCCCGCGTGGGTGAGCAGTTCCCAGGGTTCATGCAGCAGCGTGCCCGCATGGCTTTGCGCGTGGATTCCCGCTGCGCGCACATGGTCCTTGATCAAGGTGTCCACCGCGCGTTCAGCCTGGCCATAGCGCCGGTTCCAGTGCACCGCGGCAAGGGCGCCGTGGCCAGTGATTTCCTCGATGATGTGCAGGCTATTTCCGCGGCGCAAGACCAGCGGGATGCCGAGCTCCTGAAGCGATGCGCGCAGGCTGATGAGTGCATGATGCAGCCACCAGCGTGCCGCGGCCCCCAGAGGCCTGATCCCAGGCGATTGCTCATCGAGGATATACAGGGCAACGACAGGTCCGGCTTCGCTGGCGGCGAGCAGCGCCGGATGGTCCACGGTGCGCAGATCATCGCGGAAAAGCACCAGCTGGTAGGGCTGTGTCGTATCAATGCTGCTATTCGCCGTCATGACGCCAGCCTAAATGATGGCCATCAAGGCAGAAGGATGGCAGTCAGGGACTACTCAGCAACGCGCGCTGGCGCGCTTGCTTAAACAGCTTGAGGACATCGACACCGATGTCCTCAAGCTGTTGCGTCCCAATGCGCTGTCCCGCGGGTACGGCGCCTAGTTCACCGGAGTGACCGGGTCCTCGCCACGCAGTACCGCCAGCGTGTTCTCGCTGGCCAGCACCGCCATCGCGGTGCGCGTTTCCACGGTCGAGGAACCCAGGTGCGGCACCAGGGCCACGTTCTCCAGCTCCAGCAGTTCCGGGTGGACCGCTGGTTCCTTCTCGAAGACATCCAGGCCGGCCCCGGCGATAACGCCTTCGCGCAGCGCTTGCGCCAGTGCGGCCTCGTCCACGATCGGGCCGCGGGCGGTGTTGACCAGATAGGCCTCCGGCTTCATTGCCGCAAGCTGCTCCGCCCCGATCAGATGATGGGTGTTCGGGCCATAGGGGCAGTGCAGCGAGACGACATCGGAGATCGCCAGCAGCTCGTCGAGCTCGACCCGCCGCGCACCGAGCTCGGCGGCGATCGCCGGATCGATTTCGCTGCGCGACTGGTAGACGACCTCCATGCCGAAGGCCTTGGCCCGGCGGGCTGTGGCCTGGCCGATGCCGCCCATGCCCACCACGCCCAGGGTCTTGCCCTGCAGGCTTGAGCCGAGCAGGAAGAACATGCCCCATTTCCACGGGGTTCCGGAGCGGATCAGGCGTTCGCCCTCGCCCAGGCGCCGGGTGGCCATGAGGATCAGGCCGAAGGCGATATCCGCGGTGGCCTCGGTCAGCACTCCCGGGGTGTTGGTGGCGCGCACGTTTCGGGAGGTGCAGTCGGCCACGACGATGTTGTCGTAGCCTACGGCGACATTGGAGACCACCTTCAACTGCGGGCCAGCAGCTTCCAGCAGTTCCGCATCGACGCGCTCGGTCAGCAAGGTGACCAGCGCGTCGGCGCCAGCCACCTTGGCCAGCAGTTCTTCGCGGGAGATCGACTGCTCGCCGTCCCACGCGTCAACCTCGTGCTCGGCGCGCAGCTTTTCCAGCGCGGCTTCCGGGATCCGCCCGGTAACTACTACCTTCGCCATTACGCCGCGATCCATTCGCGCAGCCGGCCCAGGCCCTCGCGGATGTCCTCGGTTTCAATGCCCGAGTAGGCCAGGCGGATGTACTGGCGCTCCTCGCCGGGCAGGCGGCGGCCGAAGTGCTCGCGGGTGCAGAAGGAAACGCCGGTGTTCTCCAGGGCCGCGGTGGCGAAGTCGCCGACGTCGGTGAATCCCTTGCGCTCCATGGCTTCGGTGACATCCGGGAATAAGTAGAAGGTGGACTGCGGCACGGCGACGCTGAATCCCGGGATCGAGTTCACGATCTCGCAGGCGACGTCGCGGCGTTCCTTGAGGGTGTCCAACATTTCCTGGACCGGCTCCTGCGGCCCGGTCAGCGCGGCGATGCCCGCCCACTGCACATAGTGGGTGGTGCAGGATTCGTCATTGGTGTTCAGCTTGCTCATGACCTGGGCGATCTCAAGCGGCGCCACGGCGCAGCCCAAGCGGGAGCCGGTCATCGCGAACTTCTTGCTGAAGGTGTAGAGGATGACGGTGCGCTCGGCCATTCCCGGAAGCGCGGCGATGGAGTTCGAAGCACCTTCGTAGCGGGTTTCGAAGTAGGCCTCGTCGGAGAGCACCCAGAGGTCGTGCTCGATGGCCAGCTGGGCCACGGCTTCGCGCTCGGCGGCCGTTGATTCGGCGGAAATCGGGTTCTGCAGGTCGTTGTAGATGATCGCCGTGGTGTTCTCGGTGATCGAGGCGCGCACCTGCTCCAGGTCGATGGCGAACCCCGACTCGGTGGGCACGTAGTTATATGGAACCGCGGTGCCGCCGAGGTACTCGATCTGGGACTCGTAGATCGGGAAACCAGGGTTCGGGTACAGCACTTCCTGTCCCGGATCCATCACTGCCTGCAGGAACTTGGTGATTACCGGCTTGCCGCCGGTCATGACCACCACGTTGTCGGCGGTGAATTCCATGCCGCGCCGGGAGCCGATGTCATGGGCCAGGGCTTCGCGCAGCTGCGGGATGCCGGGGCCCGGGCAGTAGCCGGTGTAGCCCTCGGAAATGGCCTGGCTCATGGCGTCGACAATGTGCGGAGCGGTGGGGATGTTGATGTCGCCCAGGTGGAATGGGTAGACGCGGTTGCCCTTGGCCTTCCAGGCCGCGGCGGCCTGCGCCACGCTGAATGCCGTTTCGGTGCCTAGCCGCTCGAGGCGTTGTGCCAGTTGTTGCATAGTGTAGATCTTTCGTTGGTTGGGAGTGGGCGCAGGGCTGCTGCGCGAATTCCATGGATGGCGGCGCGGACGGCGGATGTTTCCGCCGTCCGGGCCCCCATCCTCACAAGATGGTGCTACTCGGAAACCTTGGCCAGGTCCGGATACAGCGGATGAGCTTCGGCCAGCTTCAGAACCCGGTCCTTCAGCTCCGGCAAGACCGAGGTATTGCCATCAGCACCAGCGATCAACGCCTGCGCGATGATCTCTGCAACCTCGGCGAAGGCTGCCTCCGAGAAGCCGCGGGTTGCCAGCGCCGGAGTACCGATGCGCAACCCCGAAGTCACCATCGGCGGACGAGGATCAAACGGCACCGCATTGCGGTTCACCGTGATCTCCACCTGCGCCAGCAAATCCTCGGCCTGCTGGCCATCCAACTCCGAATTACGCAGATCAACCAAAACCAGGTGCACATCAGTGCCACCGGTCAACACGCTGATCCCCTTGGCCGCCACATCATCCTGGGCCAGGCGCTCAGCAAGGATCTTCGCGCCAGCCAAGGTACGCTGCTGGCGCTCCTTGAACTCTTCCGACGCAGCAATCTTGAACGCCACAGCCTTGCCAGCAATCACGTGCTCCAGAGGGCCGCCCTGCTGGCCAGGGAACACTGCAGAGTTCAGCTTCTTCGCGATCTCGGCATCATTCGACAGGATGATGCCGCCACGAGGACCGGCCAAGGTCTTGTGGGTGGTCGAGGTGACCACGTGCGCGTAAGGCACAGGAGACGGGTGCAACCCGGCAGCGACCAGGCCCGCGAAGTGCGCCATGTCCACAAACAAGTACGCGCCGACCTTGTCAGCGATCTCGCGGAAGCGCTTGAAGTCCAGCTGGCGCGGGTACGCCGACCAGCCGGCCACGATCATCTTCGGCTGGTGCTCGATGGCAAGGCGCTCCACCTCGTCCATGTCCACCACGTTGGTCTCTTCATTCACACCATAAGGAACTATGTTGAACAAGCGGCCGGAGAAGTTCAGCTTCATGCCATGGGTCAGGTGCCCGCCGTGGGCCAAGTTCAATCCCAGCACGGTGTCGCCTGGGCGGACCAGCGCGTGGTAGACCGAGGCGTTGGCCTGGGCGCCGGAGTGCGGCTGGACGTTGGCGAAGTTCGCGCCGAACAGTTCCTTGATGCGCTCGATGGCCAGGGTCTCGATGACGTCGACTTCTTCGCAGCCGCCGTAGTAGCGGCGGCCCGGGTAGCCTTCGGCGTACTTGTTGGTCAGCACCGAGCCCTGGGCCTGCATGACGGCCTGGGCGGTGTGGTTTTCCGAGGCGATCATTTCCAGGCCGCGCTGCTGGCGGGCCAGTTCAGCGTCGATGCGCTGCGCCACCTCTGGGTCAAGTGTGGCGAGGTCTTCGGTCAATGAGCTGATGGTCAGATCCTGGGTACTGATCAACGATTTCTCCCTAATGTACGAATTGCAGACAACTGATATATCAAGAGTTTATGACAAGGCTATGAGTCGAATCCTGATGAGTCAATAGGCAGGAATAACATTCCTGCCAAGTCCACAGCTGGAAGCGGGCAGCGGCGGAAGGGCCGGAGAGGGATGCGCACATGTGGGTCGGAGGGTTCATGGCGAAATGCGCTTGCCGAGGCTGAAATGGAAATCATGACCCGCTGGTAGTCAGGGGCGGTTGTTCAAGGTCCCGGCAAGGCTCGCGCAGGCCCTGGTAGACATGGCGCGCTGCTGCCTGTCATCGCAAGGTCCGGATACGAGGGCAAAAAAACTTTTAAATAATCCAATCCGGAATATCCCTGGCCCCGAATGCCCTTTGACAACCCAAACCAAGAGGTTTGGAAAACCAACTGGCCCAACGGGGGTCGCCAGGTAAGGAGTTCGACATGAAAACCATGCAGCGCAAAACAGTAGGACTGCTCTCGATTGCCGCGGTCGCCGCGTTCGGATTGAGCGCTTGCTCGATGGACAACAGCGCCGAGTCCACTCCAAGCAGCGAAAGCTCGGCATCAAGCATGGCGCCGAGCAGCTCGGATTCTTCCATGGATTCGGGAATGGCCAGCGAATCGGCCATGGATCCGGCCGCCAACCTTGTTGGCTCAGGATGTGCAGCGTACGCAGAAGCAGTGCCCGAGGGTGACGGTTCCGTTGCAGGCATGGCCCAGGATCCGGTAGCCGTTGCAGCATCTAACAACCCGTTGCTGACCACCCTAACGAAGGCCGTGTCGGGAAAGCTCAACAAGGACGTCGACTTGGTGGACACGCTCAATGGCGATGAGTTCACCGTCTTCGCTCCGGTGGATGATGCCTTCAAGGCCATTCCAGAAAAGGACCTGAACGCTGTCGTGTCGGATGCCGACATGCTGACCAAGGTGTTGACCTACCACGTGGTCCCCGGCCAGATAACCCCTGATGAGCTGAAGGGTGATCTGGAAACCGTTGAAGGCGACAAGGTCAAGATCAGCGGCAGCGGCGATGACCTGATGGTCAACGATGCCAAGGTCATTTGCGGTGGCGTGCAGACTGCCAACGCCACGGTCTACCTCGTTGATTCGGTGCTGATGCCACCGGCAAAGAAGTAGCACTACAGCATCAAGCTGAAGAAGCCAGGGAACGGGCGATGCACGATTTGGGGGACGCCCGTTCCCTGGCTTTTGGCTGTCTCAAGCCGAAGAACCCTTACCTGAACTGTCCGTTTGTTGCAGCCAAAGTTTTCGCATGACGTCCTGGATCAGTTGGTCCGCTGGTGGTGATGTGTTCTGTTCTTGCCGGTCGGATGTTGAGTGGGGCGGGCGCATCCATAGGTACTAAGGAGTCGTTCTCGTCAATTCTGCTTTTGCCACTCTTGAAAGAGACCACCTGATCGAACTGGCAAGAGCGGGGCTGGAGGCATCGAAGCCCAATTTCAGAGCCGGGGCGGCGCAATATCGAACCGACTGATGGCGCTGTAAAGAAAGCCAAGGATCAGTGCGATACGGGGGTTCAGTATTGAAGATATTTTCCGGCCGCTTGCGAACGGCGAACTTGAGAAAATGTTCCTGTGCCTCGCGCAATCGTTTGCCATTGCCTGTCACCTTGAGGAAATGAGGAACCTCAATTGGAACCCTGCGCGTTCGCTGTCTTTTTCTGCCGCGAAACGGTGGCTCGTATTAGTCATCGATTTCGTCGCTCGTATTATCAGCCAACCGCTCTTTTAGATCTGCAAGCTCCTTCTCGACTGCTTCAATGACCTCATCATCCTCTTCATACAGTTCTCGGAACTCGGAGTCCGACTCAAGCATTGCGGCAAGTAGCTCTATACCGCGTCCAAGGAGATCTTCGAGCTTCTCCAGATCACCAGGCCACACATAGATGCGACCAATCGTGTTGAGCATGTAGCAGGCAGCGCGAATCTGATCGTACTCATCGTCGTACTCCAAAGCCGCGGCAATGCGGGCGTCAACATCAATGCCTTCAAAGAATTCCGTGAACCAGTCTGCTGAGCCGTCGCTATCCCAAGGACTCGCTCCCCAAGCACCCATGATGTGGCATCCCTTCACTGATGGAAACTAGTCCAAATACGGTTTCTGTAGCGGCATGGTTGCCGCTATCTAATGATGCTCCATGGAACCGACGTTTTGAAGATCCTGAATATGGATACGTGAATGAGCGATAAAACCATCTCGATGGTTTCCTGCGGATATCTCCTGGGGAATTGCAAGTTTCTATGAAGTGGTTTTCTGCCGATCTACTAGGGCAGAAAACGGTCGCATTAGAATTGCCGGAAAATGACTCGACCTCATTTATCCATCCAAGATAGAATCCGAGCACTCTGGAACAAGGCCGAAAACTATCAGCTGTCCAAGTGCTTGGAGCGAATACAGGTGAAAAAGTTCAGCAGAATATCCGCAATTGTAGTTCTCATACATGCTCTAAGCCTCTTGGCTTTCGCCCAACGGGTTCCAGCACTTCTGATCTTGCCGGTTGCTGGCGGCTTATATGCGCTCGATCCTGTGATGCGAAGCCCAAATACGGCCCCTGTAAAGGAGCCGCCAAATAAAAGGCGCGTCCAATAACTGAAAACGATCGTTTTTGGTGATCCGTATGGGGAA
>NZ_JCAXDT010000004.1:0-342823 GCF_059759215.1 Glutamicibacter sp. GQ173
GGTTGGTTGGTGTGGTTGGTTGGTGGGGGTTCGGGTGGGTGCCTGGCCCCCCTTTTTTTCCTGTTTAAGGGAGCAATAACTAGCTGGGTGTGCCTTGACGCTCGAGTCGTGGCGGCTCTAGAGTCGACCCACGCACTGGTCGTTGGCCGAGGAGAATCCGCAGATGGGGCATCTAACCTTCGCTATCAATGTCACCCTTGATGGCTGTATTGATCATAGAGTGGGGATCGCTGACGATGAGACTCACGAGTACTTCACCGGCTTGATGGACCAGCATGGAGCAATGCTGTGGGGCCGGACTACCTACGAAATGATGGAGGAAGAGTACTGGCCGCTGGTGGCCAGCGGAGAAGTCGAGGCGCCCCAGGCGCTGCGCGATTGGGCATTGAAGCTGCAGGACAAGTCCAAATATGTGGTTTCCGCTCAGCGCGCCGACTTTCCGTGGAATAACAGCCACCATCTCATTGGCGACCTGCGCACGTCGGTTCAAGAGCTGATAGAGCGTGTGCCGGACGGCGTGCTTTTGGGCAGCTGCAAGCTGGCAACAGCATTGGACCAGCTGGGACTGATCGACGAGTACCGCTTTCTGATTCACCCGATCATTGCCGGGCATGGCCCGCGGCTGTACGATGCTGGGTTGCCTGCTTCGCGCCGACTGGAGTTGCGGGAAACAATGAGCCTGGGCAATGGCGTTATTGCCGCCCACTATCGCCGCGCGCAATAAAGCCGGCCCGCTCGTGCAATGAGTTCACAAGCAGGCCGGCTTTGGCGCGGGTTTTTGATTAGCGGGCGGTGGCCTTCTGGCCCAAGAGCTCAGCCAGCGTCTCAAGGGATCCGCGCTCATGCAGGGAATCCAAGGTCTTCAGGTACGGGGCGGTGAAACGCTCATCATCAACCACGTCCCCAAAGAGGTCGCGCTGGCGCAGGAAGGCCAACGGGTCGTCGCCGTGATTGGTCGCGGCAGCACGCACTTCCTGGGCCAGCCTGTCGCCGATGGCGGTTGCTTCGCCGGATTCATCGGTGCCCTCGGCATAACGCGCCCAGCTGGCCACAATGGCGGCCGATAAGGTGACGTCCCGATCGGCGGCGAGATTCTCGCGGACCACGGGCATGAGCCACTTTGGGATGCGGTCCGAGGAATCAGCGCACAGCAGTGCCACGGTGTCGGCCACATATTCATTGCTGTAGCGCTCGATGAGCTTGTGCTGGTAGGCGTCGAGGTCCACGCCGGGAAGCTGGCGCAGGGTCGGTTCGGCCTCGTTTTTCATGTAGCTCAACAAGAAATCGGCAAACAGGGGATTGCGCGCCACATCATGCACCGCGCGGTAGCCGGCCAGGTGGCCGAAGTAGCACAGACCCTGGTGGGTGGCGTTGAGCAGGCGCAGCTTCATCAGTTCATAGGGCATCACGTCATCGACCAGCTGCACTCCGGCTTCCTCGTAGGGCGGGCGGCCGGCCGCAACCTTGTCCTCCAGCACCCACTGCTCGAAGTCCTCGTAGAGCACGGGCCATCCATCCTCGATGCCATAGCGCTCGGCGACATCGGCGCGGTCTGCATCCGTGGTGACCGGGGTAATGCGATCCACCATAGAGTTCGGGAAGGACACGTTCTCCTGCACCCAGTCGCCGAATTCGGGGTCCAGCGCCGTGGCGAAGGCGCCAAACATCTTGTGCGCCACCTCGCCGTTGCCCTGGATATTGTCGCAGCTCATCACGGTGAAGGGGGCGATGCCGCGTTCGCGGCGCAGCTTCAGCCCGGGGCTGATCAGGCCGAAGGTGGTGCGCGGGGCCTGCGCCGAGAAGACCGGCAGCGTCCCGGTGGCCTCGCTGACCGTGACCAAGCTGCGCTGGCTGCGCGATCACGAGCCGGAGAACGCGTCGCGCACCACCCAGGTCCTGCTGCCCCACGACTACCTCACCTGGCATTTGGGCGGGCGCAAGGAAGCGGTGACCGATCACGGGGATGCCTCGGGCACCGGGTACTACGATCCGGCCGCGCGCCGCTTCTTGCCCGATCTCGCAGCGGCCGCGCTGGGGCACGGCGTGCAGCTGCCGCGGCTGGCCGAAGCCAATGAGGCGGTGGGGCGGACCTCCACCGGCGCCGTGATCGGCGCGGGCACCGGGGATAATATGGCTGTCGCGCTGGGGCTCGACCTGCAGCCCGGTGATGTCTGCATCTCCATTGGCACCTCCGGGGTGGCCTCCGCGGTGGCCGAGGACAGTGTGCATGACGGCAGCGGAATGGTGACCGGCTTTGTCGCCGCCAATGGCAAATTCCTGCCGCTGGCCTGCACCCTGAACGGGGCGCCGGTCCTGGACTTCGGCGCACGCATGCTCGGGGTCGGGAAACAGGAATTCTCCGACCTGGCGCTGGCTGCCGAGCCAGGTTCCGGCGGGGTCGTGCTGCTGCCGTACCTCGGCGGGGAACGCACCCCCAACCGGCCCGAAGCCTCCGGCCTGCTGCAGGGGCTGCGCGGCACCACCACCCGCGAGCAGATCGCCCGCGCCTATGTGGAAGGGCTGCTGTGCTCCATGAAGGATGCGGTCGCGGCGCTGGAAGCGAGCACCAAGGTGGCCACGAAGCGGATCCTGCTGATCGGCGGCGGCGCCCAGGCCGAGGCGGTCCGGGTCATTGCCCCGCAAATTTTCGGGGTGGCCGTGGACGTGCCCAGGACTGCGGAATACGTGGCGCTGGGAGCCGCCCGGCAAGCGGCCTGGGCTCTGGGCGGCCAGGAGCAGCCGCCGGTCTGGGATATCGCCGAGCCAAGCCGCTACCAGGCCCGGCCCCGGCCGGAAATCTATGCTGGCTACGTGAAGCTGCGCGACGCAACCGAAGGCTGGAATTAGGGCCGATATCGCGTAGCGTATGAACCATGGATACGCTCTTTTTCGCCCACCGCGGCAGTTCGCACAAATACTCGGAGAATACCCGGGCCGCCTACCTGCAGGCCATTGACGAGGGCGCGGACGGAATAGAGTGCGATGTCCATTTGAGCATGGACGGGGAAGTGGTGTGCCACCATGACCCCACCGTGGATCGCACCTCCGACGCCTCGGGCCTGGTTTCCGCCTTCACCCTCGAGCAGCTCAAGGCCATGGACTTCACCGGGGTCGTGCCCGCGGAGGTGCCGGCAGAGTACGGCACCGAAAATGAGCAGCTGCTGAGCCTGGGCGAGCTGCTGGAGCTGATCGAGCAGCGTGGCGCGCCGGTGGGCCTGGCCGTGGAAATCAAGCACCCCAGTCCCTACGGGCACCTGCTCGAAGACCGGGTGCTGCAGGTGCTCCAAGCCCATGGCTTTGATCCCGGAACCGGGAAGGCCGGCAGCCAGGGGCAGATCGCGGTGACCTTGATGAGCTTTGAGCCGGACTCGCTGCGCTACCTGGGCCGCACAGTGGATTCCAGCCTGCTGTGCCAGCTGATGACCGAGGTGAACCCCGAGTTCATCCAGGAGCTCCTGGATTCCGGCCAGGTCGGGCGGGCCGGGGTGTACTCGGTGCTCTGCCGCTCGGTGGCCGAGGGCATCGAGCTGATCAACGCCGGCGGGGCCGGCATTATCGGTTCCGGAGTCGCCTGGACGCGGGCCAATGAGAAGATCGTGCGCCGCTGGCTGGATGAAGGGCGGCAGGCCCGGATCTGGACGGTGGACCGTCCGGCCGACGCGCAGTATTTGATCGGGCTCGGAGTCGGGGAGCTGACCAGCAACCGGCCGGTGGAACTACGCAGGGAATTGGAACAGCACTAGGATCATGAGCGGCAATACTATAGACCAGGTCAACCTGTATCTGCAGGACACCTATGTTTTCAGCACCGAGGCAACCGTCATCGCCACCGGCGATGATGGAGAGGGCCGCTGGGTGGCGGTGAGCCCCAATATTTTCCATCCGCGCGGAGGCGGGCAGCCCGAGGATTCGGGCACCGTTGACGGGCAGCAGGTCACCGTGCAGCGCAATGAGGAAGGGCTGGTGATCCTGCGCGGCACAGAAGCCAAGGATGCAGGCGCAGTGGTGCACACGGCGATCGACCGTGAACTGCGCCTCAAGCACGCTGCCTTGCACACCGCCGGGCACGTGCTGGGATTCGCCGGCGAACAGCGCGGCTGGCAGCACCGGGGCCACTCGCACTTCCCGGGGCAGGCGCGCCTGGACTTCGATCCGGACAGCATCGACATGCCGCTGGCTGACGAGGCGCAACGCGCAGCCGCCAGGCAATGGCTGCAGCAGCGGGTTGACCAGCTGGTAGCCCAGGGCGGAGCAATCAGCAGCGCCATGGACGCTGAAGGGCATCGGACCGTCACCATCGCAGGGATCAACGCCGAACCCTGCGGCGGCACCCACGTGGGCAACGTCGATCAGCTCAGCGGGTTCACTATTCTCGAGGCCAAGGTCAAGCGCGGAGTCTGCAAGGTGCGCTACGAGGCCAGCCACGGTGGCTAGATTCTTGACCCCGGCGACAAGAATGGGCCTGTCCATCTCGATCGCCACCGGGTTGTACGGAATTTCCTTTGGCGCCCTGTCCATCGCCGCGGGCCTGGAACTGTGGCAGACGGTGGCATTGAGCGCCTTGATGTTCACCGGCGGATCGCAGTTCGCCTTCATCGGAGTGATCTCCGGCGGCGGCGCGGCCTCGGCCGCATTTTCTGCCGCCACGCTGCTGGGCGTGCGCAACGCCGTCTACGGAATGCAGATCAAGCAGGCCTTGCGGCCGCTGGGCAAGCAGGTGCCGTGGATGGCCCAGGTGACCATCGATGAATCAACGGCCGTGAGCCTGGGGCAGGCCCAGATCTCGGAAAAACGCCGGGGATTCTTGACCGCGGGCGTGGGGGTCTACGTGCTGTGGAACCTGTTCACGCTGGCCGGCGCCCTGCTCGGCGAGCAGATGGGGGATCCGGCAGCCTGGGGTCTTGACGGTGCTGCGGTCGCGGCCTTTATCGGCCTGTTGTGGCCGCGGCTGAAATCCATGCAGCCGGTGCTCATCGCCGTGGCCGCCGCGGTGCTGACCGCACTGGCTGTGCCGATCAGCGCGCCTGGCCTGCCGATTTTGATCACCGCGGTCTGTGCCGCGATCTATGCGCTATGCATGGTGCGCAAGGCGCCGCCGGCAACGGAGCATGGCGGGCTGCACAGCGTGGGCGAGGAGCAAAAATGAGCGAACTTAGCTGGTGGGTTCTGGGCGCTTGCCTTGCCGCCTATGCCATCAAGCTGTGCGGCTACTTCGTGCCGCGCAAGGTCCTGGATTCGCCGATCATGACGCGCGTGGCCTCGACACTGACCATAGCGCTGCTGGCCTCCCTGGTCACCGTCAACGCGTTCACTTCCGGCCAGGAGCTGGTGGTCGATGCACGCATCGGCGCCTTGGCGGCCGCGATGATCGCGCTGTTCTTCAAAGCTCCCTACCTGGTGGTGGTATTGGCCGGGGCGCTGGCCGCGATTCTGCTGCGCGCCACCGGGCTGGCCGCCTGAGCACCTGCTCAAAGCAGATGACAAGCCGGGGCCGGGGTGGGAAAGTAGATGCATGATCGTAGCTTTTTCTGTAGCCCCATCCGGTACTGGCAGCAACCCCGACGGATCGGTGCATGACGCCGTTGCCGAAGCCGTGAGAGTCGTGCGCGATTCCGGGTTGCCCAACCGCACCAGTTCCATGTTCACCGAAATTGAAGGCGAATGGGACGAGGTTTTCGACGTCGTGAAACGGGCCACCGAGGCCGTCGCGCCCTTTGGCTCGCGCATCTCGCTGGTCATCAAAGCCGATATCCGTCCCGGACGCGAAGGTGAACTGGATGGAAAGATCCAGCGGCTGGAGCAGGCAATTAAGGATAGTGAGGGGAGTGCATCGTCATGATTCACCATTCAACCGACCGAGAGGCCGGTGCGGTTGAGCAATATCTGGAAGAATCCCTCGGGCTCCAGGTCGAGTCCCTGGAGAAAGGGCGCGAGCACGGCCGGGCCGCCGGCTTACCGCCCATTGAAGTCAGCGCGGGCCAGGGCAAATTCCTGCAGCTGCTCGCAGAGATGATTGGCGCCCGGCGGGTATTGGAGATTGGCACGCTCGGCGGCTATTCGACCAGCTGGCTGGCCCTCGGAGTCGGTTCGGCCGGCAAGGTGATCACCTGCGAATTCGAGCCGTTGCACGCCTCGGTAGCCCGGGAGAATTTGGAACGCTCCGGGCTCGCGGACCGGGTAGAAATCAAGCTGGGAGCCGCCCGCGGAACCCTGGACACCTTGATTGCCAAGCGCAGCGAAGCCTTTGACCTGATCTTCATCGATGCCGACAAGCGCAATAACGTGATCTATCTGGAGCGTGCGCTGAAGCTCTCGCACCCGGGTACGGTGCTGGTCGTGGACAACGTGGTGCGTGGTGGCGCCATCTTGGATGATCCGGGCCAGCTGGGCAGCCAGGAAGCCGACGTGCGCGGAGTCCAGGAGTCGCTGCTGTGGCTGCGCGATCATCCGCGGATCTCGGTGACCGCTTTGCAGACGCTGGGCTCCAAGGGCTGGGACGGATTCGCGCTCGCGCGGGTGCTGTAGGGAGCAAAGCCGATGGCTAGCGCGCTGAATGGTGATCGTGGAACTCGCGGTCGAATTCTTCATCAGGGTCATGCCTGAACGGCGGGGACTTGATGATCAGGTAATGCACCGCCAGCGCACAGATCACGGCCACCGGGGCTCCCACCCACAGCGCGTATTCGGTATTGCGAACCAGGCCGGCGACGACCGGGCCCACCAGCATCGGGATGATGTAGTAGTAATGTTCCGGGGTGGCTGGGCCCCACAAGCGCTCGAGCTTGGACAAGAGGCTGAATCCGGCGGCGAGGATGATGGATCCGAGCAGGATCACCCACAGCGTCGCAGAGAGGCTGATGGCCAAGGTGAGCGAGCCGACAAGTCCTGCAGTCAAACACGCGTACTTCGTATTTTGATGCAAACCTTGCCTCTTTTTCTGCTCCCGGTGGATTGAGCCTCGACTAGTATTTTTTCAAACACTTGGACTGTCTGCAATCCTACTTAAGTAGGAGGGGCGCAGGGAGCGTTGGCTGAAATAGGCCAGGGCACTGCCGTAGGGTATAAATGTGCCACATATGAACGACTACCGAATCCGCCTGGCGACCGAGAACGACGTGCGCAAAGCGCTGGAGATGAAGCTGCAATGCTGGCGCGAAGCCTATGCCGGACTGCGCGAACCATCCTTTTTCACCCATCATGAGCAAGAGCTGGACGGGCAGGTTGCGTGGTGGGAACGCGGGCTGGCCTCCGGCGCGCAGTTTTTCATCGCCGAAGACCCCCAGGGGACGATCATCGGCTTGGCCGGGGCAACCCCGAGCATCGACGAAGACCAGGATGCCGGCGTCGATATCGAGCTGGGCATGCTCTACGTGCTCGAGCAGTACTACGGCAGCGGACTGGGCGCCCACCTGATGCAAGTGGTGCTCGGGCAGCGCGACGCCCTGGTCTGGGTGCTGGAAGGCAACAACCGGGCGCAGGCATTTTTTGAAAAACAAGGGTTCACCGCCGATGGAACCACCGAAGCACTGGTTGGCACCTGGCAGGGACTGGTAGAACG
The DNA here is from genome assembly GCF_059759215.1 of Glutamicibacter sp. GQ173. Taxonomy (NCBI): domain Bacteria; kingdom Bacillati; phylum Actinomycetota; class Actinomycetes; order Micrococcales; family Micrococcaceae; genus Glutamicibacter; species Glutamicibacter sp. GQ173. The sequence goes on from NZ_JCAXDT010000004.1 coordinate 7,559, forward strand.
ACGGATGGTGCGCGCACATGGCTAGGGACACCGGGGACTCGTTGCTCGGCGAATTCCCCATTGATACCGGAAGCGCCATTATCGAGGCCGACCCCTATGGCGGCAACCGCTACATCCTGAAGGTCAACGGCGTCCCGTCTTCGCACGTGGATCTGGATGATCCGACGTACCTCGACTTCGAGTACATGCGCTGGATGGAACCGATTTTCACCTTCGGTTTCCCGGCCAGCGACTTCGACGGGCGCGCCCGCAAGCTGCGCGTGCTGCATCTGGGCGGAGGCGGCTGCTCCATGGCCCGCTGGGTCGCGGCAAGCTACGAGAATGCCCGCCAGGTAGTGGTGGAACTGGACGCCAAGCTGGCTGAACTGGTGCGCACCTCGTTCGACGTGCCCCGTGCCCCGTTGGTGCGGCTGCGCGTGGGCGATGCCGGCCAGGTGCTGCCCACCTTGAGCGACGACAGCCGCGATGTGATCATCCGCGACGTTTTTGCCGGAAGCACCACCCCGCGCGAACTGACCACGGTGGACTACGCCCGCCATGCCCAGCGGGTGCTGGACGGCGGCGGGGTGTACATCATGAACTGCGGGGACACCGCCGATCTGACCGGGGCCAAGGCCGAAGCAGCCACCCTGCTTGAAGTTTTCGAGCACGTGGCCATGATTGCCGACCCGCCGATGCTCAAGGGCCGGCGCTACGGCAATATCGTCTTCCTGGCCAGCGACGAGCCGCTCACCCTGGGCGCCGCTTTTGAGCGCAACCTGCGCACCGCGCCGCTGCCAGCGCAACTGGTCTCCGGGGCCTCGGTGCAGCGCTTTGCCGCAGGGGCCAGCCCGATCCTTCCCCAGGTCTAGGCCCTAGGCTTCGGAACCGATCCGGTAGCTGGAGCCATCGGCTGCGCGCAGCAGCAGGGCATGATCGACCATATAGCGGCGCAGCAGGGCGGTATCGGGGTGGAAGACCCGCAGCCGCTCGTTCAGCTGCTCTTCGCGCAGCTGCTCCGCCGGGCTGATCACGGCGTCGCGGATATGCACCAGCACCTCGTGCCGGTCCCCGGGCTTGGCCGGAAGAGCCGCCAGGCGGGGACCGTCGAAAAAGCGCTGGATGCCGCTGCGATCGGCCTTCTGCGCGCTCGCCGAAGACAGGGTCCGCTCCAGCAGCCGTTCGTTGACCTGCCAGCTTTCCCCGTCATGGCGGAGCAAGCCGATCTTTTCCCAGCGCGCCAGGTCCTTGAGCTGGGACTTGCTGGGCTCCGCGGGCATCCCGGCCCCGGCAAGCACTGCCCCGAGCAGCTGGCGCATGCCGGGATTCTTCAACCCGGCGGCGACTTGGATCCATTGCCCGGCAATCGGGTGCTCTTCGCTCATGCTCCTTATCCTAGCCAATCGGCACCTGGATGTAGGCGCACAACAGCCCGCCATGGACAGGGCATGGCGGGCTGCAGCACGAAGCGCGGGATTACTTGACCCCGACCCACATTTCGATCAGGCCGATGCCGAAGAACAGCACGAACGCCGCGGAAACAACCCACATCAGCGGATGGATTTCCTTGGCGCGGCCCTGGGTGGCGCGGATGAAGACATAGGAGATGAAGCCGGCGCCGATTCCGTTGGCAATCGAATAGGTGAACGGCATCAGGGTGAAGGTCAGGAAGGCCGGCAGCGCAATGCCCCAGTCGTTCCAGTCGATCTTGGAGACCTGGGTGATCATCATGAATCCAACGACCACCAGGGCCGGGGCCACAGCCTCGAAAGGCACCAGGTAGATCAACGGGCTCAGGAACATCGCGACGATCATCAGCAGGCCGGTGACCACCGAGGCCAGGCCGGTGCGCGCGCCCTCGCCGATGCCGGCACCGGACTCCACGAAGATCTGGGCCGAGGAGCTGGAGGTTCCGCCGCCCACGATGGCGCCGGCTGCATCAACCATCAGCACCTTGTCCACGTCGGGGATCTGCCCGTTCTCGTCCATGGTGCCGGCTTCGGAGGCCAGGCCCACCATGGTGCCCATGGCGTCGAAGAAGATCGAGAGCAGGATGACGAAGGCCAGCAGCGATGCCGCGGTGAAGCCGATCTTGCTGAAGGCGCCGAAGATGCTCACCTGGCCGATCAGCGAGAGGTCGGGCAGGGTCCATTCCGGCAGGGATGGGACGACCAGGGACCAGCTGCCGGTTTCGAATTCGCCGATGTGGAAGACGGCTTCGAGGATGTTGGCCAGGATGGCGGAGACGACGATGCCGATCAGGATCGCGCCCTTGACCTTGCGCACCACCAGTGCCATGGTCAGCAGCAGGCCGATGATGAAGACCAGGATTGGCCAGCCCATCAGCTCGCCGTCAAAGCCCAGCCCCACCGGCACGGTGGTGTTCGCCGCATCCGGGATGCGCTGCACGAACCCGGCGTTCACCAGGCCGATCAATGCGATGAACATGCCGATGCCCACCACGATGGCCGTTTTCAGCCCGGCCGGAACGGCGTTGAACACCGCGGTTCTGAAGCCGGTGAGCACCAGGACGAACATGACCACACCGGCGATGAGCACCAGGCCCATGACGTCGGCCCAGGTCAGTTCCGGGTTGGTGGCCACAGTGATGGCCACAAAAGCATTGACGCCCAGGCCGGTGGCCATGGCAAAGGGATGGCGGGCCCAAATGCCCATCAGGATGGTCAGGATGCCAGCCACGAAAGCGGTCACAGCGGCAACGCGCTGGATGCCCAGCTCACCGCCCGAGGAATCGGCGCCGGAGAGCACCAGCGGGTTGAGGACGACGATGTAGCTCATCGCGAAGAAGGTGGCGATGCCGCCGCGAACTTCGGTGGAGAACGTTGAACGCCGTTCCGAAATCTTGAAGTATCGGTCGATGCGCGCGGCCACAGAAGTCCCGGACGCGGTGTTTGTGGAGGAGGACATGCAAAAATTCTATGTCGTTTTAGTTGCCAAATGATACCTGATTCATGGCTAACTAGGCGCAATCAAAAATCTTTAGACCCAACTCACACCAAGAACTATCAAAGCAAGTACATTGGAGGTAAGGGAAATCACACCCATGGTGATCTGAGGTTATGAAGGAGCGATTCAGATGAGTAACGAAGCGCCAGTCGCAGCAGAAAAGATCGAAGGAATTGTTGTCGGTGTTGACGGTTCGCAGCAAAGCAAGTGCGCGTTGCGCTGGGCCGAACGCGAGGCGGTGCGCCGCGGCAGCGTGCTGAATATCGTTTCCGCCTACACCATCCCGGTCTTTGCCGCATCCTCCATGGATGCCGGCTATTCGACCCTGGATGATGACCTGATTCGCGGTGGTGCCGAAGAAATCGTGCGCCAGGCGCGGATCGACCTTGAAGGCAGTGCGGCGCAGATCCGCACGTACATCGAGTCGGGGGACCCGGCCGGGGTGCTCCTGGATTTGAGCCAGGACGCTGAGCTGGTCGTGGTCGGTACCCGTGGACGTGGCGGTTTTGTGGGCCGCTTGCTCGGCTCCGTGTCCTCGGCCCTGCCAGCCCACTCCAAGTGCCCGACCGTGGTCGTGCCTTTATGCATGTCCAAGGAGCAGGACGCCACCGGAGACGTGGCCGCTGATCGCAAGTGCATTGTGGTTGGCGTGGATGGTTCTGACCGGGCGCGCTCCGCGGTGCTCGCGGCCGCTGACGCGGCGATGGCCAGCGACCTGACGCTGCGCCTGATCTGCGCGGTGCCACCGGTGGGTGCGGCGCTGGCATGGATGCCGGCGACCATTGACCAGGAAGCGGTGCTCGAAGATGTCCGCTATCAGATGGGCGTGGGCACGAAGTGGCTGCGTTCGCACTACCCTGAGCTGAAGATGGAAACCGATGTGGTCTCCGGGCCTCCGGTCGAGGTGCTGATCCGCGAGTCCGAGCATGCGGTGTTGACCGTGACCGGTTCGCGAGGCCGCGGTGGATTCACCGGCATGCTGCTGGGGTCCACTTCGCAGGGCGTGCTGCACCATTCCAAGGGCCCGGTCATGGTGGTTCCCGATTCCGAGGATCCACGGCTGGACGATCGCAAGAACTTCGATACCCGAGCCCAGGAGCAGTAGCCGCGGCCACTGCCGAAGGCGAATAGCAAGAGGCCACGCACCCGATGGGTGCGTGGCCTCTTGCTATTCGGCGGCTGCTTTTAGTAGCGAGCTGCCTTTGAGTACAGGTTGTTGACCCAGCTCAATGGCGTCACCGAAATGCCGACACTTGGGTTGCGGGCGTGGACGACATTGCCGTTGCCGATGTAGATGGCCACGTGGTAGAACGAGGATCCGCCGTTGGAGGAGGAGAACACCAGGTCGCCCGGGCGCAGGTTGCTCAGCGACACGTACTGCGGTGCGCTGAAGAACTGCTGGGTCGAGGTGCGTGGCAGGCTGATGCCCGACTGGCTGAAGGCGCGCTGCGAGAAGCTCGAGCAGTCAAAGGCGTTAGGGCCGTTGCCGCCGTAGACGTAGTACTTGCTTGGATCGTCAGCGGTCTTCAAGGCCCAGGCGATGGCAGCCGAGTAGCTGCGGCCAGTGTCCGGCTCCGGCTGTGGCTCAGCGGTCTTAGTTGGCTCAGGCTTTGGAGTTGGCTTGGGGGTCGGCTTCGGCGTCGGCGTTGGAGTCGGCTTTGGCTCCGCGGTCTTGGTTGGCTTCGGAGTCGGCTTCGGCTCAGCCGTTTTGGTCGGCTTTGGCTCCGCGGTCTTGGTCGGCTTTGGCTCAGCTGTCTTGGTTGGTTCCGGCTGTGGCACAGCAGTCTTGGTTGGCTCGGCCTTTGGAGGCTTTGGCACTGCCGTTGGAGTCAGGGTTTCGAGCTCAACTGCTTTTGGCTTGATCGTTGGCTCATCGTCGGAATCGGTAGGTTCCAGTTCCTGGGGCTCAGCTACTGCCAGTGGCTTAATTGCCGCAGGCTTTTCTTCAGGAACCTCGGTGGTGTCTTCGGTAGCGATGGCCTCTTCGAGGGCTGCTTCCTGTTCCTGGGCTTCCTTCTTCTCTACTGCCTTGCGAACTTCAGCTTCTTCCTTCTGCTGCAAGGCAGCGAGGTTGCCGATGAGTTCATTGCGGAGCTTCTTCTCCGGCTCCACGGCTGATTCGTAGGTGTTGAGGGTGCTGTTGGCGGTGGCTGCAGCTGAGTCGTAATTGGCTGCGGCGTCTTCGGCTGCGCTCTGGGCCGCGTCAGCGTATTCCTGCCAGGCCGAAACCAGTGCTTCTGCCTCGGAGGCGGTGTTGACCGACTGGACCTGCTGTTCGCTCAGTGCGTCGATGGTGGCGGCCTTGTAGAAGAGGTCGCCTTCCTTGTTGTCATCCAGCAGGAGGCCCAAAGTGGAGGTGCCAGCGCCATTGCGGTAAATGTCCGAGGCGATAGCGCCCAGGTCCTTGCGGCTCTGAGCTAGATAGGTCTTTGCATAATCGAGCTGCTTGACGGCCTTCTCGGCTTCGGCGGTGCGCTGGTCGCGCTCTTCGCCAGCGGACAGCAGGGATTCCTGCGCCTCCGCAGCTTCGGTTTCAACCCGCTGCAGTTCAGCGCGGCTTGAAGCCAGGGAAGCCTCGATGCGAGCGATCATGGCGTTCGTGGAGTCTTTGCTCTTCTTGGCCTCTTGGATTTCTGCATCCGTGGGCAGAGCCGAAGTGCTTGGTGCAGCTGCGATGGAGACAGATGCTGGGAACGTAGCTGAAGTAGATGCGGACGCGGGCAAGGCACCTGCAAGGCAGGATGCTGCTAAGGCCAGTGTGCTAGCAGCGACACCGAGCGTGTGGCGAGTAGCCATATCGTTCCTCACTAAGTTCATGGATGACAGGGAGCGTTCAAACCGTGACTTCCTGAGGAGGAAAGGTCACGAATAGGACAAGGCTCCAAATAGCACATTAGGCCAACTGCAACATCCTTGGCAACACTGTTCACATCAGTCACATGAATCCCAAACGTGTAATTCACTTGCGGTTATTGGGTGTGATCTGCGGGAACGCAGGGCAGTGCGGGCAGATTTTCCTGAAAGAAACCTTGGAAATTTTTTTGGAGGCGTGCAGGGAAGCGTTATCTGAATGCTCTCATCATGAAGCTTCGGTAACGCTGCGAATGCGCTAAAAGGGCTGGGGCGAAGCTGATCCGAATTTCGCCACCAAAAAACTGCCTTTAAAAGGAAGCGTTTTCGGGGAGCTCGAAACGGCGTTCTCCGAAGATTTGGGAAGAGGCGATCTTGCGCGGGAAGACCCAATGTGTTCTGGCTCTCTTTGGAATCCCCTCTGGCCACTGGATTCAGGAAATTTTGTGAGGCAGATCTCAAAAGAAGTTTTAGCGGATTTGGGCTCAAGACCACCCCAAAGCATGCAATCTGTGGTCGTCGATTCCGAAGTGGTGGGCCACCTCGTGCATGACCGTGACGCCTATTTCGCGAACAACATCTTCCCGGGTTTTGCAGGCTCGAAGAGTCGGATTTTTGAAGATCGTTATCTGGTCGGGAAGCGCGCCTGCGCTCCAGCCCAAATCCCTTTCGGTGAGAGCGACGCCCTCGTATTGCCCCAGAATTTCAAGGTTTTTTGGTTCACCTGGCCGAGGGGAGTATTCGTCTTCGATAAAGAAAATGACGTTATCCATCATGGCGAAAGCTGCCTTTGGAATGGCATCGATCGCCTGCTCAACCAGCTGTTCAAACTCGTCGTCACTCATCTCTAAAGCCATGTTTTCAGCCTAGTTGCGAACCTCGGAATTGGCATCGAAAAAATGCCCCGGGAGTCGATTTTGCGAAATCAAAAAACCCCACGTATAGTTATTGGAGTCCGCTACGGAGACGCAAGAAACCGAAGCGACTTAGGCCCCCATCGTCTAGCGGCCTAGGACACCGCCCTTTCACGGCGGCGGCACGGGTTCGAATCCCGTTGGGGGTACAAACAACTAATTCATTAGTTGTCAGATGGATAAAATCCATTGGCTTGCGAAAGCAAGGCCCTGTAGCGCAGTTGGTTAGCGCGCCGCCCTGTCACGGCGGAGGTCGCGGGTTCAAGTCCCGTCAGGGTCGCTCGATTTACTAATATATTAGTAAATTTGGTGTCCACTTAGTGGTACCAGGCTCTGTAGCTCAGTTGGTAGAGCGTTCGACTGAAAATCGAAAGGTCACCGGATCGACGCCGGTCGGAGCCACGCAGGCCCTCGGTTTACCGAGGGTTTTACTGTGTGTATTGAAAGTAATTCAAAACACTAGGCCCTGTAGCGCAGTTGGTTAGCGCGCCGCCCTGTCACGGCGGAGGTCGCGGGTTCAAGTCCCGTCAGGGTCGCCAATAAACAGATGCTCCGGTTTTCCGGGGCATTTGCTGTATCCGCTGTTAATTAATTGGCGCGTCCCAAATGGCGTGGACCCAGCCAGCGGTTGCTCAGCCTGCGATAGGCCGCAGCGGCTCCGGTCATATCCCCGTCATCCAATGCCTGCAAGCCGTCCAGGAGATCACTGGCTGAATCGTCGGGCCAAACTATTTCAGCCAGCAGCCCGTAGTCCAGCTCAATCACTGCACGGCTATCAAAGGACTCCAGCCAGCTGCCCAGGGCGCCCAGCTCCTCGAAGAGCTGCGACTGCGGCGCGTGGGTCGCCAGGGTCTGGACTGCCCACGCCAGTCGTTCCACTGCCTGGTCGAAGCCAATGTACATGCGCACGGTCTTCAGGCGGTCGCCCTCATGGATCACTTCGTGCTCGTCTTCTTCGCGGAACAGGGCGAACCAGCTCAGCGGAATGCCCCATGAAGACGTGCGGGTGTGAAGGTGCGTCAGATCCCCTGCGAGCCGGTCGGGATTAACGCGCTGTGCATTGGCCTGCCGGGAAGCTGGCGGAACAAGAAGGTCGAAAACTTCAGGCCGGATGGCTTCTTCAGCCTGTTCGGCCGCTAGCAGGCTGCGAGCCTGCAACTGCCCTGGGCAGTAGCGGGTGTGCTCAGTGCCCTGGTAATCCAGGGTCTTGACGGCCCGGAAGAATTCTGGCTCATTGTGCGGGAAGGGGTCGGAAACGCTGCGCAGGGTGCGCTGCCAAAGGCGTACGTTTTCAAACTCGTCCCATTGCTGGGCGGTCCGCTGTGGCGTGCGCAGAATGATTGACTGGGCCCAGTCTTCAAAGGTGTCCAGCGGTTCATAAACACGCAGGTGCGCCGTGGCCGAAGTGAGCTCATTGGTGGGCCCAGTCAATTTAGAAGTCATGGTCAGTCCGAGAGCTCCACGAGCACCGGCGCGTGGTCGCTAGCGCCCTTGCCCTTGCGTTCCTCGCGATCAATGCTTGCCGCGGTGACTCGTGCGGTGAGCGCCGGGGAGGTCAAGGAGAAGTCAATGCGCATGCCTTCGCCCTTGGGGAAGCGCAGCTGGGTGTAATCCCAGTAGGTGTACTGGCCCTCGGTGTAGCCGCGAACGACGTCGCTGAAGCCCAGATCCTCAAAAGCGGTGAACGCCGCGCGCTCGGGAGCCGAAACGTGCGTGAGCTTGTTTTCCAGGAAGAAATCAATGTCCCAGACATCTTCATCCTTCGGTGCGATATTCCAGTCGCCCATCAGGGCGATCTGGGCCTCCGGGTTCTCGGCCAGCCAATGCCCGGAGCGTTCCTTGAGCTCGTTGAGCCAATTCAGCTTGTAGGCCATGTGCTCATCGTCCAGGGCCCGGCCGTTGGGCACGTACAAGCTCCAGATGCGAACGCCGCCGCAGGTCGCGGCCAAGGCGCGCGGCTCCTGAATCGGGTTCTTGCCGCCCTTGCCGAATTCAGGCTGGCCCGGGAAGGCGCGCTGCACATCTTCAAGGCCTACGCGTGAGGCGATGGCCACGCCATTCCACTGGTTAACGCCAAAGTGCGCTACCTCGTAGTCATTGTTCTCGAACAATTCCCACGGAAAATTCTCGTCTTTGCATTTCGTTTCCTGGATAGCCAGGACATCTACGTCGGTGCGTCGCAGCCAGTCCTCAACGCGGTCGGCGCGGGCTCGCAGCGAGTTCACATTCCAAGTTGCAATCTTCACAAGTTCAACCTATCAAGTTTGCTGACCTGTGCCACTTCAATTTACTTGGAAGTCCGAGTATATTCGAGTGCAGAAGGTGACGCCAATCACTCCAAGGAGGCAATGTTGCCTGAAATCCTGACGGAACGTCGAGGCCACTTAGGCCTCATCACGCTTAATCGACCCAAAGCCCTCAACGCTTTGAATACTCAAATGTGCCAGATATTTCTTGATGCTTTGCTCGGTTGGCGCGATGACCCCGATATAAGCCAGGTCGCCGTCCAGGGCGCGGGGGAGCGCGGGCTATGCGCCGGCGGCGACATTGTCGCCATATACCAGGACATCAAGGAGCGCACCGGATCCTCCGAAAACTTCTGGCGCATCGAATACCAGCTCAACGTCTTGATCAATGAGTATCCCAAGCCCTACATTGCCTTGATGGACGGCATCGTGCTCGGTGGAGGAATCGGCATCTCTGCGCACGGAAGCCATCGAATTGTTACCAATGCCAGCAAGTGCGGCATGCCGGAAGTCGGCATCGGATTCTTCCCCGACGTTGGCGGAACGCATCTGCTGGGCAAGGCCCCGCGAGCAGCGGGACGGCTGGCCGCATTGACCGGAACTAAATTTGGCGCGGCCGATGCCATCCTCCTTGGGCTGGCCGACAGCTATGTGCCGCAGGCAAAACTGCCGTCGTTGCTGGCAGCGCTGCAAACCGAGGCTATCCAAAGCGCTATCGATCGCTATGCGGAACGGCCGCCTCAGGGCTTCATGCATGAGCCGTGGGTGCAGGCCTTCGACGAGGACAATCTCCGCGCGGTGCTTTTGTCGCTGCAAAACAGCGATGCACCTCGAGCGCAGGAGATGGCCGAAGCGCTTCGTGCTGCTTGCCCCAGTTCAGTGCGGCTGACAAGTGAACTCATGCGGCAGGCCGGCAATGATCTGCGCACGGATCTCAAGCGGGAATTCCGGGCGGCATTGCATCGCCTGGATGACCCGGACTTCGCAGAAGGCATCCGGGCCGCAGTGATCGACAAAGACCGGACGCCGCACTGGGCGGAAGCGCTGCCCGGGATGAGCCATGAACAACGAACCGAACGGCACCTCGGCCCGCTTCCGGGCGCCGAACTGAACTACGCCTTGCTGGGTGCAAGCCGAGGAGAAAAGAGCAAATCATGAGCGACAAGCCAGTCATCGGCTTTTTGGGCCTGGGCCATATGGGTTTGCCCATGGCCATCAACCTGCATCGTGCCGGCTATCAGCTGAAGGGATTCGACGTGGTTCCTGCGGCGGTGCAGGCCGCGCAGGACGCCGGGATCGAAACCGTGGGCAGCGGCGCTGAAGCCGCCGTCGACGTAGACATAGTGCTGACAATGTTCCCTTCCGGGCAGCATGTTCTTGACGCCTATGCGCAGTATCTTTTGAAAAGCGCCAAGCCCAATACGCTGTTTCTGGAATGCTCCACCATTGATGTTGCCCAGGCCCGGCAAGCCGCGGAGCTTGCGGTGGCAGCTGGCCACCGCAGCGCGGATGCCCCGGTGTCTGGCGGCGTAGTGGGCGCCGAAGCTGGGACCTTGACCTTTATGCTCGGCGCGCAGGGTGAGGATTTGGAAGAGATCACCGCGGTCCTTGAGCACATGGGCAAGAGAATCGTGCACTGCGGTGGTTATGGCGCAGGCCAGGCGGCCAAGGTCTGCAACAACATGCTGTTGGGGATCTCCATGATCGGGGCGGCCGAGGCCTTTGTGCTCGGAGAGCGATTGGGCTTGGAGCATCAGGCGCTCTATGACGTGATTTCCTCGGCTTCGGGCCAATGCTGGGCGGTGACCACCAACTGCCCGGTGCCTGGCCCGGTGCCGGCCTCGCCGGCAAACCGGGATTATCAGCCAGGGTTTGCTGCGGCCTTGATGGCCAAGGATCTTGGGCTGGCGGCCAGCGCGTTGGAACATACCACCACAGATGCCCAGCTCGGTTCCCTTGCTGCTGCCCTGTATCGGAAATTCAGCGACGAGGGCAATGCGGGAACGGATTTCTCCGGCATTATCAACGCCATTCGCGATGGATCGCTATAGGAAATCCCCGGAGGCCTTGCGGAAGCGGGCAAGGATGTCGAAAAGCTCGATGGCGTCCATGCTGGAGAGCTTGCTCTGGGCAAAAAGCTGCTCGTTGAGATCGTCCCGGGCCGCGCCGAGGACCTTCTGCCCTTGAGTGGTGAGTTCCAGTAGCCGGGTGCGGCCATCGGTCGGGTGCGCAATGCGGCGCACCAGGCCGGTGGATTCCAGACGGTCTACCGAGTTGGTCAGGCTGGTGGCGTGCACCTGGAGCAGGTCGCTGGCCTGGCTCATGGGCAGCGATCCCCGCTTGGAGAATCCCAGCAGGGCCAGGACCTCAAAACGCGCAAAGGTCAGTCCGTGCGGCTTGAGGATCGCATCGGCGCGCTGCAAGAAGATCGACGCAGTACGCATTACCGCGGTAATCGCGGCCATGGAATCAGCTTGGGCTGTCCATCCATGTGAAATCCACTGTTCCCGGGCCTGGGCAATCGGGTCGCGTGGCAACGGAGAAGTCATTTCAATACCCCCATAAGAAGACCTAGTCCAACAATATACTTGGACTTCCTAAGGTTTGGAAGGAGAACCCCCATGGACCTATTGGGTGTGGCGCAACAGCTGGGCGATCGCGAACATGAGCGCCTGCTGGAAGTGCGAGAACTGGTGCAGGACAAAATCCGCAAGCAGTCCATCGAATACTGGAACCGCGAAGAATTCCCCAAGGATCTGGTGGCACTGCTGGCGCAGCATGGATTAGCCGGAATGCAATTAGAGGAATGTTCGCACCTGTTGCGCGGCCTGATTCATGCGGAAATCGCCAGGGCGGATATCTCGCTGTCCTCGGTGGTGGGCATCCACAATGAGCTGGTGGTTGGGATGATTCATGAACTTGGGTCCCAGGAGCAGCAGGACCAATGGCTGCCCAGGCTCATGGCCTTTGAAGCCTTCGGCGCTTTTGCGCTGACCGAACCCGAGCACGGCTCTGATATCGCTGGGGGAGTGCAATGCACCGCCCGGCGCGACGGTGACGCATACGTTATTTCCGGAGCCAAGCGCTGGATCGGCATGGGGACCATGAGCGACTTCGCACTGATCTGGGCCAAGGACGAAGGCACCGGAGATCTCGGCGCGTACCTTGTGGAATGCGACCGCCCGGGATACAGTGCCTCCAAGATTGAACATAAAATTGGGCTGCGGATCATGCAAAATGCGGACATCGCTTTCGAGCAGGTGCGCATCCCGGTGGGCAACAAGCTTCCCGGGGCGAGCAGTTTTGCCTCTGCCAACGGGTTGCTGATGCAATCCCGGGCCTGGGTGGGCTGGCAGGCGGTTGGCGCTATGATGGCGACCCTGGATATCTGCCAGGCCTACGCCCTTGAGCGCCAGCAATTCGGGCAGCCCATTGCGTCCTTCCAGCTGATACAGCAGTCGCTGGCGCAGATCGCCGGCAATTTGAGCCTCTGCCTGTCGATGATGGGCGATATTGCCCGCAAGCAGGAGCGCGGAGACCTGCAGATGGTTGATGCGGCCATGGCAAAGTCCACTGCCACCCGGCTGGCACGGGAATCTGCTGCGTTGGGCAGGGCCTTGATGGGCGGCAATGGCGTGGTGAGCGATTTTGAGATGGCCAAGGTGTTCTGCGACGTGGAAATCCTGCACACCTATGAAGGCACCTACGAAATCAATTCGCTCATTGTTGGGCGGGCACTGACAGGCATCAGCGCGTTTGTGTAGCGGGCGTTGAGTGGTTCGAAAACCAATTAAATAACTAACAAGTACTTTCCATTTTGGAAAGTACTTGTTAGTGCTGGGGTATTCGAAGGTTCGCAGGCAAAGGAGCAGGATCATGAAAGCGACGTTCAGCACTTGGTACCTCACCGCGATCATCGTGGCGTGATTGGCCTTTTTTGCGCTTGCACTCAGCGCGTACGCCACCGGTCAACAGGCCTTGATATTCATCGGCATGGGGATCTTCATGGTTACCACCATGACAATGGCCTCGTTGTTTGCGCAGCGGCAGCGCAAGACCCTGGCATTGGACAGCAAATGAGCTCGGACCAGGAACTGGGCCCCGAGGAGCAATTGGCCGCGCTGGGCAAGGCTCAGCAGGGCATGGATCGCGCCTCCGGGTACGGCGCCAGATTGCTGGGATCCTATTGCATTGCCCTGGGCCTGCTGATCGGCGGCCTCGCGGCGCTCTTGCAGATCTATCGCCCTGATGAGGAATTCGCCGGATTTATTGCCAGCATGGTGCTCTACGCGGTGTCAGTGGCATTGATTGGCGCAGGACCGCTGGATTGGCCGGCAATGGCGCTCATTGGCGTTGTGGTTGCTGCGCCATTGTGCGCGACTGGAATTGCGATGGTGAGGCGATGAGCGCCCATGCCCGGGATCGGCTGAATGGAGATTTCTCGAATCCCCTGCGGCTGTCGGTCATGGGGTCGCTGCAGGGCGTGGACGAGGCTGATTTCAAGTCCCTGAAAGAAGCTCTGGCCATCTCCGATTCGGTGCTTTCGCGGCATTTGAGCGCGCTTGAAGCTGGCGGCTACGTGCAGATCAAAAAAGGGTATGTCGGCAAAAGGCCCCGCACCTGGGCGAAGCTCATTTCGACCGGGCGCAAGGCCTTTGCGCAACATGTTCAAGCGCTGAAAGAGATTGCCGGTTTGATGTAATCCCTAGGCGCGCCACCACTGATCCCAGTAGGTGGCCGGCACCGCACGCTTATGGCGCGAGGCCACAAAGCGCTTCTCGATGGCCTCGGCGGCCGATTCGGCAACTTCGCGGCCCTCGAGGTAGTCATCGATCTGATCGTAGGTCAGGCCGAGCTCTTCCTCGTCGGCGCGCTGTGGCTGGCCATCAAGCAGGTCAGCGGTGGGCTTCTTGGACCAGAGCAATTCAGGAGCCTGCAATTCACGCAGCAAGGCCTGGTTTTGCCGCTTGTTCAGGCCAGCCAGCGGCAGCAGGTCGGCACCTCCATCGCCAAACTTGGTGAAGAAGCCGGTCACCGATTCGGCGGCGTGGTCGGTGCCCAAAACCAGCATGCCGCGATCGCCTGCGATGGCATACTGCACGATCATGCGGGTGCGGGCTTTTGCGTTGCCGCGGTTGAAGTCGCTGATCTTCGGGTGGCCGGCATCGGCGATCGCTTCATCCAGGGCAGCCACCGGCTTGGCGATATTAACCTCGAACTGCTCATCGGCGGCAATGAAGTCCATGGCCGCAGCGGCATCATCGGCATCCTGCTGCACCCCGTGCGGGAGGCGTACCGAAACGAAGCGAGCCTCGCCCGAGGCTTCGCGCACTTCCTGAACCGCCAGTTGGGCCAGGCGTCCGGCCAAGGTGGAATCAATTCCGCCAGAAATCCCCAGCACAAAGCCCTTGGCGCCGGTCGCGGCGAGGTAGTCCTTGAGGAAATCTACGCGACGCCTGATCTCCTGCGCGGCGTCGATTTCCGGGCGCACGCCCAGCTCTTCAATGATCTCTGCTTGCAATTCACGCATGTCTTCAATCCTAGGCAGTCGGCACGGCTAGAGGAGGCCAGGGGCCGCGTTTGCCTCGAAAATTAATCTGTTCTCAACATACGCTGCAACGGCAACCGGCTACTGCTGGGCTTGCTCCGGATCCCAGCCGAGGCTGCGTGCAATCTTTTCCAGGGTCTGCACCACCGCGTCATATTCCGAGCCGTCCAGATCCTGTCCGAACTGCGTGCGGATCTTTTCCACCAGCTCGCTGAGCTTCAGCAGGGAGATGTGGCCGCGGTCGGTGATCGAATACTCGCCGCCGTGGACGGTGACCCAGCCCGATTCCACCAGTTCGGCCAGGTGCTCGTTCAATGATTGCGGCTCATCCTCGGAAGCGAAGAAGGGCGAGAGCCCGGCATTCAGCTGCGCCTCGGTGGCCGGTTGCTGCTCCAGCAGGTTGAGCACCTGCCACTGCCGGCGTGTCACACCGTGTTCTTCCAAGGTCGCTGCAAACTGCTCGTCAATCAGCGAATCCACCAATTTTAGCCAGTATCCCAAGGGGCGTTGTGCGTTCATAAAATCAGCCTAGCGATGATGCCGACTAGAATCGAGAGTATGAGCAAAACCAGCGCCCGAGAGCGGCTAAAAGAACTGATCCAAGAACTTGCCATTGTGCGCGGCAAGGTCATCTTGTCTTCCGGCAAGGAAGCTGACTACTACATCGATTTGCGCCGAGTCACCCTGCATCAGGAGGCCTCGGGCCTGGTCGGCGAAGTCATGCTTGACCTGCTGGATGAAGCGAAGCTCGAGTTCACCAACGTTGGCGGCTTGACCATGGGTGCAGACCCGGTGGGCACCGCAATCATGCACACCGCGCGCGCCAATGATCGCGCTGTGGATGCCTTCGTGGTTCGCAAGGCGCAGAAGTCCTACGGCATGGGCCGCCAGGTCGAGGGGCCAAGCGTCGAGGGACGCGATGTCATCGTGCTGGAAGATACTTCCACCACCGGTGGCTCGGCGCTGACCGCCGTTGAAGGCGTGCGCAAGGCCGGAGGCAATGTGATCGCTGTAGCTGTGATCGTTGACCGCGATACCGGCGCCAAGGAACGCATCGAGGCAGAAGCTGGCGTTCCGTACCTGTTCGCCTACGGCAAGGACGAGCTGGGCCTGTAGCCAGCCTGGGCTTTTGCCTGCAGCCCGCCATTCCGGCTTTCCGGGATGGCGGGTTTCGTTTCTTAATTGGCGCGTGGTGGCGCAGTTGTATCGCGGGGAACCAGTACCGCTGGCAATTGCTGTGGCGCCCTGGCTTCTTCGCCGTCAAGTAGCGACAGCAGCAGGCGCACCGCGTGGCTGCCCATCTCATGCAGTGGTTGGCGTACCGTGCTCAGCGCCGGAGTGCTCTGTGCCGCAGCGGGAATATCATCAAATCCGATGATGGAAAGGTCCTCGGGCACGGCCATCCCGCGTTCGGCCGCAACGCCCAGGGCTGCCAGGGCGGAGATGTCATTGGCTGCGAAAATTGCGCTGGGCGGCTGGGGAAGGTCAAGCAGGCGCCGGGCCGCTTCTACCGCTGCGTCATGCTGGTAATCGCCCTGCTCGATGAGCTGTTCATCACGGGGGATGCCGGCGTTCTCCAGCGCTTGCCTGTATCCGGCCTCGCGCAGGTGCGCTGATTTCAGATCCTCGCGGCCACGGATGTGCCCGATGCGCTGGTGCCCTAGACCCAGCAGGTGCTCCGTGGCTTTTTGCGCTCCTCCGGAATTATCCACGTCCACAATGATGGGCATGTCGGTGCCGGCCTGCGGGTCGATCGCTACCACTGGGACCGGGCTATGGGGGATTTCAACGGTGGGAGTCACAATGATGGCGCCGTCGATGAGCGTGCCGCCCAAGCGCGAGAGCGAGCGGCGTTCCCAGCCGATATGCCCTTCCGGAGTGAGGTTGCCTGCGTACGCCATCAGATCGTATTTGGTGCCGCGCAGAGTGGCGGAAATTCCATTCAGCAGCTCCAATGCGAAGGGCTCGAATTCGGCCACCAGGATGCCGATGATATTGGTGCGTGAATTGCGCATGGAGGAGGCAACCAGCGAGGTTTCGTATCCGAGCTCGTTGATGACCTGGTGCACGCGGGCAATGGTTGCCGGGGCGACACCATAGCGGCCGTTGACCACCTTTGAAACGGTGGATACCGAAACCTCGGCAACGCGAGCCACATCGTTGATGGTGACCCTGGTTGCCACCTGGTTTTCAGCAGGCGCTGGCAGCCATCCGGGGGTGGCATTCACGGGGTGTTCGGTCTCAGGGGTCATCACTCGACTAACAGTAGCGCATATTTCCGCGAAAACAGTGGAGTTTGCGGGCGCATGACAGGCCGCAGAGGAAAATGCGATAACGTTTTCGCCAATGATTTCGAAAACGTTATCGAAAACGATTGACATGACCTGCGTCACGGTGCAATTCTTGGTGAAGCCAAGTGCCTGCCGCGCGAAAGCCGGCAGGGCCAACTCACCACCACCACTGCTCAGGAGCACACG
Source organism: Glutamicibacter sp. GQ173 (assembly GCF_059759215.1). Classification (NCBI taxonomy): domain Bacteria; kingdom Bacillati; phylum Actinomycetota; class Actinomycetes; order Micrococcales; family Micrococcaceae; genus Glutamicibacter; species Glutamicibacter sp. GQ173. The sequence goes on from NZ_JCAXDT010000004.1 coordinate 24,540, forward strand.
CATGCTATCCACGTCCCGCACCGCAAGAATTTTGGCGCTGGCAGCCACTGGCTCGCTGCTTTTCGCCGGATGCGCTTCCGGATCATCAACGTCCGGGGAATCAGCCGACGGAAGCACCACCGTTACCTGGTGGCACAATTCCAACAACGGCGAAGGCAAGGCCTACTACGAAAAGGTCGCCAAGGATTTTGAAGCAGAGCACCCAGGCGTGGACATCGAAGTCCAAGCCATGCAGCACGAAGACATGCTCACCAAGCTCGATGCGGCATTCCAAAGCGGCGACGCGCCGGACGTCTACATGGAACGTGGTGGTGGAGAGCTCGCAGCCCATGTGGCCGCCGGACTGACGAAGGACCTCAGCGACCTGGCCAGCGAAGAAATCGGATTCCTGGGCGATACGGCCGGCGGCTGGCAAATTGATGGCAAAACCTACGCCCTGCCCTACTCGCTGGGCGCAGCAGGCTTCTGGTACAACAAGGCCCTGTTCAAAAAAGCCGGCGTTGAAAAAGCCCCAGAAACCTGGAAAGAACTCCTGGACGCCAGCAAGAAGCTCAAGGGCGCAGGCATCACCCCGCTCTCAGTGGGCGCAGGCGACAAATGGCCTGCGGCTCACTATTGGTATTACGCCGCGGTCCGCGAATGCTCCGAGCAAACCATGGCCGATTCCGTGGCCAACATGGACTTCAGCGACCAGTGCTTCGTGAAGGCCGGCGAAGACGTGGATGAACTGATCAAGGCCGAGCCTTTTAATGCCGGCTTCCTGTCCACCCCGGCGCAATCCGGGCCAACTTCGGCCTCGGGCCTGCTCGCCACCGGCAAGGTCGCCATGGAGCTCGCTGGCCACTGGGAGCCAGGCGTGATGCAGGGGCTGACCGAAGACGGCAAGGGCCTGGGGGCTGACACAGGCTGGTTCTCCTTCCCCGCCATCGAAGGCGGCCAGGGCAATCCCGAAGCGCAGCTCGGCGGCGGCGACGCCTGGGCAGTGGCCCAAGATGCACCGGATGAAGCCGTGGAATTTGCCAAGTACATGCTCTCCGAAAAGGTCCAGCGTGGTTTTGCAGAACTTGATATGGGCCTGCCGACCAACCCCAAGGCAACGGATGCCGTTGCAGATCCAGCTCTGGCTTCCATGCTGGAAGTGCGCGATAAGGCTCCCTATTTCCAGCTGTACTTTGACACTGCCTTCGGCGCATCCGTGGGAGGCGCCATGAATGATGAAATCGCCTTGCTCTTCGCTGGCAAGTCAGACGCGCAGAAAATCGTTGACGCCAGCCAAGACGCCGCCGACTTGGAGAAGTGATTCGGGTCGTGGCTCAAGAAGCAACTTGTGTATCAAGCTCCGTGGCCGAGCGCACCGCGCCACAGTCCGGGATCAGCGAACGGCAGGCCGGCGCGCGCAGGGCGGATAAGGCCGAGCGGCGCGGACGCAGGCCCTCGGACCGGCGCAAAACGCTGGAGATCCTGTTCTTTGTCGGCCCGGCGCTCGTGCTGATCGCCGTGTTCATGCTGCTGCCCATCATCCAAGCTGTGCGCTTCTCGGTGTACAACTGGAAGGGCTTCGGCCCGCTGGTGGACTTTGTCGGGCTGAAAAACTACGCACGGGTGCTGCAAAACGAGGTCTTCACCGATGCGATGATCCACAACTTGATCATCATCGGCGGATCCATTGCGCTGCAGCTGCCCATCGGCCTGGGCATCGCCCTGCTGCTGAATCGGAAGATGAAGATCCAGTCGCTGCTGCGCACCATCATCTTTGTTCCCTACGTGCTCTCTGAAGTGATCGCCGGTGTCATCTGGTTCCAGCTGCTGCAGCCCCAGTACGGGGTAATAGACACCATCATGTCCAAGCTCGGCGTCCAAGGCCCGGCCCAGGGCTGGCTGGGTACACCCGAACTGGCGCTGTGGACCGTGCTGGCGGTGCTGACCTGGAAGTACCTTGGCCTGGCCGTCATCCTGTTCTTGGCCGGGCTGCAGGGCGTGCCCTCCGAGCTCTACGAAGCCGCGGAGATCGACGGGGCATCCTGGTGGCAAATCCAGCGCAAGATCACCATTCCGCTGCTCGGTCCCACCCTGCGCACTTGGGGATTCCTCTCGATGATCGGCTCGCTGCAGCTGTTCGACATGGTGTGGATCCTCACCGGCGGCGGGCCGGCCAACGCCACCACTACCATGGCCAGCTTTCTGGTATCCGAAGGCACCAAAAGACAGAATTTCGGTGTGGCCGCGGCCGCCTCGGTGGTGCTGTTCATCGTTGCCCTGGTCCTCGCCGTGTCCTACCAGCAATTTGTCCTCAAGCGCGACTCCCAGCCAGATGGCGGACGAATCAACCCGAAGAAGGTCAAAGCATGAGCGCCACCGTGGCCACCGGCCCGCAGCACACCCCGGCACAGGCCCTGCGCGCCAAAAAACGAGCCGGGAACCAAGGCGGAAATGCCGCCATTTACGCCATCGCCCTGGCCGTGGTGGCACTGACTCTCGGCCCGGTGCTCTATGGCATCCTCGGCGGTTTCCGCAGCAACGCGCAACTGGCCGATAACCCGGCAGGCTTGCCGGCGCCATGGGTGCTGGACAACTATTCCGGGGTACTGAAAAACCCGGACTTCTGGCAGTACGCGCTGAATTCGACCATGATCGCGGTCATCACCACGGTGATCGTCGTGGTCCTGGGCATTATGGCCGCCTATCCGCTGGCCCGCTATCAATTCCGGATGCGCGAGCCGATCTTCATGGTGTTCGTGCTGGGACTGCTCTTTCCCGCTACCGTGGCCATCGTTCCGCTGTTCATCCTGATCACCCGCGATCTGCATATGGGCAACACCTGGTGGGGCGTGGCCTTGCCGCAGGCGGCCTTCGCACTGCCCATGACCGTGGTCATCTTGCGCCCGTTCCTCATGGCCCTGCCCCAGGAATTGGAGGAAGCCGCGCAGCTGGATGGGGCCAGCCGGATTGGCTTCTTCTGGCGCATCTTGCTGCCACTGTCCGGTCCGGGCATGGTCACCGTAGGCGTTCTGGCCTTTGTCGGCTCGTGGAATGCCTACTTGCTGCCGCTGCTCTTGCTGCAAGGAGATATACGCACCCTGCCATTGGGCGTTGCGGATTATTCCAGCGAGCACTCTGCGGATACCGCTGGCGTTTTCGCCTTCACCGCCTTGGCGATGATCCCCGCGCTGATTTTTTTCCTCGCCATGCAAAAGCGCATCGTCAACGGGTTGCAAGGCGCAGTCAAGGGCTGAGACTGCGGGCCTTCCAGCACACCCGATCTTCTTTTGAGAATAGGATTTTCATGAAAACTGCCGAGCAGACCTGGCGCAATGCCAACCTTCCAACAGATCAGCGCGTTGCCGCGCTTCTAGCGCAGATGACGCTTGAAGAAAAAGCGGGGCAGCTGGGCTCCTACTGGATCCGTCCGGGGGAAGAACAACATGACGGCGAGAGCAACGTGGCGCCGTTGGCCGATACCTTCGGCGGCGGCCCGAGCTTCGAGACAGCCATCAAAAACGGACTAGGCCACATTACCCGGGCCTTTGGCACCATTCCGCTGGACCCGGGCCAGGGCCGCGCCCGGCTCGCCGAACTGCAAGAGCAAGTTATTGCCTCGAACCGCTTCGGAATTCCAGCCATCGCCCATGAAGAATGCCTGACCGGCTTCACCGCCTTGGGCGCCACCTGCTACCCGGCATCCATTGCCTGGGGAGCAACCTTCAACCCGGAACTGGTCCAGTCCATGGCAGCGCACATCGGCGCGGATATGAAAAAGATGGGCGTGCACCAGGGACTGTCCCCGGTATTGGATGTTGTGCGCGACTACCGCTGGGGACGCGTGGAAGAAACCATTGGAGAAGATCCGCACCTGGTAGGAGAACTCGCTGTCGCTTATGTGAAGGGGCTGCAGGGTTCTGGCGTCAATGCCACCCTGAAGCATTTCGCCGGCTACGCCGCTTCGCAGGCCGGACGCAATCACGCACCGGTATCCATCGGCCAGCGCGCTTTGGAAGACGTCGTGTTCCCGCCATTTGAACGAGCAGTGCGCGAAGCCAAGGTCCAGTCGGTGATGAACTCCTACGCGGATATCGACGGCGAAGCGCCAGCGGCCAGCCGCCGCCTGCTCACCGGCGTACTGCGTGAACGCTGGGGATTCACCGGCACCGTGGTGGCCGACTACTGGGCCGTGAGCTTCCTGCACAGCATGCACGAAATTGCCGACAGCGAAGATGCTGCAGGCCTGCTGGCCCTGAGCGCCGGCATGGATGTGGAACTGCCCGAAACGATCGCCTTCGCTCGCCTTGCGGAGGCGGTGCGCGACGGCGGCTTGGACGAATCGATCCTGGATACTGCGGTACGCCGCGTGCTCACCCAGAAGATCGAGGCCGGATTGCTGGATCCTGGCTACAGCCCGGAGCAGGCCTGGCTGGGCACAGACGTGGAATTGGATTCTAAGCAGAACCGGGCGCTGGCCCGTGCCATGGCAGAAGAATCCATCATCCTGCTGCGCAATGAGCAGATCCTGCCATTAAAGAACCCGGCCCGCCTCGCGGTGATCGGCCCTAGCGCCACCCAGCCACGCACCCACCTGGGCTGTTATTCCTTTACCAACCACGTGTACTCGCGCTTCGCCGAACAAGAAGACTACGGCGTGGAGATGGTTTCCATTCTCCAGGCACTGCGCGAGTCTCCGGCGCTCGCCGGAAGCCAGATTGAATATGCCCGTGGCGTGGACTTCACCGACCTTGATGATTCGGGTCTTGAACAGGCCGTTGAAACAGCTCGGAATGCTGAAGTGGCGATAGTGACCGTGGGCGATTTGGCAGGCCTCTTTGGTCGCGGAACGTCCGGTGAAGGGTGCGACGTGGTGGATCTGAAACTGCCCGGGCGGCAAGCTGAACTTGTTGAGGCCGTGCTGGAAACCGGTACGCCCACCGTCCTGGTATTGGTCACCGGCCGCCCGTATTCGCTGGGGCAATTCGCTGATCGGGCGGCGGGCATTGTCCAGTGCTTCATGCCAGGGGTGGAAGGCGGACCAGCGTTGGCGGGTGTGCTCACCGGTGAAGTGAATCCTTCGGGCAAATTGCCGGTCCAGATCCCTGACCATGTCGGCGGGCAGCCCGGAACCTACCTGGCGCCTAAATTGGGATGGCATTCAGATGGGGTCTCGAACCTTGATCCGCGCCCGCTCTATCCCTTCGGCTACGGACTGTCCTACACGAGTTTCGAAATCTCCGCGCTTCAGTTATCAGCCACGGAAATCCCGACGGAAGGGACGCTGGAAGTCAGCGCGTCCGTGACCAATACCGGGCAGCGCCAGGGGGCCGAAGCCATTCAGCTGTATCTCTCCGATGAGATTTCGCAGGTAGTTCGCCCACGGCGCTGGCTGGCAGGCTTTGCGAAGATCAAGCTCGAAGCGGGGGAATCGAAACGAGTGGCCTTCACTGTGCATGCGGATCGGACCTCGTTTACCGGGCTTGCCGGCCGCCGGATCGTGGAGCCTGGAAAGTTCACTGCGACTATTGGCTCCAATAGCGAGGATCTGGGCCAGCAGGAGGTGTTCAAGATTGTCGGGGAGATCCGCGAAGTCGGTGAAGGCCGGGTGATGGATACTCCGGTGGTTGTTAGCTAGCAGCTACGCGGTGCGCCGGCGCAGGGTCAGCGATCCGACAAGCAGCGCCACCACGATCCACGCAACGATCACCAGCATGCTTAAAGCAGTGTCAGAGTCCGTGGTCCCTGCCGCGACGTCAGAAAGGGCGTCGATGGCGTGGGACAGCGGCAGCCAATCGCCGATGGATTCAAGGACTCCGGGAAGCTGTTCTCTGGGGAGGATGATTCCCGCCAGCAAGAATTGGGGGACGACCAAGGCCGGCATGAATTGCACGACCTGGAATTCCGTGCGGGCGAAGGCGCTGGCCATGAGTCCAAGGCTGATTCCCAGCAGGGCATCCAGCGCGGCCACGGCGAACATCAACCAGAAACTGCCTGAGATTTCCAGGCCGCAAACCCAGACGGCAAAGCTCGAGGCAATGATGGTTTGGACGATGGCGATCATCGTGAAAGCCACCGCGTAGCCAAAGATGAATTCCCCTTTGGCTAGCGGCATGCTCAGAAGCCGTTCAAGCGTGCCGCTGCGCCGTTCTCGCAGAGTGGCGATGCTGGTGACCAGGAACATCACGACAAAGGGAAACAGGGCAATCATGGATGGGCCGATACGCTGAAAAGCAGGTGTATCGGTGAAAATCCAAGCGATCAATCCGATCAGCAGGCTGGGGACCACGAGCATCAAGGCAATGGTTCGCGGGTCGTGGCGGACTTGGTTCAGCACCCTGCCGGTGGTGGCTAATGTTCTGCGCATTATTTGCTCCCATCTGCGCTGGCACGGTGCCGAGGTGCCGAATCAGGGGCAGGGGCGGCATTGCCATGCGAATTCGAAGCGCCCGTATCAATGAGTTTCAAAAATGCGGTCTCCGGATCGGTGGCGCCTGTACGTTCCATGAGTTCGTGCGGTGTCAGTTGCGCGAGTATTTTTCCTTCACGGAGCAGCAGGATTTGATCGCAACGCATGGCCTCATCCATAACGTGGCTGGAAACCACCAAGCACAAGCCGGTGGCGGCTAGCCGGGCGAAAAGGTCCCACAAATCTGCGCGCAGCACCGGGTCAAGCCCCACCGTGGGCTCGTCAAGGATGACAATTTCAGGGCTGCCCAGTAGCGCGATGGCAAGTGAGACGCGATTGCGTTGGCCGCCCGAGAGGTCAATGACCAGGCGGGAAGCCTGCTCAGAGAGGTCAGTGCCCTGGATGACACGGTTCACCTCTTCATCGGGGAGCCCAAGAATCTTGGCGAAATAGGCGACGTTCTGCCTTACCGTCAGATCGTCATAGACACTTGCTGCCTGGGTCATGTAGCCGACTTTATGCCGCAAGGCCTTGCTGCCCGAGGGCAGGCCGAGGACGGTGACGGTGCCACTGGTGATGATCTGGTTGCCAACGATGCTGCGCAGCAGCGTGCTCTTACCGCTTCCGCTGGGACCAAGCAGCCCGATGATCTTGCCCGCTTCAAGCTGGAAGCTCAGCTGGTCCAGGACCAGATTCTTGCCCCTCTTGACGTTGAGCTCTTGCACGTCGATACAAGCCGATTTATTCATCACATAATGAATTAGAGACCCGTTTGGCGGACAAGTCAATGCTTTTGGATAGGAAGATCCCCGGTGAGGTAACGCTGAATTGTTGGAGCGACAAGTTCGATGAGCTCATCATCATCCATGGAGGCCAAGGGCTCCAAGGCAACAACATACCGGGCGATAATCAATCCGATGAACTGGCTGGCCACCAGGGCAACACGCGCTTCTGCCGTTTCCTGTGGCAGGCGAGCGCCCACACGGGAGAAGAGCTCTTTCTGGATGAACGGCTTCAAAATTTTGGCGGCGTTGTTGCTGGAAATCAGTCCTCGAACCATGGCTATCGCAGGCAGCCGAAAAGCTGATTTTCGCCAGGTGGTGATCAGGGCACTGGTCAGCGAGTAGCCCAATTCTTCCAGCGGCGCGGTCACCGCCTGCCCAACGATGGCCGCCGGGTTGACCGGGAGGTGCATGGTCTGGATGAAGAGCTCGCTCTTGTCCTTGAAATAGTGGTGCACCAAAGCTGGATCCACTGAGGCGCGGCGGGCCACGGAACGCAGGCTCGCCCCCTCGAAGCCGGCATGGGCGAATTCCTTGGATGCGGCTTTGAGGATCTTGGACTTTGTTGATCCGGTGGTACTTCCCTTGGGGCGTCCGCGCTTGCGGGCACCGGGGACTTCGTTGGGTACTGGCTCACTCACTGCTTCAGGATACGTCGCGGGGCGCAGATTCGCTGATGTCCCGGAAAACGCTGAAGGCCGGGCAAAGCCCGGCCTTCAGCGTGCGTCGAGGACTACTTCTTCGTTGCAGGAGTTTCAGTTGACTGCGCGCCCTTGGCCAGTTCTGCATGCAGATTCGCTACAGATGGGTATTGCAGGTCCGGGCGGAACGGGAAGGTGTCCATATCTTCGCGGGCGGTGATGCCGGTGAAGACCAAAGCGGTCAGCAGGCCAGCTTCCATGCCAGCGACAATGTCGGTATCCATGCGGTCGCCAATCATGGCCGTGGTTTCCGAATGCGCATCGATGCGGTTCAAGGCGGAACGGAACATCATTGGGTTCGGCTTGCCCACGACGTACGGTTCGCGATTGGTTGCTCGAGAGATCAATGCGGCGATGGCGCCCGTTGCAGGCAAGAGGCCTTCGGCCGATGGGCCGGTGGCGTCCGGGTTGGTGGCGATGAACTTGGCGCCACCTTCAATGAGCCGGATTGCCTTGGTGATAGCTTCGAAAGAGTAGGTGCGGGTCTCGCCCAGCACCACGTAGTCCGGGTTCTGGTCGGTCATGATGAACCCTGCATCGTGCAAGGCCGTGGTCAAACCGGCTTCACCAATCACAAAGGTGCGGCCACCTGGGCGCTGGCGGGCCAAGAACTCTGCCGTAGCCATAGCCGAGGTCCAGATGTTCTCCTCTGGAACGTCCAGGCCCGAAGCGAGCAGGCGGGCGCGAAGATCGCGAGGGGTGAAGATGGAGTTATTGGTCAAGACCAGGAAACGCAGATTGTTCTCACGCCAGTACCCCATCAACTCTGCGGCACCCTTAACGGCCTGATTTTCGTGGACAAGAACGCCGTCCATATCAGTGAGCCAGCACTTGATGTCATGGACGGTGCGTGCGGCGCGGTTGGTAGTCGTCACGAGGTGAAGTCCTCCCTGATGAAATTGTGGTGGGAGCTATCTGCGTTGAAAGATTCCCCTGCTACTAAAAAGACTACACAGCCTTGGGGAATTGCGCCGTGAACAAGGGCACGATCAGAAAGAACTACGCTTAATAGCGTGAATCAAGAATTGCATGATCCGGTCAACGACCCCAGCGAGCAGCATGTCATCGGAGTGGGCCCCTGGGAAGGGGAGCTCCCATTAGATGAAAAGTATGATCCTGAGTTGCTGGAACTTGGCGACCGGCGCAATGTCGCTGACAAATATCGTTACTGGAAAATGGATGCCATCATTGCGGATCTAGACGAGCGCCGCCATGACTTCCATATCGCCATTGAAAATTGGCAGCATGACATGAATATCGGCACGGTGGTGCGCAGCGCCAACGCATTCCTGGCCAAGGAAGTGCACATTATTGGCCGTCGCCGTTGGAATCGAAGGGGTGCAATGGTGACAGATCGTTACCAGCATGTGCGTCATCATCCGACCGTCGAGGATTTTGTTATCTGGGCCGAATCCGAGGGGCTCACGATATTGGGAATCGACATTTTCCCGGACTCCGTGCCATTGGAAACCTACGATATTCCTAGGAATTGCGTCTTGGTCTTTGGCCAAGAGGGGCCCGGTTTAAGTCCGGAAGTTCACGCTGCTGCCAAGGACACCTTGTCAATTGAGCAATTCGGCTCGACACGATCAATCAACGCCGCCTCTGCAGCTGGAATTGCCATGCACGCATGGATCCGCAGGCATGTATTTGGGCAGCGGGTCAGCTAACGCAGAAATTATTACTCAAGAGTTTTAGTCGAGCATCTGGATTAGTTACATTTTTGCGCATACGCTGTTAATCGGTTATGAAAATGTGATCTGGGAGTGAGTGGCTGTGAATCGTCGTCATCAAGTGAACCATGATCTTTTGCTGCCCGGATTAGCTCGACGCAAGAAACCCGCGGTCATCTGGACGACCTCCATAGTTGCTGCCTTCGCGCTCACGGGAGCGCTGGCTATTCCTCTCGTGGCGCAGCCCGCCGATTCGCGTCAGGGTGACGTTCCAGTATCGATGGAAGCTATCGCTGACTACTCGGTCGGCGATGGTCCCGTTTTTGTCAGTGGCGATGCTCCACTGAATGCCTTTGGAGCTTCTGGCAAGGAACTGGCCATTGATGGGCGTCCAGTTGGCATGATTGAGGGTGCCGCCGAGACATCTGAATCGAGCAGCGCCAGCGAAGATTCCACCGCGTTGCTGGCTGGAACCGTTGGCGAACTTGGCAAGCTTCCCGGGGACTTGCAGCTAATGCACCCGGTGACGACCCGTCGCATTTCCAGCCCTTACGGTTGGCGCGCGAACCCCACCGGCCCGGGGAACCAGATCCATATCGGCCAGGACTACCCAATTTCTTGCGGTTCGCCGGTTTACGCTGCCGAAGACGGCACCGTCTCGGTCTCGGCGTGGGCTGGGCACTCCGGCATGCGCGTGACCATTGACCATGGGTTCAACGTCCAAACCGGTTACAGCCATAACTCAAAACTGATCGCCAAGGTTGGCCAGAGCGTGAAGCAGGGTGAATTGATCGCGCTCGCCGGAACCACAGGCAACTCCACCGGCTGCCACGTGCACTTTGAAGTCATCATCGATGGACGCTGGCATGACCCTCGCAACTACCTGCCTCTGATCCCGGGCCAGCGCAATGCAATGATCGATTCCCAGCGGCTGACCGTCAATGCGAACAGCGCGCCGAAAGGAAACGGTTCGCAGAATTCTGGCCAGTCCAACCATGCTCCAGATCCGGACATCGTAGTTCCCGAGAACGACACTCCATACGTTCCTTCTCCGAAGCCGGGTCCTACGCCGACCAAGTCGGCCAAGCCGACGCCAAGCCAGAGCGCTGACGAGAGCAAGAGCCCTACGGGTTCGAAGAGCCCGAGCGAATCCACCTCGCCGTCCAAGAGCGAGACCGAGGCCCCGACTACGAGCGGGCCGCCGTCCTCTACCGCTCCGACGTCGGAACCGACAACAGGCACCGAGTCGCCAGACGGGTCATCAGTTCCCCCGACAACCCCTGATTCTCAATCGCCGAAACCATCGACGACGGTGACACCTGAGGGATCGGCAAGCGTTCCTAAAAGTACAGTGCCGGCCGTCGAGGAACCTTCGTCTGAACAGACTTCTGGGAGCCCGACAACCCGTACCGGTGCAACGAGCAGTTCGCCAGCCACGACGTCGGAACCTTCAGGATCGAATTCCTTGAGCCTTGAGGTCTCAATTGATCCGAGCGATGGTGCAAGTTTGTCAGCATCCATTGCCGAATAGCCAACAACTGTCTAGACGGCGGCCGCCGGGAGCGAGTGTTCCACTCGTTCCCGGCGGCCGCTGTCTTTGCAGATACGTGGTTCTTTACCGTGTCACGATATGAGATTTTAGGTAGAGATAGTGACCTAGACGATAGGATGGATGGCGAACCGCCGTCAATGGAGACGCGAAACCTCGCTAATCACCAGGAGTGAAGCATGCCTATCGCAACCCCCGATAAGTACAATGCCATGATTGATGCTGCCAAGGCAGGCGGCTACGCCTTCCCAGCAGTGAACGTGACCAGCTCGCAGACCCTGAACGCCGCAATCCGTGGCTTCGCCGAAGCCGAGTCTGACGGCATTATCCAGGTCTCCACTGGCGGTGCCGCCTATTGGTCCGGCGCCTCCATCAAGGACATGGTCGCAGGCTCGTTGGGCTTCGCGGCCTTCGCCCGCGAAGTAGCCAAGAACTACGGCGTCAACATCGCACTGCACACCGACCACTGCCCAGCAGACAAGCTGGACAGCTTCGTGCTGCCGCTGCTGGCTGCATCGGAAGCAGAAGTTGCGGCCGGCCGCGACCCATTCTTCAACTCCCACATGTGGGATGGTTCGGCTGAAACCCTCGAAGAAAACCTGCGCATCGCTGCAGAACTGCTTCCACGCACCGCAGCTGCCAAGCAGATCCTCGAAGTTGAAATCGGCGCAGTGGGCGGCGAAGAAGACGGCGTGGAAAACGCCATCAACGACAAGCTGTACTCCACCGTCGAGGATGCACTGGCAACCATCGATGCCCTGGGTGCTGGCGAAAAGGGCCGCTACATCACCGCGCTGACCTTCGGCAACGTCCACGGCGTTTACAAGCCAGGCAACGTGAAGCTGCGTCCGGAGATCCTGAAGGACATCCAGGCTCAGGTTGGCGCCAAGATCGGCAAGGAAAACCCATTCGACCTCGTATTCCACGGTGGTTCGGGCTCCTCCGAGCAGGAAATCGCTGACGCTGTTGCCTACGGTGTCATCAAGATGAACATCGATACCGATACCCAGTACGCATTCACCCGTCCGGTAGCCGGCCACATGCTGAGCAACTACGATGGCGTGCTGAAAATCGACGGCGAAGTTGGCAACAAGAAGACCTATGACCCACGCGTTTGGGGTGCCAAGGCTGAAGAGTCCATGGCAGCTCGCATCGTAGAAGCTGCGCAGCAGCTGGGCTCGGCCGGAAAGTCGCTGAAGTAAAGATGGCAGGAGAGAACCTGCTGGGCATTCCAGAAACGCTGCTCCCAGAAGAGTCTGAGGTTTTGACGCGCCTCGAAGCTGGCGATGAGCCAGTTGATTTGGCCGCTAATTTCCCATCTTCTTCCCTGGTGTGGGCGCTGCTGGCCGACGAAGCACATGGCGAAGGCCGCACCGTGGAGTCCTACGCGTTCGCGCGCGTGGGGTACCACCGCGGCCTCGACTCGTTGCGCAAGGCCGGATGGCGCGGGCAAGGACCCGTACCTTGGAGCCACGAGCCTAACCGCGGCTTCCTCCGCTCGCTCTACGCGCTGGGTCGTGCGGCCGCAGCCATCGGCGAAGCTGAAGAAGTTGATCGAATCGGCAAATTCCTGAACGATTCGGATGCTTCGGCCAAGGCTGAAATCGAAGCTGGCAAGTAAGCAACCGCAGTATCGCCAAACGGCGGCTCGTCTCATTACGGGACGAGCCGCCGTTTGTCTTAATCGGGCACTATCTACATGCAGCGTGACCGGCGAATCATCGTATTTCAACAGCTGAAAACTTAAAACTGCAGGTCATGAAGCATTCAGTAATATGAGGACTTTCTCATCCTGTTCTACATTTGTCTTCATTCTGCTCACCTAAAGTTCACTTAGAAGGGATCATCGCTTCACATCATTGAAAGGGATAAGAATGTTGTCTTTCTGGACAGGCCTGGCCTCAAACGTCATCGGCATTACCGTGCTGGTGTACTTCGTATACTTCCGTCGCCACTTCCGCCGCGATTTGGTGCTTGCATACATCGCATTGAGCATGGGTATCTTCGCGGTGACCCTGCTGCTTTCCGGCAGCGGGGCAGGCATGGGGCTGGGGCTCGGACTCTTCGGCATCCTTTCCATCATTCGCCTTCGGTCAGACACGCTGACCCAGGAAGAAGTTGCCTACTACTTCATATCGCTGGCCATCGGACTGGTCAACGGACTGCACCCAGATCCAGCGTGGCTGGCCCCTTCGGCCACCGCGGCTCTGGTGCTCGTCATGTTCCTCGCCGATCACCCAAGTTTCGCCCCACGTACCGAACGTCAGACGGTCACCTTGGAAAAGGCCTACCCGAAAAAGCCTGAACTTCAAGCAGCGCTCGAAGAACTGCTAGATGCCAAGGTTCTGCGCACCGTGGTGGTCGAGCTGGACATGGTTCGCGATCTGACCATCGTAGATGTCCGGTTCCGCACAAATGCCGCCTCAGCGGCCAAATCGGATAGCAGCTTCGCCCACGCGGGAACATTCGAACTGGCCAATGGACAAAGCAAAGCAAGGAATTCTTCTTCACAGAACGGAACCAAGCAGGATTCGTGGTCCCGATGACCGCGCTGGATAGCCGCACTCGAAGTGCTAGATCGACTGGCGCCCGCACTGCGCTGGAAGAAGCTGTGGCGCATCGCGAACCAACCAGCTTGCAGGAAGTCGTTTCCGAAGCTGCGCTGCAGACGCGTGTTGATAAGAAATTCGTGCTCACGCCCCAGCAGTTCACCGCATTATCGGAACGACTGGGTGAGAAGTTCAAGATCATGCAGATCGATGGCCTGCGAACTTTCCGGTATGAATCCGTGTACTTCGATACCGAGGACTTCGAGCAGTATCGGGCTCACCGGCAGGGCCGGCGCAGACGCTACAAAGTTCGTTCACGAACCTATGCCGATACCGGATTGTCGATGTTTGAAATCAAGACCAAGGGATTGCGCGGGGCCACTGTGAAACACCGGATCCAGCAGGAGATGCACGAGGCTGGAAAACTGACCGTGGATAACCTGCAATTCCTGGGCTCGGTGCTGCACAGCGAATACGGCCAACAAGTCCCCGAACTGCATCCGGTGCTAGACAGCGCCTACACGCGGGCCACCTTCGTGAACCCGATCGATTCTGAACGCCTGACCTGCGATGTCGAATTGGAATACGCCAACGCCAATAAGCAGATCAATGGGCCGGATCTCATTGTTGTCGAGACGAAGTCCGCTGATGGTCGCGGAGCCTCAGACCGGGCACTGGCAGAGCTGGGCATTCGCGAAGTATCCATGTCCAAGTACTGCATCGGTGTGGCTCTGCTGAATCCGCATCTTCCTGCAAACCGCTGGAGCAGGTTGTTGCAGCAGAATTTTGTCCCGGATCCAACGCTGGGCTAACCAGTGCTCTGCCCAATTATTTTGAGGCCGCTAGCCGGTAGCCGAATCCGCGGACGGTCTCGAAGCGTGACGAGCCGAGTTTGTTGCGAAGGTAGCGGACGTAAACGTCTACGACGTTGGAACCAGGATCAAAATCGTAGCCCCAAACTCGTGAGAGCAGCTGTTCGCGGCTGAGCACCTGGCCTGGGTTGCGCAAGAAGGCCTCGGTAAGCGCGAATTCACGGGCGGAAAGATCTACCTCTGTTGAATCCACCGTAACTCGTCTGCGTAGCAGATCCATGTGCAGGTTTTCATGAGTTAAGGAAGAAGCTTCAGGGGCGTGGTCGTCGGTCCTCAACCGCAGCCGAACCCGGGCAAGCAGCTCATCAAAATGGAAAGGCTTGGCCATATAGTCGTCGGCGCCATTTTGCAGTCCGGCGACAGTATCCTCAACGCTTCCGCGAGCGGTCAGAATGATGACCGGGATGGTGATGTGCGCTGCCCGCAGCCGGCGCAGGACAGAGAAGCCGTCTTCATCCGGCAAGCCCAAATCCAAGATGATCAATTCGTGATCGCCGTCGAGCGCTTGGCTGAATCCGTCGAGTCCGGTCTGGGCAATCGTGGAGGTCAGTCCGGCGGCCCTCAGTCCTTTTGCGACAAAGGAGCTGATGCGAGGTTCATCTTCTACGATCAATATTTGGCTCATTCTTCCTTGCTTCCTGTCGACAGCGGCAGATCAATATAGAACGTGGAACCGTTTTTTGGCTCCGAGTTTACCCAGACGCGTCCACCGTGGGTTTCGGCGATAGCTTGCACAATATTCAGGCCCAAACCCGAACCCGAGGAGCGCGCAGAATTCTGCCCGCGGCCAAAGCGTTCAAAGATGCGTTCCAAATCATCTGAGCGAATGCCGATGCCGGCATCGGATACCCACCAGCGCAGGGTGGTCTCTTCAGGGCCGTTCCGCAGGATCTCGTTTCCCAGGGCAATACGGCTATTCTCTTCCGAGAATTTCACTGCGTTGGCGCATAACTGCAGCATGGCCTGGGTCAGGCGTGCCGGGTCCAATCGGACCGTAGCCTCGGTGCGGTAGTCGATGCGCCATTGGCGCTGGCCCAGCCCGCGGGCCTTGTCCAGGATGTCGTCAAGCAGCTTGCCTACCTGGACCGGCTCAATTTGCAGGAAGTCTGCACGGTTGGTCTTGGCGAGTGTCACCAGGTCATTGATGAGCAGGGACATGCGACCCAACTCGTCCATGGCAATATCGCGGCTCTGCTCCACATCCTGCGGGTCATGGGGATCCATGAGCTCCAGGTGTCCATTGATGATCGTCACCGGGGTGCGAAGCTCATGTCCCACATCGTCCAGAAGCTGGCGTTGGGATTTCAACGCGCCGTCGAGGCGGTCCAGCATTTCATTAACCGTGACGGTCAAGTCCGCGAACTCGTCATTGCCGGAGACTTCAATGCGCTGGGAAACATCGGTTTCGGAGATCTGCTGCGCGGTGGTCTGCAATCTGCGAATCGGCTCCAGCATTCGTCCCACAACCAGCCACGCAGCCAGGGCCGACAACAACATGACCGAAGCACCGACGGCGCTGTAGATCATGAAGTTCCGGTCATTTGCTATAGCCTCGGCCGAGTAGTCATAGGCCAAGACAAAGGAGCCGCGCTCGCGGTCGGCAGGCAAGCTTACCGGGACCACGACGGCACGGTAGGTGGCGACGCCAGTCTTTACGGTGCCGAGTCGAATATGGTTGCTGTCTTGAACCTGGTAGGCCCATTCGATGAACTCGGGGTCGTCTTCCAGCCGGATGCCTACTATATCCGGCGCAGTCCAACGCACCTCCTTGCCAACTAAGGAGACCATTCCTTGCTTAGGGGAGGGGAGGGTGCGCTGCATTGCGATGTAGAGCAGGTCCTCGGCATGTTCGAATCGTTTCATGGTCCGCGGGTCAACACCCGTTTCGGTTAGCACGCCGAATTCTTTTACGGACCGTGAGAGGGATTCATCAAGTCGTTCATTGAGTTCATGGCGTTGCACAGCGAAGCTTGCCGCACCAGCAGCAACAAGTGCCAGGCCGACCAAGAGCAACATGCCGGTAAGCACGCGAGCGCGGATGGACCATCGGCGTTCGGGCGCTTTAGTCATCGTCGCCTACGTCGTCGTCCGCATCGTCGTCATCAGTTTCGTAATCATCATCATCGTCGTCGTCGTTTTGGCTACCTGAGGGAGGCAATGGCGTGACGGTTTTCTTAGGCGGAGCGGCCGCTGTTGGTTTGGGCTTAACCGTTGCGGTGGGTTTTGGCGACGGATTTTTCGTTGAACTGCTTGGTTTAGTCGTTGTGGACGGAGTAGGTGTTGGCTTGGCAGTTGTAGACTCTGACGGACTCGGTGACTGCGTTGGTCCGTTAGGTACGCCACTGGTCTGAGAAGGAGAATCTTCTTTGAAGATGAACCCTTCGCCTAGATCCTGGTCCGAAGGTCCGCCCATGGCGCGGCTGATTCCAAAGATGCCCAAGCCGATCACCGCCACCACGGCGAATGAAGCCACAATGCGGCGCAACGTTTCCTTTCCCATGCCACCCATTGTTCCGGATGCACATGAGATCCAGATGAGAGATGCTGATAGATGACGGTGCGGGCTCAGCTAGCGCAGATGCTCAAAAATGATCACTGTTTGGGTTGAAGAAAACGCGCTGTTAGACCCCAAATGCGTAGCGACAAAGGTCCGCAGATCATCGATGCTCCGGGTAGCTACCCGAACCAGCAGATCGGGGGATCCTCCCAATACGAAGACTTCTTTTACCTCGGGCAACCGTTGCAAGGATTTTGCGGAGGAAAGCAACCGGTCCCGGGCTGACGGCGATACGAGTACTGAAATCATTGCATTGACCGTGACACCAAGCAGTTTTTCATTGATTGCCGCGTGGTACCCGGTAATGATTCCGGCGGAGGACAAGGCTTTGACCCGTCCGAGACAGGTTGATGGAGCCACGCCAACTTTCGCGGCGAGAATGTTGTTGGGGATCCGTGCGTCCTGGCTCAGCTCCGAGAGGATCGCCAGATCGGTGGCATCAACGCGAACAGGATTCGGAATGGCCTCGCCTTGCATTTCCCAGAGGGAATTTTCCACGGATATCTCAATTCATTCTTTATTAAAGTTCGGATTCGGTCGCATAATCTCGTGTTCAATTCTACGATGTCTACAGCGCAGAGAACCGAAATCTTAGGAGCAAAATGCCTGCCGAGTTGACTCGCCATTCCTTGGCCCAGCTGGATGCCGCGGATCCTCTCACCGCTTTCGCGGACCGTTTCATCTTGCCCGAAAACATCATTTACCTTGATGGAAACTCGCTCGGGGCTTTGCCCAAGGGTGCTGCCGAACGCGCAGCCCAGGTGGTCAGCGAAGAATGGGGACAAGGGTTGATCCGTTCATGGAATACCGCTGGCTGGTTCGACCTGCCGCTGAAGCTGGGGGATAAGCTCGGCAGCATGATCGGCGGGAAGCCGAACGAAACTGCAATCACCGACACCACCACGCTGAACCTTTTTAAAGCTCTGGCGTCCGCTCTGCGTACGCAAAAGGCCGATGCGCCTGAACGTCGAGTGATCCTGACCGAACGCGATAATTTCCCTACCGACATTTACATCGCCGAAGGCCTGGCCGACCTCGTCAACTCGCTGTCACAGGAAACTGGTCTCGCCTATGAGGTGAAGCTGGTTGATGACGAAGATTCACTGCGCGCGGCTTTGGATGACAGCGTCGCGGTCGTGGCACTGTCGCACGTGAATTACCGGACCGGTGCCATGTGGAATATGGACGAAATCACCGCCGCGGTCCACGCTGCCGGCGCACTGGTTATTTGGGACCTGGCCCATGCCGCAGGTGCGGTGCCGGTCGACTTGAATCTCGCAGATGCAGACTACGCGGTGGGGTGCACCTACAAATACCTCAACGGTGGGCCGGGCTCACCGGCTTTCATTTGGGTCAACGCCCGCCATCACGAACGCTTCTGGCAGCCCCTGTCAGGATGGTGGTCCCACAACAAGCCATTCGAAATGTCGCAAAGCTACACGCCAGCCAATGACATCCGCCGATTCATGTGCGGCACCCAGCCAATGACCTCGCTGGCCATGGTCGAGGTAGGACTCGATATCGCCTTGGAAGCCGATATGGTTCAGGTGCGGTCCAAGTCGCTTGAGCTGGTGGACCTGTTCATCACGCTGGTTGAGACTCGGTGCGCGGGATTCGGCCTGGAACTGGTGACTCCACGAGAGCATGCAGCCCGGGGCAGCCACGTGAGCTTCCGCCACGAGCATGGCTACGAAATCATCACCGCGCTGATCGACCACGGTGTCATCGGTGATTACCGCGAGCCCGAAGTCCTGCGCTTTGGAATCACTCCGTTGTACCTGACGCGTACCGATATCTGGGATGCCGTGGAGAAACTGCGTGAAATTCTGCACACCGGCGCATGGCAGCGTGAAGAGTACGCCGTACGAAATGCCGTGACGTAGCCGGAAACCAGCGGCGGCAATTTGCGATTGCTCCACCGATGGCCTGCGCTGGCCAGAGTACGCTTATACGCAGCACGGCATGTTCAGATGCCGTGCTGTTCGTATGAGTTTCAAGGGAGCATCGTTGGGCAAGCAGCCGGTACGCGCCACTGACGTCGGGTCGGGTCTGAAGAAATCACTGACCCCTGCGCAAATGTCCATGATTGCCCTGGGCAGTGCCATTGGCACCGGGCTTTTTGCCGGCAGCAAGCTGGCCATCATGATGGCTGGGCCATCGGTAATCCTCAGCTACGTGATCGGTGGCCTGGTGGCCCTGCTGGTGATGGGTGCGCTCGCCGAAATGACGGTCAAGCAACCGGTGGCTGGATCCTTCGGCGTTTACGCCGAACGGTATCTGGGCCGTTTCGCCGGATACCTCACCAAATACCTGTATTGGTCCGCGCTGATCTTCGCGGTCGGTACCGAGGTCAGTGCCGTCGGCGAATATATGCAGTACTGGTTCCCGCAACTTCCCGGACTGTGGTGGGTGGCTATTTTCTCCGCCGTCCTCTTGGCGGTGAACTTCTGCAGCGTGAAGATCTTCGGAACCACCGAATACTGGTTCTCGGCCATCAAGGTTTTTGCGGTTCTTGCCTTCATCATCATCGCCCTGTGGCTGGTATTCCATAATCCGCAAGACCAGTTTGGCGTGCATAACTACAGCGCTGAAGGTGGTTTCTTCGCCAACGGATTGTTTGGCACATGGAGCGCGGTGATTGTTGCGATCTTCTCCTATATGGGTATTGAAGCAATCTCAATTGCTGCCGCCGAGGCCCGAAACCCGAAGATTGCGGTGCGCAAGTCCTTCAAGGTCTCCTTCCTGAGGCTCTTGCTCTTCTACGTATTCACCATGGCTCTCATTCTGGCAGTCGCGCCAACCAGCGAACTGGTTTCCGGGGGGTCGCCCTTCGTGACGGTGATGTCCCAGGTGGGTATACCCTTTGCTGATTCCGTGTTGAATTTTGTGCTGATTATTGCAGCGCTCTCGGCCATGAACGCACAACTATATGCCGCGACTCGCATGCTGCATTCTCTGGCTGATTCAGGTCATGCGCCACGCATTGCGCATCGAACCAACAGTGCAGGGGCGCCGATTCATGCAGTGTGGATGTCTGCTGGCGGCATTGCCGTCGCCGCCGTGGTTTATGCGTTGGTTCCCGATGGAGGATTCGGCATCATGCTGTCTTTGGCCACCTTCGGCGCGTTGGCAACCTGGTTCATGATTCTGCTAACCCACGTGTTCTTCCGCCGCAAAGTGAAGCAGCAACAAGAGCCCTTGGACTTCAAGTTGTTCGGGTATCCTGCCGCGTCCATCCTTGGCGCGCTCTTGCTGGCTGCCTTGCTGGTGACCTCGTACTTTGTTCCCCAGTTCAAGTTCACGTTGATCTTCGGCGTGCCCTTCGTCGTAGTGATGTCGGTACTGTACTGGCTAGTTTTTGCCAGAAAACCGCAGAAGCCAGCTGTCCAGTTCTCGGAATAGCAAATGGCCAACACCAGCTGTGAGTTGAGCCGGATTGGGTGCTGCGCCGAGTGTAGCCGCCACAGAATAATGGTGCTGGCACTAAGATCGTAGGGTGTCTGCTAGTTGGCGGATGCGACGATTCTTCGAGGAGCGATAGTGGCCAAGTTGTATTTCCGCTACGGAGCAATGAATTCTGGCAAGTCCACGAGTTTGCTTCAGGCTGCTTTCAACTATGAAGAACGGGGCCAGCGAATCCTGCTTGCCAAGCCCGGTGTGGATACCAAGGGCGAGAACTCGATCGTTTCGAGACTGGGAATCAAGCGCATCACCGACTTCACCATTAGCCCTGAAGATAATGTCAGGGAGCAATTCGCTGCACAGAGCTCGGGAGATGACCCAGATGCCTTGGTGACCCATGTTGATGCGCCACCGGTGGCCTGCCTTCTGGTGGATGAGGCGCAATTCCTCTCCCGCGAACAGGTTGATGATCTGTTGCGTATTGCTGTGCTGGATAACGTGCCGGTGTTGGCCTATGGCATCCGCACTGACTTCCGCACTCATGCCTTCCCCGGCTCCGCCCGCCTGATGGAGCTCGCCCATTCTTTGGAAGAGCTGAAGACCATTTGCCGTTGTGGGCGCAAGGCGATGTTCAATACCCGACGAGTTGGAGATGCAGTTGTCTTCGACGGGGATCAGGTTGCCATTGACGGCGAAGACGTTTGGTACGAATCACTTTGTGCCTCGTGCTATCTCGAAGCCTCCGGCGGCAAGCTGAGCTAGCCCTCGAACACTCCCAAGTCACGTTTCGATTACGCCTATTTTCTGGTGAAGCCTCGTGTGCAAGACTCTCTACATGAAGACTTCGGCTGGATTGCTTCTCGTTGCTCTTGCGCTGCTGATGCTATCCGGGTGTGCCGGGGCGACACCTGATGGACAGCCGGGGCCCCAAGACATATTCGAAAAATCCCGAACTTCCGATCGCGCGCCCTCGGTATTCCATGATGATGTTCAACGTGAGTCCTGTGGGGAGATAACCCTTGCCCAGGGTGAACAGATACCAGCAGAGGCTATTGACTGCATGGATTCAGCGACAGGTGAGCGCAATGCCGAGTTGACTGTCGCATCGCCAACTACTGAAGGGGATCCGATCATCACGTACTATCGAACGAGCGCTGATACCTCTGGCATCGAGATGTTCTCCAATGGTGAATACGACAAATTCGGTTCAAGAGACTGGTGGCACGCCATGTGCCCCAAATCCATGACGCGGTTAGTACGTGAAGGCTGTCCGAAATAACGTAAGTCGATAAGCGACGGGCTGAACTATGTTGTCAGGTGCGTGAACGATTCGAAAGCTGGTACTAAGTGATAGTCGCGGCAATCATTGCCTTGCTCTTGGCCCTGTTGTTCATCGGTGTATTCGAATGGGAACGCCGAGACCGGAAGAGAACCGGTTCCGAAGAAGACAAGTTCTTTGGCAATTGGGCGCTTGTGGCCTTCTGGGCCTGCGCATTTTTCTTCGTGGTATTTGCGCTTAGCGCGTTCTGATGCCGTTTGCGAATGCTCAGTCACTTTAGGGTCTAAGCAAAAGCGAAGGGTAATCGGCGAAGAAGCCCCCTTTTGCCGCAGCAGAGTCCGGGAGCCCTTAACCTTTACAAAGCCAGAGGCCGGTGCCAGTTCCGTTTCTTCGTGATTGAGTCTAGCGGAAATATCCGTGCTGTCAGCTGACCAGCCCGGCAACAGCTCTTTGCAGGCCCCAATCGAAGCCATCCGCTAGGGGTGCATCAACATCCAACTGCACGAGGTTCTGCCGGAAGGCGACAGACCCAAGGATGTGGTTGAGCAGAAGTTGCTGTCCGTGGCGGGCGTTCTCCGCAGGAAGCCCTGAAGATTCTAAGAGCTCGCGCAATTGCAGAACTGGAGCCAGGTCGGTAGCCTGCATTGCGGTGGCAACTTCAATGACTTCAGGGCTGTCCTGGATCGGCAACAACGCGAGATACAGCCGCCGAGAAAGTTGAAGAATGGCATCGGCAGGAGTGCTGAAGTCATCGGCATTGACCGAGAGCTGCGGAGTATTGAGCAGCTTGGCGGCCACCTGGGCTAGCAATTCCTGCTTGTTTTTCACATGCCAGTAGAGAGCGCCAACTTGAACATCCAGCTCCTTGGCCAGACGGCGCATCGACAAGTCAGCCAACCCGAACTGTTGCAGGATGTCGACCGCGGTATCCACGACCGTTAACTGAGTCAATGCCATAAGACCAAGTCTAGCCTCAGGCAGGTAGCTCTCCGGCGTGCTAGCCGTTGATGAGTTCGGGAGCTACGCCTGATGCTGCCTGGCACTGCATTGCCAAGCGCTGGATCAGCGCGCGGAGCTGGCTGGAAGCAGTGTGGGGGTGTTCCGGGTGCCATTGCACTGCGGTCACTGGAGCTGACTCGTGCACGACCGCCTCGATAATGTCGTCGGTAGACATGGCTGCGATCTGCAGGCCCTTGCCCAGCTCGTGTATGGCTTGGTGATGTGTGCACTTGTGGGTGGCCTTGGCAGACAGGTCTTCTTCTAGCTCGGAAGCGATGGAGTCGAAACGGGTATCGACAAAAGGATCACTGCCCGTGCTGCGGTGGGCATCGGCATTCTCCAGATGCTGAATCAAGGTGCCGCCCAAGGCAACGTTTAACAGCTGCAGGCCACGGCAGATTCCGAGCAAAGGCGTCTTGGTGGCGATGGCATGTTGGATGGCGGCAATGTGGTTCCGGTCCGCAGCAAGCTCGTGTTGGCCGCCTCCGGGGTAGGCCGAGGTGCGTCCGTAGAGCGATGGCTCGACATCTTCGCCACCCATGACCAGCACTGCGTCTGCCGCGTCAACAATCTGCAGCACCTGCTCGAGGCTTAGATCATTGCATGGAACCAGCGCTGCGTTGTGCCCGGCATCGATGATCTGGCCGACGGTGTTTTCGTTGAGCTCATCAAGTTCCTGCTGGAATAGGGGGTTGTGCGATCGGGATTCGCGTATGTGCAGAACCGTGAAATTCAAAGGTGCCAAGACCAGCTCCAACTAGTGCATTTCGGGCCTGTGAAAATGGCCGATAAGGGTTGATGCAACCTAAGCTACAAGTCCCGGATTTCGTAGTGGAATCGTGGATGTTTCCTGCATGTTTCTCCAAGTTCATCTATAGCGACTGGCTAATAAAGCCATGTCGACCGCTAATAATTGCCTTCAAGAATATCTTCGGGGTGCCCGTCAACCTACAAGAAGTCCGCTGATGACCGGCCTTTTACAAAGAATTCACACGGTCGATATTTGAGCTGTGAAACGAAACATTATGTTGCTTGCCGGAAACGGATTCGAAAGCGAAGCGGAATGTTGCATCGATAGTTTGAAATTGCTCGCAAACACAAACTTCGAAAGGGGCGCCCATCATGGAAGCCGCTGACATGGCATGGCTCCTGGCGGCATTCGCCATGGTCCTGCTGATGTTCCCAGGACTGGCAATGCTGTACGGTGGCATGCTCAACGGACGCAACGTCCTGAACATGATGCTGATGGTGCTCAGCGCATTGGCGGTGACCGGCGTTGTCTACGTGGTTATCGGCCATGGACTGGTTCTCGGTGATTCGCTCGGGGGCGCAGGAATCATCGGCAATCCCTTCGACTACACCTTCTTCTCCGACTTCATGTCCGACGACGAGGCGGGAGGCACCTTCTGGGGTGCGTTTTACATCCTCTTCGCCGCAATCTCCGTGGCGCTGGTAGCGTCCGGTGCTGCCGGGCGCATGAAATTCGGTGCATGGCTGGTCTTCGTGGCCCTGTGGATCATTTTGGTCTACTGCCCACTGGGACACTGGGTCTTTGCTTTTGATAATCCAGAGACCGGCGTCGTCGGCGGCTGGCTGCGCAACAAGCTGGGCTTCCACGACTTTGCCGGTGGCACCGCCGTGCACATGAATGCCGGTGCTGCTGGCCTGGCACTGGCCGTGGTCTTGGGCAAGCGAAAAATGCGCCCGGGGCGTCCGCATAACCTGCCGCTGATGATGATCGGCGTGGGCTTGATTGCTACTGGCTGGATGGGGTTCAACGGCGGCACCGCCGGCGGGGCGAATTTCATGGCCCAATACGTCATCCTCACTACCTTGCTGGCCCTGTGCGGTGGCATGCTGGGGTTCATCACGATCGAGCGTGTTCGTGATGGTCATGCCACCATGCTGGGTTTGGGTACCGGAGCTATTGCCGGAATGGTCGGCATCACCCCGGTGGCCGACGTGGTGGGTCCCATTGGCGCGCTGATGGTCGGTTTCCTTGCCGCAGCAGCTGCCGCGTGGGCCATCACCTGGAAGCGCCGTCACCAGATTGATGACTCGCTGGATGTTTTTGCGGTGCACGGCATCGCCGGCATCACCGGTTCGCTGTTCGCGACCTTCTTCGCCAATCCAAAAGCGCCAGGTGAAATGGCTGGGATCTTCTTCGGTGGCCACTTCGCCGAGTTGGGCCACGAGCTGATCGCGATTGCCGCCACGTTGATTTACAGCTTCGCCATGACCTTCGCCATCGCCTGGGTGATGAACAAGATTTCCCCAATCCGCGTCAGCGAGGCGGAAGAAGAGGCTGGGTTGGATAACTCCATCCATGCCGAATCCGCCTACGACAGCCGTCAGCTCTAGCAGCCTGCACAGAAAGGCTCTGCCATGAAACTTATCACCGCAGTTATCAAGCCCATCAGGCTTGAATCCATCTGCTCCGAATTGGAGAAGGCCGGCTTCTCGGGAGTGACCGCCACCGAAGTCCAGGGCCGGGGCGCCCAGGGCGGGCGCACCGAGTACTACCGAGGCCAAGAATTCTCCGTGAAGTTCCGGACCAAGATCCGCCTGGAACTGCTGGTTGCAGAATCGGATTTGGAACGTGCCCTGGACCTTATTGTCAGTACGGCAAAAACCGGTGAGGACGGCGAAATCGGCGACGGCAAGGTCTGGGTTTCTCCTCTGGAACAGATCATCCGCGTGCGAACCGGCGAAACCGGCGAAGCAGCCATCTGAGCATTGATCGATTAGAAAGTCCAGCAAAGGAGCACCACATGACTACTATCAACTTCCGCTACCTCAGCGAACAGGACATGATCGCAGCAGGAGTCACGGACATCACCCGTTGCACCGACGTGATGGAAGAAGCGCTGATCCTGTTGCGCAATGGCGATTACCGGATGGCCGGCGAGAACGGAAACTCGCACGGAGCGATGATCACCTTCCCGCAGAACCCTGTCCACGAAGGCATGCCAAGCGATGGCCCTGACCGCCGTTTCATGGCCATGCCGGCCTATCTCGGTGGACGATTCGGGACCACGGGCGTGAAGTGGTACGGCTCGAACACCGCGAACCGGGCCAAGGGCCAGCCTCGGTCCATTCACCTGTTCACCCTTAACGACACCGACACTGGCGCCCCGATGGCTGTGATGAGCGCAAACCTGCTCAGTGCCTACCGCACCGGAGCCGTTCCGGGGGTTGGCGTGAAGCACCTGGCCAAGCAGGATGCCAAGGTTGCTGCCGTCGTTGGCCCAGGCGTGATTGCCAAGTCCGTCATTGATGCGACCCTGTCACTGCGTCCGAGCATCGACACCGTGACCGTCAAGGGCCGTTCGGCCGCTGGCGTGGAGACCTTTGCGCAGTACATCCGTGACAACTTCCCGCAGGTGAAGTCGATTGTGGCCGCTGAGACCGTTGAGGAAGCGATCAAGGATGCGGACGTCATTTTGGCGACCACCAGCACCGACATCAAGGGATCCGAGGCGTTCCCTTACTTCCCAACCGCAGCCATCAAGCCCGGAGCTCTCTTGCTGCTGCCCGCGGCTGCACGTTTTGATGATGACTTTGTCATCAACGACGCTCGGCTGATCCTTGATGCCCGCGGCCTGTACGATGCGTGGGCTGAGGAGTACGGCACCCAGGCCTATCAGCTGCTGGGCATTCCCGGCACTCACTTCCACGATTTGATGCGTGAAGGCAAGCTGCCCGAATCCAAGCTGGAAGAGATTGCTGACGTCGCTAGCGGCAAGATCCCGGCTCGCCGCAATGATGAAGAAATCATCCTCTACTCGGTGGGCGGCATGCCGATTGAAGACGTGGCATGGGCTACCGATTTGTACCAGTCGGCCGAGGAGAAGAACATTGGCCAGGTCCTGAACCTGTGGGACGCCCCGGTCCTCGCCTAGAGTTTTAGGTCCGGCTTGCCGGACTTAGATAAACGCAGATCCCCGGAAAGCGGAGTGTGGCCGCTTTCCGGGGATTTGCCATGTCCGGAGTAGATTGCGTGGGCGTTTCCAACGGATTCTGGGCTTGAAACAGGAACAGGAATCGTCAGTGGAATTTGGGAGAGCGATTGAATGCCTGCGGGCAAAAATGCATGCTTGCTAGAAAGCTAGAAAGCTAGAAAGCTAGAAAGCTAGAAAGCTAGAAAGCTAGAAAGCTAGAAAGCTAGAAAGCTAGAAAGCTAGAAAGCTAGAAAGCTAGAAATGCTTGTCGGCTCACGTTCTCTACCAGCGCCGGGTTGCATCGAGTGCAGCGTTGCATGGAACGACTATTCTCTTGCGATAGGCATGAGTGAATGCTCTGGGAAGAGCGCCTCTGAATCCTAGGTAGCAAGCACCATCCGTTTCAAAATACGCAAAAGCGCAGCGCCGGTATCCGGCACTGCGCTTTTGGCTGTGGAGCAGCTAGGACAGCAAAGACGACAAGGCGTCGGCCAGAGCTGCCGCACCGAGCTCAGCATCTGCGTCTTCCACGTATTCTTCGGGGGAGTGGGAGATGCCGTTGGGATTGCGGACAAAGATCATGGCACTCGGTACGTGTCCGGCCAGTACTCCAGCGTCATGTCCCGCACCGGTATCCAGTACCGGAGCTTTGGGGAGCGCCAGGGAAAGTTTCCCAGAAAGCCCTGCATCAAAAGTTACCGTCGGGCTCAGCGACTCTTGGGAAAATTCCAACGTACACCCCTCTTCAGCGGCAATGATCCGCGCTGATTCGTGAATCTCTTGAACTACGCCGGCGGTCACCGCATCATCTGGATGCCGCACGTCCAGCCAGTAGTCCACGCGCGAGGCGATGACGTTGGTTCCGCCTGGCACCGGCTGCAGCCGGCCCACGGTAGCTCGTGCGTTATCTCGCGAGCGGGCAATATGCTGCACCGCGGCCATGCTCCGGGCGGCGGCCACCATTGGGTCCTTGCGGTCGGACATGAGCGTTGTTCCGGCGTGGTTGCCTTGCCCGCGCATGCTCAGCTTCCAGCGGCCGTGGCCGAGGATGGATCCGCCGATGGCTACCGGATGGTCGAGGTCTGCCAGGCCGAGTCCCTGTTCCACGTGCAGCTCGACGAAGACGCCAATCTGTCCCAAGAGGCGACGGTCCGGGCCGATGAAGCGTGGATCAAGGCCATTTCTGGCAGCAATATCGGCAAAACTGTTGCCGTCGGGGTCCTTCAGGTTCAGTGCCTTGTCCCGGTCGATGGCTCCGGTGAGCAGGCGCGAACCCAGGCAAGCCACGCCAAAGCGGGAGCCTTCTTCTTCCGGGAAGACCACGATGGCCATGGCTCGGGTGCGCACAAGATTGCGTGACTGCATCAGGTCAAAGGCAATTAGTGCGCTGGCTACACCTAACGGTCCGTCAAAGGGTCCGCCGCCGGGCACCGAGTCAAGGTGGCTACCGGTGACTACAGCGTTGGTGCGGATGCCGGTCGGCAAATCCCACCATGCCCATAGTGCACCGTTGCCGTCTTCCTCAACGCTCAGCTGCCGTCGAGTGGCTTGCTCGATGAACCAGGTGCGCAAATCAATTTCAGCGCTGGAATACACTGGGCGGGAGTAGCCGCCTCGCAGCTGGTCTTGGCCGGTTTCAGCGATGCCGGCCATGAGCTCGGTGACCGTCGTCGTGGGCAGGTCTAGCGGGATGTTGAACAAGGGATTCTCCAAAAGGGCTTTCTGCTCGGTCTTCTAGGCCATGGCCTTGGCGTGGGATGCCAGGCGGAAAAGCTCGGGGGTTTCGCGCGCCCCGGTGGCGAGGTCCGCCGCCAGTTCGCCGAGCAGTGGACCGAACTTGGCACCATGCCCCGAGCAAGGGGAGAGGATGGTGATGCCATCAGCTTCATCCATGATGAAATCCTCGGTGGGGGTTGCGCTGAAGATGCAGGTGGTCTCCGCGTAAGGCGTGGGTTCCAGTCCGGGAAGGTACTTTTTCACGTACTCGATCACGCGTTCGCGGTTGGCCGGATCGATCTGGCCGTTCTGCTGGCTGGCGGTGTCCATGCGGTGCCCGGCCATGTACTCTGCTACCTTTTGGCCTCGGAAGCTTGCGTCGCGTCCACCGGGCAGGCCGTAGGACTTGAAAGCAGGATCCTTGTGGATGTAGGTGGGCCACGCCAGGCGGGCCTCGGGATCCTGGTCCTGGTAGGGGAAGTGATAGGCATTCTCTTGATAGATGTCCATCGTGGGGATGCTGCGCAGGAAGCCGGAGGGCAATGGCAGATTGCCGAGCAGTTCTGGTAGCCAGCCACCTGCGGTGACAATGATCTTGGAAGCGAGATAGGTGCGGCCGTCGCTGGAGGTGAGCTTGTAGCCATTAGCTGTTGCCTCGACTGAGGCGACGGGCCATTGGGTTTCAACTTTGGCTCCGTGGATCTTTGCTTGTGCGACCATCGCTTGGACGGAGCGTTCGGAATCCAACACCCCGGCCCCTGGGTGCCAGAGAACCTCGGTATCGAAGTTGATTCCGTTAAAGCGGTTGCGCGCCTCAGCGGCCGAGAGCAGTTCATGCTCCACGCCGGAGTTTGCGAGAATCTCGGCGAGGTGCCGGGGGTTGCGCAAAGGGCCGTAGTCGACGGAGCCATACGGGGCGATCAGCTGGCTGCCGCTGGCTTCTTCCAGCTCGTTCCAGGCGGTACGGGCGCGGACAACAAGATCCGTGTAGAACTGGTCGGGGTAGGCGTAGCGGAAAATTCGTGCGGAGCCATGCGAACTGGCATCGGCTGCCGCTGGAACCTTGCGTTCAAGCAATGCGACTTCGTAGCCTCGCTGAGCTAGTCGCCAGGCTGTTGAAGAGCCGGCCAGACCTGCCCCAATTACGACGTATTCTGCGGAGGGGGACTGGGACGAGGTGCTCATGGCTTGCTCCTGATCTGGGCATCTTTGTTGTTCTACCTCTAGTAACTCACGCGAATTATTAGGTAGTCCAATACTATTTTCCTAGACATTATTAGTTTTTGTGCAAAAATAGACTGCATGGAACTGCGCCACCTCCACTACTTCCTCGTTGTTGCAGAACATTTGCATTTCGGCCGCGCCGCCGAAGAACTCCGCATGTCCCAGCCACCCCTGACGGTGGCTGTGAAAAAGCTGGAGCAAGAGCTGGGGGTCCAGCTTTTTGATCGAACTACCCGCAGCGTGAGCCTTACCCCTGCTGGGCGAATGTACCTGGATCGGATCAAGCCGCTGCTGTCCGACCTGGACAAAGCCAATCGGGAACTCACGGAAGCCGGACTGGGGTTGCGCGGGCGGCTCAATGTTGGATTTGTCAGCTCGGCGAGCTATGCCACCATGCCCTCAGCGCTGCGCAGGTTCCGTGAGCTGCGTCCGAATGTGGAGTTGGTGCTGAACCCGCTGACTACGGACGAGCAGATAGAAAAGTTGCTGGAGGGCAGTCTTGACCTTGGGATTCTGCGTGACCCAACGCGAGTGCCCGGTATCGAACTGCGGGAAATCCATTCGGAGCCGCTGGTGGTGGCGCTTCCTGCAGGGCATCGCCTGGGCAGCAAGGATCAGATCGACGCTAGCGAGTTAGCGGACGAAGACTTTGTCCTGTTCCCCTACAAGTACATGAGCGGCTTCTATTCTCTGGTGCACTCATTATTTGATGGGCATACTCCCCCTCGAATTGTGGAACGGGCGATCCACCAGGAGACCATCCTCGGACTGGTTGCTGCCGGGCTGGGAGTCTCAATCCTGCCAGCATCGGTTTCGCGCTTCCAGATGCCCGAAGTCTCATTCCATCCTTTGTCGGGCGAGCCGAAGACGCGGCTCTATGCAGGCACGGGCGTTGAAAATCCTGCAGCCACGGCTTTCCAGGAGTGCTTGCTTGAAGCTGATATCGAGGGCGGGCAGTAGCTAGACCGATCGGTATAAGTTGGCTATTCTCCTAAAGTAGACAGAACGGTCTACTTTGGAGTTTTCATGTCACCTCGCATCGCTGTCCGCACCAAGCTTCTCGACGCGGCCGCCCAGCTTTTTTATGCCGACGGGATATCTGCCACCGGAATCGATGCGGTGATCGCCAAGGCCGGTGTAGCCAAGATGAGCCTCTACAACAACTTCGAGTCAAAAACCGGATTGGTTCTCGCTTATCTTCAAGCCCGTCACCAGGAATGGCTGGAGCTCTATCAAAGGCGCCTGGAAAAGGCGAGTGCTGGAGCCGGTGGAGTGCTCGCCGTTGTAGACGCCTACATTGACCATGCGGAAGCCGGGTATGCGCACGGTTTCCGCGGCTGTGGCCTGCTTAATGCCGCCGCTGAACTGCCGGCCGGAGATCCGGGTCGTGCGATTGTCGCGGCTCACAAGTCCCAGGTGGAACAACTTCTTGCCGGCCACTTGGAAACCCTGACTACGAAAAAACGGGCTGCTCTGCTGGCTGGGCAAATTTCCTTCCTGCTGGAAGGCGCGATATCGCGTGCCGGTTTGGAGGGGAATAGCGCGTTGCTCTTGCGAGCGAGGTCGATGATCAGCGACATGGTTGAAGCACTGTGAACAGGCCGCGCCAAAATGGTGCAGGCGGAGCTATCGGGCTCTTATTGCTGGCCTCCATTTTGTGGGGGACGACCGGCACCGTGGCGGCACAAGCACCAGAGGTTTCGCCACTTGCCATCGGTGCTGCCTCGCTGGGAATTGGCGGGCTGCTGCAGTGCGCAGTGGGAGCACGCCGGGTGTGGGGCGACCGCAGTGCGCTGGTTGATAACAAGGGCCTGGTGATCTTCGGCGGGGTGAACGTCATGATCTATCCGCTGGCCTTCTACAGTTCCATGTCCTTGGGAGGAGTAGCGCTGGGCACTGTGATCTCCTTGGGCACGGCCCCGCTCTATTCTGGAATTCTTGAACGATTTGCTGACGGTGCACGATTGACGGTGCGCTGGCATGCCGCTGCGGTCCTGGGGATCGCGGGAAGCACCCTGCTTGGGTTCTCGCGGGCCGCGGAAAGCGGGGGCAGTGCCTCTGGCGTGGTGGCAGGGTGCCTGCTCGGGCTTGTCGCCGGCGCCAGTTACGCCTGCTATTCCTGGGCTACCGGACGGTTGCTCCGGACTGGGATTGGCCGTCAGGGTGCCGTGGGTTCGGTCTTCGGGGTCGGAGGATTGCTGCTGATGCCAGTGCTGCTTTTCTCCGGCGCGCCACTACTGGACAGCGCACAGAACCTGATGGTCGCTGCATATCTGGCACTGATTCCGATGTTCCTGGGCTATCTCGCATTTGGCATGGCGTTGGCCAAGGTGCCAGCGAGCACCGCCACTACCGTAACGCTGAGCGAGCCAGCCGTTGCAGCCGCATTGGCCGTCGGATTGCTCTCGGAGCATTTGGGGTTCACGGGCTGGACGGGCATGGCACTGATCGCTGTTGCGCTATTGATCCTGTTGGTGGGGAGCCCGCGGAATGCCGGTCCAACTGTTTCGGTGCCTACACGCCAAAAATGTTGCGCTGAAGGAACTCGTTGCGGAATTTGCCGTCAGGATCCAAGCGCCGAGCTAATGCGATGAAGTCGTTGAACTTCGGGTACATTCCACGCAGCTGCGCTGCGGTGGCAGCAAAAAGCTTGCCCCAGTGCGGGCGGGGTGCGTAGGGAGCGAGGGCGGCTTCAACCTGCGGGAGGATGGCCTCGACTGCTTGCTGCTGCGGTTTCCACGTAAAGTGCAGGGCAATGCCGTCTCGGCCATAGTTGCCGCTGAGCCATAAATCGTCGGCGGCGACGGTGCGCACCTCGGCCACCAGCAGCAAGGGGGTGAGCGCTGGGGATAGCTGGCGCATCGCGGTCATGGCCGCAACCGCGTACTCGCGCGGGACCAGGTATTCGGTCTGCAGCTCATCACCGGCACTGGGCATGAAGTCCATGCGGAAATGGGAGAGCCGATCGGACCAAGGCCCAGCCGCTCCGAGCTGTTCGCTGCAGATCGCGCCGTCGGCCCCGGGCAGCGGATGCATCGCGGCGGTGGCCGGGAATCCGCCAAACTTGCCCTGATCAATGTCATCGACCAGGCCATCGCCAACACGGCGCTTGAGCCAAGTCTGGCCTACCAGCTCCCCGCTCCAGTCGGTGAACAGGCTGACGCTGTAGGCAGAAGCCTGGACGGCATCAAAGTTGCCGAGCACCTTGTCCCAGGACAGCTGCTCGTACACGGTCTGCTGGACGTCAAAGCTCGGCACAATATCCAAGGTCAGGTGGGTCAGCACGCCCAAGGCGCCAAGAGACACCACGTAGCCGTTGAACCCCGGGTCGCCCCGCTTGGCGGATAGCTGCGAGCCGTCGGCCAGCACGAGTTCGACCGCGCTGACTGCTGTCGCCAGATTGCCGTGGGCTTCGCCCGAGCCATGGGTGCCGGTGGATACCGCCCCGGCCACCGAGATATGCGGCAGGGAGGCGAGGTTGTGCAGCGCAAAACCAGCTTGCTCAAGGGCATCAGCCAGCGCGCCATAGGTGGTTCCGCCACTGACGCGCACGCTCATGGCCTGCGCATTGATCTCGATGACTTCAGGCATCCGGCTCAAAGAAATCAAGGTATCGCTGGTATCGGCAATGCCATTAAAGGAATGGCGAGAGCCTAAGACCCGCACCTTGGTTGCTGCGCGGACCTGTTCCTTCAGCTGCTCGACACTGGTGGGGTAAAGCAATTGGCTGGCCCGGTACACGAGGTTTCCGGCCCAGTTCAGTTCCCTGGTCTCTAGCTTCACGGCTAATCCTTACTTTGCTGGCCACTGGCTGGAAACCAGCGAACGGTAGCGTTCCAAAACCTGCGGGGTTGCTTCTGTGGCGGGGACTTCGGCAGAATTCTGGGCCCACTGCGGGAACTGCCCGGCAAGCACTCCGGCGGCCTGGCGAGCGGCACCGTCGGCGACGTATTCGCCCGGTGCCGGAACCACGATCGGCAGGCCCAGCACCTGGGCTGCAATGTGCTGAACCGCACGGGACTGCGCGCCACCACCCACCAGGATGATGCGCTGCGCCTCAACACCTTGGGCCTCCAGCGCCTGCAGGCCGTCGGCCAAAGAGCAGATCACCGCTTCCACCGCGCTGCGGGCCAAGTTCGGTGCGGTGTAATTCGCCCGGGTGATTCCGTGCAGCGAACCGGTGGCATCTGGCAGGTTCGGGGTGCGCTCGCCGTCAAAGTATGGCAGCAGCACCATGCCGTCGCACCCCGGGGTGGCGGACAGCGCGAGGTCGTTGAACTCTGCCAGGCTCACCTGCAGCAGGTTCGCCGTGGCATCAAAGATTCGGGTGGCGTTCAAGGTGCACACCAGCGGGAGGTAGTTTCCGGTGGCATCGGCAAACCCGGCCACCAGCCCGCTGGCATCTGCGCTGGGTGCATCGGCGACGGCGAAGACCGTGCCGGAGGTGCCCAGCGACATGACCACATCGCCCACGGTAGCGCCAACACCCAAGCCGGCGGCGGCATTATCGCCCGCGCCCGGGCCGATCAGCGCGCCAGAAGTGGTGCGGCCAATGGATTCCAGCGGGCCGGCCACGGTGGGAAGAATGGGGGCGTGCCCCAGATGCTGCTCCAGCGCTTCGAGGTCATAGGCGTTCTCGGAGGCGCGGTAGTAGCCGGTGCCTGAAGCGTCCGACCGATCTGTGCGCAGCGCTGCCAAGCCTTCTGCGCCGCTGCCCGGGCCATAGCCGGCCAGACGCCAGGACAGCCAGTCGTGGGGCAGGCAGACGGCCGCGACCTTGGCGGCGTTTTCCGGTTCATGGTCCTTGAGCCAGCGCAGCTTGGCCAGGGTGATCGAGGAGACCGGCAGGGTGCCCGTGCGCCCGGCCCAGTAGGCAGCGCCGGCCTCGCTGTCACCCTCGCCAGCCTCGGCGATGATCTGGGCGGCCGCCTGCGCGCTGCGGGTATCGTTCCACAGCAGCGCAGGCCGGATCACCGCACCGGTGGCATCCAGCACCACCATGCCGTGCTGTTGCCCGCCCACCGAGATCGCGGCCACATCATCCAAGCCACCGGCCTGGGCGATCGCTTCTTGCAGGGCGATGAACCAGGACTCCGGGTCCACTTCGGTGCCATCCGGGTGGCTGGCGCGTCCGGAGCGGACCAGGGCTCCGGTGCCGGCGTCGCGGATGACAACCTTGCAGGACTGGGTGGAGGAGTCGATGCCGGCGACAAGCGTCATTGGATGTGGCTGCTTTCTGCGGTGGGTGGCGACAGGGTCTAGCGGGAGCCGAGCAGGTGCTCGATGGCCAGCTGGTTAAGGCGGATGAAGGCGAAGTTGCGCTGCGCTGCGGCCTCGGCGTCAAAGCCTGCGAAGCTCGACGCATCGCTCATCAGATCCGTTGCGCTTTCCCCGGCGCCCAGGGTGGATTCTCCCAGTTCGAAGACGCCGGAGGTCTTCATGGCTTCCTGGACTTCCGGGTCTGCGCGGAAGGCCAGCGCGCGCTCCTTGAGGAGCAGGTACATGGACATGTTGGCCTTGGCCGAGTCCCAGACGCCGTCGTAGCCATCGGTGCGCGATGGCTTGTAGTCGAAGTGGCGCGGCCCGGTGTACTTCGGCCCGCCGTTGGGGAAGCCGTTCTCCAGCAGGTCGACGGTGAAGAAGGCGCTGGTCAGATCGCCGTGGCCGAAGACCAGGTCCTGGTCGTACTTGATGCCGCGCTGGCCGTTGAGGTCGATGTGGAACAGCTTCTCGGCCCACAGCGCCTGGGCGATGCCGTGGGTGTAATTCAGCCCGGCCATCTGCTCGTGGCCGGTTTCCGGGTTCAGGCCGACGATGTCGCCGTGCTCCAGCTGCTCGATGAAGGCCAGGCCGTGGCCGACGGTGGGCAGGAAGATGTCGCCGCGTGGTTCATTCGGCTTTGGCTCCAGCGCGATGCGCAGGTTGTAGCCCTTGTCCTTGATGTAGCCCGCCGCGGTGTCCACCCCTTCTCGCATGCGATCCAGGGCGGCAGCCAGGTCCTTGGAGCCATCGTATTCGCTGCCTTCGCGCCCGCCCCACATGACGAAGGTTTCGGCACCCATCTGCGCAGCCAGATCGATGTTGTGCAGCACCTTGGCCAAGGCGAAGCGGCGGATCGAGCGGTCGTTGGAGGTGAAGCCGCCGTCCTTGAAGACCGGGTGGCTGAACAGGTTGGTGGTCACCATCGGGACCTTCAGGCCGGTGTCCTTCAGCGCCTGGTTGAAGTCGCCAAGGATCTTTTCGCGTTCTGCCTCGGTGGCGTCGAAAGGAATCAGGTCATTGTCGTGGAAGGTGATGCCGTAGGCGCCGAGCTCGGCCAGCTTGTGGACGGCTTCTGCCGGGTCCAGGTTCTTGCGGGTGGCGACGCCGAAAGGATCGGCACCGGTCCATCCCACGGTCCAGAGGCCGAAGGTGAAATGGTCTGCAGGGGTCGGAGCAACGCTCATCGAGATACATCCTTGGATCGCAGGGCTGGCCTAAGCCATTTAGTTTATGATCTGAACTATATGGGCGGTGATGCGCTAGAGTCAATAGCGAGCCACGCATATACATTCCACGAATTTCGACAAGGAGAAAGCATGCGCCAGCCAGCCCCTGCCGCTCGAGCCGCGACGTCTTCGGCCCCGGGCACCGTCGGGGACGTACGCAGAGCCAACTTGGCCAGGGTCCTGTCGGTGATAGCTGGAGCAGGGGATGACCAGCGGCTATCACGCGCTGATATCGCCCAAGTCAGCCAGTTGACAAAGGCCTCGGTCTCCAGCCTGGTCGCGGACTTGCTGGCCGCTGGACTGGTCATCGAAATCGGCGTGCATCGCGATGGGGAACGCGGACGGCCTTCGGTGGGCCTGGTGCTGAATCCCGCGCGCTGCGTGATGGGCATGGAAATCAACGTCGACTACATTGCCGCCGGCCTCGTTGACCTCAACGGCAAACTGCTGGCGCACGAAATCCTGCCGCGCACCAATCATCGCTCTGCTGCCAGTGAGGTGCTCGATGCTCTGGGAGAACTGAGCCAGGGCCTACAAGGCGCTGCCCGGGCCCAGGGCCTGATGATTCTTGGCGGCGGATTGGCTGTTCCGGGCCTGGTCAACGAGGAGCAGCTCACAGTTCTCCAAGCTCCGAACCTTGGCTGGGAGGGGCAAGAACTCGATGTTTCAGCGTTGCTGCCCGAACCCAAAACCCGCTTCCGGCTCTTCAACGAAGCCAACGCCTCGGCGCTGGCCCAACAGCATTTGATGGATGCCCAGGAACGCGACTTTCTCTTTGTCTCCGGGGAAGTGGGCATCGGCGGCGGCTTGATTATCGACGGTGAACTATTTGTCGGGCCCCAGGGCCACGCAGGGGAGCTCGGCCATGTGGTGATCGCCCCCGGCGGCAAGGCCTGCAGCTGCGGAGGACGCGGATGCCTGGAAACCGTGGCCGGACAGGAAGCCATTTTGGCCGCCGCCAACCTCGGTTCCGCAACAGATAAAATTTCGCGGCAGGAGCGGATGGGCCAGCTCTGCCAAGCGCTGGAAACCGGAACTGAACCGGCGGTGAGCGCCGTAGCCGAGGCCGGAAAATCCTTGGGAATTGCCGTGGCCTCGGCGATGCGCCTGTACAGCGTTTCAGCGGTAGTCTTTGGCGGGCACTTCGCCGCCCTGGAGCAGTGGTTGCGTCCTGCCATGGAAGCCAGCCTGAAAGTTCACGCACCGAGCATTGCCGGCCAAGCCCGGTTGCTGTGCTCGCCGCTGGGCCAAACCGGTGCGCTGGCCGGGGCCGCGCGCAGCGTGGTGGGGGACCTGCTGGAGGCTCCGCACCTGCTGGTGGACTAAGGGGTGCCGACCGGCTGCTGAAGTTCGGTCACCCAATCCGCCTGGTCTTCTGATACGGCACGCACGTAGACTTCGCGGCACGGACCGGCAGGTACCAATCCACGGGCGAGGACTTCTTCGTGCACGGCCTGCCAGCTTTCATGGATGGTGTCCATTGAGCCAAGGTGCACTCCGCAGATGGCTTCGGGCACGGCAGGAAGCTCGACGATCTCGACATCGGCCAGGCTTTGGGCGCTGGTGGCGTATCCGGCAATGACCTCCACTCCATCCTCGGTGCCGTTGTATTGCGCAATGGGCGTGGCAAGGCTTTGGCCCTGAATGGACTGCGCGATTCTGTCGAAAAGCGGGCCGATGCGACCGGCGATTTCAGGCTGCTCGGCCACCGTGAAGCGGCCGGCCGCCAAACGCACCGCGGGCAGCGGCTTGTGGATGATTTCAATGCGCGACATGAGGTTCTCCTTGGAAATCAGTTGCAGACGCCGCTGCACATCGGCCAAGCGCTGCGTGGCCAGCTGGTGCTCGGCCTCGACCTGCGCCTGGCGAATGTGCAAAAGTTCGGCTATTTTCCCTACGGTGGCTCCTTGGTCCATGATCAAAGAAATTTCTTGGAGTCCAAATCCCAAATCACGCAGTGCAACAATCTGATGCAAGCGTTGAAGCTGGGAGGGGTCGTAGGAGCGATAGCCGCTCAACGGGTCCACATGGGCGGGTCTGAGCAAACCGGCAGTATCCCAGTGCCGCAACATGCGGTGGGTAACCTGGCCAATCTGGGCAAACATCCCGATGGATAACATTCTTCAGTTCTCCGCCCTCACACTGTGTCAGAGTCAAGTCCCGGCTTGAAACTATTGTTGCACTGTGAGCGGTGTCTGAGGTGGCAACGCCGGAAGGCGGGCTGCGGAAAATAATTGCAGTTCACAATCAGGCCATTGAATGTCTTATTCCATCGAGGATAGTCTTCGAAGATGAAAACCACGCAAGCCATCGTGCCCTATTTCAATCTTGCGCGGATACTCTGGGCGCTGGTTACCTTGGCGGCGATCGTGGCAACCTACTCGGACACCGCTTCGCGGGGGCCGGTGCAGCCCATGAATTTTTTTGGATATTTCACCATACAGTCCAATGCACTATTGGTTGCAGTGTGGATTGTTGCCGGGACAGCTGGACTGGTGAAAGCGGAACGAGTGCCTAGATGGGTTGTTGGCTTGCGGGCACTCGTCTGCGTGTGCATGGCCGTAGTGGGGCTGATTTACCTCACCTTATTGGCGCCGCTGGGAGCAGCCGGTGGCGTCCCGCTTCCGTGGGCCAACTGGGTTATGCATATTCTCGGGCCGCTGGTCATCCTGGGAGATTGGCTACTGTCCAAGGACCGCGTGGTCTTGCCGTACACTGCTGTATTTTTGATCCTCATTTACCCGATGCTGTGGACCGGGGTCGTTCTGGTGCGCGGTGCCACAGATGGATGGGTTCCCTATCCATTCCTCAATCCAGAGCAGGGGTACGGCGTGATCAGCCTGTACGTCGTAGCCATCGCGGCGGTTTTCGCGGGAATCGCGGTTTTTGTGGTCGCGTACGGACGTCGCAGGCGACATCGTGACGTGCAACTCGAGATTCGCTAATCGTTTCGGTAAACTTTGGTCGTAAGAGCCCCTAACTCTTGCAACGAACCTTTGGGTTCAGTGAGCAGGACAGGGGCATATTTTTTGCCCGGCACCGTGCCGGGACGGCGCTAAGCACGCCGTAACCACTGCTTTTTGCAAGGGGGAGGATCCCATGCCAGCAATCGTGATCGTCGGAGCCCAATGGGGCGATGAAGGTAAAGGAAAAGCTACCGACCTGCTCGGTGGCAAGGTTGACTACGTAGTGAAGCCAAACGGCGGCAACAACGCCGGGCACACTGTGGTCGTCGGCGGCGAGAAGTACGAGCTCAAGCTCCTTCCTGCCGGCATCCTTTCACCCAACGCCACTCCGATTATCGGCAACGGCTGCGTGGTGAACCTTGAAGCCCTGTTCGAAGAAATCGACGGCCTGGAATCGCGTGGCGCCGACACCTCGAAGCTGCGCGTCTCGGCCAACGCGCACCTGGTGGCCCCGTACCACCAGACCATGGACAAGGTCACCGAACGCTTCCTGGGCAAGCGTGCCATCGGCACCACCGGACGCGGCATCGGCCCGGCCTACATGGATAAGGTTGGACGCCTCGGCATCCGCGTGCAGGACGTCTTCGACGAGTCCATCCTGCGCCAGAAGGTCGAAGGCGCACTGCGCCAGAAGAACGAACTGCTGGTCAAGATCTACAACCGCCGCAGCGTCGAGGTCGAGGAAATCGTCTCGTACTTCCTGTCCTACGCTGAGCGCCTGCGCCCACTGGTCATCGACTCCACCTATGAGCTGAACAAGGCTCTGGATGAGGACAAGGTTGTACTGATGGAAGGCGGCCAGGCAACCTTCCTGGACGTGGACCACGGCACCTACCCATTCGTGACCTCATCCAACCCAACTGCTGGCGGCGCGTCGGTGGGCTCGGGCATCGGCCCAACCCGCATCACCCGCTCCATCGGTATCATCAAGGCTTACACCACCCGTGTGGGTGCTGGTCCTTTCCCAACTGAGTTGTTTGATGAAATGGGTGTCTACCTGCAGAAGACCGGTGGCGAGTTCGGTGTGAACACCGGCCGCCCACGTCGTTGCGGTTGGTACGACGCAGTTTTGGCTCGCCATGCTTCGCGCGTGAACGGCTTCACCGACTACTTCGTGACCAAGCTGGATGTGCTTAGCAACATTGAGCAGATCCCAGTGTGTGTTGCTTATGACGTAGACGGCGTGCGCCACGATGAGATGCCAATGACTCAGACCGATTTCCACCACGCGAAGCCGATCTTCGAGTACTTCCCAGGCTGGACTGAGGACATCTCGGGCGCCAAGACCATGGAAGATCTTCCGGAGAACGCCCGGAACTACATCCTGGCTCTGGAAAAGATCTCCGGCACTCGGATCTCCGCCATCGGCGTGGGCCCGGACCGCGATCAGACCATCGTGCGTCATGATCTGATCAAGGACTAGTTCCTAGACATTAGGGAGCTATCGCAGTTCATTCATTGAATGAACTGTGATAGCTCCTTTTTCGTGCGCTCGAACCTAGGACGTGCACAACCAGCATGTGGATGGATCACGGAGAAACCCGAATGCCGGAACAGATTATTTGTCAGCGGGCATTGCCGTGCAAGAGGCGGGCAGATCCTGGCAGTCGGCAAACCAGATACGGCATCATTCATGTTCTAGAGTGGCGGTCTCAATCAGACGAGTCTCTTATTGATGCCAGCGTGCGCGAAGTGAGCGAGGAACTGAGGTTCAGCTCCCTATTCGCTATGCACTTGGCGGGTGAGCCGGTCGATGCGTTTTCTGGTGTCATTGGCAACGTCGAGGATCATGGGGTGAACCAGCCTTCTGCGTGCGACTGCTCGATGAGCGCCGGGAGCGCATCCAGCAGCGCTTCCAGAGTGGTACGAATCTGTCTGGCGGCAATTTTCGGAGGCGCACCCCAAGAAGCTGCTTCATCCATCAGACGCCTTCCGTTGACGTCGTCGATATGCGCACCGGCGTTACCCCTGAAAGGAGTGTAATGCACTGATTTTTGAACTTTAGTCGGCTGATGGCCTTAATGCGAGGAATCTTGTGCATTGGTACACGGTGGCGATTGATGCCCAGAAGTTTGGTCTTTAACCGTTGTGTGCCACTCAAGTCCAAGAGGCAGCAGGCATGCAACAAATATCACGCAGGGTGAAGACCTTGAACCAAGTGTCATTGCGTTTGAGAATTGCATTCGGTGGTGGACGCGCACGATCATTGATTTCGAATACCTAGTCCAACGGTCTATATAATTGATGAGCTACTCGGATGCTAATAATTACGTTCTGATATGTGATGTTACTTCAGGCGTTTGGAAATAATGCTGCTCAGATATAGCGTGTTTCGTGACATCAGGTGATGTAATTGGCGGTAGATCTGACTGGAGATTCGAATGTAATTCAAAAAAATCAACGTTGCGCTATCCGTGTGCGCAATTCTCATTGTCAGCACGATTGTGGGTCAACCCGCGGGGGCTACCATTACAGAATTTAGTACGAATGAACGTCAAATTCTCGGAGAATCGCAGGCGGATGAACTATATGTCGTTGGCCCAAGCGGCGATAGATTCTATCCGGACCGCCTGTCGGCGTCGTTGAAATTTGTCGGCACTCCAGCGAATTACTGGTCACCATGTGGAATTTTCGACAAGAATAACAAGATGGTCCGGAAATTTAACCGTCAAGCAATCAAAGGGCTTTCCAGGAAAACGGGTAACTTACGTTGCGGGTGGCATAAAAACGCAAAAGGAAGCACGAAAGCAACGGGCGTAGGCTTTCGGCACATTAAAGCTGGTCACATGAGCCAGTGGGAGAATCAGGCCGTTTTCCTCCGTGCCAACTGGCGTGAAATGGCGGACTGGGCTACGAACGAGGCTCTGAATCACTCTTGTAAGAAGGGATACTTTAAGTCTCAAGGCAAGGCCAAGTATGTTGCTCCATATCAGATTCGCGATAGCCGGGATCGGGTCATCAGGAGGTTTGCAGTCTATGTAGTGGTTGGCGCAAAGGATCAG
The DNA here is from genome assembly GCF_059759215.1 of Glutamicibacter sp. GQ173. NCBI lineage: Bacteria > Bacillati > Actinomycetota > Actinomycetes > Micrococcales > Micrococcaceae > Glutamicibacter > Glutamicibacter sp. GQ173. The sequence continues at coordinate 66,625 of NZ_JCAXDT010000004.1, forward strand.
AATGTAATCACTAGTTACCCGAGGGATGGTCGCTACTCGTGCAGCCTATAATTTTCAATCTAGCCTGACTGTATTGCGTCTTATTGATTTATTGCAGAGTTTCGATTTCGTACGAATTTCCGCGAATTAGTCCGCGTTTTCCGGAGAAATTATAAAGGGCGCCCAATATTAGGTCGTCTTGTGGGGCATAGGGAACGTCGTGGTCGGCAAGGCGCCATTCGATGACTGCCAAATGGTCTTCGTGTGCAGCGGGGAGTTCTATGTAAATACCCCAAGGGCTCAAACTCGCTTTAATGCCAGGCTGATCGTTCAGGAAATCGACCAGCAATTGCCGCTTATGTGTAATCATGCAAGATAGCCTAGCCCAGATTCATCAGGTGAGCTCCGTCGTGAGTCGCAGTTTGATAATCATATTTGCTAGAGTCCTAGTCGCCTTCTGATTATTAGGACAAGTGATAAAACCACCAGCGCCAGGTGCTCGGTGCTAGGTTCCACGCACCCGGAAGACAAGGTAGTTTTCCAAAAACATTCGTACAGGTACTGTCCATTCAGAGGGCAAGGACAAGGGGTCGCGATCCCTGAAACGACGAACTTAATATCCGTCCTGCAGCTGTCGCGTGAAACAGTAATTTTCGGGCCCTCTAAGGGGTCGACAACTTTCCACCTGGGCGGATGCAATAATCTTCCCCGCCAGCGAAACATTTGATAGCCCGCTCATTCCTCCAAGACTGTCGGTTCTGTCTCTCGGCAAAGGACTTAGCTGCGCATTCAGAACCCATCGCCCAAATAAACCTTTCAATCCGTTTCTCAGAAAAGCCCTAGGAATGAATTGCGCCTGTCATATGTATCAAAGCGGGCGCGACCAGCACATGGACGGAACAAGAAGGAAACGGAATGCCAGAGCAGATTAATGTCAGCGCCGTCTTTATCCGAAACGAAGCGGGACAGGTCCTGACAGGCCGCAAACGAGGTACAACTTCGTTCATGTTCCCCGGTGGCAAGCCAGAGCTAGGGGAGTCGCCCATCGACGCGGCGGTGCGTGAAGTGAGTGAAGAGCTGGGAGTCAGTTTGGACCCAGCATTGCTGAGTATCATCGGCACCTTCACGGCCCCGGCGGCCAACGAAGAGGGGCATAACGTTCAAGCCACTGTATTTGAGCATCCTTTGGTACCGATTAGTGAACCACTCGCTGAAATTGAGCAGTTGCGGTGGATCGACCCTTCAGCGGAAGTAGAGGAGCTTGCTCCTCTACTCCAAGATGTAGTCTTCCCTGCTTTGCTCGCTGGGTCACGAAAGATTCAGAGCTTGGCAGTTTTCACCGGCTCGGCTTCAGGTAAGTCACCTATTTATGAGCAAGCGGCCGAAAACTTCGCACGTACAGTTGCCGGCTCGGGTAGGGCCATCGTCTATGGCGGTGGACGCGTGGGCCTGATGGGAACAATCGCAGATGCGGCGCGAGCGGCTGGCGGAGAAGTTTTCGGAGTCATGCCGCAGGTTCTGGTTGATGGCGAACTGGCGCACCCAGGACTAACGAGCCTAGAAGTTGTTCCAGACATGCATGCACGAAAGCACCGCATGTCGGAACTGGCTGATGGCTTTGTCGCACTGCCCGGTGGTGCCGGAACGTTGGAAGAGCTCTTTGAAGTGTGGACCTGGCAACAGCTTGGAATCCATGCGAAACCAGTAGCCCTTCTGGACGTCGACGGATTCTGGCAGCCTCTGCTGAGCATGCTGGATCACATGACTGATCAGGGATTCCTGGCTCCGCAGTTCCGCGACTCGTTGGTGGTGGCCAGCGAACCACAAGCGCTTTTGGACGCCCTGTCCTCGTGGCAGGCTCCGGCGGCCAAATGGAGCGCAGGATCTAAGAACTAAAGCACGAGGAACAATTCGAGCCCAGTGCCCAGCAGTTTGCACCGCTGGGCACTGGGCTCGAATTCATGGGTTCGACTCGGTACTACTAGCTCACTAGAGCGTAGGCTCTTGTGCCGTTGCGTTCACCGGGGCATCCTGGGCCTTGCCGGCAACGCGCAGGTTCCAGTGCTCAATCACTTGTCGGTCCGTGGACTTGGTCAGCAACGATACAACAATGAATGCCGCGGCCGAAGCGATCAGGCCGTAGTAGATCGGCTCATTGGCATAGACGCCGTCGAACTTGTTCTCGGCCTGGATTTCCAAGATGATCATCGTGCCGAGCGTAACGAGGGAGCCGGCAGCCATGGAGGCTGTAGCGCCAACGCCGTTGCCGCGCTTCCACAGCAGGCCGCCGATAATGGCCACCAGCAAGCCGCCCACCAGAATGTCGTAGGCGATGGTCAGTGCTGCAACCACGTCGTCCACCAGGATTGCCAAGGTCACGGTGACCAGCCCCAGCACCATCACCCAGATGCGGTTGGCCCGGACATCGTGCTCGGGGTTCTCATCCGAATTGACCTGGATCTGCTTGCCGAACCAGCTGGCAACAAATGGGGTCACGTCGGTACGGGCCACCGTTGCGGCGGCGATCAGCGCGCCGGAAGCGGTGGACATCATGGCGGCCACGGCTGCGGCCATGACCAGGCCGCCCACGGCCACTGGAAGCAGCTGCGTGGCGACTTCTGCGTAGACGACGTCCTTGTTCTCTGCCGCACCGGTGATGTTCGGCAGCGCCACCTTCGCGGCCATGCCGATCAATGCGCCGGCGGCGCCGTAGAAGACGCAGTAGATGCCGGCGGTCATGCCGCCCCAGCGGGCCACTTTTGGAGTCTTCGCGGTGAAGACGCGCTGCCAGATGTCCTGGCCGATGAGCAGACCCAGGGTGTAGACCACAAAGTAGGTGATGATCGACTGCAGGCCCATGCCGTTGATGTCGAAGAACTCGGCGCCCACGCGCTCGCGGATGCCATCCAGGCCGCCGGCGGCGTTCAGCGAGAATGGCAGCATCAGTGCGAAGATGCCGATGGTCTTGATGACGAACTGCACCTGGTCCGCCAGGGTGATGGACCACATGCCGCCGATGGTCGAATACACCACGACGATCGCGCCGCCAATGGCGATAGCAACCCACTTCTCCCAGCCGAAGAGCACAACAAAGATGGTGGCGTAGGCGCTGGTGGAGGTTGCGCAAAGCATCAGCGTATAGGCCAGCATCACGATGCCGGAGGTATTGGTTGCTGCCGCGCTGCCGTAGCGCAGGTTCAGCATCTGGGAGACGGTGTAGACCTTCAGCTTCTGCAGTGTCGGCGCGAAGGCCAGCGAAAGCAGGATGACGCCTGCGCCAATGGCCACCACGAGCCACATGCCGGAGATACCGTGCTTGTAGCCCAGTCCGACGCCGCCCACGGTGGAAGCGCCACCGAGCACCACCGCGGCCATGGTTCCGGTGTAGAGGAAGGGGCCGAGTCGACGGCCTGCGACCAGATAGTCGCTGCTGTTTTTGGTGCGGGACTTGCCCCACCATCCGAAAGCGAGCATGGCCGCGAGATATAGCGCGACAATGGCCCCATTGATGAATTCCATGGACTTCCCCGATGCGAGTGAGAATGCTTACCGTAGGTAAACTTTTATTTCTCATTAGGCTACTTGTGTGGGCTGCGACAGGTCAATGGGCGGCGGCTTTATGACTGTGAACTGGCTCGCCCCGTAGGGTGATGAACATTACTGCTCTATTGACCGAAAAAATCTAGACAATTTGCCTAGAAATATGCATTATGGCATGCATGGTGTCATAGTCGCGTAGTAATAGGCATTCACGGTGCGCAATCGAGTGTTCTTTAGTACTGTTTCTCGACGACGCAACGTTGCATCACCGGCTTTAACGCCCCAATTTCCGTTGCGTCCAACTATTGCTCGCAACCAGAAAGACGCCTGAAGATGAGTGAAAATGCTCAAGGTCTGACAAAGAAGTCAGCCGGACATGTCATTGTCGATACTCTTGCCGCACATGGCGTTGAACGAGCCTACGTCGTCCCGGGTGAAAGCTACCTGGACGTTCTCGACGGACTGCACAACTCATCCATCGAGACCGTCGTTTGCCGCCACGAAGGCGGAGCCACCTATATGGCCGAGGCCGAGGGGAAAATGCATCAGCGCCCCGGCATCGCGATGGTGACCCGAGGGCCGGGTGCCGCCAACGCGCACGTTGGCTTGCACACCGCATGGCAGGACTCCACTCCGCTGGTGCTCTTTGTTGGGCTGATTCCCTTCGAGCACCGCGAAAAAGAAGCCTTCCAGGAGTTTGACCCGAAGGCGTGGTTTGGAACCGGAGCCAAGCGCGTGATGATCCTGGACCATGCGGACCGCGCCAGCGAAGTCGTCGCCGAAGCGATGTTCGCGGCCATGTCAGGCCGCCCAGGTCCTGTGGTGGTCGGGCTTCCAGAAGACGTTATCCGCAACGAGGTTTCCGCCGAGCTGCACCCGGAAATTCCTGTCGCCACCGGCGGCATGACTGTGACTGACTGGAAGTCGCTGAACAATGCCTTGCAGGAAGCGGATAAGCCACTGTTTATTTTTGGCGGCAATGACTGGTCTCAGCAGGGTGCTGCCGATTTCACCTGCTGGCTCGAAGAACACGATCTTCCTGCCGCTGCCGAATGGCGTTGCGAAGGAACTGTTCCTTTCAACTCTCCTTCCTACGTTGGGCCCATCGGCTACGGGCGCCCCAAGCCAACCTACGATCTCCTGGAAGAAACAGATCTGCTGATCTTCGTCGGTACCGTGCCCGGGGACGTCATTACCGACGGCTTTAACGTCCGCCAAAACTGGGAGAAGAAAAACTTCCTGGTGACCATCGACCCGTCCTTGCGCGGACGCTCCGGTCCGGTCTCGCACCAGATTGTCGCCAAGCCGGATGTCTTCGTCCGCGACCTTCTGCTCATGGACTTGCCGGTGAAGGATTCCTGGAAGGAATGGACCTCGCGGATGCGTGGCGAGCAGGAGAAATTCGCCGCGCTGCCAACCCCGGTGCCTGCGGACGGACCGGCAAAAATGGCGACCTTGATGTCGAATCTGGTCAGCGCACTGCCCGAAGATGCGATGGTCACCTTCGGCGCCGGTGAGCATACCAACTGGGCGCACCGCTACTTCCCGACCAACGGCTATGCCTCGATGCTCTCGGCACGCAACGGCTCCATGGGCTACTCGATCCCATCGGCCGTGGCAGCATCCCTGAATTACCCGGGGCGCCGCGTCGTGACCATTGCAGGTGACGGCGAATTCCTGATGAACGGCCAGGAGCTGGCCACGGCAACCCAATACGGGGCAACACCGCTGGTGATCATCATGGACAACCAGCAGTACGGCACCATCCGCACCCACCAGGAGCGCCAGTATCCGGAGCGCGTTTCCGGCACGCAGCTGCAGAATCCAGACTTCGCGTTGATGGCCCAGTCCTTTGGCGGATTTGGAGTCCGCGTAGAGAAGGACACTGAAATCCCGGCAGCGCTGGAAGCAGCGGTAAAGGCAATCGAGGAGAACGGGACTTTCGCCCTGATCCACTTGATCGTGGAACAAGGGGTCAAAGCCTACTAGGTAGCGCTTCGGCGCGGATGCTCCGGGTCGGTTCCGGGGCGAGGCTCTAAGCGGGCATATAATTCCAACGGGTATCGTTTATGCGGTACCCGTTGGATGCCTTAAGTGGCAGAGTAGTCAGATGAAGTTTGGCAGCTACAACTTGCAATAGCGGAGCTCAAAGACATGAATGATCCCCTGATCGCCAGCCTCATGCGCGCCGTCGACGCCGCGCCAGAGGAACACGAGTTGCGCCTCCATCTGGCCCAGCAGCTGCACCAGGCCAACCGTGCCGCTGAAGCTCTGACGCATATCAACATTGTGGTCCAAAAAGATCCCGGCAACACCGCGGCCTTGCAATTGCTCGGCCAGGTGAGTGCTGCGCTGCTGGGCAACGCCACACCTGCACCGGCTTCCGCACCGGAACCAGCAAAGCCACAGCACACCGAAGAACCTGATTTTGATTGGGATGCGGCGGCCCAGCAGCTCGGCCAATCCGTGCCAGCCCCATTTGCGGAGCCAGAAATCCAGATGGGCGGGAGCGCAGAAACTGTCGCCCCAGTGGAACCAGCGGGGCAGCGCATTACCTTGGCTGATGTTGGCGGTCTGCAGAATGTTAAAGACCGGCTGAATGAATCATTCTTGGCACCGATGCGCAACGCCGCCATCGCCAAGGCCTTCGGCAAATCCCTGCGAGGCGGACTGCTGCTGTACGGTCCTCCCGGCTGCGGCAAGACCTTTGTGGCTCGCGCGGTTGCCGGCGAGCTCCAAGCGAACTTCATGGCCGTCACCATGACCGACATTCTTGATTCGCATATCGGTGAAACTGAGAAGAATATTAAAGCGGTCTTCGACAAGGCCCGCAGCAACTCGCCGACAGTGTTGTTCCTCGATGAAGTTGATGCATTGGGGCTGCGCCGAGGCTCATTAACCGGAAGCGCGTCATGGCTGCGCCAGATGGTCAATCAGCTGCTTATGGAGATGGATTCGCTCTCCTCAAACAATGACGGACTCTACATCCTGGCCGCGACCAACCACCCATGGGACCTGGATGAGGCGCTGTTGCGCCCAGGACGTTTGGACCGCTCAGTGCTGGTCACCGCTCCGGACCAGCCAGCTCGCGAATCAATCCTGCGCTATCACCTGGAGCGTCGACCCATCGCAGGTATCGACCTGAAATGGATTGCCGGGCAAACCGATGGATTCTCGGGCGCCGACCTGGAGCACTTGTGCACCACAGCCGCGGAAAAAGCCATGATGCAGTCCATCGAGCGCAATGAGGTGCTGCCGGTGAATATGGCACATATTCATCTGGCGATGAAAGAAGTGAAGCCATCGACCCTGCCGTGGCTGGAGTCTGCACGCAATGTGGTGCGGTTCAGCAACGAGAATGGGCGTTATGACGAGCTGGCTGATTATCTGGTCGCCAGAAAACTGTTGTAATCCAAGCCCGGAAGGCACCGCATGGATTTTGACGTCCTCTACACCAGGATCACCCATCATCTGGCTACGGGCAGGGAAGCCGAAGCCATTAGCCTGCTCAAGGACAATCTCAATGATTATCAGCAGGTTGCCGAATTCTGGATCCTGTACGCGGCCTGCCATCTGAACTTGGAGCAGTGGAGCGAAGCTGAAGCCGCCGCTCGCGTGGCATTGGGGCTGAATCCCGAGCATCCAGTAGCTGGTGAGCAGCTCGCGGTGGCACTTTCCGGCCAGCGCCGTCGTGACGAGGCCCTGGCAACCATCCAACAGGTCATCGCGGTGGCGCCGGAGCATGCCCGTGGACACTATCTGCTGGGCATCTTCTTGCTGGGCAATATCCAGAACAATGACGAGCGGATCTTGGCCCGCCAGGCCACTGAGCATGCACTGAAATTGGAACCTGAAAACCCCGACTTTTATCAAGGTGCAGCTCTCGCAGCCGACATCGCCGGAGATCACCGAGGCGCGATGAGGCTCCTGGAAGCAGGGCTGCGCATTGACCCTCATCATCAAGGGCTATTGCGTTCGGCAGGCAGCATCGAAATGGGCCGCAAGATCGTGGGGGACCACGGCCAATTATTGCGCGGCATGCTGGCCAGCGATCCAATGAACGAAAAGCTGCACGAGGACTACGCGGAGAACTTTCTGGCCAAGCAGGCGGTTTACGCGGACCGCTGGTGGTTATCCATTCCGGCGCTCGCAGCCGTCGCTGCTTTTGGGCACGCTGCCAGTTTGCCGGTCACCCTGATTGTGGTTGTGCTGCTGCTTGGCGGTGGTGGCCTGTTCGCTTGGTGGAATATCTCCACGTATAAAAGGACGGAGAAAACGCTACCTTCGGGGTACATCAAAGATATTCACGCCCGCTTCCCGGCGCTGCCCAAAGCCATGCGCGGGTACCAGGCCAGTTGGGCGGCTGCGGTAGCTGGCGCTGTGGCGGGCTGCTTCGTTCCACTCGCGGGTGCGATCTTGATGCTTCTTGGCGTTGTGGCGGGCCGGGTGGCCGCTGCTCTCATATTTCGAGAAATTTCAGGGCCTCCGCAGAACCGCCAGGATCCTGAAGAACGAAGGGTGCATCTGGTGCGCCTGAGCGGAGGCTACGCGGCAGGCTTCTGGAAACGTGTGCTGATAGTTTTCGCGCATCTGGCCTTCTTCGGAGTATGCATGGCCCGACCAAGCCAGATGGCCGCAGTTCCAATGTGGTCGGCGGGTATGGGACTGTTGATGGTCGGTGGGGTTTTGGCCTATTGCCAGCTCCGTCTGGGATTCAAGAACAACGCTTTCGCTTATGGGCTGGCGGTGAGCAGCTCGGCAAAATCGAGAGGCTTCGCGCTGCTGCGAGGCAACATCGGCGGGATGTACTTCATCGGGGTGCATCTGGTGTTCGGATTCATTGCATTTGTCCTGTCGCTCTCATTGCTTGCTGGTGTCCCGCAGTCCTCGGACAGCTCTGGAGGAACCGAGGATGAAGAGCCTTCGGGACCAGTTCAGCTGCCACGCGAAGAACTTGACCGGTTGACTAGAACCCCTGTGCCGAAGCCTGAAGAATTCAGTTTTTCACCCATGCCAGAACTGCCTGACATCCCATCGCTGGACCAGTAGCATCCAGCGAAATTCACACGATCGAAAAGATCACAATCCAACTGAAGATTCTGTCTTGGCATGCTCGGCCTGAAGAAATAAGATGAATTGCTACCGAATCACGTGAAGCAAAAACCCCGACCACGAGGTGGATAATCAGATGGCAATGATGAGCGAAGAGCTCATTGAGCAGTGGGCCGACGCAACTGCTGAGATCTACAATGAGTCCTTGACTGGCATCAACCTGAGCCGTCTGCCCGACGCAGTGGCGCAATACGTCGAACTCTTTGCACAGAGCGAGAATCTGACGTTTAACGAAGATGCCACCCCAACCGATTACTTTGAGCATCACCCATTCGTTGCGGTGACTGCTGTGTTGAACAGCCCTGAGGCCCTGGAGGTCTTGGACGGCGATGCGCAGGACGCGCTGGATTCGATGGCTGACTTCACTGAAGCCTGGTACAACTTCGACCTTGAGCAGGAACCGGAGCTGGGCATTTCCGAGGCAGACGTCGAAGAAGACTGGTAAACACCAGTAGCGCATTTGACCGGCGCCAGGCAGAGAATTGCCTGGTGCCGGTTTTTATCTACCCAAATCTTCTGAAAACTATTCCCATTAACCGGCGAGAGTGCAACGATTCCGGTATGAGCCAGTTCAGTGTTTTTGAAAGCACCGTTCTCATACATCTTCCGGTGCACCGCGTCTGGGAATTGCTGACCGACTGGGCAGCAGCTCCTTTGTGGATCCATGGAATTGGTTCCATGCATTCAGATGACCCAGAACTAAAAGTCGGAACCAATCTGGTCTATAGAATCGCAGGCCACGAACGGGCCTACCGCGTCCACGACCTGATTGAGAACCGGCTGCTGATCATGCACACATCAGAGAATCCGGACGGGCTGTCCTACCGATACGATCTGAAAGACGACGCCGGGTACACCGAGGTGGTGCTGCAAGTGGCGATCATCAATCCTGATTTGAGCGTTGAACAGTGCGAAGAGCTGGCTGCGAACGTTCGCGAAAGCGAGGGGGACAAATTGGATCAATTGCGCCTCTACGCAGAGCAAGCGCCGTAAGTCCCGTTCCTCCGTTGCGGTATTGCCGCAGTACCGCACCATGAATGGCAAAATAGATCGGCCGTGATAGAGGATGGGATCCGGAAACTACCGAATCTCACCCTCTGCCACGGCCACTGGCTCATCAATCAGCGGGTTCTCCACTTCGTCGCGTGCAAATTTTCCAGCCCACCACGCAATGACGCCAAACACCGGTGAAGCCAGACCTGCGATGATGAAAATCGCCTGCAAGCTCAGGACTTGGGTCAGTGGCCCAGCCGCTGCCATGGATAGCGGCATCAGCGCCAGCGAAACGAAAAAGTCCAAGCTGGAGATCCTGCCCAGCAGGTGGCGGGGCACTCGGCGTTGCAACAGCGTTCCCCAAATGACCATGCCCACAGCGTCGGTGATGCCGAATGCCAGGAGGATGGCAAAGAGCATCCACGCTTCTTCGGCATAGCCCACCAATGCCAGCGGCAATGTTCCCAGACACCAGCAGGCTGTCATCAGGCTCAGGTACCGGCGCGGGAATTTAGCGGAGGCGATCAGCAGCGAGCCGAGTGCTGATCCGAGGCCGAAGAAAGCCAGGGCGAAGCTGAAGAGCTTGGCGTCCCCGTGCAGATTATCGCTGACGATAAAGGGCAGCAGAACTTCAAAAGGTCCAATGAAGGTGAACACGGAAACGACCGAAAACAGCAAGGTCCACAACAGCCACCGGGTGCGCACCGTATAGCCGACGCCCTCGCGCAGCTGCCGGAGGATGCCCGGCTGCGGCTGGCCGTCCGCCGGACCCGTCGCGTTATAGGCGTCCCGGCTGGGGATCGTGCGCAGCATCAGCAAGGCGAGCAGGTGAACCAGTGCCACGCCAATGATGGCGTGCGCTGGGGACAAGGCTGCCACCACGAATCCGGCGGTCATCGGGCCCAAGGCAGTGTGGACCACGGGGCGCACGGTTCCTTCCAGGCCATTGGCGGCCAAGAGCTGCTCGGGTGGCAACATCTTGGGCAGTAGGGCGGAGTATGCAGGGTAGAAAAATGCTGATCCTGAACCGATGAGAAATCCTGCCACCATGAGGTGCCACAGTTCCAGTACCCCGCTAATGGCCAGCACCGCGGTGATGCTCATCAGCACAAAGGAAAAGGTCTCTACCAGCACCACGATGCGCCGGCAGGAATGCCGGTCGGCCATGATCCCGCCCAAGAGTACAAAACACAGCAGGCCCACGGCATTGGCCGTGGCCACCATTGAAAGTTCCACCGGCCCGCCGCCCAAGCGGCGCACCTGGTAGACCATGGCCACGGTCCACATGCCCGCGGCGAAAGTAGACAGGACAAGAGCGCTAGCCAGCAGGGCATAATCGCGGACCGCGAAAGGCTTGACGAGGCGCAGCGCGGAGGTCTTGAGCGCGCTCATTCAAACTCCTACGTTAGTGCGTAAGTATCATCATCCGCCTAGTGATTGAATTTTGTCAATCAGTATTTTTCGGTACAAAAACAGGGAGCAAGCCAGCTGGCCCGCTCCCTGTTTTCCAAGCTGAAAACTACTCAGCGTCGTGGTCGGTCTCCAAGATGGTGACCAGCTGGTCCAGCGCTGCATCTGCGCCGTCGCCTTCGGCACGCAGCACCACGGTGGTGCCGTGCTCGGCGCCCAGTCCCATCAGCGACAGGATGCTTGATGCGTCCATTGCGTCTTCTGCTGGTTCGCCTTCCAGCGCGATGGTGACCTCTACCGGAAGTTCTGCTGCGGCTTCGGCGAAGATAGCTGCCGGGCGGGCGTGCAGGCCGACGCGGCTACCGATGATTGCTTTACGTTCTGCCATGATGGGCTCCTTGGGGATCTTGTGAACAGTGGTTGACGATAAATTCTAGTGGCCTACAAGCCGAAGCGGTCCAATTCGCTCAGCTCAGCGCGCACGGCGCTGCGGGCCAGTTCGGCCGACGGCGCATCCAGGGCCACCTTGGCCAGGCGCTGTGCCTTGGCGAAGTCCACGGTGCGCAATACCGCCGAGACCGGAGCCAGTGCGCGCTTGTTCATGGACAAGGTGGTGACACCCAAGCCCACCAGCACCACGGCCAGGGCCGGGTCGGCAGCGGCTTCGCCGCACACGCCCACCGGCTTGCCGCCCGCGCTTTGCGCACCGGCGGTGGTGGCAGCCACCATGTGCAGCACAGCAGGCTGCCATGGATCATTGAGCTCGGCCAAGGTGCCCAACTGCCGATCCGCAGCCATGGTGTACTGGGTCAAGTCGTTGGTGCCAATGGACACGAAATCACAGCGCTGCAGGATCTGGCCGGCCAGTACAGCTGCCGATGGGACCTCGATCATGGTTCCGGCGGTGGCCAGGCCAGCGGCCCGGGCCATCTTTGCGAAATCTTCCGCTTCGGCCGGGGTGGAGATCATCGGCGCCATCACCCAGACATCCGCTTCATGCTCATCCGCAGCCTGGGCGATGGCCTTGAGCTGGCGTTCCAGCACGCCGGGGCTGGACAGGTCGGTGCGGTAGCCGCGCACACCCAGCGCAGGGTTTGGCTCGCTGGAATCGGTCAGGAATGGCAGCGGCTTATCGGCGCCGGCATCCAGGGTGCGAACCACCACTTTCTTGCCGCCGAAGGCCGCAAAAACAGCGCCGTATGCGGAAACCTGCTCTTCATGGGTCGGTTCCTTTTCCTTGCCCAGGAAGCAGAATTCGGTGCGCAGCAGGCCCACGCCCTCGGCGCCGGCGGCGGCGGCCAGCTGCGCGTCCTCGCCGCTGCCCACATTGGACAGCAGCGGCACGCGATAGCCATCGGAAAGCTCGCCGGTGCCGGTGAAGTCCGGAAGGACTTCGCGGTTGGCGTAGGTCGCCGCCAGGTGCTCTTCGGCAGCGCCGGGGTCGGTGATCACCAGGCCGTCGATGCCATCAACAAAAACATAGTCCCCGTCGGCCAGCTCAGTGGTGTCCGGTGCGGCAACAATGGCCGGCAGGCCCAGCGAGCGGGCGATGATCGCGGTATGCGACTGCGGCCCGCCATCTGAGGTGACCAGGGCCAGCACCTTGGCCGGATCCAGGGTCGCAGTGTCCGCCGGGGCAAGATCCACGGCGGCCAGGATGAACGGCTGGTCCGAATCCGGGATGCCCGGAGCCGGGACGCCGCGCAGCTCTGCCACGATGCGGGCGCGCACGTCCAGCACGTCCCCGGCGCGTTCGGCCATGTAGCCGCCCAGCGCGGTCAGCTGGGTCGCTACCGCATCGGCCGCTTCCCAGATGGCCGACTCGGCGCAGGTGCCACCGGCAACCAGCTTGGTCGCCGACTTGATCAGGCTGCGGTCGCTGGCCATCAATGCGGTGGCCTTCAGCACGGCCTGCGCATCTCCGGTTGCGAGCGCGGCGCGCTCCTTGAGCCCGGTGGCGACGGCTTTGGAGGCCTCGGCCAGGCGCTGGGTTTCCTCTTCGGGGCTCACGCCCTGCGGCAGCGGCGCGCCATCTGCCGGGGCGAGGATTGGCTCAGGCATGCGGCGCACGTGTCCGATGACGCGTCCGGCGCTGACGCCTACTCCGGTGAACTGCTTGCTCATGCTGCGACCTTTGCCGGTTCAGCGGCTCCGACAGGAGCCTTGCGTACATACTTCTTCAGAACGATAACCACTGCTGCTGAGACAACGGTACCAATCAAGGTGGCCAGCAGGAACAGCGGCCAGGTGTTGTTCATGGCGAAGAAGACGAAGATGCCGCCGTGCGGGGCCTGGCTGACCACGTTGAAGCTCATGATCAGCGAGCCGGTGACACCGGCACCGACCATCGAAGCCGGGATCACGCGCAGCGGATCGGCAGCCGCGAAGGGGATGGCGCCTTCGGAAATGAACGCCGCGCCCAGCAGCCAGGCGGCCTTGCCGTTTTCGCGTTCTGCCTCGGTGAACAGCTTGGCGCTGATGGTGGTGGCCAGGGCCATCGCCAGCGGCGGAACCATGCCGGCGGCCATGACGGCAGCCATGATCATCATCGGGGCAGGGTTATCGGCCAGCGATGCGGTACCCAATCCGGCCACGGCGAAGGAGTACGCCACCTTGTTCACCGGTCCGCCGAGGTCGACGGCCATCATCAGGCCGAGCACCAGGCCGAGCACGGCTGCGGCGGTGCCGGACATGCCCGAAAGCCAGTTGTTCAAGGCTTCGGTCAGCTTGGCGATCGGACCGCCGAGGAACAGAAACATCAAGCCCGAGGCGATGATCGAGCCCAGCAGCGGCACGATGACCACGGGCATCAGCCCGCGCATCCAGCGTGGAACATTCCACGAGTTGATCCAGCGGCAGGCCAGGCCGGCGATCAGACCGCCGACGATGCCGCCGATGAACCCGGCTCCCATGAAGCCGGCCACCGCGCCTGCGGTGAAGCCCGGCGCGATGCCCGGGCGGTCGGCGTAGGCGTAGGCGATATAGCCGCCCAGCGCCGGAACCAGGAAGCCCATGGACAGGCCACCGATCTTGAACGCCACCGCGCCGAGGTAGGCGCCCAGCGGACCGAATGGGGTCTCAAGCTGCGACATGACGTCGGCACCGGGCAGGTTGAACAGGGTGTTGGATCCCAGCACGTCATCGGCCACATCAGTGATCGAGTAGCCGCCGAGCAAGAAGCCCAGCGCGATCAGCAGGCCTCCACCGGCGACAAACGGAATCATGTAGGAGACACCGGTGAGCAGGGCGCGCTTGAGGCCCGCGCCGAAGGACTCGGAGCCGTTCTTCTCCTCGGCCGTTGCGGTGGTCCCGGCGGGAACACGGCGGGCCTGCGGATCCTCGGAGGCGGCGATGGCGTCGTTGATCAGCTTTTCCGGCTCATCGATGCCGCGCTTGACCGGAACCTGAATGACCGGCTTGCCGGCGAAGCGGCCGCGGTCGCGCACGTCCACATCCACCGCGAAGATCACAGCGTCGGCGGCCTCGATCACCGCTGGGTCCAGCGGGGTGGAACCCGAGGAGCCCTGGGTTTCCACGGCGAACTCCACTCCCATTTCCTGCGCGGTCTGGGCCAGCGAGTCGGCAGCCATGTAGGTGTGGGCGATGCCGGTAGGGCAGGCGGTGACCGCAACGATCGACTTCTTCTTGGCAGCGCCGTCGGCTGCCTCAGCGGCCGGGGCCGGAGCAGCGGCGGCAGGGGCAGGGGCTGCGGCAGGGGCGTCGGAAACGACCTCGCGGACCAGCTCCACGATCTGCGCTTCACTCTGCGCGGCACGCAAGGAGGCGGTGAAGGACTTCTTCACCAGCGCGCGGGCGAGCTTGGAAAGCAGCTTCAGGTGGGCCTGGTCGGCGCCATCCGGGGCGGCGATGAAGAAGACCAGGTCGGCCTCGCCGTCCTTGGCGCCGAAGTCCACCTTCGGGTTCAGGCGGGCCATGGCCAAGGTGGGCACGGTCACCGCTGCCGAACGGCAATGCGGAATGGCAATGCCGCCGGGAACGCCGGTGGCGGTCTTGGCTTCGCGGGCCTTGCCGTCGGCGGCCAGGGCGCCGGCATCGGTGGCACGGCCCTGTTCGGCAACCAGTGACGCCAGCTTTTCGATGACCTCGCCCGTGCTGTTGCCCAGATCGGCATCGAGCAGCACGAGCTCTGCGGTGATTAGTTCACTCATGACTCGGTTCCTTGCGTTGAAGTAAGTTCGTCGACGGTGACGGCGTCAACGGTGAGATCGGATTCTGTAGGGATGGTGGAGCCCGGCAGCTGCGTGGCGGCAGCCCCATAGGCGACGGCGTTTTTCAGCCGTTCAGGGGCGCTGGCCCCTGCAACATCTGCCAGCAGGTAGCCAGCCAGCGAGGAATCGCCGGCCCCTACCGTGCTGCGCGGGGTGATCGGGGTGTGCGATCCGTGCCAGACACCCTGCTCGGTGACCAGCAGCGCGCCCTGGGCTCCCAGAGTGGCCAGGACCGCGCCGATGCCCGT
This sequence comes from Glutamicibacter sp. GQ173, assembly GCF_059759215.1. Lineage (NCBI taxonomy): Bacteria > Bacillati > Actinomycetota > Actinomycetes > Micrococcales > Micrococcaceae > Glutamicibacter > Glutamicibacter sp. GQ173. The sequence continues at coordinate 82,136 of NZ_JCAXDT010000004.1, forward strand.
CTCCAGCAGCTTCTTGGCGCAGTCGGCGGCCAGTTCTATCGAGCCTTCCAGCGCCGCTTCGTCGCAGCCTCCGACCAGCTCAGCCAGCTCTTCGGCATTGGGCTTGATCAGATCGGGGATGTGCAGCGCGCCGTGGGCGAAGAGCTCGATCAAAGGCGCTCCGGAAGTGTCCACCGCGATCTTCGGGCACTTCCCGCCCAGTGTTGTGCGCAGTTGCGCGGTGAGTTGGGCGTAGAAGTCGACGGGGACTGACGGCGGCAGCGAACCGGCCAGCACCAGCCAGTCGGCGCTGGCGGCCGCGTCGGCCACCAGGTCGCCGAGCTCTGCCAGCTGCTGCGCAGTCAGGGCCGGACCGGGCTCGTTGATCTTGGTGGTGGTGCCATCGGGATCGGTCAGGGTGATATTGGTGCGCAGCGGCTCGGTGATCGACAGGGTGCGGTGGGCCAGCTTGTCGCTGGACAGCGCGGTGATCAGCGGATCGGTGCTCGCACCGGGCAGCACTGCCAGGGTCGGCACGCCGGCCGCGGCGATGGCGCGCGAGACATTCACTCCCTTGCCCGCTGCCTGCACGTGGCTGGCGGTGGCGCGCTGCACCGCGCCGTGCGAGAGCGGTTCGCCCAGTTCAATGGTCTTGTCCAGGGCCGGGTTGACGGTCAGGGTGACAATCACGCGATCACAACCTCTACATCTGCGGCTTCCAGGGCAGCGGCGAGTTCCTCGCCGGGCTGCTTGTCGGTCACCAGGGTGTCAATCGATTCCAGGCGGGCAAAGCAGACCAGGGTTTCCTGGTCGAACTTGGAGCTGTCGGCCAGCAGCACCACGCGGCGTGCGCTGTTAACCAGCGCGCGCTTCACGGCGGCTTCCAGCGGATCCGGGGTGCTCAGGCCAAAGCCTGCGTGCAGCCCGTTGGTGCCGATGAAGGCGATGTCTGCGCGGTGCCGCGAGTATTCCTCGACCGTTTGCGCCCCGGAGGTGGCCCCGGTCAGGCCCCGTACGCGTCCGCCGATGAGCTCCAGGATGACGGCCTGGCTCTGTACCAGGACTGAAGCAATGGGCAGGGCGTGGGTGATGACGACCAAGCCGGCGCTGGCGTTGGTGCGCAGCATGCGCTCGGCGAGGAATTCGGTGGTGGTGCCGGCGTCGATGATGACCGAGGCGTCCGAGACCGGCAGCAGGCTCAAGGCGCGCTGGGCGATGCGGGACTTGGCATCGGAGTGGATGGCGGTGCGCACCAGGTGGCTTTCCTCGCGGGTGCTTGCCTCGGTGGTGGTGACCGCTCCGCCGTGGACGCGGCGCAAGAAGTTTTCCGATTCGAGCTGGGCCAGGTCGCGGCGGACCGTTTCCCGGGTGATCTCGAAGCGTTCGGACAGCTGCGCGACGGAAACTTTTCCGTCGGTCTCAAGCTGCTCGACGATCAGCCGGTGTCGTTCTTCGGCGAACATAGTGTGCCTCCGCAATCCCTCATGACCTGCACCACATGAATCTGTGTTTCCATGACTTTATGCCCGATTGTGTGGGAACGTCAAGTGAAGACCCGAGGAATTTTTGGCTTTATTTTGGTTTGGGTGAATTCGCTAGATGCTAGGCCAGATGAACGCTGGTGACTGCGACCCTGTTCACTGGGTTTCCGAAGTGGACGTGCTCCCACTTTGACAGCTGCGCCAGTGCTTATAGCGGTGCAGGGGCAGCTGAAGATGGTCCTCGTTGTTCCACTGCGCCGGACGGAAGGTGCTAGCCGTTTTTGCGGTATGACAGCAGGTGCTAGGAAGGAGAACTGAACCGGCGCAGTCCGGTCCAAGGCTTCGTGCTCCTATTGCATGCGGCAAGAGGCAACGTGTGATTCTTTGCCCGGCCACGCAAGCTGGAGCATGGTTCGAGACCCGCGGGGCTGGGCGGGATGCCATTTTGTCTACCACTGCCTCGGTTTCGCCGAGCAGGAATCGCCGGCTGGCCACTTTGGCCGCCGGGGGATAACGCCAGCTTGTCAAGCAGGCATTCGGTCGTCGAGGATTCCTGAGAGCTTCAAGAGGGGCAATTGGCATCTCCGGGACCACGCACGAATCACTCGAGATCCCGGAAATGCACTCGAGCTGGATCGCAGCAGCCATATGAGGCGGTGGGAACTTTGCAAGCGGCGGTGTCGCTTGGCAACAGGAGGGCTGCTGCCGCAGCAGAAGAGGGGCGCTCGCAATGAGTTGTCCTGCCCATTGGCCAGAAGAATAGAGAGGCCCAGGGGCGTCCGGCGTGCCGCGGGCTCCCTGCTGTCAAATAAAGTGACTTTTGAATATTTGGCACGACCGATAATAGCGCAATCGACGTTGGGACCGAATGCTTCCGCTGATGCTTGCCATGGTTCCTACCGTTCAGCGAACTCGCGGATGCGCAGCAGGCAGTTCGTGAATTGGCCCCCGGGGAGCCAATTGCTGGATCAAGCCGACCATCCATGGGGCTGGCCAGTGCATAAATCTCAGCAGCGAGTTCTGGCTTGCTGCTGCCTTGGGCAGGCAGGATATCTGCTCCTTGGGTAACCGGCGCGATATCGTGCACATGCGGAGAAGCTGTCATGCGTCGAATGCATTGCTTCATCTTCACTGGAACAAGGGTGGCCGAGCATCAAAGCCAAACTGGATAACTTAGGTCGCTAGACTTGGTCGTCCATGAGGCCCAGGGTTTCCCAAGAGCGTTCAATGGCCCGGACGGTTGCTTGAGGAGCCGCTTTTTCCAGTTCGCTAAGCAAGGCCTGGATGGCCGCCACCAATGCCGTGAGCGAGGGGGTGGCTCCGATGCTTTCCATGGGGGTAACTACTACGTGATCAGCCGATTCGCAGAGTGGAGAAGAGCGCAGGTCAGTGAAAACCGCTACTGTTGCGCCATTGGATTGGCCTAGTGAGGCTAATTGGCGCAATGCTCGTGTCAGGCGCCAGACATTGAGGACGATCAGGCAGTCTCGTTCATCTAGCTGCGAGACATCGACCGCCTGGGTCGTCGGAGGTCCAGTTGCCAGGCGTATATCAAGCCCATAGATTGAGGACAGGTAGTAGAGGATCTGTGCTGGTCCAGCGCCGGAACCGGTCGCTAGAATCACGGTTCTCCGTGCTGAGAGCATGGTCCTCGCGATGCGATGGATGGCATTGGCGTTCTCAGCTGTCGTCAACGCCGAAAGATTGACGGCATCCTGCTTGAGCATTGCGCTTGGCAATTCCGCCGCATTGATTTCATTGCCGTCTGGCTCGACAAGGGATGTGAGATAAAGCGAGCGCAGTTCGCTTCTGAGATCAGTCCATCCCTCGAAACCCAGCTGCTGTGCAGTTCTCACCACCGTTGAAACATTCGCGCCAGCTCGCTCGGCCACTTCGCGGGCCGATGCATATGAGGCAAACTGCGGCATCTGGATGAGCACTTTGACGACTCGTTCGGCTTGGTGCCCAAGGGTCATCGAGTAGGATTTTTCGCGAAGCATGGCCTCGATGCTCAAATTATTCTCCTCTGACGACAAATGTGCGACTTAAGCTTCCCATCGCAATCGAATAATTTCACTTTTTGCAGTTGCCTCTGCTCCGGCAATCTCGGCGATCCCGGCTGAGAATGTTGCCCTGATTGGCGTGTTTTGCCAAGCCAGGTACTCCTCCTCGTTGTTCCAGCGAGCTATTACCTTCAATATTCGGGGATTCTCGCGCGAAGTGCACAATTGGCTCGACTTGGCACCGGAAAGCTCGAGGACTTCGTTGCGAACATAGTAGTCAATCAGCTCGTCCCGCTTCGCTTCGGAGGCGATGAGGGTCAATATAGAAAAAATATCCATGATCAAAGTGTTGCACATCACCATTTGATGCAACTAATGTTGCATCACGGCATCGATCTAGAAAGGACCACAGTTGTGGCAACAGCAGAGGATATTTCAGGAGCTCAACAAGAAGACCTGCTCGTTAGGCTCGATAACCTGAGTCCAGGCAAACCCCATCGCAAGCTCATGCTTATGGGCGGCTTAGGTTATACCTTCGATTCATTCGATGGTGCGCTGATGGGAGCGGCACTTTCAGCTCTCATTGTTATCTGGCAGATTCCGTCTTCGGTATCCGGTTGGCTCCTGTCGTCGATTTTCTTCGGCTATCTTGTCGGTGCGCTTGCAGCCGGAGTCCTCGCAGATCGATTTGGCCGGCGAAAGTTGATGATGACCTCGCTGCTTGTCTTTTGCGCCTGTAGTTTCCTGATGGGTACTGCCCAGTCGGTGCCAGAGCTATTCATCTGGCGGGCACTAGCCGGAATAGGCATCGGCGCCGAAACGGCAATTATCGCCCCGTACATTTCTGAATTCCTGCCATCGAGGGTCCGCGGAAAATTCGTGGCCCGGACTGTTGGATTCTTGTCTTTTGGGTATATTCTGGCCGGCGCGATTGCACCCATTGTCATTTCGCCCAACCCTGAAACCGGCTGGAGGATCGTAGCTGTAATTACTGCTTTGCCAGTAGTGCTCCTGCTGTGGTGGCGACGTTCCCTTCCGGAGTCTCCGCGTTATCTGCTGTCGCAGGGGCGGGTAGACGAGGCACGTGAAGTCGTTGAGAAATTCGAGCGGGAAAACGGTGCAACCGGCAATCCGTCAGTTTCCCAGCCGACCGGCGTGAGCGGTGAACCTGCGGCTTCCGCCGGCGTGGCACCTCAGACTCGAAGAAATGCATTCCAGCAGCTAGGAGCCCTATGGTCTCGTCCGCTGGTGCGGACCACCTCTGTCATCTGGCTTCTCTGGTTCATTTTGACTGGAGTCAACTATGGATTCACGGCGTGGCTTCCCGCCTTGCTGGTTGCTGCAAAGGGATTCTCCCTGACTTCATCCTTCCTCTTTGCCTTGGCAACTGCGGTGGCCCAGATCCCGGGATACTATTTCGCCAGCATCCTTATCGACAAGATGGAACGCAAATGGTTGATTGCCATTTATGCCGTTGGAGCGACCCTGTCTGCAATCGCGATTGCCTTTGCCGGTTCCAACCTCATGCTTCTCATCGGCTGCTGCTTCCTTGCTGCCTTCACCAACGGTGTGGCGGCCGTCTATTACGCTTATACTTCCGAGCTCTACCCAACAGCAGTGCGGGCAACCGGCATGGGGACTGCTTCTGCCATCGGGCGGATCGGCGCAATCGCTGCCCCGGTAACCATCGGGTATCTCTACGCCAGCATCGGTTTCACCAATGTCTTCTTGGTGCTTGTCGCTGCCCTGGCGGCTGCGGTGATCATCGTAGTGATCTTCGGCCAGCGGACCTCAGGGCGTCGACTCGATGAGAATGTCGAAAACGTCTAACCTTTCGATAAAATATTTGGCCCTCATGAATCAACCCAGGAAAGACTCATTATGGATTTGCGAATCATCAATGCGTGTACCCTTGAACCCGAAACTGGTGAAAGGAACTCTTCGGCATGGATCGACATCCGAAACGGACGCATCGCCGAAATGGGAAGCGGCCAGCCAGGCCCTGTTTCCAAAGACATCAAAATCATTGATGCCAAGGGTGCAACCGTCATGCCAGGCTTGGTCGACGCGCACGTGCACATCATTGTCACTTCCACGGATGCTGCGGACCGGAATAACTGGACCCCAGGCTATCTGACTGTTCGTGCGCTCAAGTCGGCAACAGACATGCTTCATCGAGGATTCACAACTGTCCGCGATGTCGGCGGGGCAGATTACGGCATGGCCAGAGCCATCGAGGAAGAGCTGGTTTCCGGTCCTCGACTCGTCTTCGGTGGAAAGGCCCTTTCCCAAACGGGAGGGCACGGAGATTTCCGCTTGCTATCAGATACTGCGCAACCTTGTTGCCAGATCAAGCCCGATTTCGGACGTATTGCGGACGGTATAGACGAGGTGCAACGGGCAGCTCGTGACGAATTCCGTAAAGGTGCGAACCACTTGAAACTCGTGGTGTCCGGGGGAGTGGCTTCACCGTCGGATGAAATTTCTGCAGTGCAGTACACCTTCGAAGAGATCCGCGCGGCCGTTGTGGAAGCAGAGAACCATAATCGGTACGTCACGGTGCACGCCTACCATCCACGCTCGGTGAACCAAGCCCTCAAGGCAGGTGTGAAATGCGTGGAGCATGGAAACTTGATCGATGATGAGTCGATTCGACTCCTGGTGGAAAATGATGCCTTTTTGGTTCCCACCATCATCACCTATGAAGCGATGTATGAAGCGGGCTCGGCGTCCGGGCTGTCAGCAGGTTCTCTGAATAAACTCGACGAAGTCAGGGTTGCTGCCATGGACGCATTGCGAAAGGCCCACGAAGCAGGGGTAAATATCGTTTACGGCAGCGACCTGTTAGGCAGCCTTCAAGCACGCCAGCTTGACGAGTTCACAATCCGTGCGAGAGTCCAGCCAGCGATTGATGTCATCCGTGCAGCAACTTCGAATGCCGCGAAGCTCCTTGGGATGAAAGATGAAATTGGGACGCTTCAGAATGGCGCCTACGCCGATCTCATCATCGTTGACGGAGATCCCGTTGAGGACATCTCCGTTCTCACTCAACCCGATCAATTTCTTCGGGCTGTCATCAAGGGCGGAAGGCTGATGGTGGCTTCCAGGTGATTCCAGATCGGCGCCCGAGTAGATAAAAGGCATCAGTGGAGGCGCTAGTTGTGGTTTCCCAATCCGTGTATAACGTTCGCATCGATGATCCGCGCCTTGGGTGCTAATAGGAAGTCGCACAGGCTCTGCCTGGGTCAATTGCATCGACCATGAATAGGCGCAGGGCACGCTCTTGCCCCGGAGTGCTCGGCGCTGAAAATCAGCATCCTTTAACGGGCCAGCCGTGTCCCATCGTTCAGGTGAAAACGAGTGCATGCAACGTCGCGTTGCATGCACTCGTTTTTCGTAGTCCAGGACTTCCTAGGCGAGCACCTGGCGCTTAGAGGAAATCACGCCGGTGTTGAATCCGGCCAGGCGCAGGCCGCCGTGGAATCGGGCGTGCTCGATCTTCACGCAACGGTCCATCACGACGTTCATGCCCGCAGCCTCTGCACGGCGGGCCACGTCCTCATGCCAGGATCCCAGCTGCAGCCAGAGGGTCTTCGCGCCCACGGCCAATGCCTCATCCAACACGGATGGCAGGTCATCGTGCTTGCGGAAGACCTCCACGAGATCCGGTGTCTCCGGCAGATCAGCGAGGGATTTGTACACCGGCTGGCCCAGGATCTCATCGAGCACCGGGTTGATGAAGTACACCTTGTACTTGGATGAGGACAGCAGGTAGGTCGCTACGAAGTAGCTGGCCCGCGATGGCTTGTTGGAGGCTCCCACGATGGCGATGGACTTGGTTTCGCGCAGGATGTTCAGCCGTTGCGCGGCTCCCGGGCCTTCCCAGGTGCGGTCGGTGGTGCTCATTAGTTGGCTCCCTTCGGTGCTGCAGGAATGGCGCACGCCGCGCCATCATAGGCGGGTTCCGCAAAATCATTGGCAGAGCCAGAGGCCGTTTCCTGGGAGGCGGCCAACGCCTGGTCCAGATCCCAGAGGATGTCTTCGACATCTTCCAGGCCTACCGACAGCCGGATCAGATCTTCGGGTACGCCAGCGGCGATCAGCTGGCCTGCGCTGAGCTGCTGGTGGGTGGTGGAAGCAGGGTGCAGCACCAGGGTGCGGGCATCGCCGATATTGGCCAAGTGGCTGGCCAGCTGCAGGGCTTCGATGAACTTGGAGCCGGCTTCGCGCCCGCCCTTCACGCCAAAGCTGAACACTGAACCGACGCCCATGGGCAGAAGTTCCTTGGCATGGGCATGCTGCGGGTGGGATTCCAGGCCGGCGTAGTTCACGTAGGTGACCCGTGGATCTGCCTCCAGCCAGGCAGCGACCTGCTTGGCATTGGCCAGATGGTTGTCCATGCGCTGGGGCAGGGTTTCCAGGCCCTGCAAGAGCTGGAACGCCGACTGGGCCGGCAGGGCCGGGCCGAAGTCGCGCAGCTGCTCGCTGCGCAGCTTGGTGAGGAAGCCGTATTCGCCGAAGTTGGCCCACCAGGAAACGTTGCCGTAGCTGGCCACCGGTTCGGTCATCGCGGGGAACTTGCCGTTGCCCCAGTCGAACTTCCCGGACTCGACCACTACGCCTCCGAGGGTCGTGCCGTGGCCGCCGATGAACTTGGTTGCCGAGTGGATGACGATATCCGCTCCGTGCTCGATGGGACGCAGGATATACGGGGGAGTGAGCGTGGAGTCGACCACCAGCGGGATCAGGTGGCGGTGCGCCACCTCGGACAGGCCCTTCAGGTCGGCAATGTCTCCCGAGGGGTTAGCCACCACTTCGGTGTACACCGCTTTGGTGTTCTCTTTAATGGCCGCTTCGAAGTCAGCTGGGTCATTGGAGTCGACGAAGGTGGTGTTGATGCCGAAGCGGCGCAGTGAAACATCAAGCTGGGTGATGGTTCCTCCGTAGAGCTTCGAGGAGGCCACAATGTGGTCCCCAGCCTGGGCCAGGGCGGCGAAGGTCACGAACTCGGCGGCCATGCCGGAGCCGGTGGCTACAGCGCCGATGCCGCCCTCCAGGGAGGCCATGCGCTCTTCGAAAGCCGCAACGGTCGGGTTGCCGATGCGCGAGTAGATATTGCCGTACTTCTGCAGCGCGAAGAGGTTGGCAGCGTCGTCGGCGTCCTTGAAGACAAATGAGGTGCTCTGATAGATGGGCACTGCGCGGGCGCCGTGCTCGGCATCCGGGGTGCCACCGGCGTGCAATGCGCGGGTGCGGAATCCAAACTTGTGATCTGCCATGATGGCTTACGACTCCTTGTCGATGGGGTTTTCGCGCTTCACCGCCAGGCGGTGGTGCGATCGAGGCAGGAATCCCGGAATCAATGTCGCAACTTGCTGTGGTTAAGCAAGACAGGCGGCTGCATCGTTTCTGGCGGTAGCACCGTAACCACCGGATGTGGCAGGTTGCTGCGGCGTCAACGAACCAGATCTCTCAGCCGCTCGGGATGGTGTAACAATCTTCGCAACATGACCGTTCATGACCTAACTATGAGTCTTAACGTTGCGTATTGGACGTAATGCCGGAGATTCTTCGATCACCGCGCTCGCCGGTACGCTTGAGTCATGGATACTGCGCTGGTATTGATCAGACACGGGCTGACCGATTGGAATCTGGCAGGCCGCCTTCAGGGGCGCACCGACATTCCGCTGAACGACACCGGACGTGAACAAGCCCGCGGTGTAGGGCGCGAACTTCAAGGCCAGGGGTTCTCCCTGGTGCTGGCATCCCCGCTGGGCCGCGCCCAGGAAACGGCCGCGCTGATTGCGCGGGAACTGGAGGCCGAGACCGGCCGGAGCGTCCCGGAACTGATTGAACGCGGTTTCGGACCGCTCGAAGGCCGGATCATGGCGCAGGTGAGCGATGAGGAATCGGCCTCTCTCCAGGATCAATTGGAACCAATCGACGAGATTTTGCGCAGGGCGATTCCTGCGTTGATCGACCTGTCGATTGAGCATGCGGGCAGGAAGGTGGCCGTGGTCAGCCATGGAGCCACCATGCGCGCCATTCGTGATGCGCTGGCCGGAACCAAGCTGCCGCGCGGCGTAGACAATGGCGAGGTCATCGAGATTGACATCCAACGCCTGCGCGAACTGGCCGAGGGGCTGGATCTGGTCAGCTGCTAGGGGCTCAAAAGTTTTTCCTATCGCCACCTCACATTTTTGCTCCGCGATGCGTTTACATGGTGAAAGCCCGTAAAGGTGCCGACCTTCAGGAGAGCCATGCAAGTGCCGTTTGAGCGGATAGTCCAGGATTACGGGCTGAACGTGCTTCGCGTTTGTCGCGCCCTGCTCGATGAGCATCGCGCCCAGGATGCCTGGTCCGAAACTTTCCTTTCAGCGCTCAAGGCCTATCCGCAGCTTGCCGAGGACGCCAACGTCCTGGCCTGGCTGGTCCGCATTGCACGGAACAAGGCCATCGATGAGCTGCGCAAGAACAAGCCGGAGGTCCTTCTCGACCATCAACAGTGGGACCAGATTGATGGCGAGCCGCAACCGGCATTGCAGTTGGAAAATCTGCAGCTCTGGCAGGAAGTAGGCAGGCTCCCCGAGAAGCAGCGGCTGGTGGTCGGCTACAGATATCTGGGCGGCCTGAACTATGCCCAGATTGCCCAAATGGTGTCCGGGACTGAAGCCGCCGCGCGGCGAGCGGGCAGCGACGGGCTCAAGAATCTTCGCCGATTGCTCGGCGATGACACATTGTGGCAGGAGAAATCATGACTAATGCACCGACCAACTCTTCAGCAACCGGAGAAGAGGCCCAAGTTCTGGATCAGCTGGGAATCGATCTGCGGGCCAAGGCGCAGGCCGTGGATCTTGTCGATATTTCCTACCGCGTAGTTGATAGCCCGGTAGGGTCTTTGCTGCTGGCCAGCACCCCAGCCGGCCTGGTGCGGGTAGCTTTTGAAACAGAGGACCATGAGAAGATTCTCCAGGTGCTCGCCCAGAAGCTCAGCCCGCGCATTCTCAAGGACCCAGCGCGTTTAGATTCTGTGGCCCGGCAACTCGATGAGTACTTTGCCGGAACCCGGCACAACTTCGATGTGCCTCTGGACCTGAAGCTTTCCACCGACTTCCGCCGCCGAGTGCAGCTGGAACTGGGCATGATTGGCTACGGGCAGACGTGGAGCTACTCGCAGATGGCGGAACGCATTGGCAATCCCAAAGCCGTGCGCGCCGTAGGATCGGCCTGCGCGACCAATCCGATTCCCATTGTCTTGCCCTGCCACCGGGTGCTGCGCACCGATGGTTCGCTGGGCGGCTATCTCGGTGGGCTTGAAGCAAAGACGGAACTTTTGACGCTGGAGAATCCCCGCTTCGGTGGCCCGCCGAACACCCTCTTCTAGGCTTTTCGCTCAGTTATTGTCGCGGATGCGCGGATGCGCTGAAGCGATTGCTGGAGTTGGGTCTTGCTCTGTTCAGGCAAGCCAAGCAGCGGGACCATGGCTTCGGCTTGAAGCAGCAAATGCTCCCAACCGTCGGAATATTCCAGGCCTTGTTCGATGGCGGCCTTGATGGTTCCGGTCGTGTGCGCGCTGTACACGAAATCATAGATATGGGTACCAGGAGCCAGCTGCGCGGTGCCCCAAGCAGCCCCGTCTTCGGCATGCTTGCCGATAGGCGTGGCATTAATGACGAGGGAAGCTTGCGCTGTGGCCTGCGCTGCCCGGGACCAATCCACGCCCTTGCCCCTGACCCCCATGCGGGTGGCCAGCGAGAGCAGCTGATTGGCTGCTTCTGGATCACGGTCCGCGATGGTGACGGTGCCGATGTGTTCTTTGAGCGCAACCAAAGCTGCACGAGCCGCGCCACCGGCGCCGAGGAATACAACGTGATCGTGCATTCTGGTGGCCAGTTTGGTTGCCACCGCAATCAGGTCGGTGTTGTAGGCATGGAGTTTTCCGCCCTGGCGGATCAATAGATTAGCTGCTCCACTGAGGCTAACCTGTTCTGAGCGTTCGTCGGCGATACCTGCTGCCCACTGCTTATGAGGCATGGTCACGTTGGCGCCTATGACTCGCGTTGAGAGCAGGCTGTTGCGGATTTCCTGCATTGGGCTGTGCGCGGGAACGTCCCGCGGCTCGTAGCTCCAGTGATTGTCCAGCGCCTCGAACACAGGATTCCAGAGATTCGGCGACATGGTCTGCGAAGCATGGGAACCAATGATGAACAGCTGTGTTGCGTTGATGGAGTGGCTCATTGTTGTCCTTTCGAGGCGAGCTTGCCCAGCGTGGATTCCGGAAACCGTCACATCTCTTGTGACTCGCCTCACCTTGCTGTACTTTAACTATTGTCGCATATCGCACGTTTGTGCGTATAACGTACAACTAGCATTAGTGCAGGACGGAAAGCATCCCTGCTGCTGTGGAAGGACATCCCATGAGCAAGACCATCAGCCATCCGGGCGCCAGCCTCGACGAGGAGCAGCGGCGCAAGCTCAAGCGCGCCAAGAAGGCGGCGCTCGCGGGATTCCTCGGCGGTGCGCTGGAATACTATGACTTCTTCATCTACGCGACGGCGGCCTCGCTGATCTTTTCCAAGATCTTCTTCCCTTCCGGGGACGTGACCATCGCCCTGCTCGCCTCGTTCGCGACGTTCGGTGTCGCTTATATTGCCAGGCCCTTCGGCGCGGTCTTCTTCGGGCATCTCGGTGACAAGCTGGGACGCAAGGCAACCCTGGTCATGACCCTGGTGCTGATGGGGTCGGCGACGTTCCTGATCGGCGTATTGCCTGATTTCTCGACCGCCGGATACTGGGCGCCGGCTCTTCTGGTGATCCTGCGCCTGATGCAGGGCTTGTCCGCGGGCGCGGAAACTGCTGGCGCCTCGGCCCTATCTACCGAGGAAGCGCCTGAAGGGCGCCGGGGATTCTTCGCGAGCTTTGCAATGAGCGGGATTTCCTTCGGCATCGTCCTGGCCTCGCTTGCGTTCCTCCCGGTCGCGGCGATGGAAGAATCAGCGCGGTTGGCATGGGGCTGGCGAATTCCATTCTGGCTCTCGCTGCTGGTTCTCGTCGCCGCCTACCTGGTGCGCCGCTCCTTGGACGAACCTGAAGTCTTCGAGGAGAAGCAGGAGGCGGACGCAACTCTCAAGCTGCCATTCACCAAGATGATCACCACCCACCCGGCGCAATTCTTCCAAGTCGCGCTGATGTCTTTCCAGGTGGTCACCAATACCTTCATGCAGTCCTTCGGATTGGCGTATGCCGTATCTGTAGGTGTCTCCGCGTCAACCATGTTGTGGGTGAGTATCGCCGGCAACATCATTGCCATTGCCAGCCAGCCCTTCTTCGCGCGGCTATCTGACATCTTCGGACGCAAGAAGGTCTTTATCGCTGGCGTCACGGGATCCGGCATCATGATCTTCGTGTACTTCTTGACGATTTCCACGGGAAACCTGGCGATGATTTTTGTTTCAAGCATGCTGATTACGGCCGGAACGTACGCTGCCTCGAATTCGGTGTACCCAGCGTGGTTCTCCGAGCTGTTCAACGTGAAGGTGCGCTATTCGGGAATGGCCATCGGCTTGCAGATCGGAATTCTCTGCGCCGGGTTCACCCCGATGCTTGGTACGGCTCTCGTGGGTGGTACGACTGCTAATTGGGGTCCTGCGGCATGGATCGTGGCAGCTTCTTCGATCCTTGCTGTGATTGGCGCCGTGTGGGCCCGTGAAACCAGCAAGACGGATCTGCGAGAACTGGGCAACCCGGTTCCCTAGACCCAGGGCAACGATAGATCCCAAAAACGACGGTGGCCGCCACCTCCCGATTCATTCGGGAGGTAGCGGCCACCGTTTTACGCGGAGGGCTGCCTACTTGCGCAGCTCGAAGCGGTCGGCATCCATGAGCTTGGCCCATGCAGCAGCGAAGTCCTTGACGAACTTCTGCTTGGCATCGTCCGAAGCGTAAACCTCGGCCAGCGCGCGCAGCTCGGAGTTCGAGCCGAAGACCAGGTCTACGCGGCTGCCGACCCAGCGGCCGTCAGTGGTTGCGTAGGTCTTCTCCTCTGCATCCGGAGTCCATTCGAGGCCCAGTTCCAGCAGGTTGGCGAAGAAGTCGTTGGTCAGTGCGCCTGGGGTCTCGGTGAACACGCCAGTGTTCGAGCCATCCCAGTTGTTGCCCAGTACGCGCAGGCCGCCCACCAGTACGGTGGTTTCAGGTGCGGTCAGGCCCAGCAGGTTGGCGCGGTCCAGCAGCAGGTACTCGGAAGGCAGATTCAAGAAGCCCGAGTCGTAGTTGCGGAAACCGTCAGCAACAGGCTCCAGCCATGCGAACTGCTCAACGTCCGTCTGCTCCTGGGTAGCGTCAACACGACCCGGGGTGAAAGGAACCTCGATCTGCTGGCCGCCGGCCAAAGCTGCCAGCTCGACACCTACGTTGCCGGCCAAAACCACAACGTCGGCGAAGGAGGTCTTGATAGCGGAAGTGGCGTTGAAAGCATCAACGATCTCTTCCAGCTTCGCGATGACTGGCTTGAGCTGCTCTGGCTGGTTCACGGTCCAGGAAACCTGTGGTTCCAGACGGATGCGACCGCCGTTGGCGCCGCCTCGGCTGTCCGAGGAGCGGAAGGTCGCCGCTGCCTTCCAAGCGGTGGAAACCAGCTGCTGTACGCTCAGGCCGGATTCCTTGATTAGTTCCTTGAGCGCCGAAACTTCTGCAGCGCCCAGGGTGGTTTCTGGGGCAGCTGGCAGTGGATCCTGCCACAGCAGATCTTCTGCTGGAACCTCTGGACCGAAGTAGCGGGACTTCGGGCCCATGTCGCGGTGGGTCAGCTTGAACCAAGCGCGAGCGAAGGCGTCGGCAAACTTGTCCTGGTTGTCCTTGAAGTCGCGGGAGATCTTCTCGTAGGAAGGATCGAAACGCAGGGCCAGGTCGCTGGTGAGCATGCGTGGCTCGCGGCGAACCGAGGAGTTGTGGGCCATTGGAACCATGTCGGCTCCGCCGTTGTCCTTTGGACGCCACTGCTGGGCGCCGGCAGGGGAGTGGAACAGTTCCCACTCGTAAGCGAAGAGGATGTGGAAGAACTCGTTGTCCCAGCGGGTTGGGTGGTAGGTCCAGGTAACTTCCAGACCGGAGCCGATGGTGTCATCGCCGTTGCCGGTACCGAAGTCGGACTTCCAGCCCAGACCCTGCATTTCCAGCGGGGAAGCTTCCGGGTCGCCGCTCTTGTGCGATTCGGCGCTGGCACCGTGGGTCTTGCCGAAGGTGTGGCCACCGGCAATCAGGGCGACGGTTTCTTCGTCGTCCATGCCCATGCGGCGGAAGGTTTCACGGATATCCGCTGCGGAAGCCAGCGGGTCGGCAACGCCGTCTGGGCCTTCTGGGTTGACGTAGATCAGACCCATCTGGACAGCTGCCAGTGGTGCGTCCAGGTTGCGGGCGCCGGTGTAGCGTTCGCTTTCCAGCCATACCTTCTCAGGGCCCCAGTAAACGTCTTCGTCTGGTTCCCAGACGTCCTTGCGGCCACCGGCGAAGCCGAAGGTCTCAAAGCCCATGTCTTCCAGCGCGACGTTGCCGGCAAGAATCATGAGGTCAGCCCAGGAGATGGACTGGCCGTACTTCTTCTTCACTGGCCACAGCAGACGGCGAGCCTTATCCAGGTTCACGTTATCTGGCCACGAGTTCAGCGGAGCGAAGCGCTGCTGGCCTGCAGATCCGCCACCGCGGCCGTCGTGCGAGCGGTAGGTGCCGGCAGAGTGCCACGCCATGCGAATCAGGAAGGGGCCGTAGTGGCCGAAGTCAGCTGGCCACCAGTCGTAGGACTTGGTCATGACCTCGGCGAGATCAGCCTTGACTGCTGCCAGATCCAGAGCTTCGAAAGCCTTGATGTAATCGAAGTCTGCATCCAGGGGGTTGGTAGCCTCCTGATTCTTTGCAAGGATCTTCAGATTCAGCTTATTTGGCCACCACTCGGTGTTGGCGTTTCCCTGGGTCGGGTGTACTCGACCGGTGTTGCCTACAACCGGGCACTGACCTGCTGTTGTCTCAGACATATGCTCTTCCTTCCGGATTTTTTGGGGTTTGTGGTTCGATGTTCATCGCCCGGGGGTCCCGAATGATGACAAAGTTTTGGGGCCGTGCGGCTACCCGCCAAGATTTTTAGCCTGACACTCGGGGCAGGTGCCCCAATAGATGACTTCGGCTTCATCGATCTTGAAGCCGTGGTCATCCGACGCGTGCAAGCAAGGAGCTCCGCCGACAGCGCAGTCGACGTCAGCTAGGCTTCCGCACTGGCGGCACACCACGTGATGATGGTTGTCGCCGACGCGGGTTTCGTAGCGTGCGATATGCCCTTGAGGCTGTATCTGGCGGATGACGCCCAAACTGGTGAACAGCTTGAGCGAATCGTAGACCGCCTGGTGTGACACCGTGGGATGCTCACTGTGGACCGCCGAAATAATTGTTTCGGTGTCCGCGTGAGGGTGCGCGGCAACCGCAGCGAGTACCGCAACGCGTGGTTGCGTGACTCGCATAGAGGCAGCCTTGAGCACTTGCTCGATCCCGTCCAGAGATGTCATATCTTCAGCATGACCGCTTATCTTGAATGAGTCAAGATAAGTAGAGATGTATTTCAGGTTTCTACGCGATGTTCACGGGTTAACTTCTAGTGCCTGCGCTGGGTAGTAAATATTCCTATTTTGGAATATATCTTGTATCTTCGGCGCAGCGGCTATCGATACCGCAATCACCGAACGAGGAGCCCGGCCTCGGCGGAATTCGCCAAGGAAACAGGCATCAGATTTCGCTGCGCACGACCTGGAATTCTGAGCGGATTTGGGCCGGAATTATGCACACGCGAGCAAGCTCACATGGCTGTGAACGGCCTATGAGCAGTGCGCCATGAACGGGGTGCTTGCCGCGAAAACCCCGAGAATCAGGCGCTCCGGTTTGACCAATGGGTGTGGGTCGACCATGCTTAAAAAGGCCTATTTAGGATTTATTGTGACAATTCGAGAAGAAATAGCGTCGGGTCACCGGTAATATTCCCGTGGCAATATGCAGGGTCAGTTGTATCAATCAGCACCCTCTGACGCTAGATTTGGATTCAGTGAATCGACACCGATAAGCAATTCGCAATCAAGCACACTGCAGGGCAATCGCGTCCCCTCGAAGCGATAACTCGCCGGGCGCCGGCAGGATTTCGTTCGCCGAGCCTTACCAGTGAAGGAAGAACGCAATGAAGCAGACGGATCAATCATTTGAAGACCTCGTCGGCGAGCTGCATTCAGCTCGACAACGACGACCAAAGAAATATTCGGTTTCAGGAACCGACTATTGGGTATTCGGAATCGCTGGCGCCTTGGCGCTGGCATTTATCATTTGGGGTTTCGTTACCCCCGAAGGCTTGGGTAAAGCCGCAGACGTGGCCCTTAACTGGGTCATCACCAACACTGGTTGGCTGTTTATCATTGCAGCCTCGGTATTTGCAATATTTGTCATCGTGGTCGCTGCGAAGAACTTCGGGCGCATCCCGCTGGGCAAGGACGACGAAAAACCGCAATTCAGTACCGTTTCATGGATCTCCATGATGTTTGCTACCGGCATGGGCATCGGCCTGGTGTTCTACGGCGTGGGAGAACCGCTCTTCTTCTACATGTCACCGCCGCCAGGAACCGTTGAAGGATCTACCGACGCTGCCTTGAGCACCGCTATGGGCACCACGCTCTTCCACTGGACGCTGTTCCCGTGGGCGATGTATGCCATCGTCGGCTTGGGCATGGCCTACGGAAGTTTCCGCCTGGGGCGCCCCCAGCTGTTCTCGGCAATGTTCTCCTCCGTCTTCGGAGAGCGCATTGTGCACGGCTGGGGCGGCCGCACCATTAATATCCTCGCCATTATCGCTACCCTTTTCGGCTCCGCCTGCTCCCTGGGACTGGGCGCACTGCAGATTGGTGGCGGCATCCAGTCCGCCGGCATCCTTGAAAAGGTTGGCTCCGGCGTCCTGGTAGTGATCATCGCGATCCTTACCGCTTTGTTTGTCGCTTCGGCTGTCTCCGGCATCGAGCGCGGCATTCAGTGGCTGTCGAACATCAACATGGTCTTGGCAGTGATCTTGGCGCTGATCGTCTTCATTGGCGGCCCAACGCTATTCATCCTCAACGTCGTCCCGAACGCCGTGGGCGCATTCATTGGCGACCTTCCAGAGATGGCTTCGCGTACCGCGGCCTCCGGCGACGGTACCATGTCCAGCTGGCTGTCCTCCTGGACTGTCTTCTACTGGGCCTGGTGGATCTCATGGAGCCCATTCGTTGGCCTGTTCATCGCTCGCATTTCGCGTGGCCGCACTATCCGCCAGTTTGTCACCGGCGTGCTGTTGGTTCCATCGGCTGTCACCCTGCTGTGGTTCTCCATCTTCGGCGGTGGCGCTATTGGCTTGCAGGAACGCGCGGAGCGTGCAGGCAACACCGGCGAGGCGCTGGCCAAGGTGGTGGATGGGGCTCCGGATATCAACTTCGACCTGATCCTCTTCGATCTGCTTAATGCGCTTCCGCTCTCCGGCTGGATTGCCACTGTGCTGATGATCGTCACGGTCTTGCTGATCGCGATCTTCTTCGTCACCGGCGCCGACTCGGCTTCCATCGTGATGGGTGCCTTGAGCGAGCGCGGGGCCGAGGAGCCGAGCAAGAAGTCCGTGGTCTTCTGGGGTGTGGCCACCGGTGCTGTTGCCGCAGTCATGCTGTTGGCGGGTGGCGATCATCCGGCCGAGGCGCTCAACGGCCTGAAGAACATCACGATTGTCTCGGCCTTGCCGTTCGTGATCGTGATGCTGCTGTTGTGCGTCGCACTGTGGAAGGACCTGAGCCGCGATCCGCTGATCTTGCGCGGCAAGGTGGCCCGCACCGTGCTTGAGCAATCGGTGACCCAGGGCGTGGACCGGCACGAAGGCAGCCAGTTCAGCCTGATGACCACCGAGATTCCCATCATCAAGCCGGCCGGGAAGCCAGAAGATGGTGTGGTGGATTCAGCTCAGGTGATAGTTACCGAGGCTGTTGTGGAACCGTCCACGGATTCTTCCGAATCCAAGGATTCCTAGCTTTAAATAGTCGAAGCCACGTCCCGCGGGACGTGGCTTCGACTATTTAAAGCGGATTTTCTTCAGTTGCGCTTTAGCGGCGTGCCCGGCAGATTGCATTGATCTCGGGAATGCACGGTTCATTCTGCAGGCTGGTGGTGTCACCCAGCGTGGTTCCTTCAAATAGCTGCGTGAGCAAGCGGCGCATGATCTTGCCCGAACGGGTTTTGGGAACATCCGGTACCAGCAGCACATCGCGCGGCTTGGCAATCGGGCCTATCTGGGTGGCTACCGTGGAACGAAGTTCAGCTATGAATTGTGCTTGGCGCGAGGCGAGCTGCTCATCAGGGTTTTCGCCAATCAGCGACTTGTCCAGGGGCACCACGAAGGCGGTGGCCGCATGTCCGGTTTTTGCATCCGGGGTGGGGCAGACTCCGGCCTCGACGACGCCGGAGTTGGTGACCAGAGCAGACTCGATTTCAATGGTCGATAACCGGTGCCCGGAAATATTGATCACGTCATCGGTACGGCCCAGGATGAAAATATCTCCATCCTCGTCAAAACGTGCGCCATCGCCGGCGAGGAACCAGCCTTGCTGGACGTACTTCTCCCAGTAGCTGGTGTAGTAGCGTTCCGGGTTGCCCCATACCGTGCGCGCCATGGACGGGCCGGTGCGGGTGATGACAATATTGCCCTGGGTATTGGGCTCAACTCGCTGTCCCTGGGCATCAACAATGTCCACGGAAACGCCCGGCAGGGCACGGGCGGCGCAGCCTGGCTTGAAGTAGTCGTCGGTCGGCAGAGGGGAGAGGACAGTCGCCCCGGACTCGGACTGCCACCAGGTATCCACCATTGGAATGCCTGCCGGGGTATCGCGGCCAAGCTGTTCGCGCAGCCAACGCCAGGCCTCCGGGTTAACCGCTTCGCCAACGGTGCCGCCGACGTTGATGGAGGACAGGTCGTAGGATTTGGGAATGCCCTCGGGGAACCAGCCCATCAACGAGCG
Organism: Glutamicibacter sp. GQ173; assembly: GCF_059759215.1. Taxonomy (NCBI): domain Bacteria; kingdom Bacillati; phylum Actinomycetota; class Actinomycetes; order Micrococcales; family Micrococcaceae; genus Glutamicibacter; species Glutamicibacter sp. GQ173. The sequence goes on from NZ_JCAXDT010000004.1 coordinate 101,654, forward strand.
GACCAAGGTCGGGGCCGTGTAGTAGCTGGTGACCTTGTAGCGTTCGATGACTTCGAAGTGGCGTCCGGGATGCGGCGCGTTGGGCACGCCTTCATAAATCACCTGGGTGACGCCGTTGGATAGCGGTCCATAGATCTCATAGGTGTGGGCCGTGATCCATGCCAGGTCCGCGGTGCACCAGTGCACTTCATTCTCGCGCTGGGAGGCATCCGGGTTGGCGAAGAGCATGTTGTAGCTGGCGGCAGCCTGGGTCAGGTAGCCACCGGTGGTGTGCACCAGGCCCTTGGGCTGTCCGGTGGTTCCGGAGGTGTACATGATGAACAGCGGAGTTTCAGAGTCGAAGAACTGCGCTTCATGTTCGGTGGGCTGGGTGTCGACAACATCGTGCCACCAGACGTCGCGGCCTTCGGTCCACGGGATCTGATCGCCGGTGCGTCGAATGACCAGCACTTTTTCGATCTCATTCTCGCCGGAGACCGCTTCGTCGGCATTGTCCTTGACCGGCACCGAGGCGCCGCGGCGGAATTGGCCATCGGTGGTCACCAGCACCTTGGCCTTCGTGTCTTCCACGCGGAACTTCAACGCTTCGGCAGAGAATCCGCCGAAGACCAGCGAATGGACGGCGCCGATGCGGGCGCAGGCCAGCGTGATGACGACGGTTTCGATGAGGACCGGAAGGTAGATGACCACGCGGTCGCCCTTGACCACGCCCAAGGATTCCAAAGCGTGGGCGGCCTGGCTGATGCGTTCTTGCAGGTTCTTGTAGGTGACGGCCACCCGGTCGCCGGGTTCGCCCTCGAAATACAGTGCGACCTTGTCTCCGCGGCCGGCGGCCACATGCCGGTCGGCGCAGTTCACCGCGGCATTGAGCTTGCCACCCAGATACCAGGAGATCTGCGGTCCGCGCTTGGCTTCCGGGTCAGCTGGGAGGATCTGGCTGGTGGTATGCCAGCTGGTGTCCCAATCAAGGAGGCGTGCCGCATCGTCCCAGAATGCTTGGCGTGCTTCCTCCGAGGCAAATGCAGAGGTTGGTGCCGATTCGATGGTCATTACAGAGTATTCCTTGGTGTGTCTATGCGGGGGCTGGTTTGGTACTTGATAATTGGCGCCATTGCGCCCGGGGCTTTTATGGCGCGGCGTTCGGCGATAGCGAGCAGGGCATCGGCAAAGTTCCGGAAGAAGGCCAGCCGTCGCTTGTGCCCTGGAGGTTCTTGGCCGAGGCGAATTGCTGGTCTTTGTCCATTGCCCGTTGTGGCTGCGAGCCTGAAAGCGCGGAGCGGCTCTGTGCCATGGTGGCGAACTTGCGCGAGAAATTGACGAGTCCTGCGTCCAGTGCCATGGATGCGAGTCCCGGGGCTTGGACTTGAGGCTGCGCAAAGCACAGTGCCATGATCATCTCCATCGGTCCTGGCGGTAGCACCGGCCTATGGAATGTGTCCTCCATAGGTGGTTGCTGCGGCGTCACTGAGCCAGATCTCTCGGCCGCTCGGGATGGTTACACGTCTATTACAGGGTTTCGAAGGAATTGAATGCAAATCTTGCGTAACATGAAAAATCTTCGATAACTGCGCCACATGCGCGGGATATTTCGTTATTTATTTCATTGAATGCCGGTTTGATCGATAATGGTCGAAGATGGGCAATTCATCTTCGGCATGATGCGCCATTGGCTGTTCAACCTGCCGGTCATCCCGGAGCCGCCCAAGGTCGAAATGTGACTTCGTGGCTTGGATGCATCGGTTTATTACGGCTACAAATGAATGACGACCCATCCAGAGCGGCTGAGAGATCTGGCTCGACGACGCCGCAGCAACCACCCGAAAAGGGAGACGGTGCTACCGCCAGGACCGATGGAAAGAATTGAGGACTTTTAATGTCATTTGGCGAGTTGCCAAACACCTCCGGTTTGGACTTCAACCAGCTCAGCGATCCTTCGCAGGCTAGCGCCATGGGACTAGACGACTTCGAAGAGCAGCTGCCCACGCGGCAACTGCTCAAGGTCACCCCCGGCCCCGGCGCGGATGAGCAATACGACCGGCTGGCTGAAATCTTTCGTCCGGTCTTCGCGCAAATCGCCAGCACCGCCAAGGACCGCGACCGCAACCGCGTTCTGCCCTTCGAGCAGGTAGGCCTGCTCAACCGCGAACGTTTCGGCGCACTGCGCATCCCAGTTGCCGAGGGCGGATACGGCGCGCGCCTGGTCGATGTGTTCCGCTTGCTCATCGAGCTTTCCGAAGCCGACTCGCATGTCGGCCAGCTGTGGCGCGCGCATATCGCTTTCGTGGAAAACGTGCTGGTCCTCGACGACCAAAAGCTGCGCAGCAAGTGGACCGCCCGCATCGCCGCCGGGCAAATTGTCGGCAACGCCTACACCGAACGCGGTGGCAATGCCCTGGGCACGCTGAACACCAAGGTGAGCCAGGTTGATGGCCGCTGGCTGGTGGACGGTGAAAAGTACTACTGCACCGGCACTATTTTTGCCGACTGGACCACCGTGGCCGTGGCCCACCCGGAACTGCCCGGGCGCCAGATTGCGGTAGTCTCCACCCAGCACAGCGGCGTCAAGATCCTAGATGACTGGGATGGCTTTGGCCAGGGGCTCACCGGCACGGGAACCACGGAGTTCCACCAGGTCCCGGTGGACTCGTTCATGCCGCAGCAGAGCAACGACTCCGAAGCGGCGATCTTCCAGCTGGTGCTCATGGCCGTGCAGGCAGGTATCGCCCGGGCGGCCCTGAACGACCTGCGCATCTCGGTGCAGAACCGCACTCGCATTTTCACCACCGGCACCGGCGTTCCGGTGCACCGCGAACCACAGGTGTTGCAACTGGTCGGCGAGGTGTCCGCGGAATCCTTCGCCGCGGATTCGGTCGTGATCGGCGCCGTCCTTGAAGTCGAAGCAGCACTGGTAGATCCGGGGCTCAACGACGAGGAACGCTATGCGGTCTGCGAACTGGCAGCCAACAGGGCGCAAACCATCGTCCAGCCACTCGTCATCGGTGCCACCAGCAAGCTCTTTGACGGTCTGGGCGCATCCTCGACCAGCGTCATCTGCAACCTGGACCGCCACTGGCGCAACGCCCGGACCATCGCCACCCACAACCCGGCCATCTACAAGGCCCGCATTGTGGGGGATTACGAGATCAATGCGGTCCAGCCGCAACGCCTCTCGGTCACCGGCGAAGACAGCAACCATCGAGCCCACCGCGCCTGAGCGCCAACCAATAAACGCCACCACGACCCAACCACGGCAAGGGGAACATCAATGAGCCAGCAGCGCGAAATTCTCTTCAACGCATTCGACATGAACTGCGTGGTGCACCAGTCGCCAGGCCTGTGGCGCCACCCGGATGACAAGGCCTCGACCTACAACACCATCGGCTACTGGACCCACCTGGCCCAGGTACTGGAAAAGGGCAAGTTCGACGGCCTGTTCATCGCCGACGTCCTGGGAACTTACGATGTTTTCAACGGCACCAATGAGTCCCCGCTGCGCTCCGGCGCCCAAGCCCCGGTCAATGACCCGATGATGCTGGTCTCCGCCATGGCAGCGGTCACCGAGAACCTCGGCTTCGGCGTCACCGCGGGCACGGCCTACGAGCACCCCTATGCTTTCGCCCGCCGCCTGGCCACCCTTGACCACTTGACCAACGGCCGCGTGGGCTGGAATGTCGTGACCGGATACCTGCCATCGGCCGCCCGCAATATGGGCCAGGAAGACCAGATGGAGCACGACGAACGCTACAACCACGCCGATGAATACCTCGAGGTCGTCTACAAGCTGCTCGAAGGCTCGTGGGAAGACGACGCCGTGCAGAACAACAAGGAAACCGGGATCTACACGGATCCGGCCAAGGTGCACAGCATCGATCACGAAGGCACATTCTTCAAGGTGCCCGGAATCGCCATCACCGAGCCTTCCATCCAGCGCACCCCGGTGATCTACCAGGCCGGCGCCTCGTCGCGCGGCATCAAGTTCGCCTCGGAAAACGCTGAAGCAGTATTTGTCACCAGCCCGACCCGTGAAATCCTCAAGGCCACCGTAGCCAAGATCCGCGATGCCGCCGAGGCCGCTGGCCGCGATCGCTACGATGTGAAGATCTTCGCGATGCAGACCATCATTACCGATGAGACTTCCGAGAAGGCCCAAGCCAAATACGAGGATTACAAGTCCTATGCGGACGTTGAAGGTGCACAGGTCCTGATCTCCGGCTGGATGGGCATTGATCTGTCAGAGCTGAACCCGGATGAGCCATTGGGCGCCAACCTGAAGTCCAACGCCATCCAGTCCACCGTGGAAACCTTCCAGAAGGCCAGCGGCGATGACGGCAACCCGTGGACCATCCGCCAGTTGGCCGAATGGGTGGGCGTGGGCGGCTTCGGCCCGATCACCGTCGGCTCGGGCGCCGAGGTGGCCGAGAAGCTCATCGACTGGGTGGACTATACCGACGTTGACGGTTTCAACCTGGCCTACGCGGTCACCCCGGCAACCTTCGAGGACGTTGTCGAATACGTGGTTCCCGAGCTGCAGGCTCGCGGCGCCTACAAGACCGAATACGCCCAGGGCTCGCTGCGCAACAAGCTCTTTGGCGAAGGGGACCGGGTGAAGGAGACCCACCGCGCCGCGCAGTACAAGATCTCCAACCGCCTGCCAGCTAAGGGCTAGGCATCCCGCCTGGGGCCGTGGCCTCAAAATGGCATCGGCTCCCTCCACCTTGAAGGGTGGCCGGAGCCGATGCTATTTCCGGAGCCTACTTGACGGGATTCACGACCATGGCAGATCCTCCGCCGCGGCGCACCGGCTCGGCTGCCGCAGTCAGCGTTCCATCCTCATTGATCTGGACCGCTTCCACCGCGCCGATCTCTGCCTGCGGGGTGAAGGAATCCCCGGCCGGGGTGAGCTTATGCCCGAAGGCCTCCATGGCCGAACCGTACTGGGCGATGAATTCCGGTTCTGCGGTCACCGCAGCGGTATTGCGCTGCGAGGCCCGCGGGGCGGCGATGGCTTCGCTGATATCCATGCCCAGGTCGTAGCGGTTGAGCAGCGTCTGCAGCACCGTGGTGATGATGGTTGACCCACCGGGGGAACCGATGGCCATCACCGGCTCGCCGTCACGCAGCACGATGGTTGGCGCCATCGAGGAGCGCGGGCGCTTGCCCGGCTCAAGGCGGTTTGGATCTTCCGGGTCATAGACCGTGGAGAAGTCCGTGAGCTCATTGTTCAGCAGGAAGCCACGCCCCGGCACCACCATGCCCGACCCTCCGGTCTGCTCGATGGTCAGCGTGTAGGACACGACGTTGCCCCAGCGGTCCACCACCGACAGGTGGGTGGTGGAGATGTTCTCGGTGTCATGCTCAACGGCCGGCTCAGCGGCAGCTGCCGGGCATTGGCCATCAAAATTCTCAATGTCGCCCGGGGCCACCGGCTTGGCGGCCGCCTGATCGGGGTTGATCGCGCAGGCCCGGTCGGCGCCGAAGAGCTCGCTGGTCAAGGTCTTGGTCGGCACATCCACAAAGGCGGGATCACCCACGTATTTGCTACGATCCGCATAGGCCAGCGCGGTGGCCTCGAAGTAGTGGTGCAATGCGTCGGCGGGTTCCATGGAGGACAGGTCGTAGTTGCCCAGGATATTCAGCGATTCTCCAATGGTGGTGCCACCGCTGGAGGAGGGAGCCATGCCGAAGATGTCCAGCCCGCGATAGCCCACCGTGGTTGGCTTCTGCTCGGCCACCTTATAGTTGGCGAGGTCCTCGGTACTGACAAAACCGGCAGGGACCGGCAGCTTGGTGTCCTCGACCTTGGGCGGGGCCTGGACCGTCTGGGAGATTTCGGAGGCCAGATCACCGTGGTAGAACGCCTTTGGGCCCTCCTTGGCCAGTAGGCGATAGGTATCGGCCAGCTCGGGGTTCTTGAAGATGGTCCCCACCTGTGGCGCATCGCCACCGGGGAGGAAAAGCTTGCTGGTGGAGCCGAAGGCTTCGAAGCGTTCCTTGTTGTCCAAGGTTTGTTCCCGGAAGGTCTCATCAACAACAAAACCGCGGGAAGCCACCTGGGTCGCAGGACGCAGCACCTGCTTCAGGCTTTGCGAGCCCCATTTGTCCAGGGCCCGCTGCCAGGTGGCTACGGTCCCTGGAACGCCCACGGCAACACCGCTGGTGACCAGTTCCGGAGTGAAGTTGTAGGGCTCGCCGGTCGCCGGATCAATAAATGCGTCCTGAGGGGTAGCAGCTGGGGCCGTTTCGCGCCCATCGATGGTGCTGACCTTGCCTGAGGCCGCGTCGTAGTACAGGAAGTAGCCGCCACCGCCGACACCCGCGCTATAGGGTTCGGTCACGCCCAGCGCCGCTGCTGTGGCGACCGCGGCGTCTACCGCATTGCCTCCCTTGCGCAGTACCTCGATGCCTGCCGCTGATGCTTCCGGATCTACCGAAGAGACCGCGCCACCGGTGCCTGTCGCGGTGGGATTCTTGTCGGTGTGCCGTGGATCGGCGCTCGCCGGGATCGCGCTGAATGCGCCAAGGCCCAGGGAGAGAATCGCGGCGCCAGCCAGGGCGCGCAAACTTGACCGTTGCATACTCTGATCTCCTGAAAAGGTGGGGATGAAGTATGCGTCAATTTACGGGAAGGACTCGATTCGCTAGCGTTGTGACACGCGCCATTTTGTACCGCATGCTCTATTTCCGCGCTGGTCGAAGGATTATTTTGCGCTATGCCGTTAAAACCTGGAGGCAACCAGCGGAGCATAAATCGTCCTGGCTGATTGCCTCCAAAGGTGAAAAAACCAGCTTGCTTTAACGGGCCAGGGCATCCTTGATCGCTTTGCCAAGGGACGTAGGCGCGCGGCCAATAAGCCGTGCCAAGTCCCCGGAATGCACTTCCAGGGCGCCTTCGCGAATGCGCAGGTCCGTATCCACCAGAATGTCAGCGAACACCGCGGGAACACCTGATTCGGTGTAGATCTCCACCAGCTTTTCAGGGTCCATATCCTGGTAGGAGACATCTTGCCCAGCGGCAGCGCCGACAGCCCCGGCGAGCTGGCTGAGGGTGAAAGGCTTGTCCCCGCCCAGTTCGTAGATCTTCCCGGCTTCCCCGGCTTCCGAGAGCAATACCGCAGCAGCCGCCTCGGCATAGTCCGCGCGCGTGGCGGCGCTGATCTTGCCGTCGGCCGCGGCGCCGAGCACGACTTTGCTGTTGAGGTAGCCCAGGAGCTGATCGGTGTAATTTTCCGTGTACCAGCCGTTGCGCAAGAGGACGTAGCCGATGCCGGAACCAGCCAACAGGTGTTCGGTGGCGATATGCTCCTGCGCCAGTTTCATGTTGCCGGTGAGGGCATTGGCGATGGAGGTGTAGGCGATGAGCTTGACATTGACGCGTTGCGCAGCGGTGATGACATTTTCATGCTGGGTTGCCCGCTGGCCCACTTCGCTGCTCGAAATCAGCAACAGCTTGTCAACGCCCTCCAGCGCGGCGACCAGGCTGGCCTCCACGTTGTAATCGGCGACGCGCGTCTGAAGACCTTTGCCGGCCAGGGGTTCCAGCTTCTCTTCCGAACGGCCGATGGCAACCAGCTGGGCGGGGTCGGCTCCGCGCTGCAGCAATGCATCGATGACCAGTCGTCCAAGTTGTCCGGTGGCACCGGTAATTGCGATCTTCATGAAGTCCTCTCGTAGGTTTGCACTCCAGTACAACCACGGTGCCCAGCACAGAATTCCCGCACCATGATCGCTGGCGCATCGATGGCCAGAGGTGCAAGTTCTTCAAGCCTTTTCGTCTTAAAGGGAGCAAGTGACGAAATATTTCGTATTGCTACGCGGAGTATTGCGTGATTCCTTTCCGGGTCAGCCCGAACTGCGACTTCATGACGCTGATTGACGTAACGTTTGCCGGCTTGCATCCATGGAGGACAGACTTGAATTGTTCGGGCGGTACAACCGAACACACACCATCCAGAGCGACTGAGAGATCTGGCTCAACGACGTCGCAGCAACCACCCGTAAGGGAGCGGTGCTACAGCCAGGACCGATGGAGTACTTTCACTTCGCGACGGAAAAATCTGTCCCCAGCAGATGGTTTCTTGCGAAGTACGCTCCGCATAACCAAGCATCAAGGGAGCGATGATGATTCGTCTTGAGAACGTAACAACAACCTTCGGCAAAGGCCGCGACCAGTTCACGGCCGTCAAGGATGTCTCGCTGGATATTCAAGCCGGAAGCATTCACGGCATTATCGGTTTTTCCGGTGCCGGCAAATCCACGCTGTTGCGCAATATCAATTTGCTCCAGCGCCCGACCTCGGGCCATGTCTTTGTTGACGGCGTAGAACTGACCGGGCTGAGCGAAGGCGAGTTGCGCAAGCAGCGCCATGAGATCGGGATGATCTTCCAGCACTTCAACCTGCTGAACAATCGCACCGCGCAACAGAACGTTGAACTGAACCTGAAGTTCGCCGGTGTGCCCAAGAAACAACGCCGCGAACGTGCCCTGGAAGCACTATCCATCGTGGACCTCGCCGACAAGGCGTCCGCCTATCCTGGACAGCTCTCCGGTGGGCAGAAGCAGCGCATCTCCATCGCTCGCGCGCTGGTCACCGAGCCCAAGGTCTTGTTGTGCGATGAACCTACCAGCGCGGTGGATCCGCGAACCACTACCTCGGTGCTCCAGTACCTCAGCGACATTAACGCCAGCCTTGGCATTACCACTGTCATCGTCACCCACGAAATGAATGTCATTAAGGCCATCGCCGACAAGGTCTCGGTGATGGAAGACGCCGCGGTCGTGGAAGAGTTCGCCCTGAGCTCGCTGCAAAAACCAGGCTTTGAACCAAAGACGCCTATCGGCCGCTACCTGATCAGCGACGAAATCACGCTGAACCGCCAGCCCAAGCAGGCCCAAGACCTTGCCGCCAACGTAGCCCGCGTATAGAGAACCTGGATTACCAATGAACTTCACTTCAGTAGTGCTAGCCACGAGCAACGGCAGCGCAGCAGCATTCAGCCTTGACCGCATTGTGGAACTGGCCCCGGAAATCTGGGTGGCCATGGCACAGACCTTTGCGATGCTGCTGGTTGCGATCCCGATCGCCATTCTCTTGGGAACCCCGCTGGGCATCTGGCTCTATTCGATGTCTCCCAACGGCTTGCGCCCGCGTCCGCGAGTGCACAAGATTGTTGACGGACTGGTCAATACGATCCGCTCCTTCCCATTCCTCATCTTGCTGATCGCCATTATTCCGTTCACCCGATTTGTTGTGGGAACGACCATCGGCACCGCCGCAGTCATCGTGCCGTTGACCATCAACGCGATCCCATATTTTGCCCGTTTTGTGGAGCAGAACATCAGCCAGCTGGGCAACGGAGTGGTCGAAGCCGCGCAGGCCATGGGAGCCACGCGCGGACAGATCATCCGCGAAGTGCTGCTGGTCGAAGCCAAGCCGGCACTGCTGTCTTCCATCACCATCATGACGGTCAGCTTCATCTCGTACTCGGCCATGGCCGGCCTCGTTGGCGGCGGCGGCATCGGCGACTTCGCCATCCGCTACGGCTACTACCGCTATGAAACCGGAGTCATGCTGCTGGCCATCGTCTTGATGATCCTGCTGGTCCATGCAGTTCAATTCTTCGGAACCCGGCTATCGCGCGCCGCTGACAAGCGCTAAACACTGAACCACTCAACTCGCATTTCATCAAAGGACAACACCATGGCTTTATCCCGCCGCACCTTTTTGACCTTCACCGCCGGCTCCGCCGCGATCCTCGCACTGACTTCTTGCGGCCTGGTAGGCGGCCCGGAGGCCAGCTCGGGGGATAAGACCATCAAGGTCATTGTCACCGAATCGGCTCCATCCCAGGAACCAACCAAAATCGCCCAGAAGCTGCTGGCTGAAAAGGGCTGGACCCTGGAAGCCACCTATGTCACCGACATCGTGCAGCCAAACCACGTGGTGTCCAACGGCGAATACGATGCCAACTTCTTCCAGCACGGTGCCTACCTTGAACAATTCAAGAAGGACCAGAACGTTGACGTGGATCCGGCCTTCTACATGTACAGCTCTCCGGCAGGCGTGTACTCGAAGAAATACGATGACATCAAGGACCTGCCCAACGGCGCGACCATCGCACTTCCTGTGGATACCGCCAACAACGGCCGCGCGTTGGCGCTGCTGGATAGGGCCGGGCTGTTGAAGGTCACCGAAGGCAAGAGCGTGATCCACCTGTCGCAGAACGACATTCTGGAGAACCCCAAGAACTTCAAATTTGTCGAGGTAGATCAGCAGTCGCTGTCCAAGACGCTTCCCGACGTGGATGCAGGATTCCTCTTCGCCCGCCTTGGCGCGGAAATCGGGCTCACCCCGAAGGATGCGCTGCTCTTTGAAAAGGAAGAAGAAGCGCTTCCATACATCAACATCATCGCCGCGAAGCCAGGCTTCATGGACACCGAAAAGGGCAAGGCCCTGGAAGAGGCCTACCATTCGGACGAGGTGCGCGAATGGTATGCGACCTACCTTGACGGTGCGCTGGGCACCCCATGGGATCGCGATTTGGAAGCAGACTTCGCGACCTGGAACAAGTAGGCCATTGGCCCCGCGATGCGGCTTTTCCGCGTCACGGGGCCGCCACTTTTTCGACCTATTACTGAAATTATCGACATCCTGCAGGGAGAACCAATGACGATTGTCGCCACGGCAGCTGCCGAAAGCCGATATCAGGAGCTTCTCGACCGCTTCAGCACGGTCTTCGCCCGAATCGCCGATGGCAGCCGCGAGCGGGAACAAAAGCGCATCCTGCCCTTTGAGCAGGTGCAGTGGCTCAAAGAGGCCGGATTTACCACGCTGCGCGTGCCAGAGAGCCATGGCGGATCACCGATTAGCCATGAGCACCTGTTCCGTTTGCTGATCGAGCTGGCGGCAGCGGACTCCAACGTGGCGCACCTGCTGCGCAGCCACTTCTCCTTCGTTGAAACCATCTCCCTGCAGCCAGCAGAATTCCAGGACCGCTGGTTCCCCAAGGTGCTTGAGGGGCAGATCTTCGGCAATGCCGCCACCGAACGCGGTGGCAATGCCCTGGGCACCACGAATACCAAACTGGTGAAGAAGGCCGGCGGCTGGGTTCTGCATGGCGAAAAGTACTACACCACGGGGTCGATTTTTGCCGACTGGATCGTGGTCATGGCAACTACCGAAGGGGTCGAGGGCCGCCAGTATGCCATCGTTGAACGGAATGCCGAAGGCGTTGAAATACTTGATGACTGGGATGGCTTTGGCCAGCCGCTGACCGGCACCGGTACCGCCATTTTCTCTGAAGTTCTTGTCGCGCCGGAGAACATTATCCAGCGCAAGGTGGCGTCCACCCTGGAACCGGCTTTCTTCCAGCTGTGCCTGCTTTCGGTACTGGTAGGCATCGGCAAAGCTGCCCGAAATGAAGCAGCCAGCATCGTGTCCACCAGAACCCGCACCTTTAATACCGGCTCCGGCTCGCTGTTCAAGGATGACCCGCAGATCCAGGAGCTCGTGGGACGCCTGGCGGCCAACGTATTTGCCGCAGAATCCATTGTCACCATGGCTGCCCGGGAACTGGACGCAGCCGTCGACCAGCAGCTGGGGCTCGACCCGGACGCAGCCTATCTGCGTGCTGAGCTTGCTGTGCAGCAGGCCCACGTGGCAACGCCCAAGCTGATCTTGGATGCTACCAGCGAGCTCTTTGATGTCACCGGGGCATCAGCAGTGTCGACTTCCAAGTCGCTGGATCGTTTCTGGCGCAATGCACGTACCGTAGCTACCCACAACCCGGTGGCCTTCAAGGCACGCTCGGTGGGCGACTACTTCATCAACGGCACGGTGCCGACCGGATTGAACTCCATCGGCGAAGCTAAGGCAGGCAAATAATCATGGCAACTTTCCAAGAACGTCCGCGCTTGCTGCTCTCAGCATTCCTGATGAACACCTCGAGCCACATTCTTGGCGGAATGTGGCGCCACCCCGAAGCGCAGCAGCACCGCTTTAGTGAGCTGGGCTTGTGGGTGGATCTGGCGAAAAAGCTGGAGGACGCAAAATTTGATGCGTTGTTCTTCGCCGATGTGGTTGGCCATTATGGAGACCACGAAGGCGGATGGGCCTCCCACGTGCGCAAGGGGCTGCAAGTTCCTAGCCACGACCCGCTGGTGCTGCTGTCCGCACTGGCAGCTGGGACGAAGGACATCGGCTTAGCGATGACCAGCTCGGTCATCCAAAGCCACCCCTTCCAGTTCGCACGCCAGATTTCCACCCTGGACCATCTGTCGCAGGGACGGGTTGCGTGGAATATCGTGACCAGCGTTCTGGAAAATGCCCACCGCAATTTCGGCGGCCAAGACCTGGTGGCTCACGATGACCGCTACGGTTGGGCCGAAGAGTACGTTGAAGCCGCCTACAAGCTGTGGGAGGGCTCGTGGGAAGACGATGCGCTGCTGGCCGACAAGGAATCCGGCCTTTACGCTGATCCGAGCAAGGTCAACAAGATCAACCACCGTGGCGACTTCTACTCGATCGACGGACCGCATCTGGCATTGCCCAGTGCCCAGCGCACCCCATTCCTCTTCCAGGCTGGATCATCAGCCCGCGGTTCCCAGTTCGCTGCGACGCATGCCGAGGCAACCTTCCTCTTCGCCCCGCATGCACAGTATGTGGCCAAGAAGAATGCGCAGCTGATCGAAAATCTCGCTGCCGCTGGCCGCAACCGCGAAGATATCAAGGTCTTCGCCGGGCTGTCCTTTGTCGTGGGATCCACCGAAGCCGAGGCCAAGGCGCTGGAAGCCGAATACGACGAGTACCTGGATCTGGAGGCAATCGTTGCCCACATCGGCGGTGGCCTGGGCGTGGATCTTGGCGGTTTGGACCTGGATACGCCCTTGGGGCAAATCCAAACCGAGGGCGCCCAAGGTGTGCTCGAAGCAGTCAAGGCCTCGGTGCCTGGAGGCAACCCGACTTTGAAGGATTTGGCCCACTACCGTGCGAAGGCCCAGCAAATTGTTGGCACCCCGGAAAGCATCGTGGATGAACTTGAACGTTGGCAGGACGCGGGAATTGATGGGCTGAACATCATGAACCATGTGCTGCCAGGCTCCTACGACAATTTCATTGAAGGTGTCATTCCTGAATTGCGCCGCCGTGGCCTGGCACAGAGCGCATACGACCAGGGAAGCCTGCGCCAAAAGGTCTTTGGCCGCGGTGACTACCTGCCTGGAAATCATCCTGCCGCCAAGTTCCGCGGCGCTTTTTCGGAATTGAGCGCAGCCAATACCGAGGCTGCGGTGCAGCTGCAGAGCTAAAGATGCGGTTCGGCAGGGCGGTGGAAGCCAATGGCCTCCATCGCCCTGCCCGCTTTAGCCGAAGGGACCATCTCGTCGCCATACCGAGTAAGGTGTCGAGCATGGAGAACAGCCACGTCAATGATCCGCAGGTAATCCGCCGGCTTCTGGGCACCCCAGCCCGATGGGCGGTCGTTGGCCTGACCAACAATCCATCCCGGGTGGCTCCATCCATTGCCCGTTTCCTGCGGGACGAATTATCCATGCAGATCGTCCCGGTTTCGCTGGATGCCCAGAACGTGATGGGGGAGCAGGGGTATGCGCGACTTGCCGATATTCCCGGTCCCATTGACGTGGTTGATTGCTTTGTGAACTCGTCGAAGGTAGGCAGCATTATTGATCAGGCCATTAGCATTGGGGCCAAAGCCGTCTGGATGCAACTGGGCGTCATCGATCACGAGGCAGCGCAACGGGCCAAGGACGCCGGGCTGGACGTAGTGATGAATACCTGTCCGAAAATTGAGTACCCTTTTCGGTAGCGGAGGCGGGAATGAAAAAGGAAAATAGCCAAGAAGCACTGGAACAACAGTGGGCGCAGTTGTGCCTGGGCATGCCATGCTCCTTCGCCGACTATCCCTTCGGGCCCGAGAGCACCGTCTTCAAGGTTTCGGGCAAGGACAAAAGGAAGGCAAAGATGTTCGGCCTATTGATGAACGTGCGCGGGGAGCTGGTGCTTAACCTGAAATGCGAGCCGGCTCTGGCCGATCAGCAGCGCAGTGAGCACCCGGAAATCACTCCGGGATATCACATGAATAAAAAGCATTGGAACTCCATCCGCGCTGGTCTGGATCCGGAATTGCTGCAGGAACTGATTGAGGATTCCTACGATCTTGTGGTTGACGGCATGCCACGACGGGATAAGGAATACATTCGATTGCAAGACACCATTAGCCAATCGGTCCTAGACTAGAACCATGTACTTCATCGTTGTTAAATATCAGGTAAAGCCAGAAAACACCGAGAATTTCATGGACCACGTTGCAGAGTTCACCCAGGCTACCCGCGCCGAAGAAGGTAACCTCTGGTTCGACTGGTCTGTGAGCGTGGAAGACCCCAACGAGTTCGTTCTTGTCGAGGCCTTCCGCGACGACGAGGCAGCTTCTGCCCACGTTAACTCCGCACACTTCGCAGCTGGCATTGAATCCATGCGCCCGCTGCTGGTTTCCACCCCAAAGATCGTCTCGCGCAAGGTCGAGGGCGAAGGCTGGGACTCCATGGGCGAGCTAGTGATCGACTAGTTTTTACAGCAACTAAGGGAAGGAACCGCGAGATCAGTCTCGCGGTTCCTTCCCTTATTTCGTACCGTCGGTTTAGCGTCCGGCCTTGTTGCCGAAGCGGCGAATCAACAGCAGGACGATGCCCACGAGGACAACGATGCCTGCGGCAATGCCTATCCAGCTTGCGCTGAATCCGGTGTCGGCCAGGTCTTGGCTATCCTGCTGCTTCGAGTCATCCGAGGAATCTTCTTCGGAATCCGAAGTTGGCTCAGCGCTCGGGTCCGAATCAGTGGTCGGTGCTGGCGATTCAGTTTCAGAGTTATCGTCTTCGGTTGGCGAAGGAGTAGGTTGCGGGTCATCGCTTGGAGAAGGAGTTGGCTCCTGGGCCTGGGCAATGACTGAGAAGTCCACGGCGATATCTTCGTGCTGCACCTGCGAGACCACTAGCTGGTAGTCGCCTGGCTCCACGGAGCTGTCAACTGGGAGCTGGAACGCAGTGGTTCCCGAAGCATCAGCTGCCGGAATATCAGCGACCTTGGTGGCACCCTCAAATGCGGAAGCCGAAATCTGGGCTCCTTCGTCCAAGCCCGACACCGTGACGTTCACGGTTTCGCCAGCCTTCACTTCGGTGGCATCCAGGTCAACGGTGGCCCAATCAGTACCGGCGAGCACTGCTCGGCCCAGCGGAGATGGGGACACCACGTCATGGGCCTTGAAGAAGTTCACGGTCGCGTCCAGATCAACCTGGCCCGAATCGGCGTGGTCGGTGCCTTCAGCGAAGGCGGTGAAGTTATCGCCACCGGTAGCCAGGAACGCGTTGGCAGCAACGCGGAAGGTTGCCGACTCGTCCAATGGTTCACCGTTGAAGGTGATCTTTTGGATGTGCTCGCCCGCAGGTGCATCCTCGATGTAGGTGTAGGTCAGTCCCTCTGAAATGCCGAGGTGCAGCTTGTTGCGCTCCGAGCCTTCAGGCTGCCATTGCTGTTCCAGTGCCTCACGGATTTGCGCGCCGGTCAGATTGAAGGTGATCAGGGTATTGGCAAAAGGCTGAACTTCTGCCGCCTCTTGATAGGTCACCGTGCCGTCTTCGCCATAGAGCAGGTCCGAGCGCAGGCCTCCGGGGTTCATGAAGGCAATCTGTGCTGGCTCACCGGCAAAATCGTCATTAGAAGTAGCCCACAGGTGTACGTCGGCTACGGTGTTGCCCAAGGCGGATTCAACACCGCGGTCTTCACCTGGCACGTCACCGCCGCGCAGGATATCTTCCGAGATTTCACCGACTTTTACGCTGCCAACAACTTCAGCTTCTTTTTCGGCTTCGGCAACGATCTTTGCAACGGCTGGATTCGCTTCGTAGTTAGCGGTCCAGTCGCCGTCTGCAGATTTGCTAGCGAGTGGCAAGCGGGTGCTGGAAGACTGCAGGACCTCACCGGTGGCTGGGACAACGTCGAGGCTGACTTTGCCTAGCGTGGTGCCGTACTGGTGCGATTGGATGACTGGACGCTCGCCGTCAGGACTGGCAATGTCGCAGTTGTAGGAAGAGTGGGTGTGACCCGAGAAAATAGCGTCGATCTCGCCACTGGCCTCGCGGATCAAGTCCCCGTAGGACGTGGCTTCACCAGCGACGGCAGCACAGTCGGTATTGGCCGAGCCGTTGTGGGTCAGCAACACGATAACGTCCGCTTCTCCGTTCGCCTCGTCACCGTCGCTGAGCTGCTTGGCTACGCGATTAGCCGCCTCGACTTCACTGCCAAAGTCCAAACCGGAGATTCCGCTAGGGGAGACCAGCGATGGAACATCCTCGGTGACGGTGCCAATGAATCCTACGGAGAGTCCACCGGCTTCACGAATTGCATATTCTTTGAGTGCTGGGGTTTTGGTGCCGGCCTGGTAAACGTTGGCGCCCAGTGCAAAATCCTCGCCGGACTGGCCGGTGGCTGCAGCAAAGCGTTCGGTGACTCGCGTGGCCAGGTCTTCAAAGCCCTTGTCGAACTCGTGATTGCCCACGACGGAAACATCCAGCCCGGCTGCACCCAGCGCATCAATGGTTGGAGCATCCTCCTGGGACGCGGAAGCAAAGGTCGAAGCCCCGATATTGTCGCCGGCCGATACGAACAACGTGTTTTCATTCCCGGCGCGCAGCTGGTCCACAGCTCCGGCGAGCACTGCAGCGCCGGCAGAGTCCCGATCGGCAGCGATGCGGCCGTGGAAGTCATTAATGCCAACTAGATCCAGGGTTACAGGATCAGCTGCTGGGGAAGCAGTGCTGATTGATTCCTCGGTGGGCGTTGCCTGCGCCATGGCTGTTCCTGTGGCCATGAGCGAGAGGGTGGCCAAGGAGGCGAAACTGAGTTTTCTCATCTGCGCGAATGCAGACATGGGTACTCCTAAAAGTGACGGGTGTGACAAGACTTATGTCTATCGCATCTAGGTGAACCTGTCGATGCCTGCGGGTTAAATTGCTGTGCAGGGCCATGAGAACTAGCGGTTAAATAGTCGAAGCAACGCACCAGCCTGTGGTTGATACGTTGCTTCGAAAAAACTTGATGCGGCTAGAGCCGTCGGTTGTGGCGTGATTTGGTTGCTGTGACCGAGGAAGCTCCTACGATGGCACCGAGCATGAGCATGGCAGCCGCGATGAAGAAGACTGTGGACAGGATCCAGCAAGCCATGGCTGTGTCTCGATGCGCGGCGTTCAGGGCAAAACCAAAAAGGCACACGCTGGCAAGCAGCAAGAGCGCTCCCGACAACCGTGTCTTCATCATTGACCTTTGCAGCAGAATATTTTGCCAACAATCACCACACATAATGGCTATTGGCTTGAGTAATATTCATACTGTCACAAATCCATCGATTTGACGATAGGCCTTAAGGAGGATCTTTCACTGCGACTTTAGGCTAACTACACGCAAGCCTTCAGGATGCGTTCGATGGCATCGTGTTCGCCCTTGGTCATCCAAGC
This sequence comes from Glutamicibacter sp. GQ173, assembly GCF_059759215.1. Lineage (NCBI taxonomy): Bacteria > Bacillati > Actinomycetota > Actinomycetes > Micrococcales > Micrococcaceae > Glutamicibacter > Glutamicibacter sp. GQ173. Next base: position 119,174 of record NZ_JCAXDT010000004.1, read on the forward strand.
CCCATATTTCGCTTTGACCTGAGTCTGGCGTGAGACGTATTCGCAGCGGAAACTCTTGTTGGGAGGAAGCCATGTTGCGGCATCCTTGTCGCCTTTAGCCGCGTTAGTCGGCCCGTCCGAGGCCATGAGGTTTAGCGGGTCATTGGCGAATTCGAAACGAGCTTCCTGGTCCCAGCGCTGGGCGCCCTTTTGCCAGGCATCTGACAGCGCGACAACGTGGTCGATCTGAACTGCGGTGCTGGTTTTCTGGCCCCGAACAAAATTGATGGTGGTGTTGGTATACGGGTCGTGGAAAGTTCCGCTGAGCACTACGCAAGGCTTCGACGCTGATTTGTATTTCACGTGTTCCAAGTCGCGAGCCAGGATGTCATTGCGGGCATCGCAACCGTTGCGGTCCGGATCCTTCCAACCCTTGCTGAACTTTTCCCGTTCATAGCCAGTCTTGGGGGCACGGCCCTTGACGTCGATATCCGCGAGCAACTCAAGCGAGTCAGCATAGCTGGCGCGTTGCTCCGCGCTGTTGTGGGTAGTGTCAGCCTGCGCGTCGGGAACTCGATACTGCTCGATGGAATCAAGAGTTGAGCATCCAGTGAGGGCAAGGGATGAAGCGATGAGTGCAAATGAGATTGCGCGGCGCAGCAGCTGCATGCAGAAGTACGACTCCTAGGAAAGCGACAGTTGGCAAGGGGGACAGGCCCTTAGGAAACTATATGAAGCGGGGTGGACCATTTAGCTGCGTCCATGCCGTGTTTTAGTGTGAGATCGGTGTGAACCAGTTCTGGCGATCATGTCGAGACCTGATGGCTATCGAGTTTCTGTTCCTCGATATGCATTGGTCAACTCAGTTTCCGACCTCAAGGCCGATTTATCTGTATCTTGTCGGGAAAGCAGCGAAGTGGTGGCATGGGTTTCCTTGCGTTGTGCAAGTCTAGCTGCCGAATGGAGCCGGGAAATCACGGTTCTAGATGGCGCTCAACCCCGGGTTGTCCAAGAACCGAGTGCTGATACGCGCGGGATTCATGAAGTAATGTTCTACAGCTAAGCCGTGCGTGTGCTACTAATGGGAGCAGTGACACGGGGTGCCGCAGGGCGGCTGAGAGAACACCCGTTGAACCTGATCCAGTTAGTACTGGCGAAGGGAATGTCCTGGATTCTGCGTATGTGTGCACCCGAAGTGCTTGAACCGTCCGCGTCTTTGGTCAAAAATCCATTCGCCAACAGACGCCGTCAAGGAGTTCAAACAAGATGAGCACGGACACCCAATCACCAGCAACCCCCATTGCCCTTCCATTTGAAGAGCAGGTCATTCTTGTCACCGGCGGAGCCCGAGGGCTCGGTGCCGCCATCAGCAAGGCCTTCCTCGCAGCTGGCGCGAAAGTCGTCATCAATTACAACTCTTCGGAACAAGCAGCCAATGATCTCGTCGCGCTCTACCCGAATGATGCAGTAGCCATTCAGGCTGATGTTCGCAACGAATCTGCGCTCAAGTCGATGGTGGCTGAAGCCGAAGATCATTTTGGACAGCCGGTGACTACTCTGGTGAACAATGCCTTGGTGGATTTCTCCTTTAACGGCGACGCCCGCTCCACCGCCGAAGCGATTTCCGCCGCAGAGCTCAGTGCCCAGTTCGCCGGATCGGTGCTGGCTCCCGTAGCTGCCATCCAGGCTGTACTGCCGGGAATGCGGCAAACAGGATTTGGCCGCATCATCAATATCGGCACCAACCTATTCCAGCACCCGGTGGTTCCGTACCACGACTACACAGCCACTAAAGCTGCGCTGCTGTCCCTGACCCGTACCTTCGCTGATGATCTTGGGCCAGAAGGAATCAACGTCAACATGGTTTCTGGCGGGCTCCTGCGCACCACCGACGCCTCGGCTGCGACCCCCGAGGCAGTATTCGACCTGATCGCCTCGGGAACGCCATTGCGTCGAGTCACCACGCCAGCGGAACTGGCCGATACCGTCCTGTTCTTCGCGTCCCCGCTCTCTCGTGGGGTTACAGGTCAGAACCTTATCGTGGATGGCGGGCTGGTGAAGGGATGAGCCAGAAGAAACAGGTACATCTGAATCTGTTCCTCTATGGAACCGGGCATCACCAAGCGGCCTGGCGTGCCGAGGACTCGGCGGCCGAAGAGCTTCCCGATACCCAGTACTACATCAAGCTGGCCCAGCTGGCTGAGAAGGGGCTGTTGGACGCGGTGTTCTTCGCCGATGGCCAAGCGGTGTCAGCCTCAGCTGCGCAGGCCGGTCCCACCTGGTTCTTTGAGCCGGTGACGCTGTTATCGGCGATCAGCCAATGCACCACGAATATCGGACTGGTCTGCACCATCTCGGCCAGATTCTACTCTCCCTTCCATGCGGCACGCATGCTGGGCAGCTTGCAGCATTTGTCCAACGGGCGGGCCGGCATCAACGTGGTGACGAGCATGTGGGATACCGAAGCGCAGAACCATTCGCTCACCGAGCTGCCTGCGCACGCGCAGCGATATGGCAGAGCCACAGAATTCATTGACGTCTTGCGCAAGTTGTGGGGATCATATCCGCATCAAGCAGTCCAAATTAACCGTGGCGGAAATTTCACCGATACGCAGTTGCTTCAAGAAATCAATCACGAAGGCGAGCACTTCTCGGTGCGAGGTCCCTTGAATATGCCCAACTCAGTTCATGGCGAGCCTGTCATGTTCCAAGCAGGCTCCTCGCCAGCTGGCCGTGAACTGGCAGCAGCACACGCTGAAGCGATCTACTCGGTAGCAGCCGATCACCAGATGGCATCCGAATTCGCCCAAGACCTTTCCGAACGCACCAGAGCTTCGCGTGGCTCGGACAAGAGGGCGCTGATCATGCCCGGGCTGGTGACCTATGTGGGGCGCACAGCAGAAGAAGCCAAAGCCAAGCAGCGTGCACTGAACGAATTGCTGCCAACGGGGGACGCTCTGCGCCAGCTGGGAGTATTCCTGCAGCAGGACACCAGCCGCTGGCCTTTGGATGGATCCGTACCGGATCTGCCGCCACTGGATGAATTCACTGGCCCGGCTGGCCGATACACCACGATTCTGCGGCTCATCGAGCTGCACCAGCCCACGGTTCGTGAACTGCTCGGCTTGCTGGCTGCTGGCGGGGGCCACTGCACCATGGTGGGAACGCCGGAAATGATTGCAGATGAGATTGAACTCTGGATCGATAGCGGGGCCGCAGATGGCTTCAACCTGATGCCGCCGTCCCTGCCAGGATCTCTGGAGGACTTCATTGAGCTAGTGATTCCGGAATTGCAGCGCCGTGGCAGATTCCGTACCCGCTACGAGTCGGCTACCTTGCGTGGAAATCTTGGTTTGGCTGTTCCGGAAGCTGTGGCCTTGGCGCGCGGCTAGTTGTGTGGTTGCGCTTCGGGAGCCAAGCCTGGGAAATCATTCTCAAAGTAATCCAGGATTTTCTGTGTTGAGAAGAAATCCAGGAGGAATGACTCCTGAAGCGCAAAGACGTTGCCTCCGCGAACGGAAGGCAATTGTGCAAGGGACGCATCGGAAGAGAACTGCTCGGTGGCCTCTGGATCCGAGGAGAGCAGGAAGGTCGTGTCGCCCGGCAAGGACTTGGCCAGTCCTTCGTAGCTGGTGAACGAGAAGTCTTCCCGTTCTTGCATGGAAGTATCAAACTCTGCTGGAGGATCCAGCACGGTGAACCCCAGGGACTCGAACAGCTGTGCATGCGGACCGGTGCTCTGGGCTATGGGGGAGATGTTTCCCTGGTGGTAGGAAAGAATCGATGCCGTGGTGCCGGCGGGGATCGACAGGGACTGTTTCAAGCTGGCAACACGTTGGCTGATGATGCTGTTGTTGCGAGCCGCTGCTTCCTCCGTGCCGGTAGCCTTGGCTAGATCCGCGCTGAGCGCGGTCCATTTCTTTTCGGTGTAATCGACGAGGAGAGTTGGGGCGATTTCCCGCAACTGGTCGAGATGCTCCAATTCGGAATCCGCGCCTGAGGCGGAGACCAATATCAAATCAGGCTTGCGATCCCGAATAGCTTCGAGATCAAAATTCCCGATTTCATAGAGTGCATCTACCGAGCGTTTTGAGGCCACTTGGCCCCACTGGTTCAAGAATCCATGCTTGTCTGTTGCCGGGTTCTGTGGTGCGACGGACGTGGCAACGACCGGGGCGTCGAGGGACAATAGAGTTCCGGTCACTGATACGGAGGTTGAGACGATGCGCTCGGGCTTGGACGGAATCTTGATGAGGTCTCCGGTCTCGTTGGTGACGACCCGTGGCCAGCCGTCGGCCTCGACATCGGCGGTACTGGCGTCACGAACTTCGGGCTTCGTCGTGGACGTGCATGCACCCAGCGAAATAACGAGAAGGCAAGCGATGATGGCAGCGGCGGCCTTGGGCAAACTTGAACGCACGAAAGCTTCTCCTAGGCATGGCTCGTTGCACGAAGTTGATCCGGAAGCTCAGGTTGAGTCCCGCAATCCATCACCACATTATGCGATGTTATTGTGAACTGCTGACCTGGAGCTTCAGCTGAACCCGCCGTTGATCAGACGTTATTTGGCTGTGCTCGGTACCAGATGCGTGCTGAAGATCATTCCGGGCAAACTGAAGCACTCTGCGGGGACGTTGTTCTTGTTGCCAAGAGCGACTGGGTGAACTTCGGGGGAGCTTGGTTCATGGCCGAGTCCCGCCGACCAGCGGATAGCGGCCAGATTCGGGTTTTCCACGAAGCCGAACTGCATGGGGTACCTACCGCTGCAACCTGCCCTCACGCAAAGTCCAGTAGGACGAGATATGCGATGAATGCTTATTCAGATGCCAATACTCGGTGATCCGGCTGATGGCTTTGATAGTGGACCGTTCGGCATGGGCGATGACGCCCACTTGGCCCGCTGGGAGCGGAAGCGATTGGAACGCGGCGGGAAGCGCGTTGCTTTTGCCTGCAGGCATTGATTCCCGAGAAAGCCACTGTAAAACAACGCCTTCTGGATGTTTCACGTCAAACATTGCGTTTTCGTCGGCCGCTTCAATCAGCGCAGTTCCCTGGGCATGCGCTGGCAGGGCTTCTAGGACTTTGGCAATAGCGGGCAGGCCAGCTTCATCGGCTGCTAGGACGTAGTAGTCGGCATTGAGCGATAGCGACGTCTTGCTGCGGGCCGGGGAGATGACCAAGGGATCTCCTGGCTGCGCAATTCCTGCCCAATGGCCAACGGTGCCCGGCGCACCATGAACTACAAAATCAATAGCCAGCTCATTGAGGACCGGGTTGACCCAGCGAATGGTGTAGGACTTTGAACGGGGAACTTGTTCGCGCGGCAGTCGATGGCGCAGGGTGCGCAAATCGTAGGGAGGAACTAGACCGAGTGAAGGATCCGCGACAAAAACCTTGACGTACTCGTCCAGCGCGGAATTGGAACGGTAGCCGTCAAGGTTCGGTGCTCTGGCAATGAGCCGCACCATCCGGTCGTTGAGCCATTCCACCCGCGTGATGGTCAAAACGTGCTGGTCGACTTTGGTGCGCGGAGTATCTAGAAGGCCTAGCGGTGGGGAATATTTGGCCAGGGGTTCTTCGTAGGCTGGGGTTGGCAATTCAGATGCAGCGGCCATCGAAGCGCCCGATTCTGCGGGCCGATGATGGTGGTTGAAGGAAGTGCGAAGCGTTTTGTCGAGGACTTTGCGTGCTGCAGCCAGCGCTGCTGCTGACCCGGCGCGCTGCGCTGCGGCGAGCAGCTCGTCGGTTTCCTGCTCGTTGAGGAACTGGCTGGAAGCGATGTTGCGGTAAAGCTCTTCTTTGGCCACGGCGTATCCTGCTTTGGCTCCGGCCTTTTCAGCCATGGCTAGAACTTCCAAGGTCAAGCCCTCTTTGGGGGAGACCGAAAACTGCGCTCCGTAGCCGCGGTGCTTGTGGTGCTTAGACATGATGTGCCCCTTAGCTTCGCTGTCGCGGGAATCAGCTCATATGCCTGAGTATGAGCGAAACAGGGCGAACAAAACAAGTAGTTTTAAAGCAGTGTTCTGGGTTCGTGGAAGGTGGTCGCCCCTAAGGGGTTTGCCGCTATCTACAAGGATTATTCGATATTCGATTCATTCGACAATAGGCGTTCAGAGTAACTAAAATTAGCCGCATGCCTGATACATTGCCACCGTGCCCCCAATGCTCCAGCGAGTACACCTACGAGCTTGACGCATTGCTGGTCTGCCCGGAATGCGCTCATGAATGGAACGCGAGTGCCGAGGAATCCGAGTCGATTGAAACTGTCATCAAGGACGCAGTAGGCAACGTTCTGCAGGATGGCGATACTGTCAGCATTACCAAGACCATGAAGGTCAAGGGCGCCCAGAGCGCACTGAAAGCTGGAACCAAGGTGCGCAATATTCGATTGACTCCTGGCTCTGGCGACCATGATATCGCTGCCAAAGTTGATGGCTTTGGCCAGATGGAACTGAAGTCTTCTATCGTCAAGAAGATCTAAGGGCCTGGTTTCTTGTAGATGGCAGTCCGTTCTCCTTTCGGAGGCGGGCTGCTTCTGTCTTTAAACGGCACTTCCTGACCAGGCTTTGCTTGTCAATCATTGGCCCGTGCCTCTGCGGGGCACCGGCCTGCAGGCCAATATCCACCCGTTCCCTGCCGAACCTTCGAACGAGGTGCTCTAGATGTCTTGCGCTCCCGAGGCGCAGGCGAGGCTAGAGCTTTTGTTCCTTTTTGCGGGCGTAGGAACGGGCAGCGCGCACTCGGTCTCCGCAACGAGTTGAGCACCATTGTCTGCGGCCGTGGGTTCTGAGGAAGAATCGCGTGCATGGCTCTGCCTCGCATTGAGCTAGCTGGTCCGCTTCATCGCTACTGAGCAGCGAGGCAGCGTCTTCTGCCAAAGCCGCGAGCGCGTGCTCGGTGAGTTGCGTCGCTGGGTGCTCAAGGGCGCGGAAAAATCCTTTGCCGTTCTCCTGCCTAAGCAGAGCGGTGTTGGGGGCCGCCAGCAGTGCGCCATTGATGCCCCGCAATGCTTCTCGGCCAATTTCTGTTCCCGACGTGCTTGCGATGAAGGCTTCGCGTAATAGGGCGCGCAACGTCGCCAGGCGGTTCTGGCAATAAGCCTGCAAGGATGCCTCGTGGGGGACTAGGTTCCGCTCGATGAGCCACTGCGTTGTTGATTCAGGTGTAGCTAGCGCATCAAAACTCTTGTTGCTGGGTAGCTGGATTTCACTGTTGACCAAGTCGATACTGCAGTGTTCCTGTGCACCCGGGCTCGGAGGAAGCGGCATTTGAAGCATAGCCTCATGGTATCAGGATTGTTTTAACGTGATTTAATGCTAGTGTGAACATCACGGTAAAAATGATGATAAACGTGAGAAATGAGTTTTGCATTGCATCCTGCGCCACGGTTCGGCTCAGCTCCCTTCGGCCTGTCCGCCCATGCTGGCGGTGGTCCGGGAGTGGGCCAGTCTGCACAAGAAGGCTTGAACGACACCATCGAGACCGCCAAAACCGCCGATCGATTGGGCTACCACCGCTTTTGGATGTCGGAGCATCACGCGATGCCGGCTCTGTCCGTCGCTTCGCCTCCGTTGATGATGGCCCGGCTTACCGCGGACACCCAGCGGATCCGACTCGGAGCGGGCGGGATCATGCTGCCAAATCATGCGCCGCTGATCATTGCGGAGCAATTCGGCATGCTCGAAGCACTGGCTCCAGGCCGAATAGATCTTGGAGTTGGACGCGCTCCGGGAACCGATGGAGCCACAGCTTCGGCTTTGCGCAGGGAGAATTCAGGCGCCCAATCATTTGATGAGCAAGTTGCTGAACTCTTGGGATTCCTCGCCGATGATTTCCCCGACCATCATCCCTATAGCCAGGTGCATGCCGTACCGGGGCCTTGGCAAAACAAGGAGAATCGGATTGCTGTGCCAGGGCGTCAAACCCCGTTGTGGATTCTGGGCTCATCGCCGTATTCGGCTCAATTGGCCGCGCGCCTTGGCCGCCCCTACGCTTTTGCCCTGCAATTCGGGGACGCTGATATTGAGACGGCACTGAGCATCTATCGGGACAACTTTGTGCCCTCCAAGGTTTTGGGTGCTCCGTACGTGATGGTCAGTCTCAGTGCCATCGCCAGCCGCGACGCCGAATTCGCCAGGGCGGAAGCCACCAGCACCGCGATGGCGATGTTGCGGATGTTCAAGCGCGAATCTTTCAAGCTCTTGGATCCGAAAGAGGTGGCCGAATATCCAGCGACAGTGCAGGAGCGGGCCATAATCCAGATGTATGCCCAGCGCACCCTTGCCGGAACTGCTGAACAAGTGGCCCGGCGGCTCGAGGCGCTGCAGGCATCGACCGGTGCCGATGAGCTGATGCTAGTGACGGCAAGCTATTCGCAAGGCAGCGGGGCGCAAACTCTGCGGCTGCTGGCTGAGCATTACCAAAACTGATCCCGGCATTCGCCACCACCGGCGCAACACCTAGTAGATGGAGAGAAAACAATGGAAACACCACGTCGAGCATTGATCATTATCGACGCTCAGCAGGAGTACTTTGAAGGTCTTTTGCAGATTCAGTATCCCGACCGTGAGCAGTCAGTGTCGGCCATCGCACGCTCGATGGACGTTGCGCGACAGGCCCAGATCCCCGTAGTTGTGGTTCAGCATCAGGCCCCGGAGGGGTTCCCGGTGTTTGCCCCGGAATCGTCAACCTTTGCGCTGCACCCGCAAATCTCGGATCGCTTGAATCTAACAGAGCATAGCTTCACCAAGAACTTCGCCAGTATTTTTGCGGGCACCGGTTTGGAGTCCTGGCTTCGAGAGCGGGAGATCGATACGCTCACGCTGGTTGGCTACATGACGAACAACTGCGTCATTGGCTCCGCCGCAGCTGCTGAACCACTGGGATTCAAGGTGGAAGTGCTTTCTGATGCTACCGGTGCCATCGATATCGCCAATGCGGCGGGTGCAGTTCCGGCGCGACAGGTCCACGAAACACTAATGGCTGTATTGAACTCCAGTTGGGCGGCTGTTGCGCCCAGCGCCGAGTGGGCTAACGCCGTGGAAAACAGCCATGCTTTGGCCGGGGACAACCTCATCGAGTCAGCAGCGCGCGGGCGCGCCGGACAGTAGCGCCAGCGCGGATTCGAAGCTTTGCATTCGAAGAGGAACCGCAAAGCTAAGCTGAGGTGGCCAAGCTGGCTGAGCTGATCAGTTCTGACAGCTGGGACCTCGGCTGGTTGGCCCCAAACGCCGGCTGGCCCGGCTGCAGGCGTACGCCTTCAGCCAAGGTGCCGATGCGGAGCGGATCAAAGCCGAAGGCGTCTACCAGCTGGGCCACCTCTTCGACATCCGCAGCACCATTTCCGGCAATGGCAATGGCCTTGCGTTCACTGCCTTCCGGCCGGGCTTCTTCCTCAAGGTTGTGGTATCCCATGTGGTTGAAGGCCTTGACCACGCGCGCGCCGGCGATGAAGTGCTGGATCAATTCGCTTGTGGAGACCTCAGGGCCGTTCAGATCCTCTCGGATTCCATCGGTTTCCCACCAATAATTCATCGCATCGACTACTAGCTTGCCTGACAGCTGCTGGACAGGGATGTTCTGGTACTTGCCCAGCGGCAGGGCCAGGATGACCACATCAGCTTCACTGGCAGCGGTGGCCGCATCAACAGGCACCGCGCCCGGGGTCAGGATCTCGATGGTCAAGGCGATCGCGCTGGGGTCCCCGGATCCGGCGATAAGCACCTCGTGGCCCGCCTTGAGAGCCAGCCGTGCCAATGCGGTGCCAATCTTCCCGGCGCCAAGGATGCCAATTTTCTGCAGTGCCATGTTCATTTCCTCGCAGGTGCTTATCGTCCAGCTGGGACCGGTTGCTCGGCGAGCATTTCCCGGACTAGCGGGATGACCTTGTTGCCGTAGAGCTCCACGGCGTGAAGCCGCGCACCGGCTTCTACGGCGCCGCCGGAGTAGATCAAATCGAAGCGGCCGATGTCCAGCGTCTTCACGGTGTTGGCGATCTTGCGGGCCACGGTTTCGGGGGATCCGATGTAGAGCGAGCCCTCGCTGGCTTCGTGCTCAAATTCGGAGCGGCTCATCGGAGGCCAGCCGCGCGTGGCGCCGATCCTGTCGCGCTGTGCCTTGTAGGCGTCAAACATGTATTCACGGGCCAGTTCATCGGTGTCAGCCACGAAGCCGGGGGAGTGCAGGCCCACCGGTGTGCTCTGGTGCCCGAACTGTTCATTGGCCCGGCGGTAAAGGTCCACGTAGGGTGCAAAGCGTTCAGGAGATCCGCCGATGACGGCCAGCATCATGCGGAAACCGTAATGCGCCGCGCGGATCACGGATTGCGGGGAACCGCCTACGCCGACCCAGGTGCGCAGCCGCCCGGACTCGGTCTTGGGGAAGACATCCATATCCGTGAGCGGTGCACGCTTGGTGCCTTGCCAGGTTACCGGCTTCTCATCGAGCAGCTCGTGGAACAGGTCGATTTTCTCCTCAAAGAGGACTTCGTAGTCGGCCATGTCGTAGCCGAATAGCGGAAAGGATTCGGTGAAGGAGCCGCGCCCCAGCATGACTTCGGCGCGTCCGTTGGACAGCGCGTCCACCGTAGCGAAGCGCTGGAATACGCGTACCGGATCATCGGACGACAAAACGGTTACGCCGGAGCCAAGGCGAATATTTTCCGTTGCGGTGGCGATGCCGGCCAGCACCGTCTCCGGGCTGGAAATAGCGTATTCAGGGCGATGGTGCTCACCGACGGCAATAATATCCACGCCTGCCTGATCGGCAACGATGGCCTCCTGCACCGTGGCGCGGATGGCCTGCGCCTGGGTCAGCAGCTGGCCGGATTGCGCACTGGGCACATCTCCGAAAGTGTCGATGCCGAATTCGATATTCTCGATGGCGTTCATGACCGCTCCCTCCTCAAAAATAAGTTGATGCATCAATCATACCAAATATTATTGACGTGTCAACTAGTTTGAGGCGGCGTACCTCGGCGGTCGCCGCTGATATCGCAAAAGACGTTGAACTGCAACGGATTCTTGCTGGATTGGGCTTGCCAAGCAGACCTACGGTAGAAAAACCCGGTGTACGGGAATCACAAGGAGGGAATCATGCGCGCTCAACAATCCCCTGCAGTGCCGATGGCGCTTGCTCTTGGGGTGCTGCTGTCAATCGCCGGCTGCAGTTCAAGCCCTGGCGGCGAAGCGTCAGAAAGCCCGGCATCTCCAACGACAGCCGAAAATTCGGCTCCTGCGCAAAGCACGCAACCGGCGACAGATTCTGCCGCAGCAAGCATGCCAGCGAGTTCTGCGGCAACTGGAAGCTCAGCTGACCCGATGACAGGTGCCTTGACCCTGTTCTACGTTGCCGTGGGCGATGAGGGAAAATCCGGTCCGAAGATTGGCTGCGGCGATTCGCTGGTCGCAACTGAAACCGGGCCCGTGGAATTCACCAACCAGATCGAAGCCTCAATGTCCGCCCTCCTCGACGATGATGAACAGGAACTAGGAGGTTCCGGATTGCGCAATGCGTTGGCCAGTTCCGACCTCGACTATGTTTCATCAACGGTGAAAGGCGATTCGGTGAGCGTTGAGTTGAGCGGAACCGTGAGCTCCGGCGGCATCTGCGACGATCCGAGGATGATCGGACAACTCGAATACACCGCAATGACCGCCGCTGGTACCGGCCAGGCCCAGATTCTTGTCAACGGCGAAAAGCTCGAGGAAGTGCTCAGCGCCAAATAGTCCTGCTGGAACAAAAAACGGCGGTTCTCCCCAGTGAGGAGAACCGCCGTTCAGGCGTGGGCCAAGGCCTAGCCGAAGTACTTCTTCATGGTGCCTTCGTTAGCCTCGCGAAGCTCGTCCACCGATACGGTGAATTCGCCTTGGACTTCCAGGGAACCGGACTGTGCATCAACAATGCCCAGGCGGGCCACGGTGACACCGCGAGCGCTGGTCATGTCGTTGAAGCGAACCTCTTCGCTGCGTGGAACTGCAACCACGGCACGAGCCTGGGTTTCGGAGAACAGGGCGGTGAAGGAATCAATGCCGTCACGATCCTTGATCTCGTCCAGTGCCACACGAGCGCCGACGCCGAAGCGCAGAACCATCTCGGACAGGGCAGCAGCCAGGCCGCCTTCGGACAGGTCGTGAGCCGAATCGATCATGCCATCGCGGCTGGCATTGATCAGGATCGCGCCCAGTTCCTTTTCCGCTGCCAGGTCAACCTTGGGCGGAAGACCGCCGAGGTGGCCGCGCAGGTTGGCGAACTCGGAGCCATCGAGTTCATCCTTGGTGGAACCGATCAGGTAGATCGCCTGGCCGTCGGCCTCTTCACGCCAGCCCGAAGGGGTGCGGCGGGCGACGTCGTCGAACTTGCCCAAGGTGGCCACCACTGGGGTCGGGTGGATGGCCTTGTCACCGGTCTGGTTGTACAGCGAGACGTTGCCGCCGGTCACCGGAACTCCGAGCTCCATGCAGGCGTCGGACAGGCCGCGGATGCCCTCGGCCAGCTGCCACATGACATCCGAGTCCTCGGGGGAACCGTAGTTCAGGCAGTCCGAGACAGCCGCAGGGATCGCACCCGAGGTGGCGACGTTGCGGTAGGACTCGGCCAGTGCCAGCTGGGCGCCGGCGTACGGGTCCAGGTAGGTGTAGCGGCCGTTGGCATCGGTAGCGATGGCAACGCCCAGGCCGGTGGACTCGTCGATGCGGACCACGCCGGAATCATCCGGGGAAGCCAGCGCGGTGTTGCCGCCAACGTAGCGGTCGTACTGGTTGGTGATCCAGGACTTGTCGCACATGTTCGGGCTGGCAATCAGCTCCAGAACGGCAGCCTTCAGCTCCTCGCCGGTGGCTGGCAGGTTCTTGCCGGCCTCCGAGGACTTGAAGGTGTCGGCCTGCAGCGCGTCCTGCCACTCGGGACGGGCGTACGGGCGGTCGTAGACCGGGCCGTCGTGGGCGACGGTCTTCGGGTCCACGTCCACGATGACTTCGCCCTTCCAGGTGATGATCAACCGGTCGGTGTCGGTCACCTCGCCCAGCCAGGAGTACTCCACGTTCCACTTGGCCATGACGGCCTCGAACGCCTCGACGTTCTCGGGGGTGACCACAGCCATCATGCGTTCCTGGGACTCCGACATCAGGATTTCGCCCGGGGTCAGGGTGGAATCGCGCAGCAGCACGTCGGTCAGCTCGACCTGCATGCCGCCTTCGCCGTTGGATGCCAGCTCGGAGGTGGCGCAGGAGATGCCCGCGGCGCCCAGGTCCTGGATGCCCTCGACCAGCGAGGCCTTGAACAGCTCCAGGCAGCACTCGATGAGCACCTTCTCGGCGAACGGGTCGCCGACCTGGACAGCAGGTCGCTTGGATGGCTTGGTGTCATCGAAGGACTCGCTGGCCAGCACCGAGGCGCCGCCGATGCCGTCGCCGCCGGTGCGCGCACCGAAGAGCACCACCTTGTTGCCCACGCCGGAGGCGTTGGCCAGGCGCAGGTCCTCATGGCGCAGTGCGCCGACAGCCAACGCGTTGACCAGCGGGTTGCCCTGGTAGATCGGGTCGAACACGGTTTCGCCGCCGATGTTCGGCAGCCCCAGCGAGTTGCCGTAGCCGCCAATGCCGGAGACCACGCCGTGCACCACGCGCTGCGAGTCCTCATGGTCGATGGCGCCGAAGCGCAGCGGGTCCATCACGGCGATCGGGCGGGCACCCATGGAGATGATGTCGCGCACGATGCCGCCGATGCCGGTAGCGGCACCCTGGTATGGCTCGACATAGGAAGGGGAGTTGTGCGACTCGATCTTGAAGGTCACGGCCCAGCCGTCGCCCAGGTCGGTGACACCGGCGTTTTCGCCGATGCCGACCATCAGGTCCTTCTTCATCTCGTCCGTGACCTTCTGGCCGAACTGGCGCAGGTGGTTCTTGGTGGACTTGTACGAGCAGTGCTCGGACCACATCACCGAGTACATGGCCAATTCCGCGGCGGTCGGACGACGGCCCAGGATCTTGACGATCTCGGCAAACTCGTTGTCCTTCAGGCCCAGCTCTGCCCAGGGCAGTTCTACATCCGGGGTGCCAGCGGCGTTTTCAACGGTATCGATGTTGAATTCCTTGGTGACTTCCTGGCTCACTTTTTTCCTCCAACAAGGTGGGTCAGAACACTGGTGAAGAAGGTCAGGCCGTCGGTGCCGCGGGCGTCCGGGCCAAAGCCGACCTCAATGGCGTGCTCCGGGTGCGGCATGAGGCCCACCACGTTGCCAGCCTTGTTGCTGATGCCGGCGATCGAGCGGCGCGAACCGTTCGGATTCCAGCCCACGTAGGAGAACGCAATGCGGTTTTCCGCTTCGAGCTCATCCAGCACCTTCTCGTCGGCCACGTACTGGCCGTCCTGGTTCTTGAGCACGATGGTGATCTCCTGGCCAGCCTCAAAACCATTGGTCCATGCGGTCTGGTTGTTCTCCACGCGCAGCAGCTGATCGCGGCAGATGAACTTCAGGTGGTCGTTCTTGATCATCGAACCGGGCAGCAGGTGCGACTCGGTGAGGATCTGGAAGCCGTTGCAAATGCCCAGTACCGGCAGCTTGGCCTCGGAGTTGGCGGCATCCGCGATCTTGGCCATCATCGGTGCGAAGCGCGAGATCGCTCCGGCACGCAGGTAGTCGCCGTAGGAGAAGCCGCCGGGGATCACCACGGCGTCAACGTCCTGCAGATCGGTGTCGGCGTGCCACAGGGACACGGCCTCGGCACCGGCGGCGCGCACGGCACGAGCGGCATCACGGTCATCGAGGGTGCCCGGGAAGGTCACCACGCCGATGCGTGCTCCGGAAAGTTCAGTGCTTGGCGTTGAGTAGTCGCCAATCAGGGGGAGTTCGGTGCTCATTAGTCTTCGACTACCTCGACGTTGACGACATCTTCGATCACCGGGTTGGAGAGCAGGGTTTCTGCTGCCTCGCGCGCCTGGGCGAGGATTTCTTCGGTCACCTCGCCGTCCACGGAAAGTTCAAAGCGCTTGCCCTGGCGGACAGCTTCGAAGGAGGTGAAGCCTAGGCGGGGAAGTGCTCCCGCGATGGCCTTGCCCTGAGGGTCAAGGATTTCTGGCTTGAGCATGACATCTACAACGATGCGGGGCATCCGGCATATCTCCTGTTGGCGAGGTTAAGTTAAATGCCACACGGAGATGCCGTCTCACACCAGGGGGATTTGGCGCTCCGCGAGCTTGCCCTCATAGTCTACCCGTGAATGTGATGGGGCAGATGTGCCTGTGTGCCAGAGCACCCGATATCGCTGGATAAAAGCCATGTGATCTTTGGCTCACGAGGTGAAAGTTGGTTCCATGCGCGTATTCTGAAAGCGTGAAAAACTCTAGTCAGACTACGTGTTCTTGCCGGGAATTGGATTCGCTCAAGCTCAGCTACCAAGAGTGCTGCCAACGTTTTCATGACGGGCGGGAGGATGGATCCGCATTGCCTGAAACCGCTGAGCAGCTGATGCGCTCACGGTATAGCGCCTTCGTCATGGGCTTGGCGCCGTATTTGCTGGCGACCTGGCATGAAAGCACGCGCCCCCAGCAATTGGAACTTGATCCGCAGATGCGCTGGACGGGGCTGGAAATCTTCACAACGCGCAGCGGTGGCGCGGAAGCGAGCCGTGGCGTGGTGGAATTTGCGGCGCACTATCTCGAGGGCCAACGAGAAGCGCAGCAGCATGAAGTCAGCACGTTCGTGCGCGAATACGGGGAGTGGTTCTACCTTGACGCCCTGTAGGGACTAGCGGTTGCTGGCCGACTGAAGCATATTAAGCATCTGCGTCTGCTGGCGTTCGCGGGCCAGCTTGAACGCATCGGCACCGGTGCGGTCTTTCAACCGTGGATTCGCGCCATTGGTGATGAGCATCTGGGCGATGTTCACAGAGTTGTTGGTGCCCTGGCCGAGCACGATGGTCTCATGCAGGGCGGTCCAGCCCAGGTCATTGACGTGGTCGATGTCGATATCGGTGTGCAACAGGATGCGAACGGCGGCAACCTGGCTGTTTTCGCTGGCGACGGTCAAAGCGGTTCCGCCCATGCGGCTGACCTCGTGCACATTGGCGCCGCTATTGATGAATTCTTGCAAGGCGCCGGTCAGGCCATTGGCGCTGGCGCGAAGGAATGGCGATTCCTGGTACTCGTCCTTGACGTTCGGATTAGCCCCGGCATCGAGCAGGGCCTTGGCGATCAGCTCATCCTTGACGATGACCGCACGCATGAGCGGGGTGCGCCCGGCATCATCCTTGACGTTCAGATCGGCACCGGCCTTCAACGACTTCTTCACGTCGTTGAGATTGCCGGAATCAATGGCAGCGTAGAGCTTGCGTGCGGCAGCAGGCAGAGTCGGGGAGGCTGGAGTCATCGCTTTCAGCGAGGCGCCGGAGGCAGCCCCTGAAGCCAAAGGCGACAACGTGGACTGCGAACTTGCGGCGCTCGGGGTGCTGCTGGTGCTGCTCGGTGCCGGCGAGCTGCTTTGCGCTGGGGTGGACTTTACCGGTGCCGAGGATTTGGCACTAGGCTCCGACGTGGTCGAAGCCTGCGGGGCAGCGGTTTTTCCTGTAGCCGAGGATGTGGCCTTGGGCGTAGCACTTGCCGCGGGGCTACTGTTCGGAGCTTCAAGGGCCTGGGGCGAAGAAGCTGCGCAACTAGTGCAGGCCCCGATGGCCGCGGCCAGCGGAAGTGCAATTAAAGCGATGCCACGACGGTGCGTGGAGAGCCCGGTTCGAAGTGCCATCTGTCCTTTCGCGGTTTAAACACCCGATCCCCGCGGCTGTCGGAGCTGACTGGGGACTTAGCTTGTAAGCTTCTGTTTTCAAATGCGAGCTTAGCGCTTGAAGCTGAAAATTTGCGGTCAATCAGCGCCAAGAATTCTTGGCGTTCGGAATTGAAGAACTTCGCTAAAATTATAAGCATCATGGAATGCCTCTACTTTTCAGCCTCCCGCTGCCGTTCGTGTACCCAAATGACGGTTCCCTATGCCCAGCAATTGCAAGCAAAAGTAGCGGACTGCCAGCACCTGCTCTCCGGCTTCGACTCGCTCAAATTCCTTCCGGCCCAAGCCAGCAGCGAACAAGGTTTTCGCAACAAGGCGAAGATGGTGATTTCCGGTACAACCGCGCAACCCACCATCGGCATTCTTGACGCCGATGGGCACGGCATAGACCTGCGCAATTGCGGGGTTATCGCGCCGGCATTGCGTTCCCTGTTCCCGGTCATCGAGAGCTTCATCAAAGAGCTGAAGCTCGTGCCCTATAGCGTTCCGCAGCGCAAAGGCGAGCTCAAGCATGTGATCCTCACTCTGTCGGACACCGGATCCGTGATGGTGCGATGGGTGCTTCGCACTAAAAAGCACTTCGTGGCTTTGCGCGATTCACTTCCGCAGTTCCTTGAGCAGCTGCCGCGCCACAGCGTCGTTTCGGTGAATTTCCTGCCGGAACACAAGGCCGTGCTGGAGGGCGAGGAAGAGATCATCCTGACCCGCCGCACCACTTTGGAATTCGGGCTGAACGGTGTGCCCATGCACCTGCGCCCGCAGGGCTTCTTCCAGACCAATACCGAAATTGCCGCTGCCTTGTATCGGCAAGCGCGACAGTGGATCGCTGATATCGATCCCGAGAGCGTCTGGGATTTGTACAGCGGGGTCGGTGGCTTCGCACTGCATTGCGCTGGCGAGGGCCGCGCCGTCTACGGCATAGAAACAAGCACCGAGGCGGTGGCTGCGGCCAAGACCAGCGCCGATTCCCTGGGACTGGGCGACACCCACTTTGTCGCGCAGGATGCCACCGAGTTTGCACTGAACGCAGGCTGGGCTCCGGACGCGGTGATTGTGAATCCACCGCGACGCGGAATCTCTGCCGAGCTGGCGACGTGGCTGAACGATTCGGATATCCAGCATGTGATCTACTCCAGCTGCGACGCCAAGTCCCTGGCCCGCGACCTGGAACGCATGGGGAACTACACGCCACAGCTGGCGCGCGTCATGGACATGTTCCCGCAGACCGACCACTATGAGGTCATCGTGAAGCTGGAGCGCAAAGCCTCCTAGCGGTCCAGGGTTGCTGTGCGCCGGTCCAGTCGCACGACAATCTCATCCACCAGATGCGGATCGATGTTCGGTTCGCGCCGGGCCTTGAGCAGCTCATCGCGGGCCGCCTCCAAGGCGATAGCCTGAATCGAATCGGCTTTGGCGATCACGGCGCGAATCTGGGTGTACTTCTCGTCGGAAATGGCATCGTGCGGGTCCGGATCCTTGGCCAGGATCGAGTGCAGGGAATTCATGCGACGCCGAACCGCCTGCTGGTAATTCTCCGGAAGCTCCTGCAGGTCAACGTTGTTGCGCAGCGCGGACATCGCAACAGCTTCGGCGCGACGGGCCAGCGCGCGACGGGCACGCTTGGTATCCTGCTCGTTGTTGCGCAGCTTCAAGACGCGCATCAAGGACGGCAAGGTCAGGCCCGGCAGCACCAAGGTGCACAGCAGCACCGAGCACGCGGCCACCACGACGAAGTTGCGCTCTTCAATTACCGTGCCACCGGCAGTGGCATGAGGCAGTGCCAACGCCAAAGCCAGCGTGGCCAGTCCGCGCATGCCGCACCAGGTCAGAACCAATGCGTCCTTGCGGGCAGGAATCTTGGTCTTGGTGCGGTTGGGCAGGTAATAGGTCGCCAGCATCCACAGGGCACGTACCGCGATGACCACAAAGCAGATTGCCGCAATGCCAGGAATGTAGCCAATCAGGTTGCTTCCTTCTTCCTGGATCACCTGATTCATTTCGATGCCCATGAGGCCGAAGGCCAGGCCGGTAGCCAGCAGCTCGAGCACTTCCCAGAAGGCCTGGCGGGTCAAGCGTTCCGCAGAGTCCTGGGGGCGGTCGCGGCGGACCATTTCAAGGGCGGTGACCACCACCGCGATCACGCCGGAAACATGGACTTCCTCGGCGAGCATGTACACCGCGTATGGAGCCACGAGGGTGGCTGCGCAACGGGCGGCAAGGTTGGGGACGAAGCGGTTCAGCGCACCGATGACCCAGCCCATGGCCAGGCCCAGGACCACGGCGCCTGCGGCGCCGATGAGGAACTGCGGGATGATCTCCAAGCCGACTTCTGAATCGTTGACAGTTGCCTGGACGGCCAGCTGGAAGATCACGATGGCCATGGCATCGTTGAACAGCCCTTCGGTTTCCAGCAACGAGGTCAACCGCCGTGGCATGTTCACCTTGGTGGCGATGGCATCCACCGCTACCGGGTCAGGCGGCGCGACAATAGCGCCAAGGGCCAGCGCCAAAGGGATGGAGACGATGGGGGAGAAGGCCAACGCCGTGGCGGCAACGGTGCCTGCAGTGACCACGATGAGCACCACAGCGAGGCGGATCAGGGCTTTCCATCGGAAGCGGAATACCGACCAACTGCTTCGCTGCGCTGTGGCAAAAAGCAGCGGCGGCAAGAAAATTGGCAGGATCAATTCTGGATCGATATGCATTTCGGGCATGAACGGGAGGAAACCCGCCAGCGTCGCGAAAATGAGCATCAGAATCGGGTACGGCAACTTAATGCGCTCACCGATGCCAACGATCAGAATAGTGGCGAATAACAATCCGATGATCAGCAGGAAAAAATCCATAGTCTTCTAATTGTAGTTGATTTACCCAACTAAATTGATGATTGTTGCTCTCAAAGTCCGGAATTGAAAAGGAATTCCGCATCCTCCCACTGGCTTATCAAACAGCCATTAGACCGGGAGAATTCACTGTCAATTGGCTGTCCGTGGGCTGTTCCGGAGACCTTGGCGCGCTGGGGTCCACCGTAGATTTCGGTGCACGCAGTCGCCGGATCGAGAGATGGTGCTGCGAGGCTTGGATGCTGGTTCAGCTTTCCACAGGCAGCGGCGGCATCGGGCAAGGTACTGGAATCGATTGCTTGTTCACCAGAGCATTCCAAGGTGTACTGCGCGGACACATTAGTGCCATCGGCCATGACGATGATTTCCAGTTTTATCTCCGAGGGTGCCGGGGGCTGCGCCACGCAGGAGGACACAGCAAGGGTCAGCAGCAAGACGCAGCTGCCGGACACGGCCCGTCGTTGAATATCCATGATGCCCACAGGGACATTGTGCGTTGTGCTGTGGCTGAATACTAGTCTTTTGGTGCAAGCTGCAGGCTGTTGGCAACCTCCAGTAATTTGAGTCGCAAGTGATCCGCTCGCGACGCAAACTCCTTTTGCCGCCGGATGTATTCGGCCTTGCCGGAGGGAGTCTCAATCCGAATAGGTTCGTGACCCCAATCGGCCAAGTCATAAGGCGAGGCCTGCATGTCCATCGTGCGGATATCCCACGCGAGTTCGAAGCAATCCATCACCAAACTGCTGGGGACAGCAGGGGAAAGCTTGTACGCCCACTTGTAGAGGTCCATGTTGGCATGCAAGCAACCGGGCTGTTCCAGATCGCGTTGTGTTTCGCGGGTGGGCTGCAGTTCATTGAGCTCAATAGCCTGCGGCGTGTAAAACCGGAAGGCGTCAAAGTGCGTGCACCGGATCTTCTCGGACTCCACTACGGCGTCGGTTCCCTTGGCCCCGAGCCGCAAGGGCAGGTACTCATGCCGAATTCCGTTGACTTCCGATTTATACGCCATCGCCCATTCATGCAGACCGAAGCAGGCGAAATTCCCCGGCCGCTGCGAAGTCCCGGCCAATATCACGCGGGCAAATTCTATGGCGCGAGCTCGCGCCTGGGTGAAGGCCTGGACATCAAATTCATATCCCGTGCCCTGACCGGTTTCCACTGCGCGATAGAACTTCCACGTCGCTCGTTCTTGGGCCACTTCACCGGTGAGCACAACATTCAGCCCCGGGTGCCAGCGATAGAGCTGGCCTGGCTTTTGCGTGTAGTAGGTGAAAAGAAAATCCTCGATGGGATGCTTCCGACCGGTCATGCGACGTTCGACAAAGGGTTCTCCGAAGGCTCGCGCACGAGCCTCATGGCTATGGGCCAGAGGCATCCACTGGGAGGCTTCCAAAACGGCGGCGGTAACGGGCATACTTCTCATTATTCAATTCATCCGCCCAACAGACCACTTTGGTACCTCAACTCACATCTCATCGCTCAGGAGCTAGACATGGCTGACTTTCCCATCTGGGAACCACCAATCTTCGCCAGCGAGCAGGAACATCTGTTCGCCATGCTTGATCGCCTTCGAGCCACTTTCCGCTACAAAGCCGATGGTTTGAACCTGGAACAGCTCAAAGCCCGGCTGCCCAGCAGCGAGCTGAGCGTGGGCGGATTGCTGCAGCATCTGGCGACCGTGGAAGACGAGAAATTCAGCTATTTCATTGCGCGTGAGCGCCCAGAGGTTTTGCTCGAATTCCTGGAGCAGGACAAGAATCCTTTTATCGTCCAAGACGATGAAGACCCTCGGGCACTGTACGAACGCTACGACAACGCGGTAGCGAAGGGCCGGCGGATCCAGCAGCAGATTATTGACGATGGCACGCTGGATACCGCCTCGGGGCTGGAATTCGAGGGGCAACAACCCTCGGTGCGCAGGATTATCTGCGACCTGATTGAAGAGTACGGACGGCATACCGGCCATTCGGATCTGATCCGAGAAGCGATCGATGGGCGCGTTGGCGAAGATCCCCCGCAGGACTTTCTTCCGATGTGGTTCAAGGGCTAAGGGCCGCGCCACGTACGTGCCCCTTGCCGGGTAGCCCTGCAAGGTTGGGCCATTGAGGGCACGAGCAGGACGGGCAAGGCAAGGCGATGCCCAGTGAAAGATGAGTTGATATCGTGGGAGCTGGCCAGAAGACTGGAGGAACGCGGGAGTTCTAGAATCGCTACGCGCCCTGCGGGGCGTTTCTGAAAACCGCCAGCTTGGCCGCGTGCGTGGTGCGGCATCATGCAGCCGGCCCGGAGGAAAGCTGGGAGTATCCCGTGCTGCCGAGGCCTGTGCTGGGGCAGGCCGGAAAATGAATCCTATGATGAGCGCATGATCATTGAACGTTCCAGCCAACTGCCGGCAGATCCTTCCACTGTCTTCGATTGGTTCTCCCGACCAGGTGCCATTGTCCGCCTTCTTCCCCCTTGGCTGCCTCTGAAACCCATTCGCGAGGCGGCGTCACTTGAGGATGGGACTGCCGTGTTGGGAATTCCCGGCGGTTTGAGGTGGATTGCGAAACACCAGCCCCTCGAGTTCTCCGAAAATCGCCGATTTGTCGACCAGTTGGAGCCCGAAGGCCTTCGCGGCTTGCCGACCCGGGCGATCAAGTGGAAGCATGAGCACCTTTTTGAGCCTGCAGGAACAGGTGCGACTACGGTCAGCGACCGCATCGAATCGAATGTGCCGCGGCGCCGGATCGAGCAGATGCTCGCTTATCGCCATCGGCAATTGGCAGCGGATTTTGCCGCCCACCGCAGCGCGGCTGAAGCCGGGCTCGCTCCTCAGGTAATTGCCGTGACTGGATCCAGCGGCCTGGTTGGCGAGGCGTTGTGCGCCTTCTTGTCCACAGGTGGCCATCGCGTCATCAAGCTGGTGAGACGTGCGCCGGCATCGCCAGATGAGCGCCGCTGGGATCCGGATAATCCGGCGGAGGATCTGCTGGAGGGATGCGATGCCGTCATCCATCTGGCTGGAGCCAGCATTTTCGGCCGGTTCACGCAAGAGCACCGGCAGGCCGTGCTCAAGAGCCGCATCGGGCCAACACGCTCCTTGGCTCTGCTCGCGTCGCGATCCGGGGTATCCACATTTGTCAGCGCTTCGGCGATAGGAATCTATGGAGCCAGCACCGGTCCAGAGGCCGTCGAAGAGTCCGATGCCCAGCCAGCCCAATCTGGCGACTTTCTTGTTGAAGTGGTCCAGGGCTGGGAAGAGGCGGCTCGCGCAGCGGGGCCTGATCTTCGCAGCGTCCAAATCAGAACCGGCGTCGTGCTCACGCCCAAAGGTGGCATGCTCGCGGTGCTGCGTCCTCTTTTCGCCGCCGGCGTCGGGGGAAAGCTGGGCAGCGGACAGCAGCGTTTGTCGTGGATTGGACTAGACGATCTGCTGGATATCTACCTTCGGGCTCTGTGGGATGGCCAATTGTCTGGTCCAGTCAATGCCGTGGCACCGCATATGGCGAGCAACGCTGAATTCACCAACGCGCTGGCGCATGCGCTTAAGCGCCCGGCTTTTATTCCAGTTCCGGAGGCGGCGCCCAAAGTCCTGCTCGGGTCTCAGGGTGCCCGGTTGCTTGCCCTGGCAGACCAGTGGGTTATTCCTCGCAAGCTGCTCGACGCGGGCCATGTCTTCCGCAATGAGCGCATCGAAGCTGAATTGGCCCATAGCTTGGGCTCCAGCTAGGCGTTATCAGCGAAGAGTCGATGACTGTTTGAGCGGAAGGCCCGGAGCGCAGTGCGGTGGTTTTCAATGAAGGGGGCATGCACTGATTTCTGCGGGCAACCATTTATCTAGTTTGGCTAACTACTTGCTAAGCTATATATCTGATGATGCTGTTGGCGGCCGGTCCCTGCGAGGATACTGCCGGCGCAGCAGTGGCTAAAAAGGAAAGCAGCAGATGAAAACGACAGATAGTGATCCCCTCGCACCTTTCGACGCCGTAGTGCTGATGTCCTTCGGCGGCCCTGAGAAGCCCGAGGACGTTCTTCCATTTCTGCAAAATGTCACTCGGGGCAGGGGGATTCCGGACGAGCGCTTGGAAGAGGTCGGAGAGCATTACTACATGTTCGGAGGCAAGTCGCCGATCAACGAGCAAAACCAGGACTTGTGGCGAGCGCTTCAGCGTGAATTCGACTCTCGCGGGATCACGGTTCCCCTGCTATGGGGAAACCGCAACTGGCACCCGTATCTGACCGACGTGGTCCGCAAGCAAGCGCGGGAGCATGGCGCTCGGAAGTTCTTGGCCATCGACACCTCCGCATATTCCTCATATTCCTCTTGTCGGCAGTATCGGGAAGACTTCGCCGCTGCCGTGTCCACCTTGGAGGCCGAAGGGCTATCGGTGGAATTCGACAAGATCAGGCAGTACTACAACCATCCGGGATTCGCGAAAGCCCAATTGGACTACGTGCGCCGTGGCCTTGCCGAACTTGCGACGAGGGCAGGAAGCCTCGATGGGAAGCGCCACAAAATCCTCTACGTCACCCACTCGATTCCGACTTCCATGCAGGAATCTTCACAGCGATTCACGCCAGGATATGCGCAGCAGCACGAGGAGCTGATTGCGTGGATCAGTGGCCAGCTGGATGAATCGGAGCAGTTGGACGCTGAGCTCGTGTACTGCTCCAGGTCCGGATCCCCGGCCACGCCATGGCTGGAACCGGATATCAACGACCGCCTGCGCGAGCTATCGCGCTCTGGGATCGAGGCGGTGCTAGCGGTTCCGCTCGGGTTCGTATCAGACCATATGGAAGTCAAATACGATCTGGATACCGAGGCGGCCCAAACAGCGCGCGAGGAGGGGCTCACGTTTCTGCGAGCTGAAAGCCTTGGCGTCTCGCCGATTTTTGCCAGCGGCTTGGTGGATCTCGCCATCGAACGGGCGGCGCAGGTCCGTGGAGAACAAGTGGAATCGCAGGTTATTTCCGGCAGCACGCCGCTGGGGCCGGGCAGCGGCGCCTGCTCGATGAACTGCTGCGAAGGGCCCAAGAGCAAACGAGCCCTTCCCGCGTGGGCTACCGGAAGCATCCCTGGGTAGCACTGACGCTGGACGGGCGCTGCGCGCGATGGCGCACGGCAAAGTCCGACAGCCATCTGCTTAAACGCCGCACCCCGCTGGTCTCGGAAGCGAGACCAGCGGGGTGCGGCTGACGACAGACCGTTAGGCCTTTGGGCCTTAGCCCATGTGGATTGCGCCCAGCAGCACGCCCGAGACGAGCATGACCAGGGCTACCACCAACGCGCGCCACAGAACCTTCTTGTGGTGATCGCCCAAGTCCACGCGGGAGAGCGAAACCAGCAGCAGGATTGCTGGAACGAGCGGAGACTGCATGTGCACCGGCTGGCCGGTGATCGAGGCACGAGCCATGTCCACGGCCGGGACTCCGAAGTGCGCGCCGGCTTCGGTGAGCACTGGCAGGATGCCGAAGTAGAAGGCGTCGTTGCTCATGAGGAAGGTGGCCGGGATGGAGATCAATCCGGTGATTACCGCCATGTATGGACCCAGGGAGTCGGGGATGATCGCGACCAGCCACTGGCTCATTGCATCAACCATTCCGGTGCCCGAGAGCACGCCGGTGAGAACCGCTGCGCCAAGAACCATGGAGACCACGGCGATGATTTCGCTGGAGTGGCCCGCAATCATCTTCACCTGGTCGGAGACCTTCGGGAAGTTCACGACCAAGGCGATCGCGGTACCGACCATGAACAGGTAGGACAGCGGCAGCACGTCGACAACCAGCAGCACCATGATGGCTACGGTGAGCACCAGGTTGAAGTAGAAAGTCTTCGGGCGCAGGGTTTCGCGGTTCGGGTCGAGCACGGTGCCGTCCATGGTGGCAGGTTCCGAGCCATCTCCCTTGCGGGCAACTGCTTCCAGTACAGCCAAGTGGCCGCCGGAAGGCGCGGTGCCAGCCGGGGATTTGCCACCGGATGGCGAGGTGATGTTGCCGCCACCCATTTCAGTGCCCCACAGTTCGGGGCGTTCGCGCTGCAAGCGGCGGCGCTCGGAAACGCCCAGCTGCCAAGCGAACAGGCCGATAACGACCAGGGCGATACCCAGCGACGGGAGCATCGGGACAAAGACGTCTGCGGCATCGACATGCAGCGCTGCGGCGGCACGGGCAGTTGGACCGCCCCAAGGGACGATGTTCAGCGTGCCGTTGGTCAAGCCGGCCACGCAGGTCAGCACCACTGGGCTCATGCCCAGGCGCTGGTAGATCGGCAGCAAGGCCGCGGTGACCACGATGAAGGTGGTGGAGCCATCGCCATCCAGGGAGATGACCGCGGTGAGCAGGGAGGTGCCCAGAACGACCTTTGCCGGGTCATTGCCCACAAGTTTCTGGATGCCGGCGACCAGGCGGTCGAAGAGTCCAACATCGATCATGATGCCGAAGTACATGATGGCGAACATCAGCAGGGCTGCGGTGCCGGACATGTCCTTGATGGCGTCCATGATCATGTCGCCCAGCCCGAAGCCTGCGCCGGTGAAGATCCCGAAGATGGTTGGGACGAGAATCAATGCCAAAAGTGGCGTCATGCGTTTGGTCATGATCAGCGCCATAAAGGTGGCGACCATGAGGAATCCGAGTGCAACTAGCATTGCCCCGACCTCCATTTCGGTGAGTGTACGTCGTTGTGTCACCCAATAACTTCAGGGCACCTATTCAAAGTACGTGGCGGGGCTCACGTTGCGCCCCTTGTGCTGATTATTGAAGGCTTAAGTTCATTGCCATCTTTTTGCTCTTTAAAATCGCGTTGCCCGGGGAGTGCGTCTATGCTGGGTGGCATGTTCCGTTCTGGCCCGCGCTCGAGGCATTTCGCATCGCGCATCATGCGTTTGCAGTTCCTCGTCGTTGGCGTGCTGATCGTGCTGGTCACCGCCGGAACCCTGTATTCCAGCTATGACCGCGTTTTTTCGCGCGCCGAAGATACCTCGCTGACCATCGCCCGATCCGTGGCGGTGCTTCCAGAGGTCATCGACGAAGTGACCCGATATGCAGCCATGGAAGAACTTGACGAGAAGAAGCTCGCCAACGGAAAGCTGCAGCAGCTGGCCAACGCCATACTTGAGCAGAAGCAAGCGTACTTCGTGGTGATCACCGAAGACCGGGGTCTGCGGCTGAGCCACCCGAATCCCGCGGAAATTGGACAGATGGTTTCCACCGACCCGGTGGCCCTGGACGGGATCGAAGCGGTGTCAAGGGAGCATGGAACCCTGGGTGAATCGGTGCGCGCCAAGGTCCCCATCCGTGGCGCGTCGGGCCAGGTGATCGGAGAGGTTTCGGTCGGCGTGACCACGCAGTCGCTGACCGGTGCCCTGCTGGAATCCTTCAGCTGGATTGCGCTCTTTGCGCTCTTGGCTGCCGGGTTGGCCACCGTGGCCGGACGAGTAACCGTGCGCCGGCTGAAACGCCAGACTTTGGGACTTGAACCGACCGAAATTGCCCAGCTGGTTCGTGACCAGCAGGCAGTGCTCTACGGCGTCACCGAAGGCGTCATGGGCATCGGTTCCGACGGGCGGATTACCGTGCGCAACAAGGCCGCTCGGTTGCTTTTGGGCCTGCCGCACCGCACCGAACTGGAAGACGTGGTCGGGAGGCATTTTGAATCCGCCGGCCTGGACCGGCGCCTGGTCAAGGCCATCAAGGAACGGGACCGGGCTCCGGTGCGCCTGGAAGCCAACGGCCATTCCCTGATCGCCCGGGTGAATGAAGTGAACCGCGACGGGCTCGACCTTGGCCAGGTGGTATTGCTGCACGATGTGACCACCATCGAGGCGCTGGGCACCAAGCTGGATGCCGTCCAGGACATGGCAGATGCCCTGCGCGCCCAGCGCCACGAATTCGCCAACCGCATGCACGCGGTGCTCGGATTGATTGACTTGGGAAAAATCGAACAGGCCGAAGCCTACCTGCGCGAGGTCATGGAAACCGGGCCGAAAATCGCCCAGGTGCCCGGGCTGGAAGCGATCCAGGACGCCTACCTATCGGCGTTCATCTCGGCCAAGGCGGTCCGTGCCCACGAGCAGGGGATCGAACTGCGGGTGTCGAGCCAGTCGATGCTCTTCGGGCAGATCGCCTCGGCCCATGATGCCCAGGATGCAACCGCGGTGCTCGGCAATCTTCTGGATAACGCCTTTACCGCCGCCTTGCGGGGCCACGGGAAACCGTGGGTGGAAATCGATCTGCTCTCCGAAGCTGCCATACTGCATATTGCTGTAGCTGATTCCGGACCGGGCATCACCACCACCGAGGACATTTTTGCCCGGGACGTCAGCACCGGTTCCCATCTGGGCAATGAACATGGACGCGGGGTTGGCTTGCCACTGATCAAGCGCTTGGCCCAAGCCCGCAGCGGGGACGTCTGGATTGCCGATCCGGGCACCGGAACAGAAGGCGCGGTATTTGCCGCCCGATTGCCAGCGGTGCTGGTTGAACCAGCCACCCCAGAGAACAACGAGAATGAAGGAGCGCAGCCATGAGCGACAGCGCCAATGGAAACTACCAGGTCATGATCGTCGACGATGACTTTCGCGTGGGTGCCCTCCACGCAGACATGGTCAATTCCATTCCGGGTTTCCAAGCCCTGGAGCCAGTGCAGGATCCGCGCATGGTGCCCAAGCTCGTCGCCACGCTCAAGCCTGACCTGTTGCTCCTGGACCTGTACCTGCCACATGTCAGCGGCATCGAGCTGCTGCGTGAACTGGACGTGGATGCCGTCATGATTTCGGCTGCCACCGAGCCGAAGAATATCGCCAAGGCTATTCGGCACGGGGCGCTGGCATTTATCATCAAGCCCTTTGACGCAAAAACACTCAGCGCCAAGCTCAAGGGGTGGGCTCGCTATCGGCGGCAGCTCAGCGGCACGGCTGAATTCAATCAGCAGGGAGTCGAACGGCTCTTCCGCTCCTTGCAGGGCAGTGAAGAGGCTGCTCCGGCAGCCGGTGCCGCGCCTACCGAACAGGCAGTGCTCAACTGTGTCAAGGAAGCTTCGGAGCCTATGAGCGTGGCCGAAGTGGCGGAAGCTGTCGGCATTGCGCGAGCCACGGCCCAGCGTTATCTTGCGGCCCTGGTGGCCAATGAATCATTGGAACTCCAGCTGGGCTACGGGACCCGCGGTCGTCCGGAGCACCGCTACGTGGCACGCTAGGCAACCTGATTCAGGTGGCGTCCCAGATCTTTCGGTAGAAGGCGATTTTTTCTTCATTTGCTTCCATTCCGTAACCGGCATATACCAGATGTTCGTAGCCGGGACCGTAGTTCCATTCGGTGCTCCAGGCCGCGATGGCAAGATCTGCCCACCTGTCGGCGATGCCCAATTTGCCCATGTCAACGTGTCCCAAGAAGCCGCCGTTCGCATCCAGCTGCGTGTTGGGAAGGCAGGCATCGCCGTGGCAGACCACGGCGTCAAGGGGCGGCGCTTCGGCGAGCAGCTCGGATTGCTGGCTTAATGGCAGGGAAGCGATGCGTGAGGATAGATCCCAGCTGAAGGGGCACTGCCCTGCTGGCAGCCGATCGTGCAGGTGCCGAAGTCCTTGGCCGAGGGCGTGGGCTGAACGCTCTGGATTGCTTTTGCCCAGGTCGCTCACGGCGCTGTACCCGGGCAGCGCCGCGCTGAGCAGCAGCTGGCCTTCAGGGTACTGCTCAACTGAAAGCACTGCCGGCACGTTGATGAACTGCCCTGCCCACTTCATGCGGCGGGCCTCGGATTCCAGATCAATCTCCGCGTCCACCGGTCGCCCCGGCGACCATTTCGCATAGCGGCTGTCCGGTCCGTGCCCAATCCGGTAGGTGGATCCGCCCAGCGCGTTGAGCCACACTCCTTTCACCGCATGGGTGTCGGCCACGTCACGCACAGCTTCCGGAATCGGGAATCCGGCAGGGGGAGAACCCGAGATGACTCGTTCATCACTCATTGAACCAGCTTGCCAACAGGCCGCGAGGAAGCCCGGCATCTTAAACTGCCAGTTTTTTTCTTCGTGTTCACCTTGGTGCCATAAATTGGCTAGGCTGACGCACCACAGTTAGTTCCATGACTAATATTTCGCGACGAAATTTATTGACTGGTGCCTTGGGCGCAGGAGCCCTGGGCCTCGTTGGCCCCACCGGTGCCGCATTGGCCTCTGGTGCTCCACGCTTGGTCCGTTCGCGTTTGGCATTAACCAGCGGCTTCTCCATGGGCGACGTTTCCACCAACAGCGCGGTGCTCTGGGCCCGCAGTTCTGGTGAAGGCCGAGTGCGCACGCAGCTGCGTGCCGTGGATGAAGCAGGCCAGATCATTCGTGGACGCGGATCCTTTGTTCGCACATTGAGAGGTGCCCAGGCCACCGAGGGCAGTGACTTCACCGCCAAAATCAACGCTGCCCATCTGCCAGCCGGAACACGATTCTCGGTCAGCATCGGTTTTGAAGATGAGAACGGCACCCTCGGCGAAACCCAGCAGGGATGGTTCAGCACTGCGCCGTCGGGAACCGGTCGCCGCAACCATGAGGCTGAGCGAGCGCAAAGTTTTGTCTGGTCCGGAGATACGGCCGGCCAGGGCTGGGGCATCAATGAAGAAATCGGCGGCATGCGCGCCTATGCCGCGATGCATGCCACCAAGCCTGACTTCTTTGTGCACAGCGGTGACACGATCTACGCTGACGGACCGATCCTTGCCGAAGTCCAAGAAGCGGATGGCCAGATATGGCGCAACCTGGTGACCGAGGAAGTTTCCAAGGTCGCTGAAACTCTGGCGGAATATCGGGGACGCCACCGCTACAACATGATGGATGCCAATGTCCGCGCGATGTATGCCGAAGTTCCAGTCATCGCCCAGTGGGATGACCACGAAACCCACAACAACTGGTGGCCGGGCGAAACCATCACCGATGAGCGCTACACCGTGCGCGACGTCAATACCCTGGCGGCCCGTGGCCGCCAAGCGTGGCAGGAATACCAGCCCATCGCCGATCCGCGTGCGATGAGTGGTGGCACCGGTTTTGAAGCGGCGCGAATCTACCGCAAGATTTCCCGCGGTCCTGCCTTGGATTTGTTCGCATTGGATATGCGTACTTTCAAGTCCGAAAACACGGACGGCAAGGAATCCAAGGAAACCGCGATCCTCGGTGAAGAGCAGCTGGACTGGCTGGTTGATGGGTTGAGCCAGTCCAAGGCCACTTGGAAAGTCATACTCAACGATCTGCCGTTGGGCATCATCGTCCCCGATGGCAAGGCGCAGGAATCCATTTCCAACGCTGACCACGGTGCCCCGCTGGGCCGCGAACTTGAATTGGCGCGGCTGCTCAAGGCCATCAAGGACCGGGGCATCAAGAACATCGTTTTCCTGACCGCTGATGTGCACTACTGCGCCGCCCACCACTATTCGCCCGAACGAGCAGCGTTCAGCGACTTCAACGAGTTCTGGGAGTTCGTTGCGGGCCCGGTCAATGCCGGATCCTTTGGTCCCAATGAGATGGATGGAACCTTCGGACCGCGGGTGGATTTTGCCTTGGCTGGCACGATTGCCAACCAGTCCCCGCGCGATGGCAAGAGCCAGTTCTTCGGGCATGTGGATCTTGATGAGCAGGATCTATTTACAGTCAGCTTGCGCAACGCGCTGGGTGAAACGGTCTACTCCAAGACCCTGGAACCGGCAAAATAAGCCGATTCTGACAAATAAGAAGATCATGCCTGCGGCGCTGGATATTCCAGCGCCGCAGGCATGATCTTTGGTGGAGCGTGGTCTTAGCGGCCGGTGCCGCCGTAGACGGTGGCTTCTACGTCGGTGTCCAAATCGAATGCGGTGTGGATGGCGCGCACAGCGTCGTTGAGCTTGTCGGCGTCGGTGACCACCGAAATGCGGATTTCGGACGTGGAGATCATGTCCACGTTCACTCCTGCGTTGTGCAGGGCTTCGAAGAAGGTGAAGGAAACGCCCGGGTTCGAGCGCATGCCCGCACCGATCAGCGAAAGCTTGCCGACCTCGTCGTTGTGCTCGATGTCCTCAAAACCGATCTCGCTCTTGGCGGTGTTCAATGCGCCAAGCACGTTCTTGGTCTCGGTCATGGGCAAGGTGAAGGAGATGTCGGTTTTGCCCGAGCCATGGGTCGAAATGTTCTGGACGATCATGTCGATATTCGCCTGGGCCGCGGCGATCACGCCGAAGATCTGGGCTGCCTTGCCAGGGATATCAGGCACGCCGATGACGGTGACCTTGGCTTCGGAGTGGTCGTGGGCGACACCTGAGATGATTGGCTGTTCCAAGGGTTCTCCCTCTTGAATTTTGATTTTGTCGTCGGGGTTCGGGAGCACCCAGGTGCCCTCGTGAGTGCTGAATGAAGAGCGCACATGCAGTGGCACGCCAAAGCGCCGAGCGTATTCCACGCAACGCAGGTGCAGGATCTTGGATCCGCTGGCGGCCATCTCCAGCATTTCTTCGCTGGTGATTTTCTCGATCTTTTTCGCCGAAGCAACTACACGCGGATCAGCGGTGTAGACGCCGTCCACATCCGTGTAGATTTCGCAGACATCGGCGCCCAACGCGGCAGCCAAAGCCACTGCGGTGGTGTCCGAGCCGCCACGGCCCATGGTGGTGATGTTGTTCGATTCCTTGCTCATGCCCTGGAAGCCGGCAACGATCGCGATGAAGCCGCGGTCGATGGCGCGGCGAATGCGCTGAGGGGAAACCTCCATGATGCGGGCCTTGCCGTGCGTGGAATCGGTGATCACGCCGGCCTGCGATCCGGTGAAGGAAGCAGCCTGTTCGCCAAACTGGTCAATGGCCATGGCCAGCAGGGACATGGAGATGCGTTCTCCAGCGGAGAGCAGCATGTCCATTTCGCGCGCTGGCGCATCGTCGGTGAGCTGGCCGGCCAGATCTAGAAGGTCGTCGGTGGTGTCGCCCATGGCCGAGACAACTACGACGACGTCGTGGCCCTGGGACTTGGTGTCAATAATTCGACGCGCCACACGCTTGATGCCTTCGGCATCTGAAACTGACGAACCGCCAAATTTTTGAACAATTAGGCCCATGGGCACTCACTCCACCTGTTGAAAGCTGTGACTCGTTATTGGCGCAAGGCACAACGCGAGGCATCTACCAAATAAATATTGTGACAGCTACGGGCCAAGTTCTCCTACTTGTGACGGTAAACATTGGTCATATTGCCTAGGAATATTCGCGGCTGTTGTTGAAAAACATGGGCTATTGCTTGAATTCAGCCAAGATTTGTCGCCAAAACCTCTTCCATTCAGACACCTGATCTGGTGTTTCAGCCTTAGTAATGTTAATGGCTATCGCTGATTTGTCGCCCTTAAGCCCAATATCCACTTGGGCCTTGGTGCCGTCGCTGAAGCTGGCACGCCAATAGCGCCAGCGCTCGGATCCACTGGTCCGTGCTGGTTCGGCTAGTGTTTGCCCATTGAAGGTTTCCATGCCAGAGACTTGTTCTTCCCAGCGGGCCAAGGCCGTATCCAAATCGGCGGCCAGGGTAGTGCTGACCGAGCCTTGGAAGGTCCCGTCTTGAGCCTGCCCCGGGAGTCGGCGGCCAATTTGCTGCTCGTAGGCGACAGCAACCGATTGTGCCCACCACCCGGGGTTGTCAAGTGACGGTGGCATGCGGGTGAACGCGAGCTCAGCGATTTCCTTATGCGTCAGCTCGCCGGCCTTGGCGTGCTCAAGCTGGCTGCTCCAGGTGTCCCATGGAATGCCGGTGGCATTGGCTATGGCTGAGGTATTGCTGCTCTTGGTTCCCATGGTTGAAGTCTAGGCAATGCCGGGTCTGCGGGGAAAGGAAAATGGCCGGGCGCCACGGTCGTCCCGTGATGCCCGGCCTGTCGCACCGGTGTTCAAATGCAGGCTAGATCGCCTGAATTTCCAGATTCAATCTGCTCAGCAGTTCAACCAGCCTGTCCAGGTCATCGTCAGCCCAGTTGCTCATGCGCGAACGAAGCTCGCCTCGCCACTGCTCAAATCCGCTGTGCCAGCGCTCTTTGGCGTGCTCGGTGGGGAGCAGGTCGAAAGCCCTGCGATCATCGGCGTTGACCTCGCGAACCACCAGGCTGAGCTGTTCGAGCTTGGAGATCATGCGTGAGAGCGTCGCCTTGTCGATCAGCAGCTTCTCGCAAATTTCTGATTGCGTGATGCGGCCATGGCGCAGGATCAGGCCGAGCACCGGCAAATAGCCTGGCGTCAGCTGGCCGTTGAGCCGATGGGCAAGTTCGCGCTTGAATCGTGCAGTGACCGCAATCAGCGAGAACAATTCCTGCTCTGCCAACGAATAGCGGTCCGCGCGATCCTTCGTGCAGGCAGAAGCATCTGTGCTGGTGGTATCCACTGGATTTCTCCTAGTTGCCGTTCGGCTTCATCGCTGGTTCGGTTCCTTGCTTGCTGGGCGCGGTTGGCTCCTGGATTTCAGCGCCTGCATTCTCGTCGACGGCAGCTATGCCATTGGCTTCAAGCGCGGCTTCGGCGTCAACTTCCTGCATGCGCTCGGTAGCCGTCTGCGTGGTCAGGGCCTGGTTGGGAATCAGGCAGACGGCAATCACGATGATCAGCGACAACGGGGCTGCGAAAGTGAACAAGGAAGGCACCGCGTCACCGTAGATGGATTCGAAGATGACGCGCACCGGCTCGGGCAGGGTGGAGATGGTTGGAAGGCTGCCCGAGGACAAGACCTCTGCGACCGCCTTGCCTTTTTCGCCCAGCGACCCGATGGCCTGCATCAAATCCGCCTGGCGATCGGCAATCATGTTCGGAATGGATGCTGCCAGGATGGCGCCCAATCCGGCGGTGCCGGCGGTGCCGCCCAAGGTTCGGAAGAAGTTGACCGAGGAGGAGGCAACACCCAGTTCCTTGATGTCAACGGAGTTCTGCACCACCAGCACCATGTTCTGCATGACCAGGCCCATGCCGGCGCCCAGGATGAACATGAAGGCCGCAACCAGCGCGTAGTTGGTGTTGTAGTGGATGGTTCCCAGCAGGAACAGTCCAATGACGATCAGCACCGAGCCGGTGATCACCAGCGGCTTCCATTTGCCGGTGCGGGAGATGAACTGGCCGCCGATGGTGGAGATGACCAGCAGGCCGCCCATCAGCGGGAAGGTCATCAGGCCGGCCATGGTGGCAGAAGCGCCACGGGCCATGATCATGTACTGGCTGAGGAACACCGAGGTGCCGAACATCGACACGCCTACGGCCAGCGAAGCGATCACGGCGAAGGTGAAGGTGCGGTTCTTGAACAGCGACATGCTCAACAGCGGTTCGGAGGACTTGATCTCGACCAGGATGAACGCTGCCAGCAGGAGCACCGCGCCAACCACCATCATCAGGCTGGTGGCCGAAGCCCACTCGAACTCGGAGCCGCCCAGCGACATCCAGATCAGCAGCAGCGAAACGCCGCCGGAGAGCAACAGGATGCCCCAGTAGTCGATTTTGACTTTGCGCTTGGCGATGGCCGGAAGGTGCAAGGTGCGCTGGATCAAGATGACCGCAGCGATGGCAAAAGGCAGCGCGATGAAGAAGTTCCAGCGCCAGTTGATGGTGTCGGTGACGAAGCCGCCGATCAGCGGTCCGCCCACGGTGCCGATAGCCATGACTGCGCCGAACAGGCCCATGTACTTGCCGCGTTCGCGTGGCGAGAGGAAGTCGGCCATGACGATCTGTGCCAGGGCGCCAACGCCACCGCCGGCCAGGCCCTGGATGACGCGCATGGCGATCAGGAAGCTGGTGGTCTGCGAGAAGCCCGCGGCAGCAGAAGCCAAGACGAAGATCGCCAGGGAGATCTGCAGCAGCAGCTTGCGGTTGCCCAGGTCGGCGAGCTTGCCCCAGATCGGGGTCGAAATGGTGGTCGCCAGCAGGGTAGCTGTCACTACCCAGGTGTAGGCGGTCTGGCTGCCGTTCAAATCCGAGACGATCACTGGCAGGGAACTGGATACTACGGTGCTGGCCAAGATCGAGACGAACATGCCCATGAGGATTCCGGTCAGGGCGGTGAGTATTTCACGGTGCGTCATCTTGGGCCCGGCGACCGGTGCGATTGCGGTCATTGAGCCTCCAAAAAGTTAAGGTCAGGTCCAAAGAGCCTGAATGGTTGATTGATGTCAACTATACGAGAATAGTTGACTAGTATCAACTATGGTGTTTCATTGCACACCGATATCCCGAGGGAAAACGGCATTAAAAGAGAACCCCGCATATCCCTTCGGTAAAGGGAGTGCGGGGTGTGCCAGGAAAAGGCTTATCGGCTGCGGTGGTTATCCATCTCTGGAACTACCGGGTGCGAAGGGCTGCCGTCGCCAGCCTTGGGGGTTTTCGCCGGATCAACGGCCCTGAAGAGCTTGGGCTCGGTGGCAGGACCCTTGCTTGGAGCATTTTCGGCTTTTCCAGATTCTTGGGCATCTTCGGCTGCGGGAGCCGGACGTCGCGCGTTCGACGCGCTGGACCCGGCGGTGCGACGGCCTTCGAAGGCCCGTGCCAGGGTGACTTCATCGGCATATTCCAGGTCTCCGCCCACCGGCAGGCCCGAGGCCAGGCGGGTGATCCGGATGCCCAGGGGAGCCAGCGCGCGCACCAGGTACACGGCGGTGGCCTCGCCCTCGAGATTCGGGTCGGTGGCCAGGATCAATTCGGTAATGGACTCGTCGGCCAGGCGCGTGACCAATTCGCGAATGTGCAGCTGCTCCGGGCCGATGCCGGCCAACGGGTTGATCGAGCCGCCGAGCACGTGGTACTTGCCGCCGAACGCGCGGGTGCGCTCAATGGCCATCACGTCTTTGGATTCCTCGACAATGCAGATCTTGGTTCCATCGCGGCGTTCATCGCGGCAGATGGCGCAGATCTCCTGCTCCGAGATATTGAAGCAGATCTCG
Organism: Glutamicibacter sp. GQ173; assembly: GCF_059759215.1. Lineage (NCBI taxonomy): Bacteria > Bacillati > Actinomycetota > Actinomycetes > Micrococcales > Micrococcaceae > Glutamicibacter > Glutamicibacter sp. GQ173. Next base: position 155,651 of record NZ_JCAXDT010000004.1, read on the forward strand.
CAGAACTTGACCTTCTCTTTCACCAGCTGGATGGACGCGGCCAGCCGCGTCATGTCCTCGGCATCGGCGTCAAGAATGTGAAAGGCAATGCGCTGAGCCGACTTTGGGCCGATGCCAGGCAAGCGACCGAGCTCGTCGATCAGTTCCTGTACAGCACCTTCGTACACGTGCGCCTTCTTTCTGCTTTGCTGGGAATCTTCCCTGTTACACCCTAGTGTCTCACCCCGACAGGATGCCGTGGTTTCCGCTACAGGCTGCGCTTGATTTCCACGACATTCCCGTTCACATCACGCTGCTCGATGACCATGCCGCCGAGCAGTCGTTCCACGGCGGGAACACCGATCAACGCGGAATCCTCGACCTCGATGTCATCGTCGCTGGGGACAAACTCCTCGGGCTCCTGATTCTGCGCAGCGCCAGGCGCCGCAGCTGGTCCACCCCACCCACCGGCAGTCTGCGCGGGTGCCGGCGCACTAGGCGAGCTCTTGGCCTGGTTCATCAGCTGCTGATAGCGGCTCATGCGCTGGCCTGCGGCTGGCGCGGCCGGCTCGTTGGACGTTGCCGTCTCCTGTTGCGGAGCGCCCCAGCCCGGAGCGGTTTCAGGCGCTGGTGCGGGCTTTGCCGGAGCAGGCGGCTGGGCATGCTGCTGTGGTGCTTCGGCGGCCGGAACCTGAGGTTCCGGTTCCAAAGCGGGCGCCGGATCAGCCGATGACCGCGGGGCCACCGGCGCGTGAACCTGTCGCGCTGGTTCTTCGCTTTCGCGAACGGCCAAGGCCTGGAACGAGTCCGTGGTGCTCTGCGGGTGCAGCGGCGTGCTCGAGACCGGACGTGGAATATTCGGCGTGCCAACTTCAGCCTGCCGGGCACTGAGCCCAGCAGTCAGCCGAGGCTTCGGTGCTACCGGAGGGCCTCCAAAACTGCGTGGCGCGCTTGACTGCTGAGGCTCTTGAGCAACAGCTGCCTGCGCGGGTTGCCCAGTGGCTTGAACAGGCTGGGCCGGCTCAGGCTGGCGCTGGGGTTCGCGTGCAGCTACCGGTTCTGGCGAGTAGTACGGATCATCCGGGAACGGCGGCTCGTCCATGAACGGCTCGTCATAGGGTGGTGGCACGTCATCGTAGGAGCTGGCGTAGCCGTCGGTGGCTCTTGCATCCGGCGTTGCTGGTGGCGGTGCCACTGGCGAGGCGGCCGGAGGTGTGCTGGCAGCAGGCGCCGGGGCGGCGGCTTGTGCGCGCGCAGCAGCACGCGCAGCTACCCCAGCAGAAGTTGCAGCCTTGGTGAACTTGGTTGGTGCTGGGGTTTGCGCCGGGAGTGGCCGGCGCTCACCTTTTGGGGAACCACCGCCAGCTGGGTTGGAACCGCCTTCGGTGAGTACTACTTCTATGGGGGAGCCGGCGAATTGCGAAACGACCCCGGTCAGGGTGTTCATCAAATCCGGCCGGTTGCGCAGGTTCACGATTGGACCGGTGTTGCTGAACGCCAAGGTGAGCGTGCGACCGTCAAAACCAGCGACAGAACCATAGGTTGCCACCATGGAATGCAGAACTCGGGAGCTTCCCTGCAACTGCTGCAGGATCATTGGCCAAGCCTGCTGGAACTTCACTACAGGGGAACCTGCGCCAGGCTGCTGCGCTTGCTGTTGAGCCGGCTGAGCCTGCTGTTGCTGAGCTTGCTCGCGGGCAGCACGTTCCTGGGCTTCGCGTTCTGCCTTTTCGCGCGCAATACGTTCCTGAGCTTCACGCTCGGCTTGCTCGCGTTGTGCCTGTTCACGAGCGGCACGTTCCTGGGCTTCTCGTTGTGCCTGCTCTTGCTGAGCCAGCTCCTGCTGTGCTTGAGCTTGCTGCGCCGCCTGGCGCTGCGCATCGAGTTCTGCCTGGCTGGGTTGCTGTGCCGGAGCCGGAGCCGGAGCCTGGGTTGTGGGAGCAGTCTCAACGGGTGCCTGCTGTTGAGGCGCGGGAGCAGCCGGCTGCTGGGCACGAGACTCGGCAGCCTTGCGAGCGAATTCGGCCATGGCCGGATTCTGCTTGACATCATCGATGGAAACCCCGGTGCCAAATGACAGGTCTTCGCCGCTGGCAGGATCTGGAACCAGGCTGAAAGGCGCAACACCTTCAGGGCGGGCTGCAGGAACACTTGGACCTGGCTGAACTTCGGTGGTCACCGAGAAGCTATCGTCCTTCGGACCCCATGTCGCACCCCAATCTGCAGCTTCGCCAGTGTTCAGCGAGGACTGCGCATCTGGGTCCAGCGGCGCATTAGGATCATCGTCGGCAGGTTGCGGCTGTTCCTTGGTTGCAGCCTGCTGAGCTTCCTGAGGTGGCTGAGGCTGCTGGGCCTGAACAGGCTGAACCTGGGACTGCTGACCTGGCTGCCGCTCCTGAACAGGTTCGGCCTGGGGCTGCTGAACTGGTTGCGCTGGCTGTTCAGCCGGCGCTTGCGCCTCTGGGGCAGGCTCTAGTCCTGGTGCTGGCATGGCCACGCCCTCGCGGCGGGCCTTGGCGGCGGCCAGTGCCTCACGCACAGCAGCCGCGCCCTGGCGAGCAGCACCAGGATTCGGCGTTGCACCCATCGAAGCCGACGAATCGGCGGTCTGGTCAACGTCAAGTGCTGGAAGCTCGCCACCGCTCATCGCGTGGCGTTCCAAGCGATCCAATCGTGCGGCAAAGGAAGACACCGAGTTCTCGGAACCCGGCAACATCAATCGGGCTGCTAGCAATTCCAAGTGCAAACGAGGAGAGGTGGCGCCGGTCATCTCGCTCAGCGCCTTGTTGGTGACATCTGCCCACCGCGAAAGCTCGCCGGCGCCAACCAGGCCAGCTTGCAGATGCAGGGCCTCCAACTGGTCCTCGGGAACACCGCGAAGGATCTTTTCCAGGCCCTCGGGCATGGCCTTGGCAATGATCAGATCTCGGAAGCGTTCAAGAATATCTTCAACAAAGCGTCGTGGATCCAAACCGGTCTGGATGATGCGGTCAATGGCGCCGAAGAGCCCAGCGCCGTCAGCCTCGTGAAGCGACAGGGTCACTTCATCCAGGAGAGTCGAATGGGTATAGCCCAGCAAGGCAATGGCGGTTTCGTATTCCAGTGTTCCTTCACGGGCACCAGCCATCAGCTGATCAAGAACCGAGAGGGTATCGCGGACCGAACCGCCAGCTGCACGGATAACCAACGGAAGTACACCCTCGGCTACCGCAACATGTTCGCGCTCGCACAAAACCTGCAGGTACGCCAACAAGGCCTCAGGCGGAACCAGGCGGAAGGGGTAATGGTGGGTACGGGAGCGAATGGTCCCGATAACCTTCTCGGGTTCGGTCGTCGCGAAGATGAACTTGATGTGCGCTGGTGGCTCTTCAACGATTTTCAGCAGGGCGTTGAAGCCTGCAGCGGTCACCATATGGGCCTCATCGATGATGAAGATCTTGTAGCGGTCGCGCGTCGGCGCGAAAGTTGCCCGTTCACGCAGGTCGCGGGCGTCGTCCACGCCACCGTGGCTGGCAGCGTCAATTTCGATAACATCCAGCGAGCCCGGGCCGCCATTGGCCAGCTCAACACAGCTAGGGCAGGTGCCACAAGGTACCGGCGTTGGACCCTGCTCGCAGTTCAGGCAACGCGCCAAGATTCGGGCGGAAGTCGTCTTGCCGCAACCGCGTGGGCCGGAGAAGAGGTACGCGTGATTAACGCGGTTTTTCTCCAGAGCCGTCATCAGGGGAGCAGTAACGTGTTCTTGTCCGATGACGTCGGCAAACGTATCGGGACGATACCTGCGATATAGCGCTGTACTCACACCGGTTCCCTATCGGTTGCGTGATGCCGGGGGCATCAGCTGTTGGACGATATTTTCAGGTTCTACGATCCACGGCTCACGGGGCAAGTTCACCGGATCGAAAGCTTCCAGGGCTGCCAGCAAACTCGTGCTGGGCAAGCCCAATGACTCTAGCAAAATCGCCACAACATCGGCTGGATGTACCCCATGTTCGGTGATCTCTTCGAGTGTTACAGCACCATCGCGCTTGGCTAGGCGCTGGCCCTTGGTATTCAGAGCGAGCGGGACGTGGGCGTATTCCGGAACGTCGTAGCCCAAGAGCGTTGCCAGATACCCCTGTCGTGGCGCGGAAGAGAGCAGATCATCGCCACGCACAACTTGATCAATTCCGGAGAGCGCGTCATCGACCACGACGGCCAAATTGTAGGCAGGAGCACCATCATTTCGAACCAAGACAAAATCATCAACTACGCCGGCATAGCCGCCAGCCAGCAGGTCGTGAACCGAGAATTCGGTTACCTCGGTGCGCAGGCGCAAGGCGGCAGGACGGTTTTGTGACTTGGCTTCACGTTCGGCCGGGCTCAGGTCCCGGCAGGTACCCGGGTAGGCGCCGGGTGCTGCATGCGGCGCGCTGGCAGCTTCGGCGATGTCCTTGCGAGAGCAGAAGCAGGGGAACACCAAGTCCTGCTTTTTGAGCTGTTCTACGGCGTCGAAGTAAATTGGCAGGCGTTCGGATTGCCGCAAGAGTGAACCGTCGAATTGCAGGCCCAGGGACTCCAGCTCGGAGATTTGGAGGGCTTCGGCGCCGGAGCGGACCCGGTCAAGATCTTCAATGCGCAACAAGAAATCACGTTGCGTGGAACGAGCGAAGAGCCAAGCTAGGACCGCCGTGCGCAAATTGCCGAGGTGGAGTGGCCCCGAAGGGCTAGGGGCGAAACGGCCAGCGCCCACGTGGACTCCCCTTCGGCTTGCGTGAAAAAGTAAAGACCCCTCATGCACCTGCCAGAGCCCATCTACCCTTGCTACCTTCCGGTCCTGGGGGAGTTCAACAGGATGACACCACACGAGGGGTCACCGAAAATACTACCCGAGGGTGGTGCTTGGATAAAAATCGGGCAGCGTGCGCTTGCTCTCAGGCCCTGAATGTAAAACAAGAAACTAAGTGGCGAATCCGGGCGTGAAACTTCATCTTGTTTCCCCGTCGACTGGTTCTAGCCATCCGAGTACCTTGCGCACTCTGTCATTGAGTTGAACTGTCGGCAGCATCGGCGTTTGCTCTTTTTCAAAGTCGAAATTCTGCACATTGGTGACACTGCCCGGAAGTTCGATGCAAACCACGCCATGCGGGGAACGCCAGTTCACGGATCCATCGGCCAGGTAGGTGGCTTGCCACCCCAAGGCGTGTTTGAACATCTGATGCCGTTTGCACAAAAGGTGGGTGTTGGTCCGAGAGGTGTGCCCGCCGTTGGCCCAAGCATCAATGTGGTCGATCTCAGAGGTCTCCGCTGGACGGTTGCAGCCAGGGAAACGGCAACAAATATCCCGGCTGCGCAGTAGATCGCGCAGGGCCTTGGACGGCCGGTATTTCTCACGGCCAACATCTATTACGGCACCAGACCACGGGTCGGTGAGTACCTTCATGAAAGATGGGGCATCCTTGGCAATGCGTAACGCGGTTCCGATAGGTATGGGCCCGTAGCCTTCCAGATCGGCCAGAGCACACTGGGGATCGGCCAGCATCTCGAGGGCGGGAATGGTCACCGCAACTCGTGCCTTGAGCGGAGTGCCCCCGCCAGCTGGCCATCCGTCAATGAGTGCATCACAGATGATGTCCAGGCGCCGTTGCTGTTCGGTGCGTTCATCCTCGGGATCATCGTGTTGCGAGGCATGCCAATTAACGGTGTTGATGATGCTCAGAGTATTTTCGGCAGGCATGTACAACTGGATCACGGACATCCCATTGGGTTCGTTCCAATAGGTGACCTTTCGGTCTTCAGCACTTTTCTTATGCCGTTCTTCAATAGGGCGAGGGTGAAGGCGCTCGTGGATCTTGCGAGCCCTGTGGGCAACGGCGGCATCCGAGGCGGTCCGGGCAATGGGCAACAGGGTTTGCTGCATATGCCGTACATCTTCCGGCTCAAGATCCTGGGACTGTTTGACGATCTCTTGAGCCGTTCTGGTGGTGATCTCTCCGCGACTTAGCTCTTCAAGAGTTTCAGGACAAAGGTGGCGTAAGCCTTCTGCGATGAACAATCGGTCTCGAACATTCGCCTCGGAGGCTCGTAGCGCCATGGCAGCCTCGGCTACAAACGAAGAACGAATGACCGTTTCTTCCGAAGGGTTGATGCCGTAGTACTGGGATGACTGTTCTTGAAGCCCGTCAGTTGGCGTCTGGATAAGTGGGTCTTGGCTGCCTTGGGCTGAAGACTCTTTCACCGCATGTTCATACGCGTCCGCCAATACTGCTGCTTCAGCAGCGTCCAGCATGCTCCGTAGCCGGGACACGATTTTAAGCGTTCCCAGGCCCCGGTTGGTTGTGAGTGCAGGCAACCGGTCGTAGAGCTGTCGCGCCGTGGCGGCAATCTGCGCAAAAAGGTTATCTTGATCCAGATTCGCAGCCCAAAGACCAAAATCTCCCGGTGTGGTGCGTTGTCCAGGAGGGCCAATGTGCAGGCGTCGAGGATCATCGCTGCTGTGAAATACCTCTCTTTTGCTCATGAATAGCAGTATCGTGGCTCATTTGAGGGGCGGAACCGGAAAGTTGCGGGGTGGGTATATCCTCTGAAATCACTGGATTTCAGGGGAGAATGGCTTAAATGGTGGTGCCGGAAACGGCAAGAGAACTCTCGATTCGTGATTGAGCGAGAATTTAGATATGCTGGATCCTGCTCCTCGGAGCAAACTGAGGAGGATTCGCCTAGCGGCCTATGGCGCACGCCTGGAACGCGTGTTGGGTTAACGCCCTCAGGGGTTCAAATCCCCTATCCTCCGCCAATTTTAATGCCTTGGTTCATCATGGAAATGATGAACCAAGGCATTATTTTTTTGCCTTCTGAGTTCGGGCGAATATTTCCCGGTATGATCCGAATCAATTGACGACCAATCTTTTGACGAGGCAGGACCATGGCAAGTGTATTGAGCGAGATTTCGGTGGATTGCGCAAATCCAATGCTCCTAGCTCGTTTCTGGTGCGAAGTGCTGGACTACGTGGTACGAGAAGAAGAAGTTGGATTAGTCAGCATTGGTCCGCAAAATGACGGCGGCGCATCCGTTGTTCTGACTTTCGCCCAGGTTCCGGAGCAGAAATCGATCAAAAACAGGCTGCACCTGGATGTCCGGCCGCGTGGAACTGAGCAGCAGCAAGAAGTCGACCGCTTGCTGTCCTTGGGAGCCACATACGCAGGCGTCGGACAGGATGATGACGTGACGTGGGTGGTACTTACCGATCCTGAAGGCAACGAGTTTTCTGTCCTCGCTGGCAGTGATTGAGCCGATAAAAACAAGAAAGACCTGTTGGCCTCAACTCGAAGAATAATTTCGAGCCGGGACCTACAGGTCTTCCTAGTTCGCCTCCTCGCGTGGAGGGAGCCGGTCGAGCTATGCGCTCTTCTTGGCTTTGACGACTTCTGGGTAGTGGATTGCAGCGGTCTGTGGGTGAGCGCGCAACCAGCCCTTGAGTACATTGGCGCCGTACGAAGCCAGCATTGGATTCTCCGGGTCATCTGAGACGCCACGGGCTTGGGCAGCCAGCTCTGCGGGCAGCTCGACCTTGTCGATGACCGCGTCGAGCCGTGGCGAGTAGAAGAACGGCACGGAGTAGCGGTCAACGCCGGCAGGTGGAGCAATCACGCGGTGAATGGTGGCCATCAGGTAACCATCGGTGGCGACCTCCAGCATTTCGCCGAGGTTGACGACCAGCGCGCCCGGAGTTGGCGGAACCTCAATCCACTTTTCCTGGCCGTATGGCTGCACCTGCAGCCCGCCGACCTGGTCCTGCAGCAACAGGGTTACGAAGCCGTAGTCGGCGTGCAGGCCAACACCTTGGTTTCCCGACTCGGGAACTACATCGCCGGATACGTAGTGAACCAGCTTGCCCATCCACGAAGGGGTATTGGCAAAAGGCTCATCGAAATGGTCCTCGGGCAGCCCCAGGCCCACGGCAATGGCTGAAAGCAGCTCATGTCCAGTCTTGTTCATCAGCTCGGCCCAAGCCATGGCACGGTCTTCGAGCTGTGGGAAATCTTCTGGGAACTGGTTAGGTCCCTGCAGGTTCAGGTAGGGCTTGTCGTCTGGCACTACAGCGAGGGCTTCACGCTCGGGCCCGTAGTCGATCTGCTCGCGGGCGTCGGCGCGGCCGCGGGTGATCTCGGTGCCCATGCGGGTGTAGCCGCGGAACTGGGCGCTATTGCGGTTGTCGAGCTTAATCTTCTGCTCGACCGGCTTGTTGAAGAACTCGGCGATGGTGTCCAGCAGCTCTTGGTCTTGGCCTTCTTGGGAGCTGTAGCCAACGATCTGGAAGAATCCAACACGATGGGCCGCGTCACGAAGTGCAGCGACGAAATCTTCATTGAAGGTGCCGTCTGCGTTGCGCGAGGTAGAAATGTCGAGGACTGGGATCTCGGTGACTACGTTTTTCATATCCCCAGAGTGCACCTTATGAAGGGATTGTTACCAGCCTAAGTTACGCCCGGTTCCTCCAAGTTTCTCGCGATGTCACAATCCTTGCGAAGAAATAAAATGAGGTCCATAATTCGGTTTTCCGCCATTGGCGAGGAATCTGAATCATCCGAGACGGGTACCTGCCAGCGCTCAAAAAGGCGCAACTATCCCAGTGCGTATACAGCATACGATGCGGGTCCTTGGGCTGTTCAAGAATGACGTGCTGCTGGATCCTTGTAACTGGACGCAGCCGTGGCTGACGTCGTGCAACGGCAACTTGGTTCGGTGATTGTTACCCGAGGTTCACGGTGGCAGGCCCATTCAATGCCAGGACTGCCCGCGTTTTTGGAATGTGGAACGGCAGGAGCTTTCCGGCGGCTCTCCAACAATGGCCGAGTGATGGCCCGTGGGTTCATATGCGGCCGCTGGGTTCAACCGGCGACTGGGCCTGGCGGCTACTACTTGTCCAAGTACGCACTGCCCGTGCAGCAGTTAATTCCAACGATCTGAATACTCGGAGCTTATGCTTGAAAGGTGATATTTCGAGCAGTAGGTGACGGCCGACCATACCCGGCACATGGGCTGGTCTCCTCTCGCGACTGGAGCGAATTGCCCCCGCAACAGGTGAAGCTGGATCAGCTGGTTACTACCAAATCCACTCTTGATCTGGAAGCACTGCTCTCAGAAGATTCCACATTCTACGGTGACCTGTTCCCTCACGTCGTTCGATATGACGGCGTTTTGTATCTAGAAGACGGTGTGCACCGTGCATTACGTTCTGCGCTTCATCATCGCTCTGTAATACATGCACGGATATTGGATTTGGACGACGATTCGATAAGCTAACTGCCACGAGGATGACGAGGTGGTTCTCCTCAGCTAGTCGTAGCCACAGGCTACCCGGAGCTAGGTGGGAAGATGCGTGAACGCGAAGACCCGGGCGAATGGCACGGGGCGCATATTGTTGATGAGCAAGACCTGAGCTTCAGCTCGGATCGCAAGGCCAAGAAGCGTGCGCGCAGACGGCAAAATGCGGTGTTTACCGTGATGGCAGTTCTTGTCATAGCCGTAACCGTGGGCGCACTGCTCATTGTTACCGGAAACTGGAATCCGGGAGCAGAAGCTACGACTGAAGAAACCGCAGAGTCGGCTCCGGCAAAAATTGAGAACGTGAAATGCCCTGAGGTGGACTTCTCATACCAGGACCCGCAGAGCTTCAGGATCCGGGTGCTTAATACGACGAATATTGCCGGACTCGCTGGTGATACCGCAAAGTCGTTGGAAGAACGCGGTTTTAAGATCTCGTCGTTGACCTCGGGCTGGACTTCGCTTTCTGGCACGATCGGCGCTGTCATTGCCGGGCCAGACGGCTACGCCCAGGCATTCACCGTCCAACGCCAGGTACCCGGATCGGTGTTCATCTTCGACCCGGAAAAGTGGGGTTCGACGGTAGACCTGGCGGTCGGCGAGAAATTCGAGGGCCTGCAAAAAGACCGCAAGCTGGATCGGTCCGCCGGCAAGCTGGTGTGCGCGCCGGCGGAGTAGCCAAGCTGGAAGTCCGGACCTACTGGGCCTGTACGTTCTCCGCGTAGACCTGGGTCAATGCGTTGGAGAAGACCTCAGCCGGTTGTGCACCGGAAATACCGTACTTTCCGTCGAGCACGAAGAATGGAACACCGCTAATTCCAAGCTGCTGGGCCTGTGAAATATCGGCGTTGACTTCCTCGGCATAAGCACCGGCTTCGATCTGCGCACCCAGTTCTTGGGTATCAAGTTCCAACGATCCAGCCAGCTCCAGCAGGGTTTGAACATTCCCTGTGTCCAGCCCCTTTTCAAAGTGCGCCGACAGCAGCAATTCCTTCATCTCATTGCCGGCCCCGTGCTGCTTTGCGTACTCCAGAACACGCAAAGCGGTAAAGGAATTGGCTACCTTGAGATTCTCGAAGTCGTATGCCAGGCCTTCTTCTGCAGCCTGGGCGGTTACATGCTGCAGCATCTGCTGGACCTGCGACTGATCCAACCCCTTCATCTTCGACAGGTATTCTGCTTCGCTGCCGTCATAGTTATCGGGCAAGGATGGGTCCAGCTGGTAGGCATGCCAGTACACATCGACGTTCTGCGAATATTCAAAAGATTCAACGCCCTGCTCAAAGCGGCGCTTGCCAATGAAGCACCAGGGACAGGCGATATCGGAGAAGATGTCGACGCGTAAGCGCTTGGACTCGGCAGGCTGATCGCTAATAATTTCACTCATACTTGAGCTAACAACTTTGTACTGAAATGCATTCCGCAACCCCAGCGAACCGGCCACTGCCAAACGCTGGAATACTGGGAACGAGACAACGGGGTCCGGGATAACGGGCATCTAGAGAAAGCGGTGCATATGGCAAAGAATCTTCGTTGGGGCGGAATCCTCTTTGCCGGAGCCATCACCGCAATGGCAGGGTTTGTGGACGGCGTCGGATTTGTGCACTTTGGCGGCTATTTCTTGTCGTTCATGTCCGGGAACTCCACGCGTTCTTCCGCGGCGCTGATGACCGGTGATCTCACGGGGTGGATCAATGCCATGTCATTGGTGGCAAGCTTTGTCGTTGGCGTGGTCATCGCGACCCTGTTGACTTCATCTCTGGCTGCTTTGCGCAGGCCGCTAGCCATGTACCTCAGTGCCGGATTGCTCCTGGCTGCCGCTGCGACCGGAACCGTCCAGCCGAACGCCACAGCACTCTTATTGTCGGCCGCCATGGGGGTAGTGAACGTGTCCTACACGCGTTCTGGCGAAGTCGCTTTGGGACTGACCTATATGACCGGCACGCTGGTCAAGCTCGGCCAGGCCCTCGGCGGCGCGATCCTTGGGCTGGTGACAGGTTCCAACCAGGGGGTCAATCGGTTGCTATGGCTTCGCTACGCGGTGCTGTGGGCCATGATCACGGTGGGATCGCTCGGTGGCGTATTCGCCTACCTCCATTTGGGCCTGGGCAGCCTTTGGATTGTCGGAGCGGGGATGCTCCTTTGGGCCACCCTGGCCTTGTTCCAGGAACTGCGTGCCAAGGCCGATCCACGCTCAGGACCTGCAACTGCCAACACAGACCGGCAGCGAATCGACTAGGAAACATCCAGATACGGCAACGGCGCCCAGCCTCATGAATGAAGCCAGACGCCGAAGCGAAAAACGCGGGACTAGCCCTGCAACGAATCGCTATCCTGCCTGATCGCGGCCGCCGGGCGCACCAGCACCTTGTACAGCACGCCCAGCAACAACAGCCAGGCAATTCCGGTGTACAGGGCCACGCGGGTTTCGGCGCTCAGTGCCAGCAGGACCACGACCAGGGCCATGAAGATCAGGGCCGCCCACACAGCGATGGTTCCTCCCGGCACAGCATACTCGCGAGGCAGCGAGGCGTCGCGCCCAGCCTTGGCTTCCTGCCGGCGCATGGCCAGATAGGAGGACAGGATCATGATCCAGACCCAGACGGTGGCGAAGGTCGCGATCGAGGCAATGATGGTGAACAGCGCCTCTGGCAACAGGGCATTGAGCACCACTCCGGCCAGCAGCACGATGGCCATGATGACCACAGTCATCCACGGCACGCCGTGGCGGGAGACCCGGCCGAAGGACTTCGGAGCATGGCCGGCGACGGACATCGCGTAGAGCATGCGCCCGGCACCGAAGGTATCGGCATTGATCGCCGAAATGGCCGCGGTGATGACCACTGCGTTGAGCACATGTGCCGCAGCAGGCAGTCCCAGGCCATCAAAAATCTGCACAAACGGTGAAGCCGAACCGTCGATCTGGCGCCAGTCGAAGAGCATCATGACCACAGCCAGCGAAGCCACGTAGAACAGCAGGATGCGCCAGGGCACGGTGTTGATCGCGGCGGGCACCGAGGTGGATGGATCATCGGCCTCGCCCGCAGTGATGCCGATGGTTTCGATGCCGCCGAAGGCAAACATCACTACCGCGAAGGACAGCAGCAGGCCCATGAACCCGTTGGGGAACAAGGTGCCGGCGCTCATCAGCGTGGCGAAGCCGGTGGCGGTGCCGGTGTCCGGGGCATTGAAGCCGAAGATGATCAGGGCCGCGCCGCCGACGATCATCGCGATAATTGCGGTGACCTTCACGATCGCCAGCCAGAATTCGGTTTCACCGAAGACCTTGACCTTCATAAGATTGATGGAGGCGATCAGCAGCACCACGGCCAGCACCCAGATCCACTGCGGCACCTGCGGGAACCAGAAGCCCATATAAATGCCGAAGGCGGTGACATCGGCGATGGCCACAATGGCCATTTCAAAGCTGAAGGTCCAGCCGGTGACAAAGCCGGCGAAATTGCCCAGGTAGCGCGAAGCGTAGTGCGCAAAAGATCCGGACACCGGATGCTTCACGGCCATCTCGCCCATGGCGCGCATGACGATGAAGACGGCTGCGCCGCCGATCATGTACGCAAAGAGGACGGCTGGTCCGGCGGCCTGGATAGCGGAGGAGGAGCCGTAGAACAGGCCCGTTCCGATCGCTGAGCCCAGGGCCATGAAGCGGATGTGGCGGGCCGTGAGCCCACGGGCCAGTGAGGCCTTGATATCGGTCACGATAGTATTGCTCGGATCCTATTCGGGTGCATTCGATCTGGGCCTGAAACCGTTGGATACAGGAATCAGCCGAGAAAATCCTATGTTCTCATTGGGCTTTGATGCGCGGAACGTGGGACAGATCTACCGTGAGCTTAACCACCAGCGGTTGCTGGTCCGCACACATCAAGTGGGAGAATGGGCTCATGAAACTTGGATTCGTCCGCCACGGACAGACGCAATGGAACCTTGAAGGCCGGCTGCAAGGCTCCAGCGATATTCCATTGAACGACACCGGAAGGTCCCAGGCCCGCGACGCCGTGCAGGTCCTCGGCGCCGGAGGCTGGGATGTCATTGTCTCCTCCCCGCTCTCTCGCGCCCGCGAAACCGCGCAGATCATTGCCGAGGGACTGGGCCTGGAATTAGGCCCCAGCTACGACCTGCTGATCGAGCGCGACTACGCGCAGGGAGAGGGCATGGTCGAGACCGAAGCACTGGCACTGTGGCCGGATAAAAACGGCGGCGGAATCGAACCGCTGGACTCTGTAGTGGACCGCGGATTGCGCGCCATCGAGCAGATCGCAGCAGACTACCCGGGCAAAAACGTCGCCATCATCTGCCATGGCACGATCATCCGCTACACCCTCTCTCACCTGGCCGGCTACAAGCTCGATACCATCCGCAACGGCTCGGTAGCCATTGTGGGCCGAGACAAGGCAGGAGCATGGCAGCTGGAACTGGTCAACGACGAAGTCCCGGACAAGCTGGTCCATTAGCCATCAAGGACTTCGCTGCCCTCGGGCAGCACCGCGCGAATGCAGGAAGCCAGCTGCGAATCGCGCTGCCGGGTTTTGAGCGCTGCCAGCCATGAACCCAGGGACCGGTAGGCCTTGGCACGCACCGCGGGCGCGGAGAGAAAAACGTCATGCAGGGCTCCGGGCAAGCGCAGGACATGCAATTCCCGGCCCAAATCCAGGCTGCGCTGCGCCACCACCTGCACATTCAAGGCCACATCGGCACGGGTGGCGGTGTCGTGCCAGCGGGGCAGCAGGTAGTCCTCGGCCGAGAGCATCACCAGGGTGGGCATCTGCAGGTCCAAGCCCTTTTTCACCTTGGCTTGCGCGTTGAACACCGCAGCGATGAATCCGGCGGTGAGCTTGAAGCCATTGACCGGCCGCCAGCCCAGGTCGTAGTCCCACTCGCCGGAAAACTGGTTGGACACGGTGCGCGTGTAGAACCCCGGATCAACGGTGGGCAAAAATCGATGGGGGTTGCGCGCACTGGCCGCCTGGATGATGCGGGCCAGGGCGGTGCGTCCGATTTCGCTGGCCTGGAATTCCAGCCAGGGGCTGTTCAGCGCCAGCGCATCGACCTTATTGGGGTTGGCTGCCGCATACATGGAGGCGCTGAGCCCTCCGGTGGAATGCGCGAGCATGACAAACCGGGTGCCCGGGTGGGCACTGGAAATAATCCGGTGCGCAGCATCAAATTCCTCGAAGTACTCCTGCAAATCAGTGGTGAACCCGGGGCTGATGCTTTCGGCAAGGCCGCGGGCCTTGTCGATGGGCAGATTGCGCCCGTAATGGCGCAGGTCCAGCGCGTAAAAGTCTGCACCGGCCTCGCTGAGGAATTCGGCCAGTTCCTTCTGGAAGAAGTAGTCGGACCAGCCATGCACATAGAGCACCGAAATTCCGCGCAGCGGTGGGGGCAGGCGCAGTTTCTTGCGCGGGCGATGCCGCACCAAGGTCGCGGTAGAACCATCGGCCAGCGGCAATGGCCTCAAACTGAAGCCATCTCCGAGCAGGTCGGGCTGCCAGAGATCTTCGGCGGGGCTCTTGAACGTCAATGCCATGGCTACAGCCTAGCCACTGCGCACAAAAAACGGCATCCGCCCGCTGGACTGGTTACCAGCGGATGAATGCCGCTTTTCGTGGCCGATCTTAAGGACGACTGGTTTCGAATCGGCCGGGTCTCATTGGCGCCTAGCCTGCCATTTGAAGGGTGCGGGCTGGTGCATCCAGGTACCGCAGGTAGGCGTTCTTGGTCAGGAAGGTCGGGAAGTCATCACGCAGTGCGCAGGCTTCGAAGATCTCCAGGGCTTCCTCGAAGCGGTCGCTCTCGAAGCGCTCCAGGTTATCCATGGTCTCCTCGGCCAGCTCCTGCACCCAGCGACGGGTGATGATTTCGCCCTGGTCGGTGATGGCCGACTGGTGGATCCACTGCCACAGCTGGGAACGGGAGATCTCCGCGGTAGCGGCATCTTCCATCAGGTTGCGCAGGGCCACTGCGCCATTGCCGCGCAGCCAGGACTCGATGTAGCGGATGCCGATCTCGATATTGTCGCGGATGCCGCGCTCGGTGATCTTGCCGGTGACGCTCTGGATGTTCAGCAGTGCCGCATCAGAAACTTCAACGTCCTCACGGGTGCGCTGCAGCTGGTTGGGGTTTCCGCCGAGCACCTCGTCGTACACTTCGCGGGCTACCGAAACCAGATCCGGGTGGGCCACCCAGGAACCGTCAAAGCCATCGGCTGCCTCGCGGGCCTTGTCCTCGCGCACCTTGCCGAAGGCGATCTCGTTGATCGAGGCATCCTTGCGGTTGGGAACAAAGGCGCTCATCCCGCCGATGGCAGAAGCACCGCGGCGGTGGCAGGCCCGAACCAGCTGCTCGGTGTAGGCCCGCATGAGCGGTGCGGTCATGGTCACGGTGTCGCGGTCCGGGAAGACAAAGCGCGGTCCGCGGGAGCGGAAGTTCTTGATGATCGAGAAGATGTAGTCCCAGCGTCCTGCGTTCAGCCCCGAGGAGTGCTCGCGCAGTTCGTAGAGGATCTCTTCCATTTCGAAGGCAGCGGTGATGGTTTCGATCAGCACCGTGGCGCGAATGGCGCCGCGCTCGATGCCCAGCAGGTCCTGGGCCATGTTGAAGACATCGTTCCACAACCGTGCTTCCAGATGGTTTTCCAGCTTTGGCAGGTAGTAGTACGGGCCGCGGCCGGCAGCCAGCAGGCGCTTGGCGTTATGGAAGAAGTGCAGTCCGAAGTCCACCAGCGCGCCGGAGATCGGGGTGCCGGAAACCTGCAGCTGCTTTTCGGGAAGGTGCCAGCCGCGGGGGCGAACCACGATGGTGGGCAGTTCGCTCAAATCGTAGCTGTTCAACTTGTACTCGCGGCCATCTGGTGCACTGAAGTCCAGCTCCCCGTCCAGGATGCGAATCAGGTTGACCTGGTTCTTGATCACGTTCTGCCAGGTCGGCGAGCAAGCATCCTCCATATCGGCCAGCCATACGTTGGCGCCGGAGTTCAGCGCGTTGATGGCCATCTTGCGTTCGATCGGGCCGGTGATTTCCACCCGGCGATCTTCGAGCCCCGGGGCGATCGGGGCAACCTGCCATGAATCATCTTCGCGGATGGAGCGGGTCTCTTCCAGGAACTTCGGGTCGCGGCCATTGGCAATGCGTGCCCGGTTGACCTGGCGGCGCTGCATCAATTCGGCACGGCGGGATTCAAAAGCGCTGTGCAGGGAAGACAGGAAGTCCAGTGCGTCGCTGGTCAGGATCTGCTCCTGGTAGCGAACGGGGGTAGCGGTGATGGTGATGTTGTTCAAGGTGATCGGGGAGTTCATGGCAGCGTCCTTAAAGATGAAAAATGGTGGTGGTGCTAGCCGGCGTCCTTGCCGGCTAGCACCATCGACCCATCAGGGTCTAATGGAATTGGCCTTCTTCGGTGGATCCCACCAGGGCCAGGGTGGAGGCGTTCGGGTTCAGTGCCGTGGAGATGGCGTCGAAGTAGCCGGTGCCGACTTCGCGCTGGTGCTTGGTGGCGGTGTAGCCGGCGGCTTCGGAAGCGAATTCGCGTTCCTGCAGCTCGACGTAGGCGCTCATGCCGTCCTTGGCGTAGCCGGTGGCCAGGTCGAACATCGAGTGGTTCAATGCGTGGAAGCCAGCCAGGGTGATGAACTGGAAGCTGAAGCCCATGGCGCCGAGTTCGCGCTGGAACTTGGCGATGGTTGCATCGTCCAGGTGCTTCTTCCAGTTGAAGGACGGCGAGCAGTTGTAGGAGAGCATCTGATCCGGGAAGTCCTTCTTGACCGCTTCGGCGAACTTGCGGGCCAGCTGAAGATCAGGGGTGCCGGTCTCCATCCAGATCAGATCCGAATACGGTGCGTAGGCCTTGGCTCGGGCGATGCAAGGCTCGATGCCGTTGGTGACCTTGTAGAAGCCTTCCGGGGTGCGCTCGCCGGTGATGAACTGCTGATCGCGTTCATCAACATCCGAGGTGATCAGGGTTGCTGCTTCTGCGTCGGTGCGGGCGATGACCACGGAGGGCGTGCCAGCCACGTCGGCGGCCAGGCGGGCCGCGTTCAGGGTGCGGATATGTTGTTGAGTTGGGATCAGCACCTTGCCGCCTAGGTGGCCGCACTTCTTTTCGCTGGCCAGCTGGTCCTCCCAGTGAACGCCCGAGGCGCCGGCCGCAATCATTGATTTCATCAGCTCGTAGGCGTTCAGCGGGCCGCCGAAGCCGGCCTCTGCGTCAGCGACAATCGGGACCATCCAGTCCTCGACGCTCTGGATGCCTTCGGAGAACTCGATCTGGTCGGCACGCTGCAGCGCGTTGTTGATGCGGCGGACCACCTGCGGGACCGAGTTCGCTGGGTAGAGCGACTGGTCCGGGTAGGTCTGGCCCGAGAGGTTGGCATCTGCGGCCACCTGCCAGCCCGAAAGGTAGATGGCTCGAAGTCCGGCCTTGACCTGCTGAACTGCCTGGTTGCCGGTCAGTGCTCCCAGTGCGTTGGTGTAGCCGCCGGTCGAGGTTTCTTCGGTCAGCTGCTTCCAGAGCTTCTGCGAGCCGCGCTTGGCCAGGGTGTGTTCTTCCTGGACCCGTCCCTGCAGTTTCACTACGTCTGCGGCAGTGTAATCACGAGTGACCCCGCTCCAGCGAGGGTTGTTTGCCCAATCGGTCTCGATGGCTGCGATGCGGTTGTCGATCGAGGTTTCGTTGGTGTTCTCGGTAGTCATTGACTTGGCTCCTTCGCGCAAGTTCCGGGTTCATGTTGATCGCTAGGTGATCTTGTGAACTTCTTCGTGGGAACTACTTTTCCTCAGGCGCAAGGGCTGAAATAGGGGTTTTCAATATTAAGATCTTTACTTCTTCTCAAAAATGAAAGATTTGCACTTCTTGGGGCAAGAGCGGAGCTGGACGCTAAAAATTGAGCAAATCGAGAGAAATGGATGAGAAAAAGTGTGAAATTTTAGAATGTCTCGCGTGTTTTCGGGGAAGTGCACGCGCTAGAAGCCTACGGATGGGCAGCGCAACGACCCCGTCTGATATGGGAACTAGCCGATGGCCAAAGGATTTGAGCCAGGATTTGATGGTGCGGCAGGTGGTGAAAACGTGAAGTCCCGGCAAGGGCGAATTTGAACTAGGGGGAGTGATGAGTACGCAGAAAGAAGGCGACTCAACTTCTGGGGCGGCGCGCAGAAGCAGGGAAGTGGCGCGAAGATTCGCCTTTTTTGCCGTGGGGGCTCAGAAGAGCGCCGACACCGTCTGCTGGCTAGGCGAGGTCGAAAGAAACGACTGCCATGACGCCGTGGCCTAAGATGCGTGGTTCCTGGGCATCCGATCCGGCGACGGTATCGCGAAGGTTCACTGGCTGCTGCTCATCGCCAAGCAGCAAGGTGGCTGAACCTTGAAGCAGGATGCCGAGCTGGCCGTCGAAGAGGTGCTGTTCGCGCTTCTTCGACAACTCAACGATTCGCACCGTGGGGCGAACCTTTTGCGGATCCGCGGCAACATAAACGGTGAGCAGCTCTTCGGCGGGCTGGCTGGCCTCAACTGGGTCGCTGGTGGTGAACTTCAACGGGCGCAATGGCTCTAGGCCGTGCTGTTCGCCCTCGACGGTGAGCTCAACAAAATCACCAGCAACCAGCGTGATGACCTGGGCTGTGAGCGCAGAGGAGAAAGAAGCTTCCTTCTCAATCGAGCGAATGGATACCTGCCAGGTTGCCTCGGCTTCGGAGCTGCGCAGCAACGTTCCGTTATCGGCCAAAGTGCCGGCGGCGATGAGCCTCACCTGCCCTAGTTCCCATTGCTTCTTGGTGCTCTTGGCCAGCTCAAGAATGGATTCCGGTGCAAAAGTAGCCTGTGCTTCGCTCATGAGTCGAGTCTACTTGCCTGCGATCATGCGCAATCGCTCCACCAGTTGTGTCGTGGGCACGGATGCGTCAAGCACCAGCCAACCATGCAGCGTGGCCAGGCGGAGGTATTCGGTGCGTGCTGCCTGCAGGAATTCCAGGGGTTCCTTGTCTTCGGCTCGCGCTTCGATGCGTTGGAAAGCAAGGTGGGGATCAAGATCCAGAAGAATGACGGTTGCGTGTTCGGTGCTCTTTCGTGCCAGCCACGGCAGGAGCACGCCTGGCTTCTGGCCTCGGACTCGGCGGAGAACCAGCTGGCAATACAGATGGCGGTCCATCACCGTTAGTCCCGGGGCCTGCCCAGCAGTGAACGAGTTGCGGACAACGTTGACGAGCCGGAAGGTCGTCTCGATCAGTGACTGGATGAGAGGTGGAACCTGAATGCCGGAGTTGTGCGAGAAGTTGTTGAGCCAACGTCGGCCAGCGGCATTGGCCAGTCTCCGTGCGGGAATCCGCTCGTTATTCAATTCTTGCACCAGGGTGTTGATAGCGGTGCTCTTGCCTGCTCCATCGATGCCCATTACGACAAAAGTCTGTGGCGGATCGTGGGCAGAATTTTTCGCGAGGAGGACTTTTTCTGCGATGGCTGTCATGCGTGCTCCTCGTTCTTGGTTGATTGACTACTTCAACGAATGGCAGGTCTGCATGATTCCGCTGGTGCGCTGTGCATTTGGTATGAATGGCGAAAGGGCTGCTGCAGTCGGAAGAACTGTAGATATTTCTGCGCGCGAGGGCTCCATGGACGCATAAAACCTTCTTTTATCCCCAGGTTCTGGAAAAGTTGCCCATTCTTCACATACTCTGGGCATGTGACTGCAACCACATGGAACCGCACGAAGACGCCGGAAAATGGCAATGGCTCCGGAGAGACTCCGGAGATGGATGCCATTGCCCTGGGGCGAAGGATTCGGTTCCTTCGCAAAAGCAAGCAAATGACCTTGGACGATATCTCGGCCGTGGTCGATACAGCGCCGAGCCAACTTTCCCTGATTGAAAATGGCAAGCGCGAACCCAAGCTTTCACTGCTCAAAGCGCTGGCCGGCGCCTTCGACGTCGGCGTTGACGACCTGCTGGGCACCGAACCTCCCTCACGCCGGGCCGCCTTGGAAATCGAGCTGGAACGTGCCCAGCGCGGCCCGCTCTACGAGTCTTTGGGACTGCCGACTGTACGAGTGGGCACCCGCCTTCCGATGGACGTGCTCGAGTCATTGGTAGGACTGCAACATGAACTCGAACGCCGTTTGAACGAACAGGCAGCGACCCCTGAAGAGGCTCGCCGGGCCAATACCGCTTTGCGCCACGAGATGAGGCGCCGCAATAACTATTACAAGGAAATCGAGCAGGAAGCTTCCAAGGTTCTTTCGGCAGTCGGTCATGATTCTGGTCCGCTGTCTCACCACCGAGCAGCGGATATTGCTGAGCATCTAGGCTTCAGCCTGCGCTTCGTGGGGAACTTGCCCCATTCCACGCGTTCGGTGACCGATCTGAAAAATATGCGGATCTACCTGACCCAGGCTAACCGGACCGAGCACGATCCGCGGTCGGTACTGTTGCAGGCTTTGGGGCATCACGTGCTGGGCCATAGGACGCCGACGGATTACTCCGATTTCCTCTCCCAGCGCGTAGCCACAAATTACTTTGCCGCCGCGCTGATGATGCCGGAGAAATCAACAGTCGAGTATCTGCGCCGTGCCAAGAACAATCGCGAACTGGCCATTGAGGACCTGCGCGACGCGTTTGCCGTGTCCTATGAATCGGCGGCACACCGATTCACTAATTTGGCCACCGAGCACTTGGGCATGACCTGCCACTTCCAGAAGGTGCACGAGTCCGGCATCTTGCACAAGGCCTATGAAAACGACCGCGTGAATTTCCCGGCGGATCATACTGGCGCCATCGAAGGGCAGAGCATTTGCCGATATTGGACCAGCCGCGTCGTCTTTGAGCAGATGGACAAGTTCCGCTCCTTTGAGCAGTACACCGATACAGTCAACGGGACCTATTGGTGCACGGCTCGCACCGAGCGACACTCATCGGGACTGTATTCGCTGTCCATCGGGGTCCCGTTTGAGCACGTGAAATGGTTCCGTGGCCGCGATACCAAGGAGCGCTGCCAGTCCACGTGCCCGGATGAAAACTGTTGCCGCCGCCCGCCTGCGAACTTGTCTGATCAGTGGTTCGGCAATGCCTGGCCGGCCACGCGTGCTAATACGCACCTGCTCGCGGCGATGCCCACCGGCGCTTTCCCTGGTGTGGATGAGACCGAGGTTTATAGTTTCTTACAGCGCCAAGAGGACTGAGCCTGTGGAATTTTCACAGATGTTCATGCCGGTGAGACGAGTCGAGGCTATTGGCGCTGAGGCGTTGCTTGGAAATCAACGGTGGCCTTTTGTCCTGCCGCCGGTGCGCCAGCTGCTTCATGAAGGACTGGACCTGGGACAAGTCACCGTCATTGTCGGTGAAAACGGCACTGGAAAGTCGACTCTCGTTGAAGCGCTGGCGATGGCTTATGGCATGAACGCTGAGGGTGGTTCGACGGGCGCGATGAATACGACGCGGACGAGCGAATCCGAGCTGTGGCGGCAGCTCAAGCTCCAGCGTGGCGCTGCGGCTTCGCGCAAGGGATTCTTCATGCGCGCAGAAACCATGCACAACTTCTATACCTATCTCGAAGAATCCAAATTCGAGACCAAGTTGCATGAGCGGAGCCATGGCGAGTCTTACCTGGACCTCGTTGAGGAGCGAATTCCCTTTATCCAGGGCCTATGGATCTTGGATGAGCCCGAATCTGCCTTGTCGTTGGCGGGCTGCGTGAAGCTGATGAAACTGCTTCAAACCATCGTTGACGGGGGATCGCAGCTGCTCATTTCCACCCATGCGCCCATTTTCTGGCTGCGTTCCCGGACGCTCGGATCCTGGAGGCAGGATCGTGGGGACTTCGCGAAAATGATTTTGAACAGCTGGAGCTGGTCCGTGGATGGCACGACTTCCTGAATGACCCGCACAGCTATTGGCGCCGCGACAGTATCTAAGAGGTGTGCTTCGAAATGAAGTTGGCGGTTGCTTCGGCCAGCCATGCACCATCCTGCGCCACCGTTCTTTGAGAACGGGCTACCTTGAAGGAATGATTGCCGCCTTCAAACCAGACCAGTTCCGTCGACTTATTGAGCTTCGCAGCGACGGCTTCCATCTTTTCTGGATTGGCGAAAGGATCCTTGGTGCCTTCCAAAAACAACATGGGAACCGTCAACGGGTAGAGGTGCTCATCGCGAAGCTTGTCTTCCTTTTTCGGTGCGTGCAAGGGGTAACCCAAAAAGATCAGTGCGTTCGCCGGCATGCCTTCGGCAACGGCCAGCGAAGCCATGCGCCCGCCAAAGGATTTGCCAGCAACAACCACTGGGAGCCCCTCGGCTACATGCTCCTGAACCCATGAACGCACCTGCTGCCAGACGGCGATAGCCGTGGGCGCCTTGTCCGGGAACTTCTTGCCAACGTCCATATAGGGAAAATTGAAGCTCAAGACGCTGATCCCGAGATCCGCGACAGCCTGAGCGTAGCCGGTCATGAACTCATGGTCCTTGCCCGCCCCCGAGCCGTGGGCCAAAATCATGACCGCGCTGGCGCTCCCAGCAGGTGACCACAGGGCACTGAGCTCAGAATCATTGAACGGAATCGACAGTTCTTGCGTCATGGATTCCAGCCTAGAGCGTGCCGTTCATGGTGAAAGAATCGGTCGTGGCGGCGGCACCTGCCTATTGCAGCCACTCTTCGCGCAAGGCGGTGCTAGTATCTTCGCCATCCCTGGCGATAACAGTCAGCTTTTCAACTTGTTCTCCCACGGCAGCCTTGTCGTTGATCTTGATGATCATATTTGAGGAGACGAAGCTGGACGCAGGCGTGTCGTAGATGCCGTCCATCCACGAACCATCGTTGATCGTGACGACAAGTTCGCCAAACGCAGGCGATGTCACCTTGTCGACGTAGGCGTGTGGGTCAGCAGGAAGGCAATTGCGGTACACCTCCAAGGTCGCAATTTCTGCGTGGCACATTGATGCATATACATCATTCATGCCCGCAAGCCACTGCACGTATTTTTCCTTGGCCCAGGCTTTGCGATCGTTGGGGTCTGCTCCGGTTCGTGCTCGGGAGTAGGTTCCTGAATTCTTGCCGTCCTCGGTGGCGAAAGTGACGCTTTCCAGCTCTGGCGACTTCTCGCCGATGCTCTCGAACATTACTCGCCCCATGATTCGAAGCTCGTCCTCGCGCGTTTGGTAGCTTTCCTGCATCCCGTCCCGGTTGAAGATCATGCTGTTGTCCAAATAGATATTCAAGACGCCTTCTTCGGGAGACTCCCATGAGGTCATCAAATTATTGGGATACAAGAATCCTTGAGTGGATTTGATGCCGGAGTTGTCTTTCCACATTTGAATTTTGGAGTCCGCCCAAGCCTGACCAGTCAAGGCCGTTACGGTGGATTCAGCAGGAGCCGGAGCGATTGAATTTTCAGCAAGTCCAGTTCCAGGAATTTTGGCTTCGACGGTGGAGTCGCCTGGAGCGGTTGCCGATTCTTCCGGTTCAGCAGCAGGTGCCGGACTTTGGAATGTGCTGCAGCCGCTCATCAAAAGAGCCACCATGGACAGGACCATGAAACTTCGGATGCGCAAGAGTTGCTCCTAGCAGAGTCGTGAATTCCCAGTCTATTAGGGCGAATGCGCTAAAAGCCATCTATTAGAGAAACTGGGCGAAAATTCTGACAGGACCGTGCTCGAAATCTGAACCTTCGGTCAGACCCATGGATTCGTAAAACGCACGTTGCCCCGGTTCATCATCGGTAATGAGCACAAATTGGCGCAGGTGCTCGAATCTTTTTCGGACGGCCGAGAACAGTTCTCTTCCTGCTCCGGTGCGCTGGGCCTTCGGGTGAACCAAGATGTCTTGGAGAAAGCAAATGGTCGCGTCATCAGATATTGCGCGGGCCAAGCCGATGAGCTGGTGATCCTTGTCGTAGGCGTAGACAAGAAAGTCCGAGTTGGCGTGCGCCTTGGCAAGCACGTCAGGTTGGTCTGTATAAGCACTCCAGCCGACGGAATCGTAAAGTGCGATGACCTGTTCACGAGAAGGAACTTTTGTCATAGATATTTCCATTGCCAAGATGCTCCCAAAGTGTCCAAGATTTTGGTTCATGCTAACACCGTGCGGCTGTTCTTCAGCCTGAAGCGCAACAACTTCTAGGATGCGGGACTCGGGCGCCGCGCATCGTTTGCGAGCGGCTTTTCAACCGTTGCAATTTTTGACCATAACTTACTTGGATTTATTCATACCTAGGGAGGACGCATTGTTCTATTCGGCCTGAAAGAATGAACGGATGAAATTCCTCCCAAAGGCAACGTCTCGAACAACACCATATCTTCTCGAAGGAATGTCTTGAGATGGAAAAGATGGCTGTTGAAAGCGGCGAAATCGTTGAGCCGCAAGGCAATGGGCTGAATGGAAAGCAACTGGCTTGGGGCATCTTTCTTCTTGCTGCCGCAGTGATTTTTGGGCTGGGCGCTAGCTTGCTATGGGCACGCTCTGAGCAGCTATGGTCCTCCGGACAGGTCGTCTATTTCATCTTGCCTGGCAGGTCGCTGGTGTTTTGCGGATTGCTGGTTAGCGGCCTTTCAGCAGTCGCAGGGTTGCTTTGCCTTGCTCCCAAGATGATCCTCGGGATCGAGCGAAAGGGCATTCGAGTATTTGTCCGAATTCTCGCGCACCTGTTCATCACCGCGGCATCGTTAGTTTGGCTCTATTTTTGGCTGCTCTCGGGGGTAAATTCAATCGTGGGCACCTACCACAAGGTGATTGCGGAGACCGGGGAGAGCATTGTCGTTTATAAACCGGGTTTCGACCCGGCGAGCTTTGCCATTTATGCTCCAGCGTCCGCCTTTGTCTACGAAAGGATCGACGGGATCAGCGGCATGGCGCAGTCCGGGCATTTTGTCGCGGATCATTGCATTCTTCAGAAGCAGGACACTGACTTGATTCTTACCTGTGGCATTGACGTGACGAAGTTCCCGAATCCGTCCAATTGACTATCGGCTGGCATCGCCATGACTCAGCTATGGAAGCACGTCTTCAGGGCAGGCAAAAAGGGGCTTGATGCGCCGAAGCAAAAGCTTCGGCGCATCAAGCCCCTTTGAGGCTAATTCGACCTAGCTATCGAAGAAGCTGGGCACCTGCTCGTTCTGTGCTGGCGGGGTCGGCGCATCAACCTTTTTGCGCACCACCAGCTTGTTGTCAGCGAAATCCACCAAGACAGTGTCGCCGGCAGCCAGCGAATCGTCGATCAGCAGATCGGCGATGGCATCCTGCACCTTGCGCTGAACTAATCGGCGCAGCGGGCGGGCACCGAACTCCGGGTCGTAGCCCTCGGAGGCCAGCCAGTTCACGGCGGGCTCGCTGACTTCCAGAGCCAACTCCTGGTCTGCCAGGTGCTTGCGCGTATCGGCGATGACCAGCTTGACGATCTGGCCGATCTCCGACTGCGAAAGCTTCGAGAAGAGCAGAACCTCATCCAGCCGGTTCAGGAACTCGGGGCGCATGAACTCGCGCACCTTGCTCATCACCTTGGCGCGGATCTCTCCGGCCTCGCTGGTGGCCTTGGCCGAGGTGAAACCGAAGTTTCCGGCCTTGTTGGCCAAGTATTCGCCACCAAGGTTGCTGGTCATCAGGATCAGCGTGTTCGAGAAGTCCACGGTGCGTCCGGCCGAGTCGGTCAAGCGCCCGTCATCGAGCACCTGCAAGAGCACGTTGAACACGTCCGGGTGGGCTTTCTCGATCTCATCAAGCAGGATCACCGAGTACGGGTTGCGGCGAACCTTCTCGGTCAGCTGGCCGGGCTCGTCGTGGCCGACATATCCCGGAGGGGCGCCGATCAGGCGGGCAACGGTGTGCTTCTCGCCGTATTCGCTCATATCCACGCGCACCAGCGAGTCAGCCGACCCGAACAGGTTGGTGGCCAAGGCCTTGGCCAGCTCGGTTTTGCCGACACCGGTGGGGCCCAAGAAGAGGAACGAGCCGATAGGACGTCCCGCAGGGGACATGCCGGTACGATTGCGCCGCACCGCGCGGGCCACGGCGGACACGGCATCCTTCTGGCCGATAACCGAGGCATGCAGCGACTGTTCCAGCGAAGCCAGCCGCGACTTGTCATCGCCGGTGATCCGCGAGGTCGGGATGCCGGTGGAGCGGGAGATGACCTCGGAAATCTGGACCTCATCCACGACCCGGGTGATTCCGGCGTCGCCGGCTTCCTCGGCGGCGTTGATCCGGGCGGTCAGCTCGGCGATGTGGTCGCGCCAGGCACTGGCATCCTCGAAGCGTTCCTCGCCAATGGCGCGGGACTTCTCGCGTTCGGCTTCCATCAGGTCGGAGCGCAGGGATTGCACATCCTCGGTATCGCCGGCGGCAATGGAACGCCGGGCGCCAGCGATATCGATCAGGTCAATGGCCTTGTCTGGCAACTGGCGGTCGGTGAGGTACCGTGCCGAAAGCGCTACGGCAGCCTTGAGCGCAGCCGGGGTGTACTGCACCTGGTGGTGATCCTCGTAGGAATCGCGCAGGCCTTCCAGGATGGCGAGGGTGACTTCCTGCGATGGCTCGTCAACCATGACCTTGCCGAAGCGGCGGGCCAAAGCGCTGTCCTTCTCCACCTTGCGGAACTCATCCAGCGTCGTGGCACCGATCAGGTGCAGTTCGCCACGAGCCAAGCGCGGTTTGAGGATGTTGGCGGCATCCATATTTCCGGATTCGCCGGAACCGGCGCCAACCAGCAGGTGCATTTCGTCAATGAACACCAACACCTGTCCCTCGGCGTCGGCGATTTCTTCGAGGAGGCCGGTGAGGCGCTGTTCGAAGTCGCCGCGGTAGCGGGTGCCGGCCAGCATGCCGGGCAGGTCGATGGAGATCAGCCGGGAACCGCGGATCTGCTCTGGAACCTGGTCATCAACGATGGCCCGTGCCAGCCCTTCGGCGATGGCGGTTTTACCCACGCCGGCCTCGCCGATGAGTACAGGGTTGTTCTTGGTGCGGCGAGCCAGGATCTCCACGACCTGGTCCAGCTCGTCGTCACGACCGATGACCGGATCGATCTGGCCGTCGGCGGCCAGCGCCGTCAGATCGGTTCCGTACCGTTCGAGCATGGAGGCGTCGGACTCGTCCTGGCCCTGGTCCTGTCCGCCGTTTTGGGCGCGCTGGGCCTGTTCCATGGCTGCCTGCTGCAGGGACTGGCCGGTGATTCCGTGCTGGGCCAGCAAGTGGCTGACCGGGGATTCCGGATTGAAAACAAAGGCGAGGAATAGATGGTCAGGGTCGATGTAGGTCGAACCGTAGTTGCGTGCCACCTGGTAGGCATCAAAGAGGCTGCGCTGGGCAGCAGAGGATAGCCGCGTTGGCTTTTCGCCCTTTTCTTGGCTCTTTGGCATGTGGGCAATGGCATCTTGACTCAACGCCTCAATGTCGATGCCCATGGCGGCGAGGTGTTCACCGATGGGTTCAGTGCGTATCAGCGCTGCGAGCAGGTGCAAGGAGTCGATCTCGTCGTGTCCGTGCTCATGCGAGATCGCTGCGGCCGTTGCTACTGCCTCATGGGTACGCGTGGAAAGCAGGCGGGTGATGTCGATTGGACGTGCTGCCTGAGCTCGCGAAGAAAGGAACCGAGAGAGGAATTCCTCAAACGAGCCGTCTGATGGTGCACCAAAAAATGCTGGCAAGTGAGCCTCCTAGTAGAAACTTGAGCGGTCTATGCTCATGTTCAACGCATGAGGCTTCAAGATATTCCCGTGGCACTCAAAATTTCTTCCCGGGCGCTCGAGGTCACACTCGAGACGACGTGAAATTCAGTGCTTCGGGATTTCAACAATTCCCATGCGAGCGGCTGCCACGAGTGCTTGTACGCGGTCGCGAACATTAAGCTTGACGAAGATCTTCGCCATGTGGGTCTTCACCGTGGTTTCTGTGATCCCCAGAGTTTTAGATATTTCAGTGTTATTTAATCCCTGCGCAAGGAGTTTTAGAATCTGGATTTCTCTATTAGTAATCCCGAGATCATAAATGAGGTCTTCGACAGCTTGGGAATTGTCGGTATAAGCTTCGCGCACCGCCGAAATGAGGTCTGAAGAAACTGACGGGGAAATGGCTGCCGTGCCCTGATGAACTGCGTGAACTGCATTGATAATCTCGCCCGGTTCAGAATCCTTGACGAGGTAGCCGCTGGCACCTGCCGTAAGAACAGGCACGAGATACTCATCCGAAGAGAATGCTGTTATTGCAAGCACTGCCGGACTGTCTTTGACCGATTTAATGGCGCGTGTGGCGCTAACCCCATCCATTATAGGCATCTGCAAATCCATTAGAACAACGTCGACGGCATTGTCTGAACAATACTCAACTGCCTGCTTGCCATTTTCTGCAGAAAATACGGTTACAATTCCGTGATCCGTTGCTAGGATTGTGCCCAACGCATGTCGAATAAGGGGCTCATCATCGACGATTAGGACCTTAATTTGTTCCATTTTTTCCTTTGGGTCGATGTTGCGCACCACCTGACGGGCTGCCTACTTGCAAGTATATAAGTTGACGAGATGTGGGGTTTGTTATGAAGGGTTTGAAAATGTTGGCCGTTGCCGCATTGGCATTTGGACCGCTGATTGTTGTGGCTGCACCCGCATCCGCGGCGTCGGACCAGCAGGTTAGTGGCGGTCCTGTTGCTACTCCGGCTGGCTGGAGTTCTGATTTCTCTAAATGGGTTTGCGAACGTTACGGGGTAGGTTGTCCATGAGCGAGATTATTTGACTTGATTGGCTTTGCCGTGAATTATTCGGCGTATGAGTGAGCGATTGAAAGGCACCCTGACCAAGCTACTGGCTGGTCGGGGTGTCATTATTTGGGTTGGCATCGCGATCCTCATATTGATGTCAAGCAGTGAGTTCGTAACGATATTGGAAGATGGGTTCAACGGGTCCTCTGCTGTTTCTGTGCGAGGTGCACTGGTAGGCGTTGTGCTGTGCCTGACCCTCGCGTTGGGGTTGCGCTGGGTTGCGGTGTCACTGGGGATCTTTGTCGCCATAGCCTATTTCTTGCTTAACGAAGGATTCCTGTTCGTATGGACGATAGTATCGTTCATGATTTTCGCCGCGCTTGCGGCTACGGTCAAAGCGCGAAGTGTTCGTGCCCTATTCCTGACTTTGTCGGCGGCCTGGATGGTGCAATTCGGTCTTCAGGCAGAACAAGATGCCATATTGCTGGTGGCTCTGATCCCGTTGACGGCCTTGGCCTACTTCCTGACCCGCAGCATTTTTCTGCTGAGGGAGAAGAACGCAGATGTCGTGCAGCAGATGCTCAAGGCCCAAGAGCAAACGCGTTCTGCAATCGAGACAGAACGTAAAAACATCGCTCGGGACCTTCATGACATTGTTGCGCATGACATCACCATCGTGGCCATGCAGTCGAAGGCCGCGAAATTTGCCAACGACGGTCAGATGGCTCTCGACGCCTTGGATGTCATTGCCAAGCTGAGTTCCGAAACCCTGCACGACTTGCGTCTGATGCTCAATGTCTTGCGGGCTGATGGAACGATGTCGGACGAAGCGGCGTTGGATGTCGACAAGCCGGCTGCAACGACCGTTTACGCGCTTCAAGGAGCAGAACTTTTCACGCAACGTCTCAAAGACGCGAACTTTAAAGTGAACTCAACCACGGACGAGAGGATCTCCGATCTTCCTCGTTCGGCGCAGACAGCGATCTATCGCGTAATGCAAGAAGCTACAACGAATGTCATAAAGCATGGTGTTCCAGACAGCGTCTGCACCCTCGAGTTGGTATCTAATGGGACTGAAGCTGTACTGGAAATTACTAATCAGATAGATATTTCAGGCAGGAAATCAAAGGGTCTGCCAGAGGGTGGCAGTGGGCTGATTGGAATGTCCGACCGTATGCGCACCTTTGGCGGAAAGTTCTCGACCAGCTCCGAAAAGGGACTGTGGACACTTCGTGCCAGCATCCCGTTCAAGGCCCTACCCTCCTACTAAAGTATGATTTCGAAATTCTTGTGAACGCGATAAGTTAGACATGTATCGGTGAAGACCGATCACCAAAAAGGTACTTGGTGGTGTTTTGCGAGTGGCATCATGGAGGACCTGAGGGTGATTAAAAGGTACGTTGCATTGGATAAACGGACTGATCTTTCATCGGCGGCTGCGCCCCCATCGCCCGTCGTTGTCTGTCTACAATGCAGCGTACCTTTTATAATTTGAGTCGAGGCCGAAGCGGTCTGAGCCGATATCCGAGAATCAAATAAAAATGCGATGGACCCGGAGATCCTCCGGGTCCATCGCATTTGGGCAAGTGCGGGTCTTACGCTTCTGGGGCGCTCGAATCCGTGTCCTGGTTCAGCACATGATCCGAGACCTTGCCCAATGCGCGCTCCAATGAAGAACGAAGCACAATGGGAACGGTAATGTGCTCGTCGATTTCTACCAGGCCTTCGCGCTCGAAGATGCGCAGCAGGGATTCAACCTGTGGCACAACCTCTTCGAGGCTTGGGATCAGATGGTGCTGTTCTTCGGGCAGATCATCCGTGGTGGGGATCTGCAATGCAAACTCGGCGCGTGGAGGCGTGGATGAAGCGGCGTTGCTCAAGACCCCGGCCACCATTTCCGCGATCTGCGCCTGGCCTGGCTTCTCCAAAGTGTTGATCAGAATGTGCGAGTACAGCACTTCCGCGATCAGTTCCTTGACTACACGTGCGCCGGCACCGCTGGAAGCCAACAGGGCTTCGCTGAGCGACCCAGTTGGCTTGGCGTTTGGTGCTTGGTAGGTCAGCATTGCAGTGCCGATCAGTGCATCCCAGTAGGCGGAGAGCCGTGGGATGTCTGCCAACGAAGGAACGGCAGTCCCGTCTTCTGGTTCCCAGATGGCATTTTCCGGGATTGGAGCATTCTCGTCGACCTTGATGAATAGGCCCAGTGCCTGGGCTGCGTCCTGCAGGGTTTCCGCCGCCAATATTCCGGCCGGTGTAGTGGGCTTGCCTTCGCCAACCCACTGGATCAGCTCGCGCGCTGCAAAGACGAATGGCATGGACTCAAAAGCGCCATTTGCTTCCTCGTCTTCGAGGTAAGGCGCGACGATCGGTGAATCACCAGCCATGCGGGAGAGGAACTCGAAAGTCTGCTTGAAGTCCTCCACGCTGCCGCCAAAATTGGCGGAGGTGCCCAAGAACGTCAGGTAGTGCTTGAGGATTGCTGCACTAGTAGCAGCTACTTCTTTCCCCAACGAGGACAGATGGCCGAGCTGCTCACCAAGGATTGATGGATCGAGCGACTGTACGTCAACGCTCTTGCGCAGCTGGGCATGGACGGTCAGCAAGGTGGTCAGCCCTTCGAGCGCTGCGCGGGTTTCGCTGGCAGGCTGGCCTTCTTCTTGGAAGTGGCGGAAGAGCTGGGATTTGAACGGCTGTAGAGCCTGTCGCACCTCTGCTTCAAAAGGTACGGAGCTGGCGCCTGCTCGGCGAGCTGGATGTCCCTGAGCTGGTTTCTTCTTGGCTGGTTTGCGTGAGGCCATGTGTGTGGTGGTGTTCCTTTGAGATGGCTGATCGAGAAAGGGCAATTTTTGCTTCCTTTCAGTGTACGCAGGGCACGGTTCAGGCGTAATTCCCGGATGTTCTTCATTGCATGCCATGCGGTTAAAGTTTTCACCTCCCGTCAGAGAATTGCTAGAAATACGGGAAATGTTAAAGATTTCCGCAGAAAACACACGTCACACCATGATGTGGTGGCGCTCACCGTTAAATCCTCAGAACGCGTTGAATTTCACTGCGGATCGCGCGACAGTGAACCCATGCGACCTCGTGTAAAGAGGCCAAAAGATTGCAAGGAGAGTGGGTCATGGCAGGGGTAACTGCGCCAGATCATGTTGTCGTTGTCGGTGCGGGGTTCGTAGGCTTGTCCACCGCTTGGTACCTGCAAGAAGCGGGCGTGAAAGTCACGGTTGTTGATCGAGGCGGCGTAGCCTCAGGCTCGTCGTGGGGCAACGCCGGGTGGCTGACTCCGGCTTTGACCCTTCCCATTGCAGAGCCGGCGGTTTTTGCCAACGGGCTGAAAATGATGCTTGACCCGACCTCGCCGCTCTACATTCCGTTGAAGGCCGATGCAAAGTTGCTGCGCTTCTTGCTCGGCTTCGCGTGGCACTCGATGCCCAAGCGGTGGGAAGCGGCCATGCGCATCTTCTCGGAAATCGGAGTTAGCGGCCTTGGTGCCTTCGATGAGATTGCTCGGGCCACGGCAACTGGTCCTGGCGTGCTCGAACTGACCAAACCGGCAACCCCCTTCCTCACCGGATTCACCTCGTTCAAAGACCGCGATGCCTTCCTGCATGAGTTTGAGATGATCGAGAAAACCGGCGGCAGTGTCGACTATGAATTGCTGACCGGCGACCAGCTGCGCGGAATAGAGCCAACACTTTCGGATAATGTTGCGGCTGGCGTTGCCATCAAGAACCAGCGCTATATCAACCCGCCAAAGTTCATGGCTTCGTTCGCTGAATCAGTCGTTGAGCGCGGCGGCGATATTATTGGATCCTTTAATGTCACCGACATTCGCGACAACAAGAGCTCGGTGACCGTGATCGGTTCCGAGGGGCGGGCAATCACCGCGGACCACGTGGTGCTGGCAACCGGTGCCTGGATGACCGATATGGCCAAGAAGTTCGGAGTCGACGTAGTGGTTCAGGCCGGTCGCGGCTATTCATTCACCGTTGAGCCTGAGCATATGCCGACGCACCCAATCTACTTCCCGACCCAACGCGTGGCCTGCACCCCACTTGGCGATCGTTTCCGGATTGCCGGCACCATGGAATTCCGGGATGTGAACCACAAGCTGGAGCCAAAGCGCATCGAAGCCATTGTGGCCGCTGCGGCCCCGGTCTACAGGGGCATCAACTGGGAACATCGCAGGGAAGAGTGGGTGGGCGGGCGTCCTTGCACCGCCGACGGCCTGCCTCTCATTGGCCAAACTGGCTCGGCTCGCGTGTGGGTAGGCGGCGGCCACGGCATGTGGGGAGTGGCTCTAGGCCCGCTGACCGGGAAGATCTTGGCTGCCCAGATCACTGGTGAACAAGTTCCAGCCATTGCCCGTCACTTCAATCCGCTGCGCAAGGGATTCTAGGCCGGGGTCAGGCGCAGCGGTCATTTGAGATGGTTGCTGATCCAACTGGCCTAGCGATGCCTTGGAGCTAGGCGTGCCGCGTAGAGGCGCCGGACAGGATCTGGCGGTATCCCTCGGCATAACTCGGGAATTGCAAGGCCAAGCCGCTGCCCAGCAGCGCGGAGTTGTCCAAGCGCCGGTCGCCGGCACGTCGCGTGGCCGGCGCCGTTTCCTGCTCCGGCTGCTGCAGGCCCAGTTCGGTGGCAAGGAATTGGTACACCTCGCCCAGCTGGGCCGGAGCGCTGTCTGAGGCCAAATACAGATCAGCCGCCTGGCCGCCCAAGCTGGCCACGTGAACGATGGCCGCGGCAAGGTCATCGCGGTGAATCCGATTGGTCCAGTGCGAACCTGCAGGAATTCTAGCGGTGCCAGAGGTAACCAGATCAATCAGCCTGGTGCGCCCCGGGCCGTAGATGCCCGAGGCGCGCAAGATGGTCACCGGCAGGCCGCTTTCGGCGAGCGCGGCTTCGGTGCGTGCCAAAATCTTTGCGGTGTCGCGGGTGGGGGCCGCCGGTGCCTGCTCATTGACCCATTCGCCGTCCTCGCCGCCCATCACAGCGGTGGAGGAGATGTAGACCAGGCGGCGCAGTCGTGGCGCTTGCTCGTGAAGCCGGGCGCAAAGTTCCTGGGCTGCCTGCAGATAACTGAGCTCATATCCTTGGACATCGCGGGTCACCGGGACCGGGGTAAGGACCACTACTTCGGTCTCGGGATCCATGTCCGGCCAGTGGCCAGGAACCAGCAGGTCGACGTCCTGCCCGGCGAACTGCTCGGGAAGCTTGCTGCTGTTGCGTCTCCACCCGGTCACCTCGTGTCCCTGGGCATGGAAGCGCAGTCCGGCTTCGGTGGCGACATCGCCGCAACTGACTAGTAATACTTTCACTGCGCTCCTTCGTGGGCAATTCTTCTGCTTCAAGACTAGAACTTCTAGCCCGGTGGAAAAGTTCCGTCTGCTCTTATGATGTTGCGATGGATTCAACACAGATCTTTATTCTGGTCGCCGGGCAAGGGCCTTCGTTTGCTGTCTGGATTCCACCGGTTCTGTTCCAAAATTCTGGCCAGGATAAAAGCCAAAGTTCAGCGGAATTGGGCTTTCGGTTTTTGCTCTAGGGTTAATAGCAGGCGCAAATGAAGAATTGGCGCGGACCGGCACCGATGGGGAAAGCCGCTCTGCTTGAATTTATTGTTCGTGCTTTCAGAATTCCTTTACTGCCGCCAGGCGCTTGGGTTGCCGGGCCGCCAGATCCACCAATGCTAGGGTGATGATTTATCCGTTCTTCAATCATCAGACCAGTCCCGCGTTCAACAGCCATCCTGGAAATAGCGATGGTCTTGATCTTGGCCTGGACGTTGATCGCCATCGAGCCTACGGGCTGGGATCTGTCGGTGTACCGCGAAGGCGCGCTGACTCTGCTGCGCGAACCTGAAGATCTGTACGGGCCTTTTGTTGGTCCCATCAACGATCCGGGGTTGCCCTTCACCTACCCGACCTTTGCCGCCTTGCTTTTCCTTCCCATGGCGATCTTCCCGTATTGGGTCTCGGTGGCGATGACGATGCTGGCCTCCATAGTCCTGACCTTCTTTGTCGGCAAGGACCTGGCTACCAGAATTGCCCTTCGCTGGCCACAGCTCGGCCGATGGGTCACCCCATTGACCCTGACCTGCCTGATGCTGATTTCCGGGCCTTTCCGGGACACCATTTGGTTCGGGCAGATTAATATCTTGATTCTCGGCGCTTGCTATCTGGCGTTGGTGAATTCCAAGTCCATGACTCCGTTTGTCATTGCTGTGGGTATTTGCGCGGGCATCAAGCTCACCCCAATTGCCCTGCTGATTCTTCCGTTGGCCATGCGCAAATGGCGAGCGGTTATCATCGGCACCCTGGCATTTTTCGGTACCCAGGTCATCGGGCTGATCTTCCAATGGCGCAACACCTTGGACTACTGGTTCGACGTGGTGCGCGACCCTTCGCGCGTGGGCAATGTCGGCTATATCGACAATATTTCCCTTCAGGGTTTCCTGACCCGCCTGGGTGCGGGTTCACTGATCTGGTTTGTGCTGGCGCTCGCCGTAGGCCTGGCGTTTATTGCCCTGCTCTACAAGCTGGATGGAACCGTTGAGCCGGTAGTGCTGTTGGGTATTGCCGCGACCTGCCCGTTGCTGGTGTCGCCGGTGAGCTGGTCGCACCACTGGGTGTGGGGCCCGGTGATGGCCTACGCGTGGGCGGTGGTGGCCCTCCGCCTGGACGTTTGGCCGCGGCGGATCATGCTGGCGATATTAGTGCTGTTCAGCATGGAATTGATGGTTTCGGCGAAATGGACCATCCGCTTCTTTGGCATCCATCCGGATCAAGAGCTGGCGGCCTGGTGGTATATCTGGCCTGCCGTCCCGGTGGTGGGCATGGTGTTGTGCCTGGTGATTGCCTTGTTGGCCAAGCCGCGGGAACTGCTGGAAGCATCACCGATGTGAAGCATCCTGCCCGGCGCTGTACAATTCTTGTATTCGAACATTTGTACTAGTTTTCGGCAGGGAGTGGCGGGTGTGGCTGACGAACAGGAACTGATGCCTTCAGGCGCCAGCCAGGGCCCGGTGCAAGCAGTATCCGCGATGGGATTCCCCTCGCCAGCGCGCGACTACTTCGACGGCGGCCTGGATTTGAACCGGCTGCTGGTCCGGGATCGGGTCTCCACCTTCATCATGCGGGTGAGCGGGCATGCCATGCGGTCCGCGGGGATTCATGATGGCGATGAAGTGATCGTCGATCGCTCGCTATCGGTCCGCCATGGTTCGGTAGTCATTGTGAACCTCAACGGCCAGATGCTGGTGCGGCGCTGGCATATCGATGGGCCCAAAGTAGGATTGCTCAGCGACGAATCGCCACTGCCGGTCTGGCTGAACGAAGGCGATGAAGTGGGAGTTTTCGGCGTGATTACCAGGTGCCTGCATCATGTCCGCTGACCATGTATCCCTGGTGGACGTGAACAATTTCTACGTGTCCTGCGAGCGGGCCTTTGACTACTCGCTGCGCAACCGGCCGGTAGTTATCTTTTGTGTACGACTGGACAGTGGCCGGAGGGCGGAGGATACAATTTTGAATCACATTTATGCCTCGTTGGCTGCGTGAAGTAACCTCGACAATTCTGTCAGTTTCCGAAGTCC
Source organism: Glutamicibacter sp. GQ173 (assembly GCF_059759215.1). Taxonomy (NCBI): domain Bacteria; kingdom Bacillati; phylum Actinomycetota; class Actinomycetes; order Micrococcales; family Micrococcaceae; genus Glutamicibacter; species Glutamicibacter sp. GQ173. Next base: position 192,218 of record NZ_JCAXDT010000004.1, read on the forward strand.
TCAGTACTTCTGTCCATGGTCTTCAGCACTGCGCCGAGCCATCCGCAAGGGGAACCTTTACTTGGACTCCATCGCATGCTGTTTGAATGGCGAACCGTAATGGTTCCTGATCATGCGTATTCCGTTGCATTTCATTGCCTGATTGTGAGGCTTTGCAAGCGCTAGGGAGTGCCTGGCCTTTCGACAGAGAGTTCACGAGCGTATGCGTCAGCAGGATGATCCAGCACTGACAGGATCATCGTTGCCATAGACACCGGCTTGATTTCAAAATTGGGATCGTAAGAAGCGCCGAACGATTCGCGAACCTTTTCCAGCATCGGAGTGGCCGTCCCCTTGGGGTAAATCGAGGTGACGCGGATGCCGTTGCGTGATTCCTCCTCACGCAAAGAATCAGCAAACTCGCGGAGCGCAGCCTTGCTGCCAACGTAGGCTGACCAATTTGGAACACCTGACACTTTCGGAGCAGCATTGATAAATATCCCGTGCCCTCGTGCAGCACGAAGCCCCGGTAGGAGGGCCGTGGCTAACTTAGCCGGTGCCGAAACATTAACTTCGAACATTTTGTCCCACAGGTCAGAAGACGTGGAAGCTATCGAGACTACGTCAGCCATACCAGCGTTTTGAACAAGCACATCCACCCGTTGCAATTTGAGAAGGTTTCCGGGTACCTCGGAATGGACGGACATGTCCCATTTGACGGGTATTACTTGTTCCGGAAGCTTAGACAGTTTCTCATCTGATCGACCGATTGCAATCACCCGGTATCCCCGTTTCAACAACTGGGAAACCAGGTGAGTTCCAAGGCCACCGGTTGCACCAGTAACGATAGCTACGCGATCAATATTAGTAATATCCATTTGCTGATCTTGACATGCATTTAGTCGCAACTTGAATACATGAAGCACTGAATTACGTATTTAGGGTCGCCAAGTTTTATCGACTATGCCTTTGGCACCGCAATAATCAGTCTTGGCTTACCGAACGCATCGTTTCGAGCAGCCGACTAAAAGTGGTCCGCAAGCCGGTCCACTATAGGTACACACACCGGACTGACTTGAACTGCAGAAGCTTCATAGACTCACAGGAAAGTCGAACGTTCCGTTGGCCCCTTTTGGGTGAAGGGGCCGGTGACGGGGCGTGAATCGGAATGATCTTGCCCGGCGTCAGAATGCCGAATGCTCGCACCGAAAGCGATCGATTTCGAGGTCGCTACCAGGACATCTGCAATCTGGTGGCTACCCTTAGACTGTGATGACTCGGCCAGAAGACGTCGTAAGTATATTGATTCAAAACGCGACGCATTTTCTTGAATCAGCAATAGATCAACTAAAAGATTCCAAAGACGCGACAAGTCTCCGTCTTTCTACAGCCCCTAAGGGACAGGCGCCCACTGGTGATCATCGGAATTCGCTCATATTCGTAGCTTCAAGTGTAGAGCTTCTACTCAAAGCAAAGCTTGCAACAATTCACTGGTCTCAGATTTTCGCCGACCCGGGAAAAGCAGATATTTCTTCATTAGAGACCCAAGATTTCCAGAGTCTCAATGCTTCGGAAACTTGCGCCCGTATCCAGAGGCTTACAGGGGAGACAATTAACAAACAAGTTGCTTCCGAACTATTTAAATCACGCAACTCCACCGTCCATTTCTCACCGCCTCCATCAAATGCGGTGTTCGCTCAAGTCTTGACAGGAATCAGCTTCTCTATTGAGTTCCTCGACCGTCATCTAATGACGCATATCAACGAAACCGAACGCGGTCTTGCTCGAAGTCTTCTAAACCGATTAATATCTGAGTCTTCTGAACTCCGAGCATTAACAACGAATCGACTCAACTTGTTAGCATCTGAGTTAGATGCCACACCCGGTTTCGTAGCAAAGTGTGCCCTTTGCCAGCATCACACGCTCGTGATGCCATACGACGTTACGACAGAGATGTTCGAGTGCCGGTTTTGTTTCGCCAGATTTTCAAAGTCCCACTACGCGAGCATCTACGACTCCATGGTTATCTTTCCACTCGCATCCAACAATTCCGCAGGACATACGGCAATTGGGGAGTGTCCAAACTGCTTCAACCATTCTGTAGTGATTGGCATTTCAATTCGCAATCGACCTAAAGTTGGTCAACTCTGCACGGTTTGCCTCCGAGATTTATCCGATCGAGCATTCTCACGCTGCGAGGGGTGTGACTCAATACTGGCCACAAACACATTCTGCCGGCGCTGTCATGAAGAACTATCAAGAACAGAAGATGACCCCCGTTTAGACTAAACCTCGCATTGCTTCTTTGCTCCCGTCTTGTTTTCTGCTTCACGTGATTCCACGAACATAAGACCATCATTCAAATTTCCATGCTTCTTGCTCAGGATTCGTCATATTAGACAGTGAAGCCCGCCAAGAATGATTTTTAGTAAGCGCCAGACAAAACCAAGAATCATGGAAAATGGTCGATTGACCAGACAACTAAGTAATCTTGAGAGATGGATTGGATACCGGATGATACTGATTTTCTTACAGTCTTTGGGGCTGTGCTCGGCGCAGGGACAGCCCTGCTTGGTTTAGTTGTTGGTCTTAGTCAATTCACTATGGGACCACGGACGCGGAGACTTATTGAATGGACCTCGGCCGCACTCGAATCAGAGAAAGATCCAGGACGGCAGCTCGTGCTGCAACGCCTCTTGCTTGGCGGACAAGGCCGCTTAGTAGCTGCTCGTTATGTACCTGGACGACTATTTTCAGAAGCCTTTATATGGATTCTTCTTGCACCGGCGATGGTAATACTTTCTATATCCCGAAGCGATGCCATAGCAACGGTAGTGACTATTTCGGTCAACGTCCTGTTGGTAGCTCTTGTAGCCCGTCGTGCTATCAGACTGTACACAGAGAGAATACGAGTAGCTTATCAATTCACCCTTGGAGGCATAGACGTAGAGCCGGTACGCGTTGACATGCTATCTCAAATGGAAGGTGGTACACGTCGTGAATTTATACTTGGTTTCATTTGTTCCATTTCCGTGACGGGTACCGGCGCACTCTTAGCGTGGGCAATTCTTGCAGAACATGGAAGCACCGCGTGGGCGTGGGTCGGCCTTGGCTTATTTGCCTGTTGGAGCTGTTTCAGCACCACCCACATATATGCAAGAAAATGGGCAGAAAACGCACCTAAAAAATTAGTGTGAAAATTATCGTTTATGAATCGATGAGGTTGCGTCGCAGAGCTACTTGGAATCGAACGTAAGCATCGTCTATGAGACGGTTCCTTGGGAATTCGCCTTTTGGAAAATGCTCACGAATCGCGTTGCGAACGTTCCATGCTTCTTTATTCGGACCGTTCAGCACCGCAGACAAGACTTTAACCATACGTTCCGCACCCAGAGGCGCTAGGCTTTCAAGATCATCCAAACTGATCGACAGGCAAGGGATGCCCGGGTCTACAAGACCACTGTGGAAATTACTATCATTTGCACAGTAAATCGGTTCTGCGGTAACGATGAGGCCGATCTGGTTCATATTGCTGGGGATCCTATTGAATTTCTCATGACCACTATGGATTAGCTCGCTAGAGTTCTTGATCTGTCGTCGGGCTTTCCCAATGCTCTTTTCCAATAGATCGTCGGTCTTACCTGGATCACCCGACAGGACATGTTGGGATAACTTCGCGCTCTTGCATTCAATGAGCAAAACCGTATTACCCGCGATAGCAAACCAGTCTACCGAGAGCTTCGGAGACTTTACTCCATAATCGATCTCAGTCAGAACATCGTCGAATCCGGCATATTCAAGCTGCATGCCCACGTATGCTTCAACGCGATACCCAAGCTCAGAAGGAAAGTTACCCCACTCTTCACACGCGCGATAGTACAAGTTACCGATGCTTAGAGTCTTCAAAAGATAGAAAGGTTGTGGCACCAATAGGGCACTTTTGCCTACGTCAATAATCGGGAAGCGCTCAAGGGGATTGAACGCGAAGCGCTTCAGATACTCTGGGATTGCAGGTATATTTTTTACGCTATCACGGGATTCCTGAACGGTAGCGGTCATATCTTCGAGGGTCCGCATCATGTTAGCCACCCCATTTCGATCAGCTTCTGGATGCTTTCCCAGGGTCTCCAATTCCTCTTTTTGGAGAATCCCGTGACGAAGGAACGTTGCGGCCTCGATAAGTCGTATAGATTCCAGACGATCTTCTAAGGGCATCCCAAACACTTGACCCCAATCACGGTCAGGAGCCTTGGAGCTATCAACTTGCAACCCTGGGTCACAACATAAGAGGTATGTGCGAGCAATTTCGTGTTCTACCGACAACTGGAACTTGTGCTGCTCGTATTGAAATGAGCCGATGGCGAGATGTAGCGGCTTGCCACTAAGTCCGTCGGAGAAGTCTGCAACGCCGAAGTTGTAAAGTAGTTTGTTAATCACTTTCGGCGTGACGCGTTGATCTCTGAATTCAGTCCCATAGAGTATTGACTCCCTAGCCAAAGCAGCTATGCCCCATTGGTTGTAGTACGTTCGTAACGACGAGAATGGCTTACCTTTGAGCGAATACGCCGATATTGCTAGGACAGGCAGCAACTCAGAAGGCTTATAGCGCCTCACTTCATGAACAACATCACCCCAGCGGGGGTACTTCCTGTGAAGGTTCATTTTCATTGCCTGACGTAGATCTATAGCTTCAATTTCTCGCTACGGCTTCCCTTAGATGATAGCTGTCGTTCGTCAACTCTAAACTCGTCATCGAGAATTTATCTCCTAAGGAGTGGTGCTGTTTTGATTGTTGATCAATTACAGGTTTGTGCCCTAGTCGCCCAACATCAACATGTTATTGCTATGGCATTGGACCGCGTTCCGGCCGGCTATCCCTCTCCTGCCCAGGACTACTCAGATACGAAGATTGATCTGTCCGAAATGTTGATCCGTGACCAGGTCTCCACCTTCATCGTGCGCGTACCCGGTGACTCAATGCAAGATGCGGGGATCGGTGACGGGGATGAGCCGATGGTGGACCGCCCCGTGCACCTCAAGGATGGGCATGTGATGATTGCGGTCATCGACGGGGAAATGACCGTCAAGCGGCTCTTCATCACTCCTTAAGGCGTGTTGTGTACGGCAGTATCCAATGCATCCACGACTACTTCCGCCCTCCGCGTTTTCACGCTCGAGGCTATGAATAGTCCTGGCTGTTCGGTCTAGGATGCCGCAGCTGTCCTGGTGGGATGCATTCGCAGATGAGGCGGAGCCTTGTGGGTTTTGGTAATTCTTGCTGAGAAGCTAATCACGTGTTGTTCTCAGAAATAGCATTGCATGAACTTTGATTTGCATAGATAATCCTCGGAGGCCGTCTTTCATGAACGAGTAGGTGTGCGTATTCGAAGGATCCCTTGGCCAGAGTAGGGGAGGAACCCCTGTTCTCAAAGGCAATTCCAATAACTGCCGAGATTGGCTGGCAACGTGAATCGAATACTGAGAAAAGAGCATTAGTGACTTCCTATCGCATCGGCTACGTTCGACACTCGGGCCTATCTCAAGAATTCGATTTGCAGGTCGAGGCTCTGAGGACAGCAGGATGCCATCGGGTCTACGATGGTATTGCCGACGGTGTCGGGTCTTTAGGCTCAGGTTTTGCTGCGGCGCTAGACAATTTGCGAGATGGCGACACTTTAGTCGTATGGAAATTGGACCACCTCGAACAGGACATTGGTGAGTTCCTGGACTTTGCAGCGGGATTGAGCGCTCGTGGTATTGATTTTGTAAGCCTCGCCGATGAAATAGATACGACCACAGTTTCCAGTCGTTTTCATTTTTTCAAGTTCATAGAGTCGCTCGCGCGGTTGGACCAGAAGCATGAGGTGGAAAAATTACAGGCCAAGTCGGGGAGTAGTAGCCGGGGCGCCCGGAACGGCGGACGCAAACCGATCATGACGGATGAAAAGCTTCAAATCGCACGAAACCTGCTCAAAAGGGGAGTGTCGCCAAGGGACGTCGCTGGCAAAGTGGGCGTATCGGTACCCACCCTTTATCGCTGGATACCAGCTACAAGCAGGGGAGAAGCTTCTTGAAATGGGCCGCTTATGGCGACACGACTCTAGGAATCGAGCCTAAATCATGATTGAGAGCTTCTTAGTACTTTGCTGTCTATGAATCATGCTTTCGCTTCAAGAGCAAAAGCATCACCTGGCCGAGAACTGCAGAAGTTCCTGCTAAGGGTTCAATGGAATGGGCAGATTCTGAGTTCGTCTGCATCTGTTAGCGTCTACCCCCTAGATACTGGCCTGTTGAAGTTGGCACTTTATGCTTTCTCGAAGATACATGTATTTTTTCTGGAAGACCGAAACAAATGTTGGATTGAGCGCAGTACACACCGGCTCTCATTGGCCTTGTTGGTGTAGTCATCGGTGGACTACTAACTTTCGGGATACAAGTACGAGAGCGACGTCTGAAGCGAATCGAAGCGATCAGGGATGAAGTAGCGGAGGTCATCATTCTTTCTACGGAGATCCAAGAAGGTCTACAGACACCTCATATGCCCGCTGTCGAGTACAGACTTTCACGCGAACAGATCGATTTGCTCATGGCTCAGGTAACAGCGGAATGGAGGAAAGTAAGATCGAAACTTATCCGGCTTAGTCATGTTGCGGATAGGCCTACTAAGGTAGCTGCTGAGGAGCTACTGTGATCGCTCAAGACTGCCACGAATTATCTGGATCCTCACAGTAGACCGGGGCTGAAATCTGATTTTGAACGCGCAGATGACGTTTTGCTTGATATTGAATCTGGTATGGCGTCATTGAGCGCGGTATCTCAAATGTTACCCATACTGCGGCGTGCAGTTCTTCGAACTCATCAACATAAACAACGCTGAGCGGTTCACGAATGGGGCGAGGCGCTAAATTATCCAAAGCCTGGGCCTGGGACTCAATGAAGGATTCAATAACGCGGAACACGTCCAAATGGGGATTGGTCTACAAAAAAATTATATTTCTTGATTTTTAAAAGTGATCCTCTCAGGACCTCCCGGAGCGTTTAAAGACTTAGATTTCGCCTTTTCTGTGTAAACCTTGTCGGCTAGGGTTCGGATTTTATTGTAAGAAATTGGTGTATGGATAGATCTCCTGCAAGCTATTGACAGCAAGAGATATTGGCCGTGAAATCTTGGATAGCCCACTTCGGCGGTTCTATTGGACTTACTGTGCATATGAACCTAAAACCTTGTCCGTTTCTGGCTAGAATTGCTGTCATGATCGTGCAGCATCATTAGCACGTTAATCTATTCTCAGCTTCGCTGATTCGAGCATAAAGGTAATTCGAGGGGAATCTATGTGGCTGTCACAACTCGACCTAACCAATTATCGTGCGTGCAAGGAGACCTCCTTGCATCTCGATCCCAACTTGACTGTGCTTGTTGGAGAAAACGCAGCAGGGAAAAGCGCTTTAGTGGATGGCCTTCGGCTAGCTACATATCCAGCATCCGGACGGTACACACTTTGGTTCGATAGAGAACGTGACGTACACCATGCTGCAGCTGAGAATGAAGAGGTGTCCGCGAAGTTATCGTTCACCGGCCTATCTGAAGCTGAACAAGCGATCTATATGGCGCATTTAGTGGACCACGATGGAAAGCTTATATTTGGGACCTCGTGGGCAACAGGAAAGAACGTTCCACGACGGAACGTTCAATCGATTACGATCGGAGAATCTAAAGCTGACGATCCGGAGCCGTCGACCAGACGGCGCATAGCTCATGTTTACCTACCGCCTCTTCGTGATGCGGTCAAAGACCTTGACAGTGGCGATGGAGCTCAACTTTTCGAGGTGTTAAAAGTGCTTCTAGACAATGATGAAGAACGTCAAGAGCAGTTTCTAAACTTCGCTAACAGTGCCTTGGCAACTATTGCTGACCATGAATTGCCGCAAGCGGCCTCGGCTAGTATCCAAACGCAGATGAGTGATGCAACTCCGCCCTCACGGACTCATACCGTGAGAATAGCATCGAGGCAGCAGGAACTGCGCAGGCTGTCCCGTCTCCTGCGCATTCAACTTGCTGAAGATGGCCTCCATCTTGGTGGAATTGAACAAGTGGGGCTCGGCTATGCGAACTTACTGTACATCTCAATGATCGTCCTCCAGCTCTCCAGGGCCGCTGAATATGACTTGACATTGTTACTAGTCGAAGAACCAGAAGCACACCTGCATCCTCAGCTGCAGACTGTGTTGTTGGACTATCTAATGAATCGTGCGAAAGAAAGTGGTCAGTCTCAAGGGAAATTGCAACCCGCTGGCAAAATTCAAGTGATTGTCACGACGCACTCGCCAGTATTGGCAAGTGCAGTTAGCGTTAGCAATCTTGGCGTGGCCACCCGCCAGGCCTTGCAACAACCGTTCGATCTTATGACGACGCAGGAACCCTTCGCTAGCGCCCGACGGATGATCGAGCAAGAATCATCCGGACAAGCGGAAGAACAAGCGGAATCGGAGGTTTCAATTCCAGCTGAGTCAGGTCTTTGGACGACACAAGTCACCTCTATTAGTCGACTTGGTCTGAGCAAACCCGAAGTTCGCAAAATTGATCGGTACCTACACACTACGCGCGCTGCATTGCTTTTTGCTCGCGACGTAATACTGGTCGAAGGCATTGCTGAAAGTATTCTCATGCCTGTTTTCGCAAGTATCATCTACCGACAGATCCCGTCTCCTGCATCAGAGAGTCCTGCGGACCGATCGAGCCGGGAAGGGCAGAACGTGCGTAATCGCATAGCGCTTCGACAGTTTAAATCGACGTCAATCATTGCAGTCGATGGCGTCGACTTCCAGCCCTATTTAAAGCTCCTGCTGGGAGGAGAAACGCAACGGATAGATCGGCTTGCCGTCATTACTGATTCGGACGGTGGTGCGGGGGCAAAACGCAGGCAAGACTACCTTGCAGCTTTTCCCCGTGCAGTTGAAATCAAACAACTAGAAGTTTTCGTCGGTACTCGAACTTTGGAGGCTGACCTATTTGCTCAAGAAGGTAACGAAGCTATTCTTCGTTCTGCATTCTTGGAACTACACAAGCTGTCCGCAACAAGGTGGGATTCTGTTTCCGAGGCGGCGAAAGAAATGACTGCGGAAGAACGCGCAAATCTCTTCGGAGATGCGATTAAGAAAAGTGGCGAAAACCCAAACGGTCTCTATCTTGACATCGGCAAAGGAGACTTTGCTCAAGTCGTGGCGGAAGGAGCGATTTCCGAGACTGAATCCGGAACTCAGATTTTGCTTGTTCCCCCTTACCTTGAGAAGGCAATTCGATTCGTGGCGGAGAAATGACGGACTCCTATCTAAGCGCACAGCAATTGAGGGCCTTAGATCCGACGATACGTCTGATTGAAGCTGGACCAGGGGCAGGAAAGACCAGAACAGTAGTTGAACGGTTTAGGAAAGTGGCGTCCCAACCCGGGCAGTTTGCAGCATTGCTTTCGTTTACTAATAGTGCAGTCGATGAAGTGCGCAAGCGTTGCGCCGCGCAGCCACATCTTCTCCGGCCACCAAATTTCGTGGGGACCTTCGATACGTTCTTTCACCGTTTTGTCACCACACCTTCGTTCTTGCGAACACAAAATAGGCAACCTAGATATGTTGCTTCATGGGACGATCTGCCAGATCACTGGTCGAGGGTACGTCCACCATCGGGCGGGACAGGCTTCCCACTGTCTGCATTTGATGTGTCACAGGACGGCAAGCCCCATCTTGTGCCTGAACGGTTGAATAGGATGGATAGTTCGACGTGGGCGAAACTCACTGCCCATACTCAGAAATATCTAGCAGTAGAGGCCGCTGCACGGCATAAAAAATTGACTGACGCTGGAATTATGAGTGCCGCTACTGCACGTGATTACGCGCTACTTGTCCTTCGTACCTCAGAAGGACAGCAGGCCTTGAAACGGCTTAGCCTTCGTTTCTCTGAGGTTATAGTTGACGAGTTTCAAGATTGTAATGAAACAGAAATCCAACTACTGAACCTTCTTCAGGATAATCACCTCTCGGTGGTAGCCGTTGCCGATCCCGACCAGGCCATCTACCAATTCCGACAAGTTGGATCAGGCAACATTTACCATGAATTTCGATCCGCTGTGCCGGACAATGCGATCGCTCCCCTGAATGAATGTTATCGGTCCAGTCAAGCCATCTGCAGTGTTGTAACCAGTCTACGAAGCGTTTCACCGGATCCTGTCTTAGCGTCTGATCCTGCTACAGAAGGAGCGCCTCATATTTTTGTTCTAGAGAGCAAATTGAATGAGACGATGACCAAGGCTAACTCTGTACTTTTGTCTCAGGGGATTAACGCCAGAGATTCTCGCGTAATTGCTCATGGGGATACCGACGCTAGGCGTTTACTGAATCATCAACCGGGACTTAAGGGAAATTCTTCCGCTCGGCGAATCCTCCAAGCTATCCTCGAACTTCGTGGCCGCGGAACTGTGGCTCGTCGACTTTCTGCGCTGGATTCACTCAGCAGAATATTTCTGTCCGCGATTGACCAATCCGGCATCCCTGAAGTTTCAACAATGAATGAGACATTGATACATTTCGGAGTCGACCCTCTAGCACTTCGTATATTTTCAAACAGACTTGTGGCGGCCAGCGAACAGTGGAAGGCGCCGGATGACTACGCAATTTCGCTCTCGAGTATCATCATCGAAGGGTTCATTGAATTTGGCCTAACACCAAAATCTAATCTAAGAAGGACATTTCCTAAACCAAAAGCTGACCTGTGGGAACTTTGGATTAAGCAGTCTGCCGGTCTTGCCACTACAGAATCAGAAGATTGGAAATGGTCAAACATTCACCAGGTCAAAGGAGGTGAGTTCGATGCCATCCTTTTATCAATCCCTTCGAAAGCCCGCCCCGGCAACACGCACCCATTAGATGATTGGGAAAATGACATTAAGTCTGAGCAGCGACGAGTACTCTATGTCGGCGCTAGCCGGGCTCGGAAACTGTTGATGTTCTGGCCTGAAGGACAGCGCTACGCGCAATTATTAAGAATCCTCGAACAGGACGGCATTCCTTATGTCGCGGTCTGACCATGATTCAGCCTTTCAATTATTCGGAACGGCGTCTGTTTTCAATAAGGTGACTCGCGCTAAATCAATACAATATTGGTTCGCGTTCCAAATCGTGAGTGCGATTCAGTTCGTATTCTGTTGGCGGTGCCACGGCTTAGGGTCTTGCAGATTTGGACCGTTCATGGGTTACTGCTCGTTAAGTTGTCTGTCGCTATGGAGGTTCCGGGGAGAAAAGTTCTTGTGGTCCGTAAGCGTGGGCGCTGGTGTTATGGCGGCAACTCGCTCGGCCTTCGTATCGCCGAGAAGAGATCATGACGGTCTTCGCCGCAGCTACGTTCATCCGAGTGTCCGTCGTTGCAACGCGATCAAGTGATTGATCAGACGTTGAACCGGAAGTTCCAAGCGATGGACCAGCCAGGCTACTAGGATGCGCCGGGCGGACGCATGCCCAGAGAGCCCATCTGATTCTGGCCATTTTCCGAGAGTTCGGAGACGATGTTGGCAAAGGTCAATGCCATTGAGCGTAAGTTGCTATTGAGGCGGCGAACTAGCCGCAAATAACACGTGCGAAGTCAGAGGACGGGATGGCGGGTGCCTCTTCTTGAGCTAAATCTTTCAGCTCAGCTATCAGATAGTGAGATTTTAGGGGGTCTGCTTTGCGGAATTCCGACATGATGCGATCCGCAAGTTTAGCTTCCTTCATGAAGCCAAGGTCTAGCGCGATCTTTCGTACGTACCTTACATGGCGGACGAACGAAATATTGGGGGAGAGGAGGTACAGACCAAAGGCGACTAACGCGTATTCCAAATTCTGGCGGGTAAGAACTGGCCTATTATCACGCGTTGTTTCGTATCGGAGTTGCAGAATTTTCAGGAGCAGTTCGTCTGGTGGCATTCCGCCGGAATTCAACTCGATAACATCGGAAAATGTGCTTGCTGGCATAGTCAATTGTGAATCTGAAGTTCCTAACCTGCGAACCACAATTTGCGAAGCGCCCGTTTGCTTTTGCATGGCAAGCATTAATGCCACGTGTGTTGCTGAGAGGGTTCCGTCCCCTAATGTTATTTCCCATACTCCGTCTTGATTCTTAGCCGAATGCAAGAATTCTCCTGAATGCTCCAGAAGGAAGCAAGACAATTCAAATGCGGATAACCCAGCATATTCAGCATCATCATCGCTCATCGATATTTCAATTCCTGCCAGTTCCAACGCATTGGTAAGCGCCCACGAGAGCGCCGCAAGCGACTCGAAAAAGGCAAAAACATTGTCGAGTATCTTGTCGACAGGAACAGTCTCGCTGAAGGAATTTAGTTTGAAGCTGACCGAGTCATCGCCAATTGAGTAACTTGTCCGACCATGACCCGCAGCATTGCGGAGGTAGCTCACAGTACCTAGGAACCAGCTAGAAGTTACTGGTGAGGACAACAATGATGTAGCCAGCTGGGTTGCGTTTAGGTTCATTAGTTGTTCGTAGGACTTTGATTTTAGACCTGCCAACCGGCAATACCAAGCAAAGAGGGGAGCAGCTACGTCTTCAAAAATTTCACCATAGAGGTTGATGACGCGACGTAGCAATGAGTCAGGGTTAGTCTCGACCTGAAGGATTGACTCGTAGGCCTTCAAAGATTCCAAGACAGATCTCTGAGTGGACGCCAATCCTTCGAGCGCTCCAGGAGACTGAGAAGTTTGAAGTAGATTCGCATTGCCGAGACAGAAAGTAGCCGCATCGCCGATCACAAGCGAAAAACGCTTGGGATCAAAATGCGCCTCAGCAATTCCCTTCAATATCAGGAAGTCAATCCCTTTGCCAGTAGCGATTCGCACGCCCAATTCTTCGGCGGCGAGAGCCGCTCCTTCTTCTTCAAGGCCAAGAAAAGACAAATTAGGCTTGGCGAAGCTGATCGCACGCAGGGAGCGTTTGAGGAGTCTCGGTTCTGAAGTATCTTCGTAAGCCGCAATCGAGTTGAGTACGATTTGGTAGCTTGCAAGATCAGAACCGGCGGCGTCAAGTAGCTCTTGAGCGGTCTTCGCCAGGCGTTGAGCGTCGTGTCTGGACGGTGCGATCAGCGCTTCCCGCCATGCCATCCAGGCTTCGCCAAGTCGATCAAGGGTCGAGATGGTTGCACTAATGAGTGCAATATTTGGGCGATATAGTGGGGCATCGGTAGCACGTGACTGTAGCTCAGAAAGCTTTGAAAGAGCGTGGCTTAATCCTTCAATTACGCTCGTGGATCCGTTAGTTCGTGCGAATGCGTTGATCCCGATGGCTAATTGTTCAGCAAGTGAAACGATTTCATCGTCATCGGGCAAGGTGTCTGGCCCGGGGGGATAAATGCTTGTTGAGTTAATTAGAAGATCAATTTTCCTCATCGCACTTTGACGCTGTGCAACTGGCGGATTTACCTCGTTAGCACGGGCTAGTTTGCCGCATTCTGGGCATGCCGCTCCAAGGATGCGTAGTCCTCCACACCGTTCACATTCGGTCGCATCGAAATGGAGGAAGCTTTTCATAGCCAACTGGGCCCTTCTGCTCTTAGTATGTGCTCAAGCCTGGGTGTGCTGTAAGTACTCATCGCGGCAAGTAACTTTAACATCTATTGGAGATGACGTCATCCATTAACTATGTGCCCTTTGTCGGAAGTTTAACGACTTTTGCGTTGGTTCCGATTTGGTCATGCAGGGCTTGGTTTTCAATAGTTAGACGCTGTATATGTGCAACTGCCACTTCTAGCTGATCGCGCAGTATGGCATTTTCTTTTCGTATTGCCCTTTCTCGCGAGTCGCTCATTTCAACGTTACGAGGGGATGAGGGTTCGCTGTCCTTAGCGGCGCGATGCTCGTTGACAACGCATTGAGCAATTCCAGGAAAATAACGCCAAAAAGTTGAATTTGTTAGACCCACAGCAGATGCCAAGGCGCTTGCAGTGACAATGCTGCATTCCTTCGATTCATGTAATTGGGCAAGGGCTATTCGGACTTCTTCTTCCGTTGGGAGAGCAACGCGTCGAGTCATATCTAATTCTCGTTTCGAGCTATAAATTCGGCAATTTGTTTTCGGCGGGTCTCCAGACTCGCGAGCAAGAGTGGAGGCAAAGACGGCTTGGTAACTAGCTCTCGATCGATAGTTTCGATCTCTTCGTTCCAGGTCCGGACGTTCTCCTCGGTGAGCGCTGTATTGCGACAGGCTAGTGGCTTGCAGTTACTTTGATCCGGCTTGTTCTCATCGGGGTTTGCCCGGTCACGACAAAGCGCCTTATCCCGGTTATAGACACAAGTGACGTATTTGCCAGGGTATACGGCGGCATTAGGCGTGGACAGTATTCGCAAGAGCCGTCGGCGGTCAGTAGTCACAGTTCCTGCAAAAGCTGCGTCCGCTCCGAGAGTTGTCAACCGTATTTCGGCTTCTGCCGAGGCTGGCCCTGTAAGCCGGGTATGCTCGTTGTGGTTGATCATAGCCAAGAGATGTTCGCTTCGGGCGAGAGCTTCTTCGGATTCGACCTCGGCTCGAAATCCCGATGAGCTCGTGCCTGCATATCCCTCAAACATTTGCACACTGTGATGGCGGTAAGCGATCGCACCCGCAATTGATCCGCCTGGTCGTCGAGCGATATACCAAGCGAGGGTGCGACGGAACTGTCTGGTGCTCAAACGCCATGGCTTACCATCCACATTAGGAATTCCGTCAATCCTGTCATGAGCCGAGCAGTAATTCGTGACCCATAGTATGAGTCGATTTATTTGACGGTTGGTTCCCGCTACCGTCATAGCATCATTGACTCCGCGGGCCGATGGGTGGCGGCCCGATTTGATCGGAGCAAACAGCCAATCTGTGCGCCCGCGCGACCGTTCAAGTTGAATACGTTCCATGACGCGTATAGCTTTTGCTGCAGGCTCGCCGACAATCCAGGTCGCAACGACACCGGTTTCGGTGTGTTCTCCCTTGAACGCGAGGCTCGTAACCTTCCAACGATATGGAGTGCCGGTGCCGTCCAACACAACAGCGCAGCATCCCGCGCGCAAGTGTTTGATCTCGCTGTCCCGCATGCCAGATAAAAAAGCAACTACGATATAGCAAGCAGCCTGCAGCATTTGAGTCAGTACAGTCAGTGAATCGTCACGGATTGGATCCAGCGAAATTCCCTCAATCCATGGGGAGCCGTCGATCGTACCTCTTACCTTGATGTTCAGGGAAACAAACTCCGAGACCCCAACGGCTTCGGCTGTAGCCTCAATGCTGGCTCTGTGATCAGGCAGAACTCTTTCAGTGCAACCAATTAAACGCGCAAGTGCTTTATAGCTGACTTGTCCGCTGGCGCCGGGCAATGGTTGGCCTAAGGAGCGAGCGTTTTCTAAAAAGTCAGAAATCTTGAGTCTGCTCGACCCATAAGCAGCAACTGATCCGGGTGGTTTTGCACTTAGGGTTTCTAGACGAATTACCGCGCTAAGAATGTCATCGGCGAAGTCATTTACGAATCGTAAGGCCCAAACCAAAAGGCGACTATGGACCTCCTCAGGTATACGCGCAGTTATGTTCTCTGCACTGACCGGATTCGAGTGCTGTGGCTCGTTCCAACCCGGAACTAGCCGTGGATCAAGTTTTAGGGCCTCTTCTGACAGACACTGTCGATACCTCCAAAAGAACACAACGGCAGCGCGCAGAGTGCGACGCCGCGATGCCGAGCGATATTGATCAAGTAAGAACTTCTGATACTGCAGAAGCGTTTCGTCCGTAACTTGCGCAAGTTTTCGCACGGAGTGGTGGCTGTCGAGCCATCGCAAAAAGATTGCCGCGTTGTAGAACACGGAGACGACACTGGTGATGTTAGGCCGAGGCTCGTCCGCAGGAAGATCACCAGATAGCAGCGCATATGAGAGCAGCTTCAAGGTGTGCCTTTGTGGAGCCGGAACTTTGGCAAATCTTAATGTTAGACCGCGTTCTTGTCCCTGAAGAGCGGCAGGCATTAGTGGCCAGTCGTTGTCGGAGAAGCAGGCAGTTTCGGACATTTGAGTATCCGGGCGTAGCTGGCGATTATGCAGAACGAACGTAGCATCATCGATCATTGGCGATGGGACGGTATTTGGGAAGGTATTCATGGTTGCTCCCATCCTGGCTCTACGAGATCCAGATAGCTGTCATCTGGTTTGGACTGTTCAGCGCGGTCTACTTCTGTGTCCGAGAATTTCGGAAGTATCTCATATCGGATCGCGGCCCAGGTTGCTCCGTATCGTGACCACCAAGATTCCTCGCTAAGCTGGCCACGCCGGAATTCGAGTGCGTCTAACAAACTCAGTAACCTCGGCAAATGTTCATCGGTGACGACGCAATTGCCACAATGGAAACAGTCCAAGAACGAAGACGAGCAACGTCGTCCTGTTATTGGATGGTGGTCGTGATCAGCGCAGTTTGTCCAGGCAGAACCAACGGTATCCCCAGTATTTGGGGGAACCTCGCCAATTTGTCTTGCTGGGACCATGATGTTCAAGTTGTGCGCGCCGTGACTAGCTAGCGTACGCTGGTGCGCTGACCATGCAGTTTTTCGACTTCCACTAAGGTATCTGCAACGACATCTTGAGCCCATTCGATCGTACTGCGATCGCCGGCGAGGTAGTTCCGGAATAACACTGCTGTTGTGTTTGAGCGCGCGGCTGACGGTAAATGACCTCCAACCTGACGGGTTCGACGGACATCGATACTTGTTTTGAGCCGGTTGAAGTTCAGGTTAAGAATCGGAGCTGTCTCGCTAGTAACACCGTCTGGGGGATCTTCTGAGATGCCACGCTCACGCATCCAAGTTTGGTTTTTTGGGCCGGCGCTCAAGTCTTTAGCGAAAGGGTTTAGACACCTTTGGCCCAAAGACGCTCCATGGCCCGCCCAAATGGCCCAAAGTGACGTGGAGTCGTTCAATAGTTTTCTGGCGGGACCCATCAATTGATGCAAAAGTAGATATACGCCACCAGGCGTAGTGAGTTCCTTCCCGGGGGGACCGATTTCCCAAGTCACAGTTTGATGCCAGTTTCCTGCGCCGCGACGTCTTTTCGTTAATTCGACTTCTACCGCTAGCCCTTCAATCAGGCGATGACTTGCTGGAAGGTCTTTAATGACCTCTACGTTCCAACCGGTCGTTGCGACGAACAGTGCGAGAATCGGAGTAAGATCCCGTCGAGTTACGAAAACTCGTTCTGCGATCTTTCTTTTCGAACTGTAGTCTTGTGATTTCTGGTTGTTTTTGGTTGGGACGATGCCGGTCGTGAGAGTTGCATTGACACGGCGTAGATCTTCCACGCTTAGGTCGGATGCCGAATTGAGAAGGCGTTGCTTCAACGTCGCAACGTCGGTTCGTGCGGCAGTTACTATTCGTGCCAGCTCACGATCTGAATAACCTGATCGCGGTGACGAGTGGGCTTTGACATGTGGTCGTAAGCTGTCTCGTACCTCTGAAGACACAAGACCTGCCATTGGACGAGTTTGGAATACGAGGTCGATCGACCGAAGCTCCAGCTTCGCGCGGTTTTCTCCTATGCTCGTTTCCCGAAAGCGCCTGTAGGCTTCGACGTGCCAGACTTCGAGCGCGTCCGGCGTGCGGGGAACGCGTGGCGTCTGCTCAAGAAATCGAATGAAACGTACCAAAGTGCCCCATGCCCCAGTCGCTGACGCTCGGGTTCTCAGCGAGCCTGAGGAGGGCCCGACACGGGAAGCCCAGCTCATAGCAAGTGGTTCGTGCCACCCAGGGAGTGGAAGACTGCCCACATCAAAACTCCTCGAGCGGCTGTCTTCTCCTAGGAAATTGACAACCAAACCCGACCGTTGCGGGGGAGGGATGTAATTGCTGGTGGGGAGCGGCGAATGTTTTCGAAGACCTGTTGTTCCGCGGCGGTTCATGGCTGTGCCGTATCAGTTGGGTCTAAATTTGCAACTAGACCCGGATTGCGTGGGTCTTCCCAACTGTCAGAGGTCAGAGCCATCCTTGTCTCCATTTCTAGTTCTTCTAGTGCGTGCAAATAAATCTGGGTAGTTGTTACACTTTTGTGGCCGAGTCGACGACGCACCCAATCCAGCGGATCGCCAAATACCCTGGTGTAGTGACCACGTTGTGCTGGGTTCAAGTGGGAAAGCACCGAAATGTGTCCCCTCTGAAGCTGCTCAAGAGTCAAGACCGCGAAGGAATGTCGGAGCATATGTGGGTGCGCTCGTAGATCAATTGAATTTCGAGCGCACCGATCGTTGGCTTGGCGGAAGATGTCTTTCCAAGTCGAAGTAGACAGCGGTAGTCCGTCCTCATTTAGCCACAGCGACGCTGGTTCGAGTCCATTCCGCCCAGTTACCAATATTCGTCGCCGTTCTTGCGGTGTTAGTTGCGAAAGCTTCGCTTGCCGTTCGCCAGGATTCGATATCGTGCGCTGAAGGTCGTCGAGACGAAGGAAATTGCCGCTCGTTGACTCGTATCGACCACTGGCCTGAGCTCTGGCAACTACCAAGCGCCGATCGAGCTCAATGTATGAATGAAGTTCTCGAATTAGCGTAGAAGGAGCGTAAATCCATCGAGCGGACCCAGACTTCGCGATCGCGCCCGGAAGCCAAAAACGGTGGTAACCGCGATGAGATAGTACTCTGGGAATCTCGAAAATGGTCAATGAAGATTGCTCCGTAAGCCTTAACCCGGTTCGCACCATGAAATCTGCAAATAGTGCGTTTCGATCCGCCCACCGACCACGGAAAAGAGGATCGGGAATTCTTTGAGCGTCGTAGCCTCGGAGCCCAACATCACGCCAAACACGATAAGAACGTGCGGGGAGCCATTGCATCCTCTCATTACGCGCCCCATGCGCGTACGAAGCAGCCGTTTCTGATCCCGTTGCACGTCGGCCGAATCCAGCCGAGCTTCGGCGTTGTTTTTGAGGTATGGGACATGACTGAACGTGGCCGCGTGCAGTCTGCCATCGGTAGAAGCGGTTAAGAGCAGCAACCTCACGATTCCATGTTGATGGACTTACCCGAGGGCCTTCAGGGTCTTCCCTGCGCCAAATCATGTAGGCCCGATGATCTTCTTCACTTGCGCCACGCCACGAAGTTCCGTTTCGCCCAACTGTAAGAAAGTTGAGGAACCCCTTCAAATCGCGTGCGTAACCAACTCGAGTGGACAGTCGAGCGTTCAGCATATCGACGGAATAGAAGAACTCATTAAGCTGAACATCATACTCAAAGCTCGGTCCAATTAGGAATGGTGTGCCTGCTGGTATGCCGGTATCCGAGCGCCACTGTCGCCAGTCGTCTGGATCCAACTGTGCAACGATGCCATAGACAGCGACTGAAGGCAGTTGGAGACTCACTTGATGGAGTCGCCACTGGGAGTTCGGCAGAATTGCCTCGGACTCGTTCTTTTCCATTTCGTCAGCATAGACAGAGCAATAGTTGTTGGACACTGGACACGCTCTAAACCATGACTACAACGTGCTCTCCAATAACGACGGCTGTGTTGTCGCCCGATCGCAGGAAGCCAAAGACCTGGGCATAGCCACTGGCGAGCCATTCTTCAAGGTCCAGCGTTTCATGGACAGCCACCACCTGGCCGTGCGCTCAAGCAACTATGAACTCTACGGCGACATGTCCGCCCGCGTCATGGAACTGCTCGGCCGCTACGGAACCTGGCATGAGGTGTATTCCATCGATGAATCGTTCATCGGCTTGGAAGGAAGCCTGGAACAGGTGCGCAGCACCGCAGCGCAGATCCGCAAGGCCATCGACAAGGTCGTCGGTGTCCCGGTCTGCGTCGGAGTGTCCTCCACCAAAACCCTGGCCAAGCTGGCCAACCATATCGCCAAGCACAATCCGGGCCTCGGCGGCGTATGCGTTCAGCAGCTGATGGACCAGCAGGTTCTGGGCAATATTCTTTCCCGGGTACCCGTGACCGACGTGTGGGGCGTCGGGCGAAAATCCGGAGCCAAGCTGGCCAGCATGGGCATTGAAACCATCGCGGATTTGAGGGACGCCGACCCATTGCTCATCCGCAAGAAATTTTCGGTGGTGCTGCAGCGCACCGTGTTCGAGCTCAATGGGCAGCGCTGCATCGGCCCGGTGGAAGAACGCGCGGATCGTGGACAGGTCATGTTCACCCGGTCCTTCTCGACCCCGGTTCGCACCCATGAGGCCATGGAGGAAGTCATGTCCATCTACGCGCAAAAGGCCGCCAGCCGATTAGCGAGCGAAGGACGCTATGCCTCGCTGCTGACAGTTACCGCAGGGACCAGCAGATTTGCCCAGGGCGAGTCGTCATTCCCCAGCGCGCAGGTGCGCCTGCCTCGGCCAACACGCGATCCGATCCTGCTGAGCAAGCTGGCCATCGCCGCCATGAGGGACCTGATGCAGCCGGGCATGGATTACGTGCGCGGGGGAGTGATCCTTTCCGGGCTGAGCGACTCGCCGGGAGAAAAGCAGCTGGATCTCTTCGGGCTTGGCGACGAGCAGGAGGAGGAAGAGCAGAAGAACGTTTCTTCGGTAGTGCAGGATATTTCCGCCCGTTTCGGGGCGAAGTCCATCGGCTTGGGTCCCGCGGGGATGGCCCAGAGCCCGACCTGGACGATGAAGCGCGAACATATTTCCCAGCGCTACACCACCGAATGGGATGAGCTTCTGGCAGTCCGGGCCTAGAACATTGAATAGTGCCCTTGAAGAAGCTTTCGGCGTCTTCGCAGATCCGGGTGGGAGCATGGAATCATGACTACTCACGTCAGACAGCTCATGTCGTTGGGAATGCTCACGATGCTCCTGCTCAGTGGCTGCAGCGCGCCCAGTTCTCAGAACAATGCTCCAAATTCAACGAGCGCCGTGCCCTCAGTCTCAACCTCGCCCACTGGCGAACCAACCAGTCCTGCGGCCAGCAGCATTTCAGCAACGCCCACGCTAAGCCAGAAACCGACGGCGCGCCAGCAGGCGGAAGAACTGGCAGGCCAGCTGTCGATTGAGCAACAGGCAGCAAGCCTGGTCATGGCAGGAGTCCCGGCGACAGGAGCCGGCAGCAGCGAACTGAACGCCATGAAGAGGCAAGGCATCGGCAACGTATTCTTGCGCGGCCGGTCGCAGCTTTCACTCAAGCAGACCGCCGCGAAAGTCGGGAGCATAACCAAAACCCTGAAATCCAATGTTCCTGAAGGACTGCCGGTATGGGTGGCCACCGATCAGGAAGGCGGATTTGTCCGGGTGCTGCAGGGGGCCGGGTTTAGCCAGTTGCCCACCGCTTCCGAACAAGGCCAATGGTCCGCCGGCAAACTGTCCTCGCGCATCCAGCAAGCCGGCGAGGAGCTGGCCGAGGCAGGGATCAATGTGAACCTCGCACCGGTAGCGGATGTCGTTCCCGCCGCGATCGGCACCAGCAATGCGCCCATCGGCTATTTCGGGCGGCAGTATGGCAACACCGCGGGCGAGGTTTCCTCGGCCATCACCACCGTGAATGAGGCCCTGGATAAAGCAGGGGTGCAGCCGGTGGTCAAGCACTTCCCCGGACTGGGCCGGGTGTCGAAAAATACCGACACCTCCACCGGCGTCGCCGACACGGTGATCGGCGCGGAGGCCACCGATCTCGAGCCTTTTAAGCAGGCGATCAGCCAAGGCAACGCGTGGGTCATGATTTCCAACGCCCGCTACGCGAAACTTGATGAGAAAAATGATGCGCCCTTCTCGAAGAAGATCATCACCGGGCTGCTGCGCCAGGACCTGGGCTATGAGGGGGTGGTGATATCCGACGATCTTTGCGAGGCACAGCAGGTCAGCTCGGTTCCCGTGGGCCAAAGGGCAGTGAAATTCGTGGCGGCCGGCGGAACCGTGCCGCTATGCGTGAAATCCGATCAGGCGATCACCATGGCCAAGGCGCTGGCCCAAGAAGCCAAGGGCGATCAGCAGTTCGCAGACCAGGTCCGTGAGGCGGCAACGGTGATTCTGGAAGCAAAGCTGCACCAGAACTGAGCGCTGCCGCGCTTTTAAGGTTAAGAAAGGTCCGGGGCGCATTCCTACTCGCTAGGAAGCGCCCCGGACCTGGTCTCGGGAAAGCCGGAGGCTACTTGCCCTTTGGCTTTCCGGTCTTGCCGGAAACGATGTCCAGCACCTGTGCACGGTCCCCGCTGGCGTTGTGCAGGTGCAGCAACAGCGCCTTGGAAGCCTTGGTGCTATCGGCAACGGTTACCGGGATCTTGTTGCCCTTCAGGTCCGTGAACAGCGAGCCTTCTGCGCCAAAATCAACCTGCGGCGTTGCCGCGTTGAAGTCGATCCAGCCGGTCTGGTCCACGGGAACCATCGAGCCGGCCTCATCGGTGTTGTACCAGGTGTAGCCAAGGACACGGTAGGAGATCTGCGCTGCGTCTTCGCTCAGGCCCAGGGCCGAAAGCGAGACGGGCAGGATTGCCGTATTGGTGTCGAAGGTGTTGGTGTCAACATCGCCCAGCACGCCGTTCACTGGCTGCAGGTCAACCTGCTCGCCGGTGGCCAGATCGAAGGTCGCTGCCAGATCCAGGTCGACCTCATCCATGGCGGCGGTGAAGGTGACAAAGTCGGCCTCGCCATCGCCATTGGTGTCGATCTCGACATCCAGCTCGGTGCCACCGGCCAGGTGGGCCCAGTTATCCCAGGTGGAGATGCCGATGTTCAGCTGTCCATCGGCCACACCGGTGCGTGGCGCGGTGCTTGAAGCGCCGACATACTGCAGATCCATGGACCGTGCTGCCGGGATGGAATCCAGCGAGGCGTCGCCGCGTTCGCTGGAAGCACCGAGTTCAAAGGCACCGAGCAACGAGGTCACTTCGGTAGCGCCCTGCCCAGCGGTGATGTCCTTGCCCTTCAAGCTGAGCATCGTGCTGTCCGAGCCCTTCTTCAGCTTCTTCGCCGAACCGGACATGTCGGCGACCAGCTTCGGAGCTGCCTGGACTGGGATGCGCAGGGTCGGAGCGTCGCTGCTGGTCAGCTCAACGCGACCGGTAGCATCGGCCAGCCATGCACGGGACAGCCCGGACTGTGTGGTGGCCATCGTTGGATCGATGGTCTTGGCCCACTTCTGCGGATCAACGCTCAGGGTCACGGTCAGCTGTGCGCTCTTGCCTGCTTCCACGGTGACGCTGTTGCGGTCCAAGGTGTAGGTTGCACCGGGGATCTGCGTGGAAGCAACGTAGCCGGCCTTGTAGGTCTGGGCCTTGTCGCTGGTGTTCTGAACGGTAATCTGGCGCTGCGCGGAGTAGCCCTTCTTGCCGTTGAGCTCGATAACTCCGAAGACCACGCTGGTCAGATCCGGTGCCTCGGAATCGTAGGCAAAGGCAGGGGTCTGGATGGCTGCATCGGCCATCACCCGGCCAGCGCCTACGCGGTTTGGCCCGTAGGCCTCGCCGTTGGCGGCCTTGATGTCGGTGGCAGCGGTGTTCATGATGACGCTCTTGGCCTCATAGGGGGTGTAGTCGCTGTCTTCAAGAACCAGTGCCGCAATGCCTGCTACCAGCGGGGTGGCCATTGAGGTGCCCGACATGACGGCGGTGCCGGTGCCGGTGCCGACACCGACCGAGCCGATCTGCGTGCCCGGTGCGGCAACGTCAGGCTTGACTACGCCGTTGGTGCCATGAACGCCGCGCGAAGACGAGGAGTTCAAGGTATCTCCGGCGCCGGATTCGCTGGAAGAGCCTCCAACAAATTCAGGAGACAGGGTCACCTTCAGCGTGCCGGCCTCTGCAGCTGGGCGCAGTCGCTGCGACTCATCCAAGGTGAACTGGGCACCTGGGATGGTGGCGTTGCCCGCGATACCGGCATCAAAGAGGTTGGCTTCGGAATCCAGGAGAACACCGGTGGCACCGGCGGCTTCAGCGTTGTTGAAACGACCGCCGGATCCACAAGGGAATTCGCCGTTCTCGCTCCACTTGAGCCAAACCCACTTGCCTTCCAGTGAACCTGCTTCGAATGCGTCGCAACCATATTCGTTGCCGGCCGGGGCCATCACAACTTCACCGGAGAGCTTTGCTGGGTCAGCATTGGTGTAGTTGAAGTTTGCGGAGTACTGGCCTGAAGCAGTACCTGCAACATCGCCAGGCTCGTCGACCTGGATCTTATCCAGGGTAACGTGCGAGCCAACCGAGTTGGCAACGGTCAGCGAGGACCGCGAGTTGCCGGGGGAGCCTCCGACGTCGGTGACATCGCCCGCGTTGCCCGAGGCGACTACCGAGAGGATGCCGGCCTTGGTCAGGGCATCAACGATGTCATTTTCCGGGTCTTCGGTCGGTGAGTGATCCGAGCCCAAAGACATGTTCACTACCTGGGCGCGGTCGGAGAAGTCGCCGTCGCCATTGGGATCCAGGACGTAATCCAGTGCCTGGCCCACCACGGAGGAGGAGCCTTCGCAACCGAAGACGCGGATGCCGATCAGCTGCGATCCGGGCGCCGAGCCGGGGCCGACCTTCATCTCCGAGAGGGCTTTGGCATCCAAGTCAGCGTAGTTTCCGGTGAAAGTGGAGCCGTCGGCATTCACGCCGTAGCCGGCGGTGGTGCCTGCAACGTGGGAGCCGTGGCCGGCAGCCTCGCAGTCCAGCGGGTTGGGGTCCGGGTGCGGAATGGGCTGGTAGCTTTCATCTGCATCGTCGGCGTTGTAGTCATCGCCGACCAAGTCCCAGCCGCCGATGAACTTGTTGCCATCGCGCAGCCCGGAGTCGGTTGAAGGCAGCTGTTCGGAGGCTTGCGCTTCCTTGTAGGCTTCCAGGGTGCCGGGGCCGCCGAAGCTTGCGTGGGTGTAGTCCACGCCCGTGTCCAAGACGGCGACCTTGATGCCTTCGCCGGTCTTGTCCAGGGACTTCCACGATTCCAGGGCTCCGGTATCAACTACGGAACTGCGGTTTGATGGCTTCTTCGGAACGATGGAGCTGATTTTTGCAACGTCGCTGCGTTCTGCGAGTTTGCGGAGATCATCAGCGTCGCCGGTGAGAGCCACGCCCCGCAATGCATTGTGCGTGGTGTAGATGATCGTGGAGTTCGCTTCGGCCGCGAGCTGCTTGCCCTTGGCCTTGACGTCCTTGCCCATCTTCTTGACCTTGGCGGTGTCTTTTTTCTTGCCAGACTTCTTGACGGCCTCGAACGCGCCGTCGCCCTCAAGCTGCACGAACACCGATACCTTGCCGGAGGCTTTGGCTAGTGGTCCTGAAACTTTGAGTTTTGACAGCGCCTGGGAGCTGCTAATCGGCAGCGAGAAAGCCTGTTCGCCATCTGCTGGTTGAGGAATGCCTGCTGCACTTGCCGGACCTGAGAGGGTGACAGCCATTGCAAGTGCAGTGGCTGACCCCAAAATCAGGCGCGGCACTCGTTGCGTGCGCCGAGTGACCATGGTTCTCCTAGCTGGGCTGGGTAGCGGTGCTGCTCCCGTCACGGGCGGGCGAAAATGGCAAAGCGGTGCGAGCTTTGATGATCGTCCGAGGCGACGTCCGCTGGTACGTCGTCCTATAGCTAGGAATCCTAGGTGACGCACGGCATATATCAAGGGGTTGTTGAATAATATTCTGTAAACGGCACTCGGGCCAGTTTGGCCATTTCACAATAAAAACCGCGAAGCACTGCGACAAACCCGCCCGGCGCTAGCCGTTGAGCACGAGGATTTTTTAGAAAAATTCGTCGCTTTGTTACTCATCAGTTGGCTAGCGCCGAACGGGTTTGGCGATCGGGAGATGGGTTCGGTCCGCGGTGCTCCTAGAGGCGGTTCAAGAAGCTGTGCACGCGTTCGTCGAGCAGCTGGATGCGCTCGGCGACAACTACCATCGGATCCGGGTAGATCGGATTCTTCGGAGGCGGGATGCGCACGTTGCGCGAGCACTCGAAGTTCAGGCAAATCAGCGTTCCCAGGGTGTCCCCGTCGCGACCTGCCTGTCCTGCTCGGCGAGTGGTCCACATGCCCACGGCGGCAGGGATGTTGACGTCCCGGCACATCTCGCACATGGCGGCGTTACTCGTTTTGCGTCCACTTTCGGTGGGACGCAGCAAGATGCCCCGGGTCCGGCCCGTTTCATCGGCGTGGAACAGGTAGCCGCGCTGCTGCATCTTGGGATCCCGCCAACCGAGGTAATCGATGGAATCCCAGTCGAGGGAGTTGAAGTCTTCGGGGAGCGTCAGTTTTTTGGCTTCCTGACGGCTGGCGTTAATGAAGGAAGAACGAATGGTTTTTTCGGTTAAGGGTTGCATGATAATCCTCAATAAGTCCGCGCGCAGAAAAAGGGCGCGCGAATGTATTAGTCAAAAAAGGGACGTTGAGGTCTGCAATGAAACGGAAGAATGGGCAGCTAAGGAAAACCCAAAGGCCAAGGCCCTGGGCGGTATTTACTTGCCAGCCCCGTTCGACGCGCAGACGAACGGGTAGAGCGTCAAAGTGGCTTGCATAGCCGACCGCCCTTTCCCGTGGCTTATTCACGCGTCGATGATTGATGTTCTACAGCTACCGTAGCAAGAGTCGCTAGATGATGCCAATGAGCATGATCACGCTTAAACCTGGTGCCGGCCGCATCCATCAGGGACACGGCCGGCACCATGGTTCTTGCAGGGAAGGGAAGCCGATCTAGCGGCGTCCGCCCTGCCAGAGGGCATCAAATGGGGTGTTGCCCGAGACGCGGTTGCGAATGCCTTCGGTCACGAAAGCCTTGGCGGTACGCGCTGCGTCCAAGGCGGTCGCTCCCTTGGCCAGTTCCGCGGTGACGGCAGCGGCCAGCGAGCAACCTGCACCGGAAACAGCGACTTCGCCGATCTTCTTCTCGCGCAGTACTTCCAGGGTCGTGCCGTCGTAGAAGACGTCGACGGCGTCTTCGCCGGAGATGCGCACGCCGCCCTTGGCCAGAACCGCCGCACCGGAGATTTCGTGAATCTTCTTGGCTGCTGCG
Organism: Glutamicibacter sp. GQ173; assembly: GCF_059759215.1. Classification (NCBI taxonomy): domain Bacteria; kingdom Bacillati; phylum Actinomycetota; class Actinomycetes; order Micrococcales; family Micrococcaceae; genus Glutamicibacter; species Glutamicibacter sp. GQ173. The sequence goes on from NZ_JCAXDT010000004.1 coordinate 219,128, forward strand.
ATCAGGTCTTCTTCGGTGCTGATCTTCAGGCCCGAGAGCTGCTCAGCTTCGAAGTGGTTTGGGGTCACGAAGGTCGCCAGTGGAAGCAATTCCGACTTCAGCGCTTCGTCGGTATCCAGTGCGTGGCCAGGCTCCTGGCCCTTGCAGATCAGTACTGGATCCAGCAGCACGTTGTCCCATTTCTGGGACTTCAAGGCGGTAGCGACGGTATTGATCGTTGCAGGCGATCCCATCATGCCCAGCTTGACGGTGCCCAGCTTGTCTTCGTAGCAGGTCTGGATCGCTTCGAGTTGATCTTCAATGACCTGCTGGTCCACTGGGACAAAGCGGTGGTTCCAAGAATCCTTGGGATCAAAAGAGACAATGCAGGTCAATGCCACGATGCCGTAGGTTCCCAGTTCCTGGAAAGTCTTCAGATCGGCCTGGGCGCCAGCGCCACCGGTGGCTTCGGAGCCGGCGATGGTCAAGGTGATGGCTGGGTCAACAGCGTTTGTATTAGTCATAGTCTCAATTAGGAGTAGTGCGGATTGGAATCGAATTAATTATGCTGCCAGAAGGCCAGTTCGGTCGCCTTGGACCATCCGGCCGGCAGCTGCGCGGCATGTTCTTCTGTGGCTACCAAGAGCAGCCAGGGCAGGCCGTGGCTGAAAGCTGAGCCGGCGAAGTTGGCCAGCACTGCGCGACGAACCGTGTCCGGATCATCGGGGGAGAACAGATCGGGATCGTTGAGCAAGCCGTAGGTTGGGCCAAAATGCATCCGGCCACGGGCTACTGGACGGTCGAAGTCCGTTACCTCGACGACATCGTAGTTTTCCATGGGAGCCTCGAAAAGCCCAGAAGTGTCGGAAAGCTTGACGACCTGCTCAACGTCTTCGGGCTTACCTGCCAGCAGGTGCATCGTCGCGCTGTGCTGCCACCCCTCGCGCTGCAGCTTGGCTCGGGTGCCGTTGTCGGCGGGACCCAAAAAGATCAATCGCTGCACATCTGTTGGCGCGGTCCATGGATCCTCTGGCCAATAACGCAAGATTTCTACGTCATCGCCGTCCTGGTTCACCGAACGAATTTCCTGCTGGTTGGGGAAGGATGCAATGCGGTCGCGAAGTAATGCGTAGTCGCTGGTCCAACTTGGCAATGTTCGCGCAGTTGAGCTCATGGTGTTGCGTTCTCCTTTTTGGTTCGCTAGGGATCACCTATCGGCAACACAGACTTTACGCCTAAAAACTGGGCAATACTCAACTGGGTTGCCCCGTTGCAATGTCCCCGCCGGTTGGCGCTGGAACTAGGAGGCCTTGGGGCGCCGCAAAGTCGAGCGATCCGGTAGGTCCACCCCGGTTTTGCCGATGGCTTTTGGATCCATCAGGGCCAAGATGTCTTCAAAGAGGGAGCGGACCACTGGCAGGCGGCAAAGCACCGCGAACTTGGCGACCACCGGTGCCATATTTTTCATCAGCGCACGGGAACGGCGCTGCTGCGCCGACTGGTCATAGGCCCACGCGGAAAAGACATGGCGGGACACGAGAAGAAGGAACTTCGGCAGATCACGGCGGATTCCCAGCGGCGGCAACGGGCGGGAGCCAGCAACGGCTTGTTCCCACAGCGAGAGCTCAATTTTCGACACCTGTTCACTGGCGTACTCGTCGGATAGCAAAACCTTCAAGAAGACCGGACCGAACTCGTGGTAGGGCGCCAACGCAAGGACCCCGGCATCCAGCACCGCGCGGATATTGGATTCCAAGGTATTGCCCTCATCCAAGCGTCCTTGGCAGAGGCCGTGCTGCTCGTTGCGCAAGTTCAGCAGTAGTTGGGCGACGATATCTTCCTTGGATTGGAAGTAGTAGTAGGCGTGTGAAAGGGACACCCCGGCGTTGGCCGCAATAACCCGCATGCTCGACGCCCGGTAGCCATCTTCGGCAAAGCAGTCCAAAGCGGTCGACAGGAGCTTGGCCTGCGTCTGACGACCTTTTTCGGTGCGTGGTTGGATACTCATCGGCCCTTCAAAAGCAATGTGGTGAAGTTCAGTCTAGCATTTTTTGAACGCGTTCAAAAAATGAAAAAATTCATGCCGATGCACGGGAGAGTGATCACTAAGGTATTAGATTCCTCGATTTCATATTTCGAAGAAATGGTAGTGAGATGCTGAATTCACATATTTTTTATTTCTAGAACTTGGTTGTGCGCTAAAGCAATCAGCAACCACCAGAGACCGACATGGGATACTTGCTAGGTAAGTGCTAATACAGCGGAACTGCACGCAGGCTGAAACTCCACCTTTTCCAGGGCAGGGGCATGCCTTCGTCGCAAAATTCTGGCGAACCACTTTGACAAGGACAACGAGCATGGGCGAAATCAACGCCGCAAATAATCTGACCAAAACCAAAAAAGCGGTCTTCGCTTCGGCCGGTTCCCCCTACTTCTCCACGGTACTCACCTTGATGGGCGCGATCGTGATCCTCTCGAACATCGGCGCCTCCAAAGGCGTGAGCTTCGGACCTATCATTACCGACGGCGGCTTCTTCCTGTTTCCAATGGCCTACATCCTCGGCGACGTCATTTCGGAAGTGTACGGGTTGAAAGCAGCTCGCCGATCGATCATTCTCACCTTTGCGCTGGCCATCTTCGCGGTGATCTCGTTCTGGATCATGATCCAGCTGCCTTCCGCGGAATTCTACGATGGGCAAGAAGCCTTGGAACGGACTTTGGGGCCAATCTGGCAGATTGTCCTCGCTTCGGCCTGTGGATTCTTCGTCGGCCAGTTCGCCAATTCGTGGGTGCTGGTCAAGCTCAAGGAACGCACTGGTGAACGGGGTCTGATTGGACGCCTGATCGGCTCCAGCGGTGTCGGCGAGTTCTTGGATACGCTGATCTTCTGCGCCATTGCTGCCCCGGTCATCGGTATTAGCGACGCTCCGAACTTCATCAACTACGTAGTCGTTGGATTCGTTTACAAAACAGCTGTTGAAATCATTCTGGTGCCAGTGACCTCATTGGTCATCCGGTGGTTCAAGAAACGCGAGCCAGGCTATATCCAAGCCGCCAACGCAAGCTAGGCAACCCGTGGGCATCATCCGCTAGGACGATGCCCACAGCTGTATCCGGAGGCTAACGTTGTCACCATGCAGACGGCTCAGAGTGCTGAATACCAGTTGGAAACAAAAGAGCTGACCATCGGATATCCTCAACGAATCATCTGCGGACCACTGAACCTGCAACTGTCCGCAGGACAGGGGGTGGGAATTATCGGGGCCAACGGCAGCGGAAAATCCACGTTGATTCGCACCATCCTCGGACATCTGCCACCGGTGCACGGCGAGGTTCAATTCCTGGGCCTGCCCGTGGATGAGGATTCAAGGTCCTTCCGCCGAGAGGTAGCAGTCCAAATCGCCGACGGAACATTCTTCGAGGAACTCAGCGTCGCCGAGCACCTCGAATTGGTGGCCCGTGGCCACGGATTGCATTCGTGGCAGCAGAAAGTTGAAGAAGAGCTCGAGTTTTTCGGCCTGCAGGCAGCCGCCGGACTGCTTCCCGGTGAGCTGTCCTCCGGCCAAAGGCGCAAAGCGCTATTGGCCGCAACCTTGATTCGGCCGGCCCGGCTAGTGCTTCTCGACGAACCAGAACAGCGGTTGGATCTGCGGATCAGGCAGAAGCTCTATGCACGGCTAGCTGCGTTGCGGCAGTCCGCAACGACCTTGCTCGTCGTTACCCACGACCCGCAGCTGCTTCGCCAGAGCCTGGATCATGCCCTGCTCCTGGATGAGGATCAAGGTAAAATCCTCAGCGCAGAGGCTGGAGCGCAGTGGCTTGAACGATAGCGAAGGGTCAGCCGAAGCATCCGGATTCGATCCGCAGCAGCTTATCCTCCGAGCCAAGCGCCGGCGGAACTTTTCAGAACGCTTTGATAGTTTTTCGGACGCCTACATATGGGTGCTGGCCGCTCTTGTGGCCCTGGCATATTTGTTCAGCGCGATCTTCGGTCTCATCTTCGCCCTGCTTGGGCAAGGCGTGGCGCACGCAAAAATACCGACTGCAGTATGGAGCCTCCAAGATCTGTCTCCAATCTTGCTGGCGCTTGCGGCCATCTGCCTGCTGCGATTGCTATTGCACCTAGGCCCGGTGGCCGTGAATGCGGCCACGGCCGACTGGTGGTTGCCCTTGCCGCTTAGTTCCGCCTCCCTTCGGGCCCGGGCCCTGCGCAAGGCGCAGTTGTTCGGGATGCTCGCAAGTGCCTTTGCCGGGTTGTTGTGGCTGATCGTCCTCTACGGCCTATCCGGTGCCTTCGACCCGCTGCTGGCTGGATTCGCGTTGGCTTGCTTTGTCCTGGCCGGCCTCCTGTTAGCCAATGCGGGAGTCGTGGTGCAAAGCTTCGGGCTGCAAAGCCAGGCACAACGCTGGCTCGGAAGATCAGGCATGGCAATCATTGCTGTGCTTGCGATCTTCTGGGGCTTGCTGGCAGCGGAGAACCAATGGGCCATGAGCGCAGTGCAAGGGGTTGCTGCCTCAATTCTCCAATTACGCACATGGACTTATGCCTCCGCCATCTTGCTGGCCCTGGGCATAATTGGCATCTGGTGGGCGATGCAGCGCAACCGGCACATTGGCTCGCGTTCCCTTCGCTCATCAGGTGAGAAGCAACAGCTGGCGCTCGGTTCTCTAATGCAGCTCGATGGCCGGGCCTCCACCGGTCCTTCAGCGGTTGCCATCGGCCGCAGACGGCGACACGGAAGGCTCATCGCCGCGAGACTTCCGGTAATTTGGAGGATCCTGGCGTTGCGCCTGATGCGAGCCGGCTATTGGCGCACCACCGGTGGCTATCTGCTGCTCGTGATGGCCTTGGCGGTGGCCGTTGACCAGGTCGCGAACCCCTTGAGCGCCGTGGTATTTTATATGGCGCTCGGCGTGCTGTTGGCCCTGAACCTCTCGGGAGTCATGGCCCCGTTGCTCACGCAGCCTCAACTGACACATCATCTGGGGCAATCAGCTGCCAAATTGAGCCAAACAGCGGCCCTATTTGCCGTGTTCTACAGCGCCGTAGCGCTGAGCGCATTGACCGGGGGACTAGGACTGCTGGGCATTGTGGACCTGAGCCGATTCTGGTTGTGGTGCGCTGCGCTGGTCATCGGGGCCCTGGGCAGCGCATCGGCCAGTCTCGGGCATGCACAACGCAAGGAACGCGATTGGGGGAGCCTGCTGGGCGGTGCCACCAGCGATACGACGATTGGATTCGTCCTGTTCAGCGAACTCTCCACGCTGGTTCGCGCTATGGCGACTTTTGCTCCCTTGTTTTCGTTGGCGCTTAGCCCGAGCACTGAAATTGCCTGGCCGCTATGGGTGATTTCCTTGCTATTCACCTTCCCTGCTTTACGATCACTAGTCGGAGGGTTTTCGAGGAGATCGGGTGGATAGGATGAGACGATGAGCGTAGAAATAGCAATTCAAAACCCTGAAGATCTCGACACTCAGAGGCTGTACGCGTTGCTCAAATTGCGTACCCACGTTTTTATTGTCGAGCAGCGTTCGTCCTACCCGGATTTGGATGGCTTGGACCTTGCCGAGGGTACGGTGCATTTGAGCGCATGGGAAGACGGGGAATTGTTGTGCACCGTGCGCATCCTTGATGTTCACGGGGAGGACCCGCATATTGGACGGGTTGCCACAAGGCTTGAAGCCCGCGGCCGCGGGGTAGCTGGAATGCTGATGGAACGAGCGGTGGACATGTGCCGAACCGACGCCCGGGTTCACCTTGGCGCGCAAACCCAGCTGGAAGGCTGGTACGGAAAGTTCGGTTTTGAACGCTGCGGCGAAGACTTTGATGACGACGGAATCATGCATCTGCCAATGATCAGAAAAGCAGTGCCAGCTTCGGCCTAAATACGAAGAGTGGGCATCGTTGTCCCGCCGCACGGCGGGACAACGATGCCCACTTCCTTATGCTTCTGGCTACTTGGCGGCCGGCTGGCCCTGGGGATCCGGCTTGCCAGCGTAGTAGCTTGCCAAGACCTGATCCTTGAGCTCGAAGAAGGTGCCATCCTCCAGCGCCTGGCGGGCAGATTCAACCAAGCCGACAGTGAATTGCTCGTTGTGGATGGAAATCAGGGTGTGGCTGAGCAGTTCCTTGCCCTTGTACAGGTGGTGAATGTACGCGCGGGTGAAGTTCTGGCAGGTATAGCAATCGCAGCCTTCCACCAGAGGGGTGAAATCGCGCTTGTAGCGGGCGCCTGAAAGGTTGAAGCGGCCCCACGGGGTGTAGAAAGCGGAGTTGCGGGCCACGCGAGTCGGGGAGACGCAGTCAAAAGTGTCTGCACCGTTTTCAATGGCCGTAAAGATGTCATCAGGCTCGGAAATGCCCAGCAGGTGTCGGGGCTTGTTCTCCGGAAGCTCCTCGGCGCACCAGCCAACGATGGTTCCAAGATTTTCCTTCTCCAAGGCGCCGCCGATGCCAAAACCATCGAAGGCCATGGCCCCAAGATCCTGGCAGGCCTTGCGGCGGAGATCCTCGTACTGGGCACCCTGGATCACGCCGAACAGGGCTTGGTATTCCTTGCCTTCGCGGGAATCGGTCAGCGCGAAGTGCTCGGCGATGCAACGCTCAGCCCAACGGCGGGTGCGCTCCAAGGACTCAACCTGGTAGCCACGCGAATTCTGCAAGGTGGTCAGCTCGTCAAAGGCGAACATGATGTCCGCGCCGATCTGGTGCTGGACTCCCATGGATATTTCTGGCGAGAAACGATGCTTAGCGCCATCAAGGTGGGATTTAAACCAGACGCCGTCCTCGTCTACATTGGCCAGGCGTTCCTTGCCCGGTGCTACCGCGTCGTCCGGGCCTGACTGGTCAACGGACTTCATATCGATGACCTTCTTGAAACCGGAGCCCAAGGACATCACCTGGAATCCTCCGGAGTCGGTGAAGGTAGGACCATGCCAGCCCATGAACTTGCCCAGCCCGCCGGCCTCATCGAGGATATCCGCACCCGGCTGCAGGTACAGGTGGTAGGCGTTGGACAAGACCGCCTGGGCTCCGAGCTCTTCAACCTGGGCCGGGGTCACTGCCTTGACGGTAGCCTTGGTGCCCACCGCGATGAACGCAGGTGTTTTGATCTCGCCGTGCGGCGTGCGGATTACACCGGTGCGGCCCAGCATGGGGGAGCCGTCGGGTGCGGTGAGCCGGGTTCCGACCTCAAATCCGAATTCTTCCTGGCGGGCATGTGGGGCGCTGGGGTCAAAGTTCTTTTCGGGCACGTACCAAGTGTGCCGTATTAACGCGTCGGTGAGGAAAACGACAGTGCCAATGTGCCCGCATACCTAGCCCCTCACAAGGCAATGAGCGAATAATGGGAGATGTGCGTTGTGTCCAACGCGACGGAAGGAAACTGTGGGCCTGGAGAAACTGAAGGAATCAACCAAAGCGCTGATCACGCTCGGCCCGGCCCGCAAGGACCACTGGATTGGGTTGCGCACCGGCATCGGCATCTTTGCGCCCCTCATCACCCTTTTTGCCATCGACCGGTTGGACCTCGTGGTCTTCGCCGTCTTCGGCGCCTTCACCGGTGTCTACGGCCGAGTTGATGGCTACTGGAACCGCCTGCGGATGCAAATTCGCTCGGGGCTCTTGTTCTTTGTCGTCATCGCAGTGGCGCTGTCCGCCTCATATTGGTGGATTGACCATGAAAATCCTGAGGTGATGAAGTGGCAGATTGTCGGTGCAACCACCCTGGTCGCCGGCATCTGCTCGGTGCTTGTTGGCCTAATGCGATTGCGCCCCGGCGGTTCCCTGTTCCACATCTTCGCTTTTGCGGCCATTGCCTCGATCCCCCATCCGGCGCCGATGGGCGAAGCCCTGCTGGTTGCCGCACTGACCATTTTGCTGGCCTTGGTCATTGGGTCGGCAGGAGCCTTGGGGCAGTGGGCCAATCTCTGGCAGAGGACCCCCTTGCCGCCGCTTTCCGACAACGTGCGCAAGGCGATCTGGTGGGAAGGGCTGTTTTACATACTTTCGGCCGGGGTGGCCGGAATTCTTGCCAATACCGTGGGATCCCAGCTATCGGCTGGCCACAACTACTGGGCCATGGTGGCCGCGGTGGTGCCACTGGTTGGACACACCACCAGATTGCGAATCCGCCGTGGTGTGCACCGTGTGCTTGGCACCTTGGTGGGCATGATCTTGATGGCGCTGCTGATCTGGCTCAATCCGCAGGTTTGGATCCTATTGGCCGTTATCGCAGTCTGCCAATTCCTGGCCGAGTTGCTGGTGATGCGCAATTACTTCCTGGCACAGATCTTCATTACGCCGATGGCGCTGGTGGGAATATCCCTCGGGACCGGGCTCAGCGGCGCAGTGATGTACGACCGTGTGGTCGAAACCCTGATCGGCTGCTCCGTGGGCATGCTCGGCGTGCTCTTGGGAAGCTGGTTCGGCCTGGTCCTCAAACGCAAGCAGGGCCTGCTTCCCAAGAGCGGAAGCTGAACTTAGATATTCACACCTACGTGGGCTAATGCCTGGCGGAGAATATTTTCACGGCCGCCGGCAAACTCGCCCTGGATGTCGGAGCTCAACGCCTCCGCAGGCGAAAGCCAAGTCAGTTCAAGCGCGTCTTGGCGCGGAGAGGACTCGCCCCGCACCGGGACGATGTAGCACATGGACACAGCGTGCTGGCGGTCATCGGTCAGGCCGGTTTCGCTCGGAGCAGGGAAGTACTCCGCCACAGTGAATGGAACCGGGGAAGCAGGAAGCTGCGGCAGCACCAAGGTGCCCAGATCCTTTTCGATGTGGCGAATCAGGGCAGCGCGAATCGTTTCGCGGTACATCACGCGTCCGGAAACGAAAGTTCGCAGCATGCGCCCGTCGTCGTCGCCGGTCAGCAGAAGCCCTACTTCATTCACGTAGCCCAGTGGGTCGAGGCGAACTGGAATCGCTTCAACGTAGAGCATCGGCAGGCGCTGGCGCGCCTCATAGAGATCTTCATCAGAAAGCCATCCGGGATAAGGATCTGGGGTGCGCACGTTCATGCTTCTATCTTCGTACACAAACCCCATTTGATCCATGAAGCTGCATCTGTGTTGCGCAACTCACCAATTGGCTGCCAGCGCGCTCTAGTGCCGCTGGAGTTCTCCGGATAAAATTGATTGAGCTATCCCAATCCCTTGCCTGTGCGTTCAATGCGGGCCTCGGAAAGCACATCCCCCTTTTCAATTACTCGTGGAAGCAGAATTCTGCCGTGACGAACGCTCCAGAACGACTGAGCAAAAAGAACTTCACCACGATTGCGGTGCTGATCGTATCCAGCTTCGTGGTCATCTTGAACGAGACCATCATGAACGTGGCCTTGCCCGTTCTAATGCACGAATTCAACGTCACCCCGGACGCCATCCAGTGGCTGTCTACGATCTTCATGCTCACCATGGCAGTGGTCATTCCGATGACCGGATTCCTGCTGCAACGGCTGAGCGTGCGCAATGTATTTGTGCTGGCCATCGGCCTGTTCACCCTGGGCACCATCCTGGCCGCTGCGGCACCGGGGCTCACCGTCCTTCTGGTCGCCCGCGTGATCCAGGCCTGCGGTACCGCCATCATGATGCCGTTGCTGATGACCACCATCTTGCACCTTGTCCCGGCCGAACGCCGTGGTGTGCTGATGGGCAACGTGTCCATCGTGATCTCGGTGGCTCCGGCCATCGGCCCCACGCTGTCCGGGCTGATCCTGCAGTACCTGTCCTGGCGCTTCATGTTCATCGTGATCATCCCGATCGCGATCGCTGCCCTGGTCATCGGCACTCCGCGCTTGTCCACCGAGGTGGACGGCGCATCCACCCCGTTGTCGGCCGCTTCGGTCATCCTGGCCATCCCTGCCTTCGGCGGCTTGGTCTTCGGCCTGAGCCGGCTGTCCGCGGGGGTCAGCCCGGTCAACATTGGCATCCTGGTAATTGCACTGCTGTGCCTGGCCGCCTTCGTCTTCCTGCAACTGCGGTTGCAGAAGGAAGACAAGGCCCTGCTGGATCTGCGGCCGCTGAACTTCAAGGACTTCACGCTCTCGCTGTTGCTGATGATGTTCGCGATGATCTCCCTGTTCGGTGTCATCATCCTGCTGCCGATGTTCTTCACCAATGTGCTGGGGATCGAAACCTTGACCACCGGCCTGATCATGCTTCCCGGCGGTTTGCTCATGGGCATCATGGCTCCGATGGTTGGCAAATTGTACGACCGCGTAGGTGCTCGCCCGCTGATCGTTCCGGGTGCCATCATCTTGCTGGCTTCCTTGCTGGGCTACGCGCTGATCCTGGATGAAAGCACCCCCATCTGGTTGCTGGTCGTGCTGCACCTGGTGATGAGCTTGGGACTGGCGTTCATCTTCACCCCGGCGTTCACCACCGCGCTGAACCCGCTGCCGCACCACCTGCACTCGCATGGTTCGGCACTGCTTTCCACCCTGCAGCAGCTGGCCGGCGCCATGGGTACCGCGCTGCTCGTGGGCGTGGTTGCATCGACCACCGCCTCAAGGCTGGCCTCGGGCAGCGATCAGGTGACCGCTGCAGTGGACGGCTTCCAGCCTGGCTTCTTGATCGGTGCCGGCTGCAGCGTCGGCATTATCATCATCGGGTTCCTGCTTGGCGGCAGAAAGGACCTGGTGAGCCTCGACGCCCAACCCGCCGCGGCTGAAAAGCACTAATTCGATTCTTGGCACAAAAATTGCTGGATGTTCTTCCCGAACATCCGGCAATTTTTTGTCTCTGGACCTTTGGGCTGCTTTTGCCGCAGCTGGCACGGCAGTAGGCTGGCGGATAAGTGTACTGACTACAAAGGGGTAAGCATGCAGTTGCAGGATTCGGTCGCGCTGGTCACTGGCGGACTTTCGGGCTTGGGCCGGGCCACCGCCCAGAAACTCGCCGCCACGGCCAAGCACGTTCTCGTGGTGGATCTTCCCCGCGATGACGGCGATGAAATCGCGGCGCAGATCGGATCAAACGTCCGCTATGCCCCGGCCGACGTCACCGACCCGCAGCAGGTCGCCACCGCGATCGAGCGGTGCAAGGAACTCGGCGTGCTGCGCGTTGTCGTCAATTGCGCCGGAGTTGCTACCCCGGGCAAGGTGCTGGGCCGCGACGGCGTTTTGCCGCTGGAACGTTTCTCCAAGGTGCTGGATATCAATGTGAATGGCACTTTCAACGTACTTCGCCTCGCCGCCGAATCCATGGTGCACAGTGAAGCGCTCACCGACAACAACGGGACAACCGAACGCGGAGTCATCGTGAATACTGCCTCGGTGGCGGCCTTCGATGGACAGATCGGACAACCTGCCTATGCCGCCTCCAAGGGCGCTGTGGCAGCAATGACCTTGCCCTTGGCTCGCGAGCTGGCCAGCCACCAGATCAGGGTCATGACCATTGCGCCGGGCATTTTCCACACCCCGATGATGGATTCCCTGCCGCAGGCGGCACAGGATTCCCTCGGGGCGCAGGTGCCGCACCCCTCGCGCCTGGGACGCCCGGACGAGTATGCGGCCCTGGTGGAGCATATCGTGGCCAACCCGATGCTCAACGGCGAAACCATCCGCCTGGACGGCGCCATCCGCATGGCCCCTCGCTAGGAACGACGCGGCGGCAGGCCCTAGAATTCCACGGGCTTGCCGCGCTGGGCCCGGTGTTCTGCGTGGCTGATCCGGAACCGGCGGTTTTCGGCCATCAGGAATACCAGCAAGGACATCAGAATGCAGATCGCGCTCACCCACAATGCGGTCGCCTCCGAGAGCCACCCGTTGATGGCCGCGGCAATCATGGCGATGCCAAAACCGCTGGCCAGGGCGTGTCGCCCGCGCCCGGTATGCGCAAATCCGGCGGCTGCCAAGGACACCGCAGCAGTTGCCAGGGAAACCTGCAAGGAATGGCTGAGATCGTTCCAGCCTGCCACGGCAAACCAGAGGTGCAGCGTGTACGCCATGGAAAAACCAGCAAGGAAACTCAGGGGCGCATCACCAAGCCAGCGTTCGGCCTTGGTGCGTGCCGTCAGCCGATTCAGCTGGTGAACCCCCACCAGGGACAAGAGCGAAGCGAGCGTAGCGACTATTGCCGCAGCGGCCGGAAGGAATCCAGCCGCAAGGACGATCGCGCAGGAGCACAAGGCAGCGGCACTGATCGCATAAAGGCTGGCCACTCGCTGGCGGCGGGCCGAGCGCTGATCCTTGCGGAGCGAAAACACGGCGCTAGCCAGCAAGAAGACTGCCGCAACTGGCCAGATCACCGCCGGAACCGCGCTGCTGTCAAGCAGGCTAATGCGATCGCGCCCGTTCATGGAGGAAGAAAACACCAGCGAAGTAATGAGCAATAGCAGGGATGCCGCCGCCAATAGGCAGCCGCGAATCATGTCGAATGGCTCAACCTCGGGATTGGGGCGGTGATCCGGAGCCGGGTAGGGCAGCACGGACTCGTGCTCGGCGGAGTGCGCGGGCGCGGCCTGCTGGCCGGACTCCATCAGTGAATTGAGCGGTGGGGTCGGATGCTGCTCGGACATGATGCTGGAGTCCCTAACGATTGCTGAGTTATCAGCAACAGCCTAGGGTACTTCGCTGGCGAACAGAAACCCCGGCTAGGCCGCTGGAGCTTCGGCGAGCTGCTGCGCCGAGCTGAAACTGCGCTCAATTCCGCTCAGCGGATCGGTGAAGGAAATGGTGTGCGCCAGCAGCTGGAGCGGGCGCTGATAATCATCCGGAGCCAATTCCCATAAGCGCGGGTAAAAGGCATCATTGATAATCCCCAGGCCCAGGGAGGCGAGGTGAACGCGCAACTGGTGGGTCTTGCCCGAATGCGGCTTGAGATCCATCAACGCGACCTCCAAACCTGCATGGTGGCCGGCGCTATAGCCCACGGATTCAAGGTCAATAAAGGTCTTCGCGTTCGGTGCGCCGTCCTCGACGATGGATCGCAACTGGCCTTTGACCTTGGACATCCGGTTTTCGTAAATCAGGGGCATCTGGCCAAGCAGATCATGCAATTGGGTTGTGTCCTTGACCAGCGAGTGTTCGCCGTTGGGCTGGAGAACCCGGCCAGTTTCCAGCCCGGGGCCGGGCTGCAGTGCAACGACGGCCTTGTAGCGCTTGCTGATTTCACGGCGTTCAAAAAGCATTTGGTAGGCGCCGCGGGTTTCCGGGTTGACCGCAAAAAGAATCACGCCAGCGGTGGCCCGATCCAGCCGATGCATCGGCACAAGATCATCGATGCCGGTCTGGTTGCGCAGGCGCACCAAAGCCGATTCCTGGATGAACCGGCCACCGGGGGTGGTAGGCAAAAAATGCGGCTTATCAACTACCAGCAGGTGCTCATCCTGATGCAGGATCTTGGCCTCAAAAGGTATCGGCGTTTCTACCGGAAGCGAACGATAGTACCAAATGAACTCATGCTCACCCATGGGAGTCTGCCGGTCTAGCGGCACTCCTCCGAGGCCGACAATTTCTTGGTTGTCGAAGCGCCGCAGGATGCCTTCGGGGTCCACATGGCCGAAGCGCTCCAGGAGATATTCGGCGACGGTGGCCCACGCTCCATTGTGTGGAAGGCGCAATCGGGTTGCATTAACACCGTTGCGAACGGGGAGCGGGGATTCCATAGCCATAAGGGCTATTCTTTCATCCCGGCGCCAGGACTTCAGACCGCCGGCTGGCAATGCGGGCACCAATAGCAATCCCGCTCGGCGCCTTCTGGGGTGGAAGGAATCTTGAGCATGGCGATGGGGCTGCCGCAGCGGAGGCAAGGTTTTCCGGCACGCCCATAAACCCACAGAGGTTCCCGGGTTCGTTCTTGGCCGGTGGTGACTCGCCGCGGCCGGTCCTTATTAATTGTCAGAAGCCGATGAGCCAGATTCACCACTGCCGGCAGATCAGCGATCTGCCCGACTTCAACCAGCGGATGCAAACGGCGGAGGAACAGGATTTCGCAACGGTACACATTCCCCACGCCGGCCATGATCCGTTGATCCAATAGTGCTTGGCCGATGCCTTGGCGCGGATTGCGGCGCAGATTTTCTGCGGCTAGCTCCGGGTCCCAATCCGCTCCCAGCAGATCAGGGCCCAAATGGCCGATGAGGTCTTTTTCTTGCTCGGTGGGCACCAAACGCACCTGCGCAATATCGAAGCCCACGGCCGTCACCGCAGGGGTCTTAAGCACTACGCGCGCGGTGTGAGCCGGTTTCTTCCAGCGTTCGTTTTCCGCATACAGGTCCCAACGGCCTTCCATGAGCAAATGCGAATGCAAGGTGAGCGGCTTAGCGGCGAACCCGGAGGACCCAGCGGCAGGGGGACGCAATCGCATCAGCAGATGCTTGCCGGCCGGAACTACTTCATGCACTGAATAATCCGTGAGATCTGTTGTCGCCAAGGCTGGAACTCGAAAGTCCGAGGACAACAGTGTTTGCCCTGCCAGCGCCTGATGGAGCCGGGCAGTGGCACGATAGACGGAATCCCCTTCGGGCATGAGAGCTCCTCTTTCTGCCGGTCAATCAGCGCCGGAAACGAATGCCTTGCGGCGTTGAATAGAATCCTGCGGCCAAGAGTGCGGTTCCCACCGGATGGTCCAGGACTGGTTGTCCGTCCACGGTAGCGATGGCGATTTTCTCCACCTTGGCCGTGCGCAAAACTGCCACCAAATGCGTGGCAATAATGTTCCACGGCTCTTCAGCCAACTGGGCAAAGGTCAACACGGTGCGACCGCCGCGCTCCAGATAAAAGCACAGCTGGCCATCCAGCAAGCCCACAATGGCCCCGGCCTTGCGCCCGGGGCGGTGCCCGCTTTGCGTGGCTGGCCAGCCCAGCGCCGCACCGTAGGGATTCGCCGGGTCGGTCGACGCAAGCACCAAGGCCACAGGCTGCCGTCGCGGGTCATCGGAAAGCTGATAAGCGCGCAAACGGTCAATGGTGGTGGAGGTGGAAAACTGGGCGGCCCCCAGTTTTTCGACGAAATAGCCCCGCCGCGCATGACCGGCTTCTTCCAGCTTGGACAGGATCCGGTAGAGCTGGCCGAAACCTCCGGGCACTGCTTCGGCCGCGACCGAGCCGCGGGTGAGCACTCCGTAGCGCTCCAGCATGATCTCGGCTGTGGCATGGGCTGAAATAGTTGGATCTGCCACCGGCTGGGGGAGCAGCGACCAACGTGCGGAACCACGCGGGCCACGCATGGGGGAGCCCCCGTGGTCCTGGGCCAAGCGGTTGAGACCCGAGAGGCGATTGAGCCTGGCAGCCCGAGCCCGCGGCGCCGGCTTGGCAATCTTGTGCGCAGTGCTTCCGCCCGCCAGGTAACCGCGAATCGGTGCCAGGGTGTCGGGAGAAATGAAACCCGCCCAGAAAAGCCGCCAGCATGACTCCGCAATATCGGCGGCGCTCACCGGAGGCTTATCGGGATGGTGGATCCGGGCGGCAAGCTCCTCGGCAAAGTAGGCGCCGGTTGATTCAAAGGCTTCGAGCACGCGCAGATCCAGTGCCTGCAAATCGCTGGAATCAGGTGCTGGCAGGGAGAGCGCGGCGTGTTCGGCGGTATGCAATGACAACCAGCCATCCTTGCCTCCGGCCGCACCGGCACCGCACACCAGGACATCTCCTGCACTGCACAGCTCATCCAGCCAAGAGCTCTGGTACCCCTTGAGCCGGGCAGGAAGAATGAAGGATTCCAGCGCCGAGGCAGGCACCTCGGCCCCGGCCAGCTGGGCGACGACTTCATAGAGGCCGTCAGCGCCGCTGAGGGTTGAGCCCACCTGCTGCCAAGCAGGAAGGAACCGCGCGTAGGTGTTCTGGTCAACTGGCTCCACTTCTGCGCGCAGGGCGGCCAAGGACCTGGTGCGGATGGTGCGCAGCACCTGGACATCGCAGTATTCATCACCGCTGATGCCTTCGGGAACAAGTTCCACCGGGCGGAACGCGCCGACCGACAGCCGGCCGGCGGCCACCAATTGGTCGAGTATGGGCCGCAGCACCGCAACGCCGAGTGAAAGCTCGGCGGCAATTTCAGTAAGCGTAAACGGAACGTGGGTGCGGGCGAAGCGCGAGATGAGGTCCTGGATGGGGTCCGCCACCGGCTCCAGGAATGCGGCCGGAATTCCTGTGGGCAACGGGGTGCCCAGGGCATCACGCAACTTGCCGGCATCCTCGATCGCCGCGTAGGCCAAGGACCCGCCGTGGCGCAGGGTAAAGGCCCGCCGGGTGGCAACCAGGGCCTCGGCATGTTCCCGGGCCATGGCTGGGTCCAGAGGCGCGCTGTCATCATTCGGATCACGCAGCCGAGTGGCCAGCTGCTCAATTGTCAACGGGCCCAACAAGCGCAGCAGGTCGGCTGCGCCTTCCATGCCGGCCAGGCGCCGGTTTTCCGCCTGGTACTGCAACTGTTCCTGCAACCCGGTGATGACCTGCGGATCCAGGATTTCACGGACGTCATTGCGGCCCAGCAATTCACCGAGCAGTACCGGGTCCAGGCTCAGCGCTGCCGCGCGGCGCTCAGCCAGCGGTGCGTCGGATTCGTAGAGGAACTGTGCAACATAGCCGAAGAGCAGGGACTGGGCGAAAGGCGAAGGCAGCTCGGTGGTGACTTCCACCAGCCGGATCGCGCGCGACGAGACCTTGGACAGAATCGAAGACAGGGCCGGCAGATCATAAACGTCGTTCAGGCATTCGCGCACGGTTTCAAGGATGATCGGGAAATCCGGGTAATTCCGGGCGACATCAAGCAGCTGGCTGGCCCGCTGGCGTTGCTGCCACAAGGGGGTGCGCTTGCTCGGATTGATCCGGGGCAGCAGCAAGGCTCTTGCCGCGCACTCGCGGAAACGGGAGGCGAACAATGCAGAATTCGCCACCTGCGAGGTGACCACGTCGATGATTTCATCGGCTTCAAAAGCAAAAAGGTCCGCTCCCGGGGCTTGGTCATCCATGGCCGGAATGCGCAGCACAATGCCATCATCGGCGGCCATCGCCGAAGCATCCAGCCCCCAGCGTTCGCGCACCCGCGCACCCACGGCCAATGCCCACGGGGCATGGACGGCCAGGCCGAAGGGCGAATGCAGGATGACGCGCCAATCGCCGAGCTCATCGTGGAAACGCTCGATCACGAAGTTCTGGTGGTTGGGCAACTGGCCGGTGGCCCGGCGCTGCTCGCCCAGATAGTTCAAGAGGTTATTGGCGGCGAAGTCATCCAGTCCGCCGGTGCGCAAAACCGCCGATGCCTCGGTGCGTTCGCTGGCCAGCAAGCTGGTGGTGAATTCGCCCAGGGCCGCGCCAAGTTCCACCGGGCGGCCCAGTCCATCGCCGTGCCAGAACGGCAGCTTTCCGGGTTGGCCGAAGGCCGGGGTGACCAGCACGCGGTCATGGGTGATGTCTTCGATGCGCCAGCTGGTCGCGCCCAGGGCAAAGACGTCCCCGACCCGCGACTCGTAGACCATTTCCTCGTCCAGCTCGCCCACGCGCTTGGGAGCCTTGTCATCTTCGGCGCCGGCGAGGAAGACGCCGAAGAGCCCGCGGTCCGGGATGGTGCCGCCGGAAATGACCGCGAGGCGTTGCGCCCCGGGGCGGGCGCTGAGCGTGCCGGCATCGCGATCCCAGACCAGCCGTGGTTTGAGGGTGGCGAATTCATCCGAGGGGTATTTGCCCGAGAGCATGTCCAAGGTGGCCATATAGGCGCTGCGCGGAAGCTGCTGATAGGGTGCGCACCGGCGTACCGTCTCGAACCACTTCTCGACTTCCAGGTCGTCCATGGCCACCGCGGCCAGGGTCTGCTGGGCCAGCACATCCAGCGGGTTGGCCGGGATGACCATCTTCTCGATGGATCCTTGGCGCATTCGGGTGACCACCAGCGCGGTGGAGAGCAGATCCGCGCGGTGCTTGGGGAAGAAGATGCCCTGGGAGACCGAACCCACCTGGTGCCCGGCACGGCCCACACGCTGCAGCCCGGAGGAGACGGAATTGGGGGATTCGACTTGGATGACCAGATCCACCAGGCCCATGTCGATGCCCAGTTCCAGCGAGCTGGTGGCCACCACTGCGCGCAGTTTGCCCAGCTTCAGATCCTCTTCGATCTGGGCGCGAGCGTCCTTGGAGACCGAGCCGTGGTGGGCACGGGCCAGCAGGGGTGCTTCTGGATTTGAGGCCGGGGTAGAGCCGGCCTGGGCCATCATCGCCGCCGGGGTCGAGGTGGAAGCATCTTCGGTGCTGAATCCCTCGCGCTCGGCATAGATCTCGTTGAGCCGCCCGGTGAGGCGCTCGGCCAGCCGGCGGGAGTTGGCGAAGATGATGGTGGAATGGTTTTCCAGCACCAGATCCACCAGCTGGTTTTCGACATGGGGCCAAATGCTCGCCGAAGCGGCAGGAGAGGATCCCGGTCCAAGATCGTGCGCGCCGGCAGCCGAAGGCAGATCGGTCATGTCCTCCACGGGGACGCGCACGGCTAGTTCCCACTTCTTGGTGGAGGGCGGGCGCACGATATTCACCGGGGCAGACCCTGCCAGGAAGCGGGCGACCTCTGCGGGCGGTTCCACCGTGGCTGAGAGCCCGATGCGCTGGGCCGGGGTGGGCAGCAGCGCATCGAGGCGTTCCAAGGACAAGGCCAAATGGGTGCCGCGCTTGGTATTGGCGATGGCGTGGACCTCGTCGATGATGACCGTATGCACCTGGGCCAAGGTTTTGCGTGCCTGGCTGGTGAGCATCAAGTACAGGGACTCGGGCGTGGTGATCAGGATTTCAGGTGGGTCCTTGAGCAGCTTGCGCCGGTCATTAGCCGGGGTGTCTCCCGAGCGCACGCCCACCGAAACCGAAGGCTGGGACAGTCCCATCTCGTGCGCGGTGGCGCGGATACCGGCCAACGGGGAGCGCAGGTTGCGCTCAACGTCCACACCGAGGGCCTTCAGCGGAGAAATATAGAGGACTTTGGTGCCATTGCCTGCCGGGTGATCGGCATCGAATTCCATTCCCGGCAATGCTGGAGCATCGAGTTCTGCATGATGCAGCCGGTCCAGGGCCCAGAGGAATGCGGCCAGGGTTTTGCCGGAGCCGGTCGGAGCAATGACCAAGGTGTGCTTCCCGTCGGAGATGGATTCCCAAGCTCCGCTCTGCGCAACCGTGGGCGCAGAGAAGACATCGGTGAACCACTTGCGGGTGGCCGCACCAAACCGGGAAAGCACATCACTCATGGAATCGATACTACGTTCTCGGCAGGACAGTTCGAGAACGGCATTCCTGCGAGCGAAGTGGTGCAGGCCGGAATTTTCCAAACGAACGCTGGGTGTTGGCAGAACCAGCGCATTTTGGCTTCTGGCGCACCAGTTCATGCACAGGGTTTTCCCCCGGGCCGAGCCTGCCCTTCGCCGGAGACGCCTTGGGATCTGCCTGCAGCACTTCCTAAAGATACGCGGTCATATTTCGGCGTTCGAATCGTGGAGAGGTAGCGTTGAAGGATGCTCGAACTAGTGCGTGCAACAGGCATCGATAATGCAGAGGTTTCAGAGTTCCTGCGCATTGCTGACCTCACGCTGAGCGGGCTTGAATCTCCTAATGTGCATTTGTGGATCTTGCGGGATGCAACAACGGACCGCATTTTCGCCACCACTGGATATGAAAGCAGCGAAGACGGCCAGCATGCACTAATCCGAAGCGTTGCGGTGGCTCCCGAACTGCGCGGCGGCGGCATCGGATTGGAACTTGCACAATTTGCGATGGATCGAGCGGTCGAGGCTGGAGCAAAACAAGCGTGGCTGTTTAGCCGCAGGTCCGGACCGTTTTGGCAGAAAGCAGGATTCAGCTCAGCAGACACGAAGGATCTTGCCGTGGCCCTGGCCTCGACGCACCAGGTGCAACTCTTTGCTGAAACAGGCCAGCTTGAAGATGAAGTTGCCTGGGGCCGGCAGCTCTAAGGGAATCACCTCGGCGCAGAATCGCACTCGAACTCAAGCCCAATGTGTCTGCGGCCTACGGGCAATGAACCGCGTACCTCAAGTTCCGATACCAGTTGCACCGCAGCTGAATTGGCCGGGAATTTTACGAGGATGCTTAGCGAGCATTACTGGCTCAAGAATGGCCGGACATGAATTCCTATGCGGAAGCAAAATCCCGCGTGAATAAAGTAATTATTGTCCGGGCCAGAACGTTCAGCATCGCGACCAGATGATCTCATCAAGACTCAGGCGTTCTCGACTGGTACCAGGCGCTTCTACTTCATCTGCGCAGGGGGTTGCGGTACCGAACGCGGTTATCGACGTGACCTCCCAGTGGGATGGCACGGCGAAGTCCGAGACAATTCCGTCGCGGTCAAAGGCTCGGAACTGATGAGCCGCCAAGCCCATCGACAGGCCTTGAACTGTCATATGAGCGACTGCCTGTCCAAGGTCGTAGCGCGCAAACTCGGAATACTCCCAATCTTCAGTGCCTTCAACGAAGATATGTGCCAGATTCACTACCAGCAGCGAAGCGCTCGGAGCCCACATAGATGAACTACGCGCCAAACGGCGCAGTATTTGCTCATGGTTTGCATCGCCTCGTCGAGCAACAATGAATTTCCATGGCTGTGAATTTCCAGCCGACGGCGCACGTCGAGCCGCTTCCAACAGCACGTCGACTTCGATGCTTGTCACAGTGGATTCGGAGTCGAAGCGCATTGGGCTGAAACGGCCTGCTAACGCGGGGTGCAGGGATGGATCGACCGGGACGGGGCATTTATTCATGTTCTTCATTCTCCAGCAGCTCATAGCCAGGGCGGCGAAGCCATCGAGGGGTACTCCCATCGCAAGGCCGCTACGCGATACCACGTGGTCAACATCAATTTAGTTGAGGCGTTGGCATGGATTCATGTTCTTGGTGTTTGGCAAGGTCGAACGAGCAAGATCATCGACCGCCACGCTGTGTTCGCTCAGCGGTTTTTCGAGAGCCGAAGATCCAACCCGCTGCGAACTTGGGGCCACTCAGAGGCGACAATCGAGAAATAGACGGTATCTCGAAGTGAACCATCGGCCATTCGGCTTGTTGCACGCAAGACGCCATCTTGTTTTGCACCCAGACGGGCAATTGCGGCTCTGGACTGCATATTCATCCAGTGCGTGCTGAAGACCACGGCGACGCATTCCAGGGTTTCAAATGCGTGGGCCAGCAGCAGTCGCTTGCTATCGGGATTAGTTCCCGTTCCTTGCGCGCTGGTTGCATTCCAGGTGTAGCCGATCTCCAAGCGTGGCAGCTCAGCGTCAATGTCGCAGTACGTGGTCATTCCGATGATCTTTCCGGGTTCACCAGTCACTGGATCATTCAGCCGTGTCGTGAAGGGAAGCATGGATCCGGCTTCTTGCATAGATAAGCGACGCTGGATTTCGCTGCGCATTTCTTCGGGACGGGGCACAGCTGTGTACCAAAGATTCCAAAGTTCACCGTCGCAGGCAGCATCGACAAGCCCGTCATGATGATCCTCGCTTAGCGGTTCGAGAGTGACATATTTTCCGCGCAGGGTTACTGGATTGAGCCTAGCCATAACCTCACTTTAGCTTCCCTGTGCTCCAACCGTGCCTGTGCAGTATTCGCGTCCTGCTCCACAGACAGCGGCAATGATCCTGCGCCCGTGAATCAGGTTTCAGCGACAGGCAAGACGGCAGGACTTGTTGATCCTGGCTCGGTGTGGGATTCTGCCGTCAAACATGGCCGGTTGTTCGTCGATTGCGGTGCCTTTACCTAATTTGCGGTAATTTCCCGAAGCGCGGCGACGTGGCCAACATAGGCTCGACGGCCGGCCGTGGTTAGCGATACTCGCACGTGGCTGCGGCCCAGTTTCGTGAACCGTTCAATATCAACGTAACCGGCATCGCCCAGTTGTTTCAGATGCTTGCTGAGCACCGAGTCAGCGACGCTCAGGTTCTGTTTAAGATGCGCGAATTCTGCCCAGTCGACCGGGGCAAGGCTCGCGCAAATCCGCAACCGTAGTGGCGCATGGATCAATTCATCAAACTGGGCTTTGCTAGTTGGCTTGGTCATTGCCGTCCTCGACGCGTGCCTTGTTGTAGGCGGTCTGCATCTTTGTCACCAAAAACATGCCACTAATGAACGTGACGACAATTTTCGCGAAAACTTCTTCGATATTGGTAGCGTCCCAGAACCTGAGGCAATTGATCAGCAGGATG
The DNA here is from genome assembly GCF_059759215.1 of Glutamicibacter sp. GQ173. NCBI lineage: Bacteria > Bacillati > Actinomycetota > Actinomycetes > Micrococcales > Micrococcaceae > Glutamicibacter > Glutamicibacter sp. GQ173. Next base: position 241,230 of record NZ_JCAXDT010000004.1, read on the forward strand.
CAGAGAAAGAAGTATCCTGCGTAAACACCCGTCTGGAGGCTTGGGGTATTGATCAGTGGGCGTGGTTTTGCACGGCCGCGTTGAGCCAAGACGTACCAAGTGATCAACGGAAGATAGAGCAATGCCAGCCAATAGGCCTGTGGTGGATAAGCCTGGAACAGGGTAAAGACCACAGCGGAAACTGCGACGACGCTGGTGAGTAATCCACGCGGGTTTCCAGACGTCTTGACCATCTGTTCTGTTTCATGTTCGACAGATTGCAGCAGTTTGGCCGCGTGATCTTTAGGCTGGGGATCCTTCGGCGAAGTCATGGCAACTACTTTCCTTTATGGAAAGTCTTGTCTTTCCAATCTGGAAAGTCAATTGTTTGGCTTACACGTGATGATATTTTCCACCAGCCAAGATGTCCTGTGCGCGGTAGAGCTGTTCAGCGAGAATTAAGCGCACCAGCTGGTGCGGGAAGACGAGTTTGGACAAGGACCAGGTGAAGTCGGCACGGGAATGCACCGTGGGATCCACGCCGTAGGCTCCGCCGATAATGATCACGACATTGCGTGAAGCATCGATGGGGGCGCGTAGCTTGTTTGCCAATGCCGGGGAGTCCACATTTTTGCCACGTTCATCGAGCAAGACTACGAAGTCGCGATCATCAATCTTCGCCAGGATGCGTGCGGACTCTTCGGTGCGGGCAGCGTCGTTCTCGCGTGATGAGTGGTTGAGCAACTGCCAGGTGAGGTTAAACGGCTTCTTGAGGCGCTTCTCATAGCGGGAAATGCCCTCATCAACCCACGACTCATGTTTCTTGCCAACTGCCAGCACCTTAATTGTCATGCTTCCATTGTTCCGCATTCCTCGGTTGGATGCTTTGGATCAGGCACCGATACGATGGAGGATATGAGAAACCCCAGACCACTTCCGCAAGGCAAACAACCTAGCGGCGTGCAGGTGCTCTGGATGATCTTTGGCATCGTCACCGCGATCTTCTATTTCACCCGGCGGGTGCTGGTCTCATTGCATGCAGGCGGATGGGCCACAGACCTGGATGCACCTGCCTATCAATGGGTCTTGGACAATCAGTCGCCGGCCCTTTTTGCGGTCTCCGATTTTTTGTACTTCTGGGGATCAACGCCGGGCATGAGCATCATCATGGTGCTGATTACCGGGCTGCTGAGCTGGAAAACACGAAGCATCTGGCCATTTATTGCCGTGGCGCTGACCGCAGCGGTTTCTGTCGGACTGACCATTTTGCTCAAGGCCAGCCTGCAAGTGCACCGCCCGGAAGGCATTCCAGGCGGGCCGACGCCACCGCTGTCCTATTCGTTCCCCAGCGGCCATACGCTTAATTCCGCGGCGCTGATTGGCATCTCTGGCTACCTGGCCATCATTTACGGGCTGCGCCGCTACGCCTATCTCATCGCCATCGTGGCAACGTTGTTTGTTCTCGCCATGGGCGCATCGCGAATCTACATTGGGCACCATTGGGTTTCGGACGTGCTGGTGGGCTTGCTGATTGGAACCGCGTGGGCTGCCGTCGTCGCCATCCTGCACTACTTCTTCGTGCCGTGGCGCAGGGTTGCTAGCTCAGCACGCGGATCGGTGAACCGCTAGCCCAAGCTCGAATATCCTCCACAGCGTCCCGGTAGAACATCGAGAACTGCTCGATGGTTACGTAGCCAATATGCGGGGTTGCAATCACGCCACGGGTGCCCAGCAGCCGGTCCTTGGCCGGCAATGGCTCGGTGTCGAAAACATCGAGTGCCGCCAAGTAGAGTCGTTCGTTTTCAAGGGCTTCGATAAGTGCAGGAGTCTGCACGATTCGGCTGCGCGAAGTATTCACCAAAATGGATTCCGGCCGCATCCAGGCCAACTGCTTTGAACCAATGACACCGGTGCTGCGCTCCGAGAGTTTCAGATGAATGGTTACGATGTCGCTGGTGGCAAAAAGCTCCGCCTCGGAGACCAATTCCACGCCGACCTCGGTGGCCCGAGCCTTCGTGAGGTTCTGGCTGTAGGCAATGACCCGCATGCCAAAAGCCAACCCGACCTTCGCCACCTTGGAACCCAAATTCCCCAGTCCATACACGCCAAGGGTTTTCCCCGCCAGGCCCATGCCGAAGCTCGTTTGCCACGGTTCGGCTTCGGAGCGAGGGGACTTCGAGGAAAAGAGCTCTACATCCAGCCTGCGGGCCGCAGCCAAGATCAATGCCCAGGTGTGTTCCACCGCGTCGGTGGGGACATAGCCGGTATGCGACACCACGACGCCGTGCTCGATGGCAGCTTCCAGATCGATGGCGCCATTGCGTCGACCGGTGGTGACCAGCAGTTTCAACTGCGGCAACAGCTCGAACCGCGACGCGGGAAACGGTGTGCGCTCGCGCATGGCCACGATGACATCAAAGCCTTTCAGCGCAGCGCAGACAGCTGTGTCGTCATGTCCGAGGTGTTCGGTAAATACTGTCAGCTCGGCGTTGAGCTCGGTCGCCAGCCCTTCAAAATCTGCGAGGTCGGTAGCGACGTTCTGGTAGTCATCCAAAATGGCAATGCGCATGAGTTCATCCTAGGTGTTCCTGTGCCGTGATGACCCTTTAGTTACTTCGTTGCCAGCCTTTAGGCAGCCGGAATGCACAACGGCGGCTGGCACCCAGGGCACCAGCCGCCGTTCACAGATTGGCTGCTAGCCGGTGACTTCGAATTCGAGCTTGTCGGTGAAGGAACGACTGTGGACATCCGTGGCCGTCACTTCAGCGGTGTGCGATCCGGTTTCCAGATCATCTGGCAGTTCAAGACGCCACAAATGGCTGGTCTTCTCAGGCAGTCCGCCACCGTGGACAAACTGCTCGGCGATAGCCACCGGGTCAGAGTACTTGGCGCCAGTTCGTGCGGTTTCGCCGGTGAGCGATTGCGTGCGCGTTGACTTGAGCGGGGCGTTTCCATCGATGGAAACCGCCACCGTGGAACCGGTGCTCCCCATCCAGAAGTTGGTGGTCAGCCAGGTGTCCTCGGCCAAACCGCTGCGGCTCACCGACAACGGGTTCTCCAGCGCCTCGATGGTGCCGTATTCCTTGTCGACATTTTCCTTGTACCAATCACGGTAGGCAGGAGTGTTCAGGCCTACGGCCATCTGGTTGCTCTCATCACCGCCGGTTGGGGTGAAGCGCTCGGTGATCTTGGTGTTCTTGATGTCCAAGGTCAGCACCCCTGGTGGCGTGCCGTCTTGCTGGAGGGAGGTCGGGTAACCGGTCTCGGTGACTCGCCCGCCGTACCACTGGCCGGCAACTGCCGGAACCGTCAGGTGGGTGAAGGGCAAGCCATCCTCGCCGACTTCGTCCAGCCAGCCCTTCATCAGATCGCCTTCGCGAAGGTTTTCAGACATGTGGGTGTGGCCGCCCAGGGAGACCACTTCGCGGCCCTTGAGGATCTTGTAGATTTCCTTGACCTCTTTGGTGGTGTGCTCATCGTTGAAGAAGAATTCCAGCAATGGGCTGTGGCCGGCGAGGACGATGGCCTTGTTCTTCGGCACCTTGGCAATGTCTGCGCGCAACCATTCAAGCTGCTGCTTGCCGAGCTGGTAGGTGTAGTCGCTTCTCTTAGCAGGAACCTTGGTGGGGTACTCGATGGTGTTCAGGGCAACCACGTGGGTTTTGCCCGTGTCGTAGGAGTAGTACTCGGGGCCGAACTGGGCGCGGTAGGTATCAAATTCGTGCACGCCGTCGAGCGAGTCGAAGTCGATGTCGTGGTTTCCGGGAAGAAAACGAGCCGGGCCATTGAGCATGGAAGTCAGTTCGCGGGTCTGGGCGAACAAGGACAGGTCATTGCCGACGAGGTCGCCGATGAACAGCACCCCGCACCCGGTGTAGTCGGTGCGGGCAGCGAGGTCGGCGAAGGCGCCCTTGCGAGCGTATTCGACTTCCTGCTGGTTATAGGTCTGCACATCGGCGCCGATGGCGCAGCTCTGCTCAGGGGATTGGGTGGCTTCGCTGCGAGCCAGCGGGAAGTTCACGGCCTCTGGCAATTCGCCGGTGGGGGCAATGCCGCCGTATTTCAGCTTGGGGGAGCCGTCTGGCAGGTGAATGTAGGAGAACTGCGCGACGTTATTTTCGTCGACTGGCACCTGGAAGCCGCGTGGCTGGGTGACAAAGGCTGTCATGTTCTCAAAGGCAGGCAGCGCATAGCGGCCCTGCGAATCGGTGGTGACAACATCTCGGCCATTGGAAACGGTGACTTTGGGCAGTCCTGGCTCGTTGGCGTCCTGCTTGGAGTTCTTGTTGCGGTCCTCGAAAACGACGCCTTCCAGCGTCTTGCCTGCTGCTGGAGACTTTTTGCCGGCTGCACGGACCACCTGGACTGCTCCCCGGTAGGCTGAGGAGTTCCAGTCCGCAGCCGTCGTAGCTGCTGGTTCTGGATCGGGTGCGGAATTGGCGGCCGTGAGAGCGGCCGAAGCTGCCAGGACAACGAGTGTTCCTGCAGTGATGCGCAGTGGGGTGATGTGATTGGTTTTGCCGGGTCGAGCGAAGAATTTCACGTGCGTTCCTCCGGGGTGGTGGCAATCTGCCGGCCCTCTGGCCGGCCTTTGCCAACGCTGTCAATCTCAGATGAATAACAGCACCCGCTCAGGTAATGTCGAATTATCGATTCCGTAAATACTTACAAGGTGTCTTGGGCGTATTTAGCAATCTATGACCAGAGAAAGCGGTTGTGACCATGGAAATTGTTGACGCACTGCTGCAGGGGCAGCGCGGTCGGCGGCTGTTGTGGGAATTCATGACGGCCGGCGAAGAAGAGTCGCAATCTGATTTTTCCCCGCATCCTTTGTACGAGGCGATGTACTACGCCTCAACCGGAATCGATGACCTGCAGTATCGCGGGCTCGAATCATCCGACGTGATCGTTGAGACTGAGCGCACCGTGCGGGAAGGGGCAGAGAAGCTCGCCGAATTGCTTGAACGTACCGAGCTTTTCGAAGTAAAGCATTGCATGTTGCAATCGGCATTGGAAAGTTCCGTCGACGCGGCGATGTACTGGCAACCACCGTATGGGCAAGAATTCGTCTTGGCATCCCCGATCCTCAGCGTCCAGCTGGAGAGAATCGCAAAACACATCGCGGCTTCGGGGCAAATAGATTATTGGTTCGACCCGCTGGATATGGCAGCGCAGCACCGGGTGAATTTCGATATAGCGGGGTCTCTTGCCCCTGCTACGGATAAGAAGCGGACTGGTCTTGAATCATTGATCGCGTGGAAAGATCACGTGCTCCGAACCGAAATGCGTGATGCCCGGGAGAACCAGTCACGCCCGATAGGGAATTTCAGCGGTGAATGGTGGTCGGCACCAAACATGTACCTAGAGGAAACGTGCGGAGAATTCGCTACGGCGCAACCTATTGGTTTGATTTGCGTTGAAGACGGCTTCGGGTGGGAAAAAGCAACCACAAGATTAGTAGACATACCCCCTAGCGCCAGCGTTCTGGAAATTTCCTCAGCGGAGCAATGGGTCAAGCTCTGCCAAGATCACCCAATCGAGGTCACTGCACAGAAACGCCACGACTGGTATCACGTCACGGGCCGTGACGGTGCGTGGGCCATTCCAGATTGGCTAGCCGTAGCACGCAATTATGACGGGGTGCATCTGAGTATCGGCGCCTACCTCGCGCTCGCCGGACAATGCCTGCCGGTAGATGCTAAATTCGCTACGCTCATAGCCGGGTGGGACCCCGGCAAAACGTATTGGTTCATCGATGGCTTGCTCGAGAGCGAACCATCGAAATACTGGAAATGCGTGGATGCCAACAGCAATAATGCGCACTGGGTCTTGGACGAACGCTCTAGGGGGTAACGCTCTGTCACGCTGAGGGCGATGTACTTGAACTCTGATCCAATAGGTTCATGAGCAATGAAGCAGCCAATGAATTGGCAGCCGCAACGGAAATAATGTTGCAGCTGCGCTGGTCGGATCAGGATGCCTTGGGGCATGTCAATAATGCCCGCATCGTCACGCTGATGGAAGAAGCACGCATCCGCTGGACCCGGCAAGATGGGAAGGCAGGACGATTCGAATTCGGAACGGTCGTGGCTTCCCTCCAGATCGACTACAAACGGCCACTGCATTACCAGCCTGAAATGCTGATCCGCATGGGGATCAGTCGCGTCGGCAACAAGTCGTTCACCGTGCGGGGCATCGGCTACCAGGACGGCCAGCCGGTGTTCGATTCCACCACGGTCATGGTTCCGCTGGCCGCCGACGGAGTTTCCTCGCGGGTGCTCAGCGATCAGGAACGCAGCTGGCTGGAATCATCGCTGATTCCAGCCGCTGGCGCACGATCGCTTAACTGAGCTAGCCTTCTGGCGCCGTCTCGTTGGCGGGCGGTCCGTCGAACTGGCCGCGGCCGCAGCAACTATTGCGCGGCGTATTCGTCCAAGACCTTCTTGCCGATCTTGAAGGCAACGTTTGCGGCGGGCACGGAGCAGTAGATGGCGCATTGCAGGAAGACTTCCTTGATTTCCTCCGGAGTCATTCCATTGCGCAGGGCAGCATGCACGTGCATTTCCAGCTCTTCCCAGTACCCGCCGGCAATCATGGCGGTCAAGGTGATGGCGCTGCGGGTGGTGCGCGGCAAACCGTCACGGGTCCAAATGGTTCCCCACGCGTAGCGGGTGATCATTTCCTGGAACTCGTCGGTGAACTCGTTTGAATTCTTGGTGGAACGGTCGACGTGCTCGTTGCCAAGGACTTCGCGGCGCACGCCCATGCCTGCGTCATAGGTATCGCCCGGCAGGCGCTGGGATTCTGTCATGGTGTACTGCTCTTTCCTAGTTGGCGAGGAAGAAATCGGCCAGCAGGGCTGCGGTTTCTTCCGGTGCTTCAGCGGGAGCCAGATGGCCTGCGGTGTCAATAATGGCAGCCTGGCCATGCGGTGCGTTCTCGGCGATGAACTGCGCGTCCGCCGGAGGGCACACCTGGTCTTGGGCGCCGTTGATGGCCAGAACCGGGTCGGTGGTCCCTTGCAATTGCCCACGCACGTCGAAGCCAGCCAAGGCGCCACAGACGTGGGCGTAGGCAAAGCAGTCAGCATCCTGCAGGCTGTGCAGCAAGCTGGCTGAGATTCCAGGTTCCTTCTCGATGAACCCCGGAGCGAACCAGCGCTGGGCAGAACCTGCGACCATGGTCGGGGTTCCGGCTTTGGCAACAAGCTCGGCGCGCTCGGTCCACCCCTCGGGGGTGCCGATCTTGGCTGCCGAGCAGATCGAGGACAAGGCGTTGAAGAAGCCTGGATGATCCACCGCCAGCTGCAGTGCGGTGGCGCCGCCCACTGATACCCCGGCATAGAACAGCTTGGCGCCATCGGTGATGACCCCGTCAGCCCGCAAGGCTTCGACCATGGTGGTGACGCCGGTGGCGAGCTCTGCCAGGGTGAACTCTTGCGCCGATGGCTTGCTGGCACCGTGCCCGGGCAGATCCCAGGCGATGACCTGGAAATGCTCTTTGAGGTAGGGCAGGGCGGGGGCCCACAGAGGCAGGGCCGCGGTGCCCAGGGAGGGTCCTGCGATGAGGGTGGGGAGGTTGCTGTCGGTATGCAGCAGCGACGGAGTTAGTTCTGGGACTGCCATTGTTCCTTCCGTGCCGAATAATCGGCTAATACAGTTGCGGTGAAGCGATCCGCGGCACCAAGGTAGCCGGCGGGATCAAAGAGTTCGGCCAGTTCGGCATCACCCATCCGATCTGCGGGAACCTGCGAACGCAGAAGTTCGTGCAGGGACAGCTCTTCATCCAAGCTGCGGCGCACCAGCTTCTGGATGGCTGTCTTGCCTCCGTCCACCAGCGGTGCCAGGACGGAAGCCAGGCGTTCGGAGAGCACTGCGTCGCCGCCCAAGGCGAGGTTCCGCCCGATGGCCGGAAGATTGACGCCCAGGCCGTTGGCCAGGAACGCTGCGTGGGATGCGGCTCCTGCTCCCAGGCGGGCCAGTTCGCGCAGTGCGCCCCATTCGGCATGCCAGCCGCCGTCGGGGCGTTCATCCACCGCGGTGCCTGCAGCGGTGAAGAGCGTGGAGAGCAGCCCGGGGGCGCTGAATGCGGCATTGCGCAGCAGCACAGAACGCACCGGATTCTGCTTTTGCGGCATGGCCGAGGAACCGCCCTTGCCCGCTTCGCGTGGCTCGGACAGCTCGCCGATCTCCGGACGCGAAGATGTGAGCACATCTGCACCAAAGGTGCCCAGCGCCGCAATGGCCGCGCCCAGGGCGGAGCCGAGCTGGAGAATTGGCATGCGGTTGGTGTGCCATGGCGTGCCCGGATCCCGCAGGCCCAGGACGCGGGCAAGCTGGGAACTGAGCTGCTGGCTGCTGGCCGTGGTGCCGCTGGCCCCGTCGAGGAATTGTTCCAGGGAGGCCAGGGTTCCCACCGCCCCGCCCCACTGCAGGCGCAGCTGCCTCGAAGCTGTGTCCAGCTGCTTTTCGGCGTCCACGATGGCCGAGAGCCAGCTGGCGGCCTTCCAGCCGAAGGTGGTTGGCAACGCGTGCTGGGTCAGCGAACGGGCAATGCACACCGTTGTGCGGTGGGCCTGCGCGAGGCGGGCCAACCCGTCGGCGGCACTGCGCAGATCGGCCAGGGTCTGGGCCATGGTCTTGGACAGGACCAGCATCAGCGCGCTGTCGATGATGTCTTGGCTAGTCGCCCCGCGGTGCAGGGCCGTGCTTGCGCAGTGCGGCGCGCCATCGCGGGCGAGCAGTTCGCGCATCATGCCCAGCAAGGGGATCAGCGCGTTGGCGCCATCGGGAGTCCGCGAAGCCAAGAGCGCCAGGTCGTAGCGTTCCACGCTGGCCACCGAATGAACTGCCTGCGCGTCCTCGGCGCTGCACAGTGAGGCATCGGCCTGGACCTGCACCCAGGCAGCCTCGACATCCAGCATGGCCTGGACAAATGCGCTGTCGCTGGACAAGGAAGCTGCCGCGGTGCCGGCCCACGCCGGGGCCAGCACGCCGTAGTCTGCGCCATCCATCAAGACCCTCGATTCTTCACTGGTTCAATTTGTTCCCACGCTCTAGAACTCTAGCGCCAGAGCGCTGGTTGCCACCGGCATCAGCCGGCGCACCCGTCATAATCCCTACGCGCAAGCCGCCGCCAAGAAGGCCGAGCCCGTTTCTAGCTTTCGCGCGGATAGGAGAGGAAGACGGTTTCATCTTCGCCCTGCAAGCGCAGATCCAAGCGCAGGGAACCGTCGTCCTCGCGGGTGGCGATCAGGGTCTTGCGCTCGGCCTCGGACAGCGAGGACAGCAGCGGATCGCTGGCCAGCGCTTCGGCATCGTCGGGCAGGTAGATCCGGGTGAACAGCCGGTTCATCAAGCCGCGGGCGAACACCGTGAGCATGATGAACGGCGCCTTGCCGGCTTCGGTGGCTCCCGGGTTGAGAGTGGTGAAGGTGTAGTGGCCGGCATTGTCCACCGCGGTGCGTCCCCAGCCGGTGAAGGTGTAGCCATCACGAACCAGCGAGCCTTCGCGGGAAACCACATTGCCCTTTTCATCAGCCTGCCAGATTTCCAGCAGCGCGTCGGGAATGACTTCGCCCTTGCCGTCATAAACCACCCCGTGCAGTCGCACGGAGTTGGGGTGTGCCTGGTTGACCAGCTCATTGTCCTTGTCATAGGGCAGTGCGTAGCCGTAGAACGGGCCGATGGTCTGCCCTGGAGTGGGCGCAAGTTTCAGTTCTGGAGCGTTAGCCATTAGTGCTCTCCCTCTTCCTCTTCCATCCAGGTGCGGTTGGACCCGGTCAGTACGATGTCCCAGTTGTAGCCGGTGGCCCATTCATGGGAGGTGATCGAGTGGTCGTAGGTGGCCACCAGACGGTCGCGCGCGTCCTGATCTGTGATCGATTGGTAGATCGGATCCAGCGCGAAGAGCGGATCGCCCGGGAAGTACATCTGGGTGATCATGCGCTGGGTGAAGTCCGTGCCGAAGAGCGAGAAGTGGATATGTGCCGGACGCCAGGCATTGTGGTGGTTTTTCCATGGGTACGGGGCCGGCTTGATGGTGGTGAACGAATATTCGCCGTTGGCTCCGGTGATGGCCCGGCCCACCCCGGTGAAGTTCGGGTCAATGGGCGCGGGGTGCTGATCGCGCTTGTGGACATAGCGGCCGGCGGCGTTGGCCTGCCAGATTTCCACCAGCTGCCCGGCGACCGGGCGGCCGTCGCCGTCCAGCACCCGGCCGGAGACAACGATGCGCTCGCCGATGGGTTCGCCGTTGTGCTGGATGGTCAGGTCCGACTCCAGTGCGTGCACATCGCGCTGGCCGAAGGCCGGGGAGTGCAGCTCGATGGTTTCAGGGTCTGCGTGGTGCAGGTTCTTGGTGGGGTGGCGCAGCAGCGAGGAGCGGTAGGGGGCGAAGTCCACCCGTGGCTGGGTTTCGGCCTTTTTGCCGGAGAGCAGCTGCTGGCGGTAGTCCTCGTGGACGCTGGAGATTTCCGCGCTGATATCTTCCTGCGTGGCCGTGGTGGCTGCTGGATCCAGTGCGTTGGTATTGGCGCTCATATCGGCTCCTATCTGAAAAATTGTTGAGGTGGGCGTTAAGCGTGGGGCCAGCCGGTGTAGGACTCGGCCAGGTATTGCTGTCCGAAGCGCGAGGAAGTCACGGTATCAAGTTCCCCCAATGCGCGCTTGGCCATGAACGGGTCGCCGCCTACCGGGGTGTGCAGCATGGAGGTCATCCAGTAGGAGAAGTTCTGCGCCTTCCAGACTCGTTTCAACGCGAGATCCGAATAGCCCTCCAGTAGGTTCTCGCTGCCGGTGGAGAAGTAGGAATCCAGCGCTTCGAAGAGCACCTTCACATCGGCGAAAGCCAAATTCAGGCCCTTGGCACCGGTGGGAGGAACGGTGTGACCGGCATCGCCGATCAGGAACATCCGCCCGTGCGAGAGCGGTTCGCGGACAAAGGAGCGGAAGCCCAGCACGGTCTTGTCGAAGATCGGCCCGGTCTTGAGCTGGAAGTTATCCGGGCCGTCCACTCGCTGTTGCAGCTCAGCCCAGATGCGGTCATCACTCCATGCGTTGACATCTTCATTCGGGTCGCACTGGAAATACATGCGCTGCACGGTTTCGCTGCGCTGGGAGATCAGTGCGAAGCCATGTGGCGAGTTTGCGTAGATCAGTTCCGGCGCGGACTTTGGTGCCTCGGCGAGGATGCCGAACCAGGCGAAGGGGTAGGAGACCTTGAAGTCTTGGCGCAGGGTATCTGGCATCTGGCGGCGGGCGAAGGAGCGTGATCCGTCGGCCCCGACGATCACATCTGCGTGCACCTCGAAGAGGCTGCCTTCGGCATCGGTGAAGCGGAACTTCGGGGTGGAGGTTTCCATGTCGAGGATCTCTGTGACCTCGCAGCCGTAGCGCACATCGCCCTGGTCGCGCTGCCGGGCGGCGGCCAGGTCCACGTACACCTCGTTCTGCGCGTACAGGGTCACGGTGGCGTCGACCAGATCGCGGAAATCCAGCGGGTGGGACTCGCCGTTGAAGCGCAGGTCGATGCCCGCGTGCTCGTCTCCGTGGCTGAGCACCCGCCCGCCCACTCCGGATTCGGTGAGCATGGCGACGGCTTGGGATTCGAGGATGCCTGCGCGGTGGGTATTTCGGATCGTTTCGTGCTCGCGCATTTCCACAACGATGTTCTCAATGCCCGCTGCGGCCAACAGGTGGGAGAGCATGAGCCCTGCCGGACCGCCGCCGATGATGCCGACCTTGGTTTTCAGGATGCGTGGCGCCTGTGCCATGGGTCCTACCTGTCTGTGCCGGGACCAGCGGGCGGATTCCCAGCTGCAGTGCAGGGGTCCGGTGCTGACCGAGGAAATGGGGTCTTGCATAAGAATGCGTGCGTGGCTGGCCTGCGATCAGCCTGATTCTCATTGAATGAGAAAAATGGGACGGGATCCGCATGCTGATCTGCCGATCGTCCTAGGCCGAACCGCCCGGCAGCAGCGCCCTGGAAATACCCCGAGCGGCGGTGCGCAATGCCAGCCCGGCGGATTGCACCGCTCGGGTTTGGCGGGGGAGCACCACGGAGATCACGGCTTCTTGGTATCCGGCATCATCAAGGATGGGAGCCGCGACGCCGGTTGTTTCCGGATCGATGAAGCCATCGAATGTGGCATAGCCGGTGCGGCGGATCTCAGCCATTTCGGCCCGGAAATCCGGGTAGGTGGCAGCCATGATCGCCTGGTGGCGGGATAGGTAGTCACGGATGGTTTCCGGACGGGAAAAAGCCAGCAGGGCCATCCCCATGGAGGTGCGGTGCACCGGCATGCGTCCAGCCACATTGGCCTGGTTGATGACTGATCCAGGGCGCGAAAGCCGTTCGATGATCAGCACCTCGTCCTGGTGCAGCACAGAGAGCTGGGTGTTCTGCTTCAGAAGCTGGTTGATGTCCTCCATGAAGGGCAGCGCCGCCGTGCGCAGATCCTGGGTGGCTGCACTGCGATTCGCCAGCTCCCATAACCGCAGGCCCAGCCGAACCTGTCCCGAGGCATCGCGGCTGAGCAAATCGTGTTCCACCAGCGAATCCAGCAGCCGGTACATGCTTGCTACCGGGATATCGGCCCGGCGCGCCAGAACGCTGACGCTGAGCGACTGGTTTTTCGCGTCGAAGGAATCAAGGATCCGCACCAAGCGGTCCAGCATTGAATCCCCGCTAGGAGAATTGGCCATGGTGCAACTCTAGCCACGCTGTGGCTTCGGGATCTGCGCGATGACCACGACAGCCAGCAACGCTGCTCCGCCGTAAAGGAAAAACGCACCCGGGTACGCCGTTCCGGCGGCGACCATCAAGCCGGTGATGTAGGGGCCGATGATGGCGCCAAAGCGTCCGATGCCCGAAGCTAGCCCAATGCCGGTGGCGACCAGGTTGCGTGGATAGACGTGGCCAGCATAGGCATACATCAGGCACTGGGCGCTGAAGACGAAAATGCCGGTGACAAAGAGGACCGCGGTCAAAAGGACTTGGCTGCCAAAAGGCGCCGCCAGCAGCAGCAATAATACTGCCGAAGCCGCGAACCAGATCAGCGAGACGAGCTTGATGCCCTTGGCGTCGGCCGCGTAGGCGCTGATGACCAGGCCTGCGATGGCACCCAAGTTCAGTACGAAGAGCATTGTCAGCGAATCGGCCACCGGATAGCCGGCAGCGCCCATGATCTTGGGAAGCCATGCGTTCAGGCCGTAGACCAGCACCAGGCCCATGAAAGCCGCGATCCACAAGCCGATCGAGGTGCGCAGGTATTGGGGCTTGAGCACATCGGAGATCGAGGTGCGCTCATTGCTCGAGACCACTTCGCTCTCCGGAAGCTTGAACCAGAGCAGTACCAGAAGGGCAAGGCCCAGCCCGCCTCCAAGGAAGTACAGCGCCGCCCAATGAACACCGGCTGCCTTGCCTGCCAGGGATGCCAGGACAGCGCCCAGATGGTAGCCGACCATCGGCAAGTTGTTGGCCAATGCGCGCCGCCCCACCGGGGCATTCTCCTGCATCAAGGCCAGTGCCACGGGCATGCAGCCGCCGAGTCCCAGGCCCGCGATGAAGCGGAATGCACCCATCAAGACGGCGCTCGGGAGGAACGGGAAAAGCAAGGTGAACACCGAAAAGACGAGAACTGCGATCAGCAGCGGGCGGCGCCGCCCGAACCGGTCGGCCATGCGCCCCATCGTGGCTGCCCCGACGCCGACACCGATCAGCGAGAAGGTATTGACCCAGTTCATCTCGCTCACGCTGAACCCGCCGACGTTAGGATCGGTGAGCATCGGAATGGTGGCGCCCAGGGCAACGATGTCGTAGCCCTCGAAAACGACGATGAAGAAGCAGAGCAGGGCTATCCAGCCACCAAGCTTGAATTTCTGGGTATCGGTTTGCGGTGAAGACATGAGGCGCCCCTTTGTGATCTCTCAGTGCATTGCGCGTGATGGGTGTCACGGCGTTGTGATCCTAGCACTATTTTCACTGTGCGTACTAATGTTCATCAAGCGAACTTATCGATGCACCTTGAAGAGGCGGGTGAGGGCTGGTAAAGTTCATATAACGAACTTAAGTTCACAATGTGAACATCCTTTGGCAATGGAGCAGTGAGACCATGCAGCAGGCGTACCTCTACGACGCAATTCGCACCCCTTTCGGCAAGATCGGCGGTGCGCTATCGGGCCACCGCCCCGATGATCTCGCCGCGCACGTGGTGCGCGAACTTGTCGCACGGTCGCCGAAGCTGGACGTCAACGCTATCGATGAATCGATCTTCGGCAATGCCAACGGCGCAGGCGAGGAAAACCGCAATGTCGCCCGCATGGCCACATTGCTCGCCGGACTGCCCACCACGCTGCCGGGCACCACCATGAACCGCCTATGCGGTTCCTCGCTGGATGCCTCGATCGCGGCCTCCCGCCAGGTGGCCGTTGGCGATGCCGACCTGGTCCTGGTGGGCGGCGTTGAATCCATGTCGCGGGCCCCATGGGTACTGCCGAAAACCGAACGCCCCTTCCCGATGAGCAACCTGGAACTGGCCAACACCACCCTGGGCTGGCGCCTGGTCAACCCCTCCATGCCGGGTGAATGGACCGTATCACTGGGCGAGGCCACCGAGCAGCTGCGCGAAAAGCACAATATCTCCCGCGAAGACCAGGATGAATTCTCCGCCCTCTCGCACCAGCAGGCAGCAGCGGCCTGGGATGCCGGAAAGTACGAGAGCCTGGTGGTTCCTGTGCCGCCGGCCAACAAGCGCGGCACCGAAGTCACCCGTGATGAAACCATCCGCGCCGACTCCACATCCCAGACCCTTGCCCAGCTCCGCACCGTTTTCCGCACCGGAGAAAACGCCACTGTCACCGCAGGCAACGCGTCACCGATGAACGATGGCGCCTCAGCGGCCTTCATTGGTTCCGAAAAGGGCGGCGCCCTGCTGGGCCAGGATCCCATAGCGCGCATCGTTTCCAATGGCTCCTTCGCATTGGAACCGCAATTCTTCGGCTTTGCCCCGGTGGAAGCCGCCAACAAGGCCCTGGGCAAGGCCGGCCTGAAGTGGTCGGACATCGCTGCGGTGGAACTGAACGAAGCCTTCGCCGCGCAGTCCCTGGCCTGCATCCGCGCCTGGGATATCGACCCAGGCATCCTTAACGCGTGGGGAGGGGCCATCGCTATCGGCCACCCGCTGGGCGCCTCCGGCCTGCGCATCCTGGGTACCCTGGCCCGCCGTCTGCAGGACTCCGGCGAGCGCTATGGGCTAGCCGCCATTTGCATTGGCGTGGGCCAGGGCCTCGCCGTAGTCATCGAAAACGTCCACGCCACCAAGTAGTCTCGAGAGGAACCCAGCATGGCACCACGTATTGCCAGTTCAGCGGCGGACGCCGTCGCCGAAATCACCGACGGCTCCACAGTCCTGATTGGCGGCTTCGGCAACGCCGGCCAGCCGATGGAATTGATCGACGCACTCATGGACTGCGGCGCGAAGGACCTGACGGTCGTGAACAACAACGCCGGCCAGGCCGACGCCGGCCTGGCCCTGCTGATTAGGGAACGCCGGGTCAAGAAGATCATCTGCTCCTTCCCGCGCCAGTCCGACTCCTGGCACTTCGATGAGGCCTACCGCGCCGGGGACATCGAGCTGGAGCTGGTTCCGCAGGGCAACCTGGCCGAGCGCATCCGCGCCGCGGGAGCCGGCATCGGCGGGTTCTTCACCCCTACCGGCTACGGCACGCTGCTGGCCGAGGGCAAGGAAACCCGCGTCATCGACGGCAAGGGCTACGTCCTGGAAACCCCGATCCACGCCGATTTCGCGCTGATCAAGGCGCTGAAGGCCGACACCTTTGGCAATTTGGTCTACCGCAAGACCGCGCGAAACTTCGGGCCGATCATGGCCACGGCCGCCAAGGCCGCGATCGTGCAGGTTGACGAGGTCGTCGAGGTGGGAAGCATTGATCCGGAGCACGTGATCACTCCGGGGATCTATGTCGACACCGTGGTAGCTCTTGGAGGAGAAAAGTAATGGCTGACGTGCGAACCACCGAAGAAAAACTGACCCGTGATGAGATGGCGCAGCTGGTAGCCCGCGATATTCCTGCCGGGGCCTTCGTGAACCTGGGCATTGGCCAGCCGACCAACGTCTCCAACTTCCTCACCGCCGACCAGGATGTCACCCTGCATACCGAAAACGGCATGCTCGGCATGGGCCCGGTAGCCACAGGCGAGGACATCGACGAGGACTTGATCAACGCCGGCAAGATCCCGGTGACCGAACTGCCCGGCGCCGCCTACTTCCACCATGCCGACTCCTTCGCCATGATGCGCGGCGGACACTTGGATGTCTGCGTGCTCGGGGCCTTCCAGATCTCGCAGGCCGGGGATCTGGCCAACTGGCATACCGGGGCCGAAGGCGCGATCCCTGCCGTGGGCGGCGCCATGGACCTGGCTATCGGGGCCAAGGCGACCTGGGTGATGATGAGCCTGTTCACCAAGACCGGCGAATCCAAGCTGGTTGAAACGCTGAGCTACCCGGTCACCGGATTGGGCTGCGTCTCGCGGATCTATACCGAAGTGGCCATCTTCGAGCTGCGCGATGCGAAGGTCTTTGTGCGCTCGGTGCACGGCATCAGCTTTGACGAATTGCGGGCCAAGGTCCCGGTGAAACTGACCTGGGCCTAGAGACACAGTAGATTAGTGGGGTGCCTTCGAACATGCGGGGGCACTCCATGGCAGTTTTCAGCGCGTGCAAGGAGCATGGTGAGCGAGCAGGCAACACCTTCAACGTCGGTCCAGTCCCTGGCCCGCGGCTTGGCCGTCATCAGCTGCTTTGACGCGGAGCATATGTCGATGACGCTCTCCGAGGTTGCAGCGCGCACCGGACTTTCGCGCGCCACCGCCCGGCGTTTTCTGCTCACCTTGCAGGAACTGGGCTACGTGCGCTCTGACGGCAAGCATTTCGAGCTGACCTCCAAGGTCCTGCAGCTGGGTTATGCCTATCTGTCCAGCGCTACTTTGCCTCAGCTGATCGAACCGGTGCTTGAGGAGCTCTCGGTGCAAGTGCATGAGTCGGCCTCGGCCTCGGTGCTCGATGGCACCGACATTGTGTACATCGCCCGCGTGCATACCCGCTCGATCATGCGCGTCGGCATCTCCGTGGGCACCCGGTTCCCTGCGGTGAACACCTCCATGGGCCGGGTGCTTTTGGCCTTCGGGCCTGAAGAGCTTCGTGAATCCGTGTTGGCCGGAGGCTTCGAATCGCGCACCGGGCTCGGGCTGAAAACTCCAGCAGACCTGCGCAAGGAACTGGAAAAGATCCGTACGCAGGGCTATGCGGTGGTTGACCAGGAGCTGGAAATCGGATTGCGCTCGGTCGCGGTGCCCGTCTTCAACGCGGATTCCACCGTGGCGGCGGCCATGAACGTGTCCATGAGCGTGCATCCGGCCAGCGAGCAAAGCGCTGACGACGCGGCCCAGAAGATTCTGCCTCGGCTGCTTAAGGCAGCGCAGCAGGTGCGTGACGCGCTGGCTTCCAGCCGCTAGCAGAAGGGCGGCCTCGGCCCGTTGGATGCCCGGAGGAACCGCTATGCTGCGACGGCCTCTTCCACTTCCTGGATGGCCGCGTTCTCATTGGCCAGGCGGGTCTTGTGCACGCTCCAGGCATGGGTTGCGAATATCAGTGCCGCACCGGGAACCAGCCACACGATCAACCGCAGGATATCCATGCCGATGCCCTGGCCTGGGAAGTAGACCAGCGTCTGAACCGCGTGGAGCCAGCCGGCGCCGTTCCAGAAGGTGTTCAGCGCGCCGAAAAATCCAGGCTGCATGGCCGGCTGGAAGATGCCGCCAGAGCTGGTGAAGTTCAAGGCAACAAAGCACAAGGTCAAGACCGGCGTGGTCCAATGGCGGAGCATCGGGTGCAGCCCCATGCCCAGCATGATGATCGAAACCGCGTAGATCCACGAAATCAGCCAAATGCTGGCGTAGTGGTTTTGAATGATCTGGTAAACCGGACCGGAAACGATCACGGCAATCGATGCGATCACCGCGGCAGCAACTGCGGCCATCGCGAAGCGGACTGGCAGCTTGACCTTGCCCATGAACCCTGCCAGCGGCACGGCGCTGGCGTAGCCGCCAATGCTCAGTGCGACGAGCAGGAAGAACAGGCCCTGTCCGGTGCTGTCGTGTTCTCCGGCGGGGACAACGTCCTCCACATGGAACGGCTGGCCCTGCTTGTAGGCCACATTCATGAAGACCTTCTGGGCGATGTTCGCCGAGGTTTCCGATGCTGCGCTGGAAGCGTAGAGCGTTGCAGAGTCCTTGGTCGATTCGTAGGCGGCGACGATTTCGCGATCTTCAACCAGTTGCCGGGCGGATTCCCCATTGTTGACAGTGCGCACGGTCAGTGCCCCATCCGATTCATCCTGCAAAGTCTGGGCGAAGACCTTGGTTGCAGCTGAATCTCCAACCACAGCTACCTGTACGTTGTGCGGTGTTGGCTGATGGAAGGCTCCGAGGTAGAACAGGCCCATGATGGCGCAGAGAAAGAACGGGATCAGCATGGTTCGTGCCAGCTTTCCCCATCCCTTCGGTGCGCGTTGGCCGGTGGCCGGTTTTGCCGGTGCGGAGTTGGAATGCTTGGCAGTGGGGGTACTGGGTGCGGTGGTGTCGGTGGCAGTCATATGTATTAAGAATACCGCTAATGTTGCATTATGCAACAGAATATCTTGAGTTGTCCGACACGTACTAGACTCGAAACCATGGGCAGGGAACAACGGGAGGCAGACATTGAGTCGGTCTACCACCACATGCAACTGATCACTCGACGAGCCAACTCGCGCTCACGGCAACTAGCCGAGCCCCTGAGCATGGTGGAGCATTCGCTATTGCGATTTATTGCCGATACGCCCGGGGCACGAGCGACCGATATCGCCGAGGCCTTCTCGCTGAATCGTTCAACGGTCTCCCGGCAAGTCGGAACTCTGCTTGATCTGGGGTATGCGGCATACGACGATTCCGAAGCCGGGCGAGGCCGTGTGCTTGAACTGACCAAACTGGGGCAAGAACGGCTGAATGCTTCAGCTGCCGTGCACCGGTCCGCGGTGATCGAGCGGCTGGAAGGCTGGAACGAAGAACAGATCAGGGACTTCGCGGAAGCCCTGGAGCGCTACAACGAGGCTGATTCGTAATAGGCAAATGCTCCACGGCCCGTTATGAGCCAATCCAGGTTATTCCAGCGCCCGTGCCCATACGGACTGGTTGTTCCCCACGAACTCTGTCACTGCCTTCCAATGCTCGCCGTGCCCGGTCGCAAACATGGTTCCCCAGGGTTCTATTGCCCCAGCATGGGAGTCCTTGAGCAGTTTGTACATGGCTGCTGTTCGTTGCCGCATCGCGGCAGGAAGAACCGCACGAAGCTCGTCACTGGCCCCATAGCCATCAACAAAGGCTTTCAAATCCCTGGCCGCGTTGACTGGGTCGGCTGAAGCATCATTCAAAGTGAAAGCCTGAGCAGAATAGGCGAGGTCCCAGAGCCGGGTACTTGGAGAAGCCGCATCCCAGTCGATAAATACCCACCGATCGCCAACGAGCAGGTTCCACGGGGCCAGATCGTTATGGCAGATAAGTTCGGCACCCGGGGCTGCAATGGGTGTAGTCCAAGTTGATCCTGTTTCTGGCCGATACGCCTGACTTGCATCGTGAATAGAGTGCACCAGGCGCCCCACTCTTGATAGCTGTGAAGGAGTCAATGGCTCCGAATCCATGGCAAGGCGTCCTGGGACAAACTCGGTGATTTGCCGTCCCTGCGGGTCCTGGCCAAACACCTTGGGAACATCGATGCCCGCGGCACGCAGGGCGCGCATGTAATGGAGAACGCTGGGAGTGGATTCCGCCCATGGTTTGCGCACGGTGGAGCCAATTCGCACCACTCCATCGGATGCGTTGCCGCCAGCGAGCAGAATCTCCTCCATGGCAACAGCCTAGCCTTCGTCATCACCCATCACGCCGAATTTGAAGGTCGGCCCGGAGCGGGCATAACTGCAGATGAGGCAATGCGTCGTTGACTCGGGCTTGCGCCGCTAAATTGCTGAACCGTCGAGGAGCGCCATGGCCCGGTAGATGGTGTGGTGGATTGGCACTGCGACCGCATGCTGTTCGGCCATCCGGACTATCGTCCCGTTCTGCTCTTCTAGTTCTGAAGAACGTCCTGCAATGAGGTCGCGTTGCATGGATGCCGTGCTGTCCGGGGCGAATGCATCGACTTGAGCCATCATTTGATCGATATCTTGTTCGCCAAGTTTTGCGCCAACTTTCTCTGCCAGGCGGGCTACTTCGCGCATGGCATCTTCGACCAATGACCGCGTCAGCGGATTTGCGCGAGTGCGGCCAACTGGTTCTCTGCACAGTGCTCCCACCCCGCCATAGGAGCTGATCAGCATGAACTTGCGCCACATATCGGTGACGATATCGGAGGACACGCTTGTGCTGACACCGGCAGCAGCCAACGCTTCCGACAATTGTGTGGCGCGTGGCGAGATGGTCCCGTCAATTTCACCGAGAATAATTGCTGGCTGTCCGCCCACATGGTGCACGGTACCGGGCTCCTGCAGGTAGGAGATGATCACGCATACCCCGCCCAGCGCATGGCTCGATCCGACGGATTCAGCGATTCGATCAGAAGCAGTGACTCCATTTTGAAGCGGAAGAACTGCTGTTTCCGGGCCGATTAATGCATGCGCGGCATCCATGGCTTCGGTCACCTGTCCGGCTTTGCAAGTGAGAATCACGGCATCGCAGGCCCCGATTTCTTCAGCCTTCGTGCTGACGCTGGCCAAGCGGGCGGAGAATCCTGGCGTGCCATCACCCTTGGTAACAGTGATGCCATGTTCGGCAATCGGTGCGATGTGGCGCTCCGTGGCGAGCAGATGCACTTCGGCACCACCGCGGGCTAGGGCTGCTGCGAAATACGCGCCGACTCCGCCTGCGCCAATGACTCCAATTTTCATGCTCGTTTCCATGCTTTCTCGTAGTTACGCATCTAGCAGCGATGCTCTGGCGCCTTGCGGGACCGGTCCAATGCTTGATCCTGAGAACGGCTGAAGCCTCCGGGCCTGTCGTCTGCTAAGCGATCCTCGCAAACCGCGGCCCGCTGTAGCCATCGCGCTCAACTCTTTCCTCGAACATGGCCAGCGGCCGCGCCCAGAAGCTGTAGTCATCGTAGAGCTTGCGATAGAAGACCAGTGGTTCTTCGGTTTCGCTGTGCTTGCCTACGGCCAGCACTTCGTAGCGCTGTCCTTTGAAGTGTTCGTAGATTCCAGCTTCGACGCTCATTCTTCAGCCTTTCAGATCAAAGTACTTGGTGTTTCTCAGCGTGGCCCGTGGCCGGTGCCTGAACTGCGCTGGGTCAGCAAATGTTCCAGGACGGTGTCCAGCACAGCCAGGCCATCCTTGACCCCGCCGGTAGAACCGGGCAAGGTGATCACGAAGCTGCTGCCGGCGAACCCGGCCACCCCGCGAGTGATGATCGAGAGCGGTGTGTTCGGCTCGCCGCGGCGGCGAATGGCCTCGATGATTCCAGGCAACTGCACATCCAGCAGCGGAGCAACCATTTCGGGGGACTGGTCATCCGGGCTGACCCCTGTCCCGCCGGTCACGATGATCACCTGCGCGTCATCGGCCAGCAGGCCATCCACGGCGAAACGCACCGGCTGGCCATCGGCAACCACCACCGGGCCCGGGACCTCGAACCCGCGCTCGGCCAGCCACTGGACGATCATCGGGCCGGTCTTGTCCTGGGCAGTTCCCGCCGCAGCGCTGGTCGAGGCGACCACGACTGCCGCGTGGCGGCTAGTCTTCACGAGCCCAGTCGCCACTCTTGCCGCCGGACTTCGCCAAGACTTTCACGGAGCGAACCTCGGCGTGCTTGTCCACGGCCTTGACCATGTCATAGAGGGTCAATGCGGCCACGCTCGCTGCGGTCAGCGCTTCCATCTCCACCCCCGTGACACCCTTGGTGGTCACCTGGGCGATCACGCGCACCGCGGAATCCTGCGCCTCGAAATCAATGGAGACCTTGGAGATCGGCAGCGGGTGGCACAGCGGAATCAGCTCCCAGGTGCGCTTGGCTGCCATGATGCCCGCGACGCGGGCGGTGCCCAGTGCTTCGCCCTTGGGCAGGTTGCCGGTCATCAGCATCGGGACGACATCTTCGCGGGTGGCAAAGATGGCCTCCGCGGTAGCAACACGCTTGGTGACAGCCTTATCGCTGACGTCGACCATGTGGGCGCTGCCGTCTTCACGCAGGTGGGTAAGTTTTTCAGACATTCATGCTCCAAGTTTCAATTTGCTGCCCAGCTATCAGCTGGCTGATGCCTGCAGGGATATGCACCAGCGCATCGGCGCGGGCCAGATCGTGGACCAGATGCGAGCCCGGATCCAGGATTTCCACCAGGCCACCACGGATCACAGCCCGGCGCACCTGGTGCTTATGCCCGGGCGAGGTGACATCGGCGGCCAATGGGTAGTGTTGCGACACCGGCTCGGGCAAGGCGTTGAACTTGCGCAGCAGCGGGGCCAAAAATAGTTCAGCCGATAACAGTGCGCTGACCGGGTTGCCGGGGAAGCACAGCACCGCTGCCTGAGGCAGCTGGGCGAAGCCTTGCGGACCACCAGGCTGGATCGCCACGTGGTGGAATGCACCGCCCAGCGGCGCAAGAGCCTGTCGGACCACTTCATAAGCTCCGGCGCTGATTCCGCCTACGGTCAGAATCAGGTCAACTTGTTCCTGCAGCGCATCAATAGCCAGCGCGAAGCGCTTGGGATCATCAGGTAATTGCAAGGTGCGCACCTGAACCTGATATTGGTGCAGCCAGGCGGTGAGCATGGGGGAATTCGAGTCCGGGATCTGGCCCTGGGAAGGCTGATCATCACTGAGCTCGTCACCGGTAGTGCACACGGCCACCTTCAATGCGCGGCGTACCGGTACTTCACGCAGTCCACTGGAAACCAATGCGGCAATCATGGTGGGGGTCAGCCGGGTTCCGGCCTGGGCCACCAGGGCGCCGGCTTCAAGGTCGACGCCGGCGAGGCGGATGAAACGGCCTGATTCGCTGGGAGCAGTGAACTCCGCGTTTCCACTCGGGGTGCCACGGCCTGCCCGAACCAAGTCCGGGAAAGCCCCGGAGCTGCTTTCCTCGATGGGGATCACGGTATCGGCCCCCAGCGGGATCATCGCACCGGTCATCACCGGGCTGGCAGTTCCTTCAGCCAATGTGATTTGCCGGTCGCCGGCGGCCGCCGTAAAACCCAATGGCAAGGTGACAGGGGACTGCGGCGTTGCAGTGGCCAAGTCCGCGCTGCGTGCAGCGTAGCCGTCCATCTGCGAATTGGTGAATGCGGGGATGGGCAATAGGGCGTACAGATCCTCGCTGAGGATGCGGCCGTTTGCCTCGGGGCTGTCAGCCAACAGCTTTTCGCTGTCCAGGGAAGCAAAGACCGGGGAGAGCAGCGCTTCAAGTTCTGCGCGATGATTTTCCAGGGTGCAGGTCATCGGCTATCCGCCGGCGAACGGCGGCAGCACGTCCACCGTCAGATCTTCGGCCGAGCCCAGGTCCCCGGCATCGCGGCGCACCACGCCGTTGATCAGGAAACTTCCGGCACGCAAAACCTGTGCCATTTCTGGCCCGTAGGAATCGATCAGTTCGCTACGCAGCCCGGCGAGCGTTTGCGGGCGTTCCCAGCTCTCCTGCTCGCAGCCCGCTGCTGCCGCCGCGGCAGCGAAGTAGCGTATCGTAATCTTCGACATGACTTCATGCTATCGCGCCAACGCGATAAGGAGCACGATGAAAAGTGAACGCGACTTTCCCGCGCTGGTGGCCCCCGGGCCGTCGCTAAGCGAGGAACAGGCTGCTCGCGCCGCACGCCAACTGACCTTGCCCGGATTTGATGACACCGCGCAGCGCAGGCTGGCTGCCGCCCGGGTACTGGTGATCGGCGCCGGAGGGCTAGGCAGTGCCAGCGTTCCGTATCTTGTCGGAGCGGGGGTAGGCACCATCGGCATCGTTGACGATGACGTGGTGGAACTATCCAACTTGCACCGCCAGGTCACGCACACCACCGCAAATATCGGCCTGGCCAAGACCGCTTCCCTGGCCCAGGCTGCCAAGTCGCTGGACCCCAATGTGGAAATCATCGAGCATAATCTGCGCCTGGATTCTTCGAATGCACTAGAGATCTTTGCGAATTATGACTTGGTCATCGATGGCAGCGACAACTTCCCGACCCGCTACCTGTCCAATGACGCCGCGCAGCTTTCGGGCATACCGCTGATCTGGGGATCCATCCTGCAGCACCACGGACAAGTCTCCGTGGCCTGGCATGAGCACGGCCCGGGCTACCGCGACCTGTTCCCGATTCCGCCGGCCCCGGGCACCGTGCCGGACTGCGCCGCTGGGGGAGTGCTGCCCGGATTGTGCGGCACTGTCGGCTCGTTGCTGGCCACCGAAGCGCTGAAGCTGATCGCCGGAATCGGGACCCCGCTGGTGGGCAAGGTGCTGATCTACGATGCGCTGGAAGCCAGCACGCGCACCCTCGAATTCTCCCGGGACCCCGAAGGTGCTGAAGTCACCGAGCTGATTGACTACGTGCTCTTCTGCTCCGGTTCTCTGCCAGAGGTCCAGGGCATTGATGCCAAGGCACTCGCTCAGTCGCTGGAGGGGTCGGCTGCCCCCGTCTTGCTGGATGTTCGCAATGATGACGAACGCGCGCAACAGCACATCGCCGGTTCCTTGCATCTGCCCCTTCCTGAGCTGGAAGCAGCTATTGAATCCGGCACAGATCTGAAGCAGATCCCGGCACAGGTAACGGTCTATTGCGCACGCGGTCCGCGCTCGCAACGCGCGGCCGCCTTGCTCGCTGGCCGGGGCATCAAAACAAACTACCTTGAAGGCGGGCTTCCCGCACTGGCTGAAGTGGCTCCGCAGCTGCTAAAGATGAGGTAAACAAGTTTCATGTTCGGCTACCGTCATCAGTCGATAAGGGTAAAGCCGATTGTGAGATATTGCGGAGTGTTGCGGTGAGAATGCTTTCTCCACGTGCCTTGGCTATGCATCTTCTAGTTGTTCCTGAAGTTTCCATTTCGACACTCAAATGGTTGTCGAATCTTTCTCGGTGCACGCCGAGATAAACTTCTGCAGCATCCATGCAACTGGGATTGGTCGTGGACCCATTTTTGAATGTCCCGACGACTTCAGCCGTGTGGACCTCTTCGCAACCAACATCGCGATCGCGAATCGCGTCATAGCATTGACGCAAGAAATCCCCCTTATCTCTTGGCAAAGACATTTTTAATGAGCCTGCGACCTGAAGTCCTGAGGGAAGAGTAATCTGACATCCGGTATTAGGAATTTCCGTAATCTGAAGATCGTGCCTAAGGGTATCTATGCTTAAATCTGCGCCTAAGAATTCGAAGAGCGCTTCGTCTGAACATGCCTTTTGAGTTGAGAAAAGTTCAGCATTGTGCGGAATGCTGCAGTCTATGCTCTGTTTCGTCGCTTTATCCACGAGAAAGCATTCAGAATCAGCGAAATTCGAAAGGGGCACCGATTCTCCGACGCTATATTTTGTATTCTCAGAGGGCGTTGAATGAGGGACCAGGGCCGATGCGGTGGACTGTGGTGGTTCGAACCATCCGGCTACGTTACCTACGAAGGTTGTGCCGTTAGCGAGGACAGCAATGGCGGCAGCAACGAAGGCCCCGGCGCTCAGGATGATTTTTGCAAGTCGGCTTTTAGTCTTCTTCTCGTCAGAAGCGGGATCAGGGGTATCTTTTTCTGACGATGTACTGTCTGACCTCGGCATACTGGCTACTGCAGCTTCATTTCGTAGAACACGGCCCCGACTGATCCGTCGCACGATTCCACTTCGTCATCCAGGAAGGTTTCAATCGTGAAAGCATTGACATCCTCCACATTGACGTTAAACGTTTGGTGGGTGTTGAAAGGCACTCGGTAGATCTCCAGCTCCTTGTTGTTTCCCATGACTCGAACTACAAGTTTTTGGTCCGTTACTTCGGAAAGGTTGTCCTGGCCGACTGAGAACTCCAATTTTTGGAAATTATTAGCAAGGCGTAGCTCTAAGGATTCCGGGAGGGAGTCGCCACAAGAAGAAATTTCATGGCCAATGCCGGTTACGTCAGCCTTACTGGCAATGCTGTATCTATTTTGTTTCCATTCTTCGTCCGGGCGCATGAAATCTGCCAATACTAAAGTTCTACCAGCATCATCAAGCTGAAGGACTTTTCCGTCTTCCGTCGCTTCGATATCGGTTTCAGTCTCGGGTTCATCCATGTTTGAAGGATAAAGAACTTCTTCATCACTCGAACCAAATCCCGGCTCAGGTGATCCCGAGTCCGGACTCGACAAAGGGGAATCTGTGGAGGAGGCTGGCAACGTTGGATCAGGAGTAGGGGCGTCCGCCTGGCTCGACTCTGAAGCGCAACCAGAAAGTAGTAGGGTCAACAAGCTAAGTGTTGTGATAGTTCTAATTCGCATCAGATGATTTCCTTATTTTTTGGCTAGTTATTGTTCTTATTGAACCATCGAATGTATGTGAGTTGAATATCGAAGGGTGTAATATTTCTTGAATTTCTACTGCGGCGGGACATGAATCATCTGCTGTCGTGATTCTGTTCTCTGGCTTAGGCGAGTGGTCGAGATAAGGTCGAGGTGGGGCTGCTCGAGAGCTCCGAAATCGAAAGCGACGGGCTTTTGAGTTGGGTGAACTATTTTTCGATGAGCAGCGTATTTCCATAGTGGCTCTAATTAATACTCGTGGTGATTGTTTTGCCGCAGAGTGGCACAATTAGTTGCTGGACTGTCAGGACACCGAAGGAGCCCGCTCATGAGCTACGCTTTGATCACCGAAGAACCTATCGACGAGGCCGCCGTGCGCGATGCCGTGCAGTCCGATACTGCAGGCGCGGTGGTGCTCTTCCATGGCATCATCCGCAACCACGATGGGGGCCAGTCGGTGAATTCCCTGGACTACTCGCATCACCCGCAGGCCCAGGACTTCCTGGAGAAAATCATTGCCGAGGAAGAAGAACGCACCGGGCTGAAGCTTTCCGCAGTGCACCGCGTGGGTCCGCTGAAGATCGGCGACGCCGCGCTGGTCGCTGCTTCGGCGGCGGCACACCGCAAGGAAGCATTTGACGCCATTGAGAACCTGGTGGAACGCATCAAGGCCGAGGTCCCGATCTGGAAGAAGCAGCATTTCACTTCAGGTAGTTCCGAATGGGTAGGGCTTTAGACTCGATACTGCTTAACTTATGCAACTAATGTAAGGCCGGGCTTGCCTATGAGTGACTATCCTCCTGGCGTAGGTAGCAAGACCGACTATAGGGAAATCATGCCGGGAGAAATTCCTCGCGATGAATTCCTGGTGTCCAGGCTTCGACAACAATGTCTGCCGCTTCCGGAAGTGGGAACCGCGACTTTGTCGATGCAACACGCTCTGGAATTTTCGACGCAGAAGAGGCTTTCCAAGCGAGAACTACGCAAACTGACACACGACTTTCTGTTGGCTTTGCTCGGCGTTGAGTTCGACAGGACCAGCCTGAACTCCGCGATATCGAATGTCGCGAGTGTGGTCCTTTCTCT
Organism: Glutamicibacter sp. GQ173; assembly: GCF_059759215.1. Lineage (NCBI taxonomy): Bacteria > Bacillati > Actinomycetota > Actinomycetes > Micrococcales > Micrococcaceae > Glutamicibacter > Glutamicibacter sp. GQ173. The sequence goes on from NZ_JCAXDT010000004.1 coordinate 268,856, forward strand.
TCGTGATGCACCGCGAACAGTGCAGACAATAGACGACGTCTTGCTTGCGATTCATGCGTATTTTTGGCTCGAAAATATATCTGCCGAAGCACTGTTGGAAAGTTTTGAATGCTAGTACCGATTCGAAAAGCTTTTGCGACCATCGTCGCTTTGGTACTGCTATCAATGAATATTTGCTTCTTTATGTTCTACGCACTGTGGCAGAACGCGGACAGTGCAGCGATTAGCCGAATGGAATCCGGCTCCGCGGTTCAACCTGGGCAAGTGCTCGAGAACGCAAATTTAATGTGGGGCGCGGCTCAAGGTTCATTACTGGCCATGTTGGCCTTGGACATCCTGTCGATCCTTTTTGCTGCCACGGCATTCTCTGCCTTCCATCGGAAAGACATCGCTGAAGTGAAATCCGCTAGTCTGTCGGCATGACGCTTCAACCCGACACCACCTCGCCTATCCGGCAGTAGGAAACATAGTGGTCAGCGCTATTTTATGTCTAACCATTCGTATTAGGGTTGACACATGGAGTCTTTCAAGCGTCAAGTCTACGTTGATTACTTGGCGAATGAATATGGGTATGAAGCTCGCGTAACGCCGTGGGGAATCTATATTGAATTTCCAAACTTTGACGGGAACAGCCTAGCGATCGTTAAATGGCGAGTTACAGAAAAAGACATTGCAAGCTTGAACGGGATTCGGATGCCACGCGGATTTACTGGTGGTGAGCAGTATGCGTTCTCGGAATTGATAGCGGCCCTTCATACTTTTACTGGTTCACGAGGAACCATGCACGGGGCAAGCATGAGGATCGAAACTGAAGGCTAAAGCGTGTCAAGGAAGTGCCAAGGCCACTCTTTCATTCAACATACCAGCGACGCGTCATTAGTTGCTGCACGCTCGATTTGCGTTGTCCGGACGAGAAATGGACAGACGAAAATTTGTGGCTGGAACGGAAGTTGCGACGCCGATTCCTTGCAGGATGCGTCTGAGTGAGCTTCGAAGTTCACAGATCCCGTCTATCAGTTCGTTCTGTTTCCTCCCGAGTTTTCCTGAAGCGCAACCAGACCATGACTTTATTTGTAACCTAAGCATCGAGTATCTGCCAGTTCGAATCCTGATAAAAGGCTTGGGTGTTCCCGTCATTCAATTCGGTCCTCCATACAATAGCTCCGTCGTGAAATCCGCTAGTCTGTCGGCATGACGCTTCAAGCCGACACCATCGCGACTATCCGACAATCCTGGGCATCGATTCTCGGCGTTTCGGCGGAAGCCTTGGCGCGGGGAGCGGAAAGGGTTTATCGCGAAAAGAACGATAGTGCCGTGCTCATGTTCGTTTCATTGTTCGGAACGGGGATTCTTGTTGGCCCCTCATGGGCAATGGAGGCTGGCCGAGAGCTGCCCGATTCGGAACTAGTCAGCCACGCGAAACTTTTAGAACTCAGCGCTCCCTATGGTGGGCGGGCCCTCGGAGAAGCGAAGTTGTACTTCAATGATTCAGCACCAATGTTGCCAAGCCCAAACGCACAGGCGAGCCGTGCGCGAGCGCACGCCGTTGCTCTCGAAACAGCCTGCCCAGCCGAAGACGCCGCAGAAGTCGGCTTGAGCGAGATGGACAATACCTTTGTCTTGCTCAACGAAGCTGAGACCGAGTCGCTGCCTTTGGCAGGGGCGGGCTACGACGTGTGGGAAGAAAAACTGGCCCACCTCGGCGCGCTCGTATCACCGGCCAGTCGGCGAAGCGGACTCGGTTCTCAAGCTGTCGCTATTGCCCAAAAGCATGCAGTGGACGCCGGCCTGATTCCTCAGTGGCGCGTGCACGTCGACAATGCTGCGTCGATCAAAACGGCGCTGCGCGCAGGGTTTGAATATGCAGGGGCCCAAACCACCGTAATTCTCAAGAATTAGCGCGCAGCTCCACAGCTCACCGGGCGGTTCGCTTAAACGCGATGGCTGCCAGGGCTGCGGCCTGATCTGCGAGCACTGTGTCGTCAAAAACCACCCGTGGCGAGTGGTTCCACTCGGTTTCTTCGGCAGCCAAGTCGGGTGGAGACGTCAACAGGCCAATAAAGGTACCCGGAACTTCGTCGAGCACGAATGCGAAATCCTCGGAGCCCATCATCGGCGAAGGCATCAGCGCAACGCGCTGTTCACCATAGATTTCGCGCATTGTTTCCAGCGCTGCCTCGGTCTCGGCGGCATCATTCACGGTCACCGGGTAGAGCGTGTCAAAACTTACGTCTGCGGTGAGCTCATGGGCTGCTGCCACGCCGTGGACGACTCGCGGCAGTCCTTCTTCGAGGACTGCCAGGGAGTCGTGGGACATGGTGCGGATGGTGGCAGCCAGTTCGACGCTTTCCGGGATGACATTGATTGCTCCGTCTCCCGTGGACAGCCGCGTGATCGAGAGAACCACCGGATCGAAGGCATTGAACCGTCGAGTTACAAAACTCTGCAAGGCCAGGACGAGCTCCGCGGCAGCCGGTACCGGATCCAGGGTCTGGTGGGGTTGCGAGCCATGTCCGCCGCGTCCCTTCAGCTTCACTGTTAGCTGGTTTGACCCGGCGGCTACCGGGCCGCCCCGAGTTGCGAAGACTCCTCGCGGACCGGGACCCACATGGATCGCGTAGGCGGCAACCGGACGTTCTCCGGCAGCCGAAAGCAGCCCCTCTTCAAGCATGATCTTGGCGCCGCCGTGGCCTTCTTCGCCTGGCTGGAACATGAAGATGACCGAGCCATGAAGCTCACTTTGCCGAGCCGAGAGCAACTTGGCTGCGCCAACAAGTCCCGCAGTATGCAGATCGTGGCCGCAGGCGTGCATGTTGCCATTAACAGAGGCGAAGTCCAGATTGGTCTCTTCGAGAATCGGCAATGCGTCCATGTCGCCGCGAAGCAGGACCGTCGGTCCGGGCAGTTCCCCTCGAAGCACTGCGGTCACCGAGCTGGTGCGCGTGCCGGTAGTGATGTCCAGGGGCAGCCCTTGGAGGGCGTTAAGTACTTTTTGCTGGGTGCGGGGCAGATCCAGTCCGAGCTCCGGGTCCGCGTGCAACGCGCGGCGCAGTTCAACCAGCTCGGGAAGGATCGTTTGCGCATCGGCGGTAAAGTCGGCAGTGGTCATGAATCAGCCTTTCCTAGGCGTAGTCGACGGGCGGGCAGAGGGCCTCAGGGTGCGTGGATCTGACTATGCCGAAGATTCAATCTTTAAGTATTCGCTAATCAAAGCGTTTACTCCGAACGATTTGAATGCAATGAGCACGCCAGCGACTATACGCCTCGCGGTTGTGGCATCGTCAAGCTGTTACGACGTTTTTTGTTGCATCTCACAACTTTCCCGGCGTGGAACCGATATTCGAAATCCAGGAATCCAGAAGCGCGCGCAGTTCCTTTGGCTGCACCTCGCTGACCTTTGCCTCGCTCATTGCCAGTCCGAACGCGGCCCAGCGCAAATCCATATTTTCGGTGCGCACCAGGCAACTGTCCCCATCGATCTGCTGGATCTCGAACCAGCGGCCAATGAGCGGCTCCAGCTTTTCGGCATTGGCGTGAACTCGCGCGCTCACGCCTGGCTGCCCGCTGCCACGCAATCCTGCGCGGACAAACCCCGCCGCATCGCCACCAGGCACCGGCCGGGGGATGAAGCGCAACGCCCTGGGCGAGGCGTTCTGCGCGCGGTCCACGCGGAAGCTGCGCCAATCATCGCGATCCAGATCAAAAGCCACCAGGTAATAGCGGTTGCCCACATTCACCAGCTGGACCGGCTCTACGCGGCGCGAGGTCGCTGCTGACTTCGCGTCCTTGTAGTCGAAGGCGATTCGCTCGTGGTCGCGGCAGGCCTGGGCAAAAGCCACCAGCACTGCAGGGTCCACGGGATCCACAGCCGTGGACCGGGAATTGAGCGGGACGGTGCTCGCGGTCAGCGCCTGTGCCTGCTTCCTTAATCTGGCGGGAAGCACGGGCAGAACCTTCCCCATCGCCCGCAGTGCCGCCTCGGCCAGCGCGGAGGATCCGCCGTGCACCGTGGACTGCAATGCGGCCACCAGCGCCACGGCCTCCTCATCGTCGAGCACCAAGGGAGGCAGCGCGGTGCCGGAGGCCAGCTGATAGCCTCCACCTACGCCGCGATCAGCCTGCACCGGATAACCGAGATCGCGCAGCCGCTCGATGTCCCGGCGAACGGTGCGCAAGCTGACGTCCAGGCGGTCGGCCAGTTCATCCCCGGACCAATAGCGATGGGTCTGCAAGAGCGAGAGCAGGCGCAAAAATCTGGTGCTGGTACTCATGCAACAAGTCTGCCTTGATTTAGGACAGAAACTGGCACTTTTCACTTCTACTCTGGTTATTGCCAGCTGGAAATACCGGCTGCAGCTTATGCCAGGAGGCAATCATGAGCACCATGGCCATCACCAACACCATATTGAGCGGCGAACGTGCCGATTTGTTCCAAGCCCTGGCCAACGCACGGCATTTCCTGCGTTTCACCGTCCAGGGCCTGAACGACGAGCAGGCTGCGCAGCGCACCACCGTCAGCGAATTGACCCTCGGCGGGTTGATCAAGCATGTGAGCGCCGTGGAAAAGCAGTGGCAGGAATTCATGGTCAAGGGCCGGGCCGCCATGGCCTGGGACGGAGCGGATTTCAGCCAGATGCCACCCGAGGCGATCGAGGCCTTCCTCAACGAATTCCGCATGCAGGACGGCGACAGCCTGGAAGCGCTGCTGGAAAACTATGCGCTGATCGCCGAGAGCACCGACGCGCTGCTGGCCGAAGTGGATCTGGACGCCATGCACGAATTGCCCTCGGCTCCGTGGTTTGTCGACACCCACTGGTCGGTGCGCCGCACCCTGATGCACATCATCGCCGAGACCACCCAGCATTCAGGGCATGCGGACATCATCCGCGAATCCCTGGATGGGCAGAAAACCATGGGCTAGCCCCCGATGTAGGACATCTCGATGCGCTTGCGGTTTCCCGGGGTCAGCGCGGCGCGCAGCTCGGAATAATTGTCATCGCGCTTGCGCCAGTGGCCGGTCAGCGCCTTGGCCAAATCCTCGTCGCTGATCCCATCGCGCATCAGCTTGCGCAGGTCATAGCCGGAGCCGGCGAACAGGCAGGTGTAGAGCTGCCCCTCCGCCGAAACCCGCGAGCGCGAGCAATTGCCGCAGAAGGCATTGGTGACGCTGGAGATCACGCCGATTTCCCCGGCCCCGTCGGTGTAGCGCCAGCGGTTGGCAGTTTCGCCCGGCTCGGTTTTGGCCGCCGGCTCAAGCGCCCAGCGCTGGTTGATCATCGAGACCACCTCGGCCGATGGCAAGACCTCGTCCAGCTTCCAGCCGTTGGTGGTGCCCACATCCATGTACTCGATGAAGCGCAGGATCGCCCCGGTGCCACGGAAGTGCTCGGCCAGTTTCAGGATTTCATCGTCGTTGACGCCACGCTTGAGAACGGTATTGATTTTCACTGGACCCAGGCCGACCTCGCGGGCCACCTCGATGGCCTCCAGCACTCGGGCGACCGGGAAGTTCACGTCGTTGATGGCCTTGAACTTGGCATCATCGAGCGAATCCAGCGAGATGGTCACGCGGTTCAGCCCGGCGTCCTTCAGCGACTGCGCCATCTTGGGCAGGGCCGAGCCATTGGTGGTCATTGCCAGATCCACCGGCGCGCCTTCGGGGGTGCGCAACTGTGCGAGCATCGAGACCAGTTCGGTAATGCCCCGGCGCAGCAGGGGTTCGCCACCGGTCAGCCGCAGCTTGGTCACGCCGAGCGTGACGCTGATGCGGGCGAGCCGTTCGATCTCCTCGAAACTCAGCAGCTCCGAACGCTCGCGGAAGGCGAAGTCGCGGCCGAAAATCTCCTTGGGCATGCAGTAGACGCAGCGGAAATTGCAGCGGTCGGTCACCGAGATCCGCAAATCATGCAAGGGCCGCCCGCGGGCGTCGGTGATATCCCCGGCCGGTAGAACTGTCATAGCTACCAGCGTAACTGCCGCAGGCAGGAGGTGGAAGACGGGCGGGTAAAACAGCAAATCAACACGTAAAATACCGCGCTTGCCCGCTGCCCGGTTGTAGCATGGGCACAAAGCCCAAGTACTGGAGAACTCATGCGCGTAACCTGGCCGCTGGCTGCCCGAATCCTGCTGGCAGGCACCGCTGCCACCCTTGCGCTGACTTCGTGCACCAGCGACAAGCCCGCTGACCAGCAGGTCATTACGGTTTCCGCCGCGGCTTCGCTGCATGAGGCGTTCGACCAGATCGCCAAGGAATTCCAGGCCGAGCACCCCGAGGTTCAGATCGCCGGCATCAACTATGACGGTTCCTCCACCTTGGCCACCCAGATTGTGGAAGGTGCCGACGTGGACGTTTTTGCCTCCGCCGATGAACGCACCATGGCCGAGGTGACCGAGGCCGGGTTCGGCCACGAACCGGTGATTTTTGCCAGCAATACCCTGGTGATCGCGGTGCCCAAGAACAACCCTGCCAACATCAGCTCGCTATCCGACCTGGCCGGGGCCAGCACGGTGCTGTGCGCAGCGCAGGTGCCTTGCGGCAATGCCTCGCGGCAGCTGCTGGAGAATGCCGGCGTGGACCTGAAGCCGGTGAGCGAAGAGCAGAATGTCACGGCGGTGGTGCAGAAGGTGGCCGCCGGGGAAGCCGACGCCGGGCTGGTCTACGCCAGCGACGTGCAGGACGAACCGGATCTGGCCGCCATCGTGCCCGAGGGAGCCGACAAGGTGGTCAACAGCTACCCGATCGCCACCTTGGGCGAGAACCCGGCCGCCCAGGAATTCCTGGACTTCGTGATCGGCGAGCGCGGCCAAGAGATCCTGGCCGAGTACGGTTTTGGCAGCGGGGCTGCGCAGGGCAATGGCTAGCGATACCGGGCTGCGCGTCCCGGCCTTCACCTTCGCCCCGGCGGTGCTGGGCCTGGCCCTGCTGGTCTTGCCGCTGCTGGCGTTGCTGGGCCGCGCCAGCTGGTCCACCCTGCTGGCCGATGCCACCAGCGAACAGGCCGTGGCGGCCCTGTGGCTCTCGGTGCGCACCGGGGTGGCGGCCACCGCGCTGTGCGTGCTGCTCGGGGTGCCGCTGGCCCTGGTGATCGCCCGCAGCGGCCCGAGGATCGCGCAATTGCTGCGCGCGCTGATTGCCGTGCCGCTGGTGCTGCCGCCGATGGTCGGCGGGGTGGCGCTGCTCTTCCTCTTCGGGCGCACCAGCCCGATCGGCCAGCTGATCGATTCGCTGTGGGGGTTCACCCTGCCCTTTTCCACTGCCGCCGTGGTGATCGCGCAAGGCTTCGTGGCCCTGCCCTTCCTGGTGCTCTCGGTGGAGGGCTCGCTGCGCGCGGCCGGTACCGGCTACGAGCAGGCCGCAGCCACCCTGGGCGCCGGGCGATGGATGGTGCTCACCCGCATCACCCTGCCGCTGGCCGCGCCGGGGCTGGTGGCCGGAGTCATCCTGTGCTTCGCCCGGGCGATCGGCGAATTCGGGGCCACCGCGCTCTTTGCTGGAAATGCGCCGGGGGTCACCCAGACCATGCCGCTGGCGATCTATACCGCGTTCAACGGCGCCGGTGCAGGCAGGGACACCGCCGTGGCGCTGTCCCTGCTGCTGCTGGCCACCGCGGTGCTGGTGCTGTTGTGCGTGCGCGCCTGGCGCCCGGGGGCCATCAAATGAGGCTGCTCGCCGACCTGCGGGTTGTGCGCACCGGCTTCGAGGTCAACGTGGAATTCGAGGTGCGCTCCGGCAGCACGCTGGCGATCATGGGGCCCAGCGGCGCCGGCAAGTCCACCATCGTCAACGCCATTGCCGGAACCCAGAAAATCGCTGGCGGGCGGATCGAACTCGATGGCGCCGTCCTGGCCGATGAACGCCGGCATCTGGCCCCGCACCTGCGCGGGGTGGGGCTGCTGGGGCAGGAATCGCACCTTTTCCCGCATCTGGACGCGGCCAAGAACATTGCCTTCGGGGCGCACGCCTCGGGGGCGGGCAAAGCCGCGGCGCTGGCCACCGCCCGCGAATGGCTCGCGCGGCTGGGGCTGGAGGAGCTGGCTGGCCAGCGTCCGGCGGCGCTGTCCGGCGGGCAGCGCCAGCGCATCGCCCTGGCCCGCGCCCTGGCCGCCCGGCCCAAGCTGCTGCTGATCGACGAGCCCTTCGCCTCGCTGGATGTCGAAGCGGCCATGGATATGCGCGCGCTGGTGCGCGAGGAGCTGGAGCGCACCGCGACCAGCGCCATCGTCATCTCGCATTCGGCCACCGACGCCCTGGCCCTCGCCGATGACCTGCTGGTGCTGGAGCGGGGACAGGTGATCCAGCGGGGCACCGTCGAGCAGGTCTTCGCCGACCCGGCCAACCGATTTGTGCGTGCAGTGGTGGCCACGCTGCCCGCCCGGCATCCACGCAGCATCCAGGAGGGACAACCATGAGCACCGGCAATGAACCCGTAGACCTCGAAACCCATCGTGCGCGGCTGCTTGCGCAGATTGCGCCGCTGGCCCCGCAGCGCATCGAGGTCTCTGGCGGCTTTGCCGCCCTGCACGGCGCGGTGCTGGCTGAAGATGTCGCCTCCGCGCACCCGCTGCCGCTGTGGGACAACTCGGCCATGGACGGCTATGCGGTGCGCTCTGGCGATACCGCGGCAGCGCCGATTGCCTTGGAGGTGATCGGCGAAGTTCCGGCCGGCAGCGGCTGGGACCCGAAGCTCGAACCGGGCCAGTGCGTGAAGATCATGACCGGTGCCCCGATTCCCTCGGATGCCGATGCGGTGGCGCGCATCGAGGATACCTCGGCGGCCATTGACGGCTGGGATGTGGACACCGTGCAGGTCAACGTGCAGGTGCCGCAGGGCAAGGACATCCGGCGAAGCGGAGAGGACAAGGCCGCAGGGGACCTGATGGCCTACGCCGGCGAGACGCTGAGCGCAGCCAGGCTTTCGGCGCTGGCCGCCGCCGGTGCCAGCACGCTGGTGGTGCGCACCGCGCCCAGGGTGGCCGTGCTGGTCACCGGGGCGGAATTGCGTGCCCCTGGTGAAGATCTTTCGCGCGGGCAGATCCCGGAAACCAATTCGCTGCTCATGGCCGGCCTGCTGGCCGAAGCAGGCATCCAGGCAGCCACGGTGGTGCACTGCGTGGATGACATCTGCGCGGTCCGCGAACAGCTCGATATTCTCGGTGCCACCCATGATGCCGTGCTGAGCACCGGAGGCGTTGGCCCCGGCGCCTATGACGTGATGCGCCAGGTGCTGGAGGCCGAGCCGGGGGTTCGGGCGGCCCGGGTGAAGATCCGGCCGGGGCAGCCGCAATGCGCGGGACGATTGGAATCCGGCGCGATGGTCTTCGCGCTGCCCGGCAACCCGGTCAGCGCAGCGGTCAGCTTCGAATTGTTCGTGCGCCCATGCCTGCGCGCCATGCAGGGCCACCGCGAAGTGCTGCGCCCCACCCTGCGGGCGGTGGCCGCAGTGGCGTGGAAAGCCGCGGCCGGGCGCATGCAGGTCATCCCCGTAGTTTTCCAGCACGGGTCGACGCTGCGTTGCGCCCCGGCGGTTCACGCCAGCAGCATTTCCCACTCGGTCGGAGGCTTTGGAGCGGCTGAAGGCTACGCACTGGTGCCCGCCGGAATCACCGAGATCAACCCCGGCGATCAAGTCGAGGTTCTGAGGATGATTCCATGAGCACCGACTTCGATGCGCTCATCCTCGCCGGCGGACGCGGCACCCGGCTGGGCGGGGCGAACAAGCCGGAACTGCTGCTGCACGGGCAGCGCCTGGTCGATCGCGTCATCCATGCCGCCCGCCACGCAGGTGCTGTCCGCGTGGTCGTGGCCGGCGAAAAGGCCAGCGGAGCCCTGGCCGATGCGGTGCTGCGTGAGGATCCGCCCTTTGCCGGTCCGCTGGCTGGCATCGCCGCCGGGATCGGGGCAGTGCAAAGTCCCTGGTGCCTGATCCTGGCCTGCGACCTTGAACATCCCGAAGCGGTCGTCCAAGTCCTGCTCGATAACCTCGATCACCGGGCCTCCGACGGATTGGTGCTGCGCGATGCCCACGGCTATACACAATGGCTCGCCGGCATCTATCGCACGGCCGCCGTTGCCCGCGCCTGCGCCGAACTTGGCGATCGGCTGGTCAACGCCCCGGTGCGCGCGGCGCTGGGCCAACTGGATTTAGCCGACCTGCCGGTGGATGATGAGACCAGCAACGACATCGATACCTTGCAGGCGCTAGAACGCGCCCGCCGCGACGAAAGGAACTGACATGGCTGTGCATTTGCCTCCCGAAGCACTGAACGAATGGCTCGAAGCCGCGACCCGGGAGCTGGGCCTGGACGCGGCCGAGATCGATATCGCCACGGTCTTGGACGTCGCCAAGCACGTGGCCCACGAAGTCGCCCGCCCGGCAGCACCCTTGAGCACGTTCCTGCTCGGCGTCGCTTTGGGCAGTGCAAAGGGCGATCTTTCCGGCCTCGCTCAACAGCTGGTCACCCGTGCCCATCAATGGTCCGACGACCATCCGGACAGCGAAGCCTAATACACACGAGTTTTCGAATTTCCCACGTCCGGTTTCGATTTTTCGTTGTGGACAAACCCTATTGTCCCGGGGTTATTCGGCGTATACTGGATGTATGTTCGAGAACAATGGGGTATTCGGTAGTAACTTCGAAGATGTGCTTCCAATCGGAACCACCTTCGCTGATACTCCATGTCTTTCCGAGAGCGATCAGTCTTTTATCAGCGCCGCACTCGCGGATGATGATCCGACTTCAAGCATCATCGCGCTTCAGAAAATTGAATCTCAGAATGCGTTCCTTGCTTCGGTTCAGGCCCTCTTGGCTTCGCATTTGGATGCCACACAGGGCGGAACCATTGGCGGGCCGGTGACGGCCAAGCAGCGCGGGACGGCCCACCATGTAGCCATGGCCCGCAGGCGTTCGCAGAACGCTTCAATCGCCTACGTGCGCCGCATGCGATTCTTGATAGCCGACATGCCATATCTTTTTTCCCGTTTTCAGCATGGCGAATTCAGCGAGAAATTGATCATGGCCATCCTGGCTCCGCTAGAAGATATGAGCCGGTCGGAGCGACGGGAATTTGATAACTTCATTGCCAGCGCCCCGACCATGTTTGACACGGCATCGGACAAGGAAGCTCGCGACATTGCACAAAAAGCTGTTGATGAAGTGCGCGGTGAAAGCCGCGACCAAGACATCGAAAGCAAAGCAGGGCATCGTGGCGCATCCTTCTTCAGGGGCAAAGACTGTGTCCGGTTGAGCGCCAGCCTTCCCATTGAAGTGGGTATCGCTGTGGAGGCATCGCTGGAGCACGAGGCACAGCAACTGAAGAAGGCTGGAGACCAGCGTCCCATCTCCCAAATCAAGGCCGATCTCGTGGTTTCACGGCTGACGGGCCATCCAGCAGACAAGCCACTTCCAATCAAGCTGCACGTGAATCTCGTGATGACGGATATGGCTCTGCTGATGGACGGAAAAGAACCGGCCTCCATTCAGGGCTACGGCTCCGTGCCAGCGGAATATGCCCGCCGGCTGTTTGAAGCCTACGGAGAGGTTGACGACTGCTCTCCGGTTGAAGAGCTTGATCAATTGCGCCGCAGGATCAGGACTTACCCGATGATCCGACGGCTCTATACACTGCCCGGCGGCCAGGATTTGGTGGCTATGGATTCCAAGGATCGGCTTTTCAAAGGCTCATTGCGCAAGCTATTGCAACTGAGGGACCCTTACTGCCGCACGCCTTATTGCAATAACAAACCCCGCCACGCAGATCATGTGCATCAGCACAGCAAGGGCGGAAAAACCTGTAGCAACAATGGATGCATGAAGTGCGCCTTCTGCAATTTGGCTAAGGAAGCGCCTGGCTGGACTGAAGAAGTCATTCAGGAAAATCCGCACAAGATCAGAATTCATCCTCCCGGAGAAGTCACTTATGATTCTTCGCCTCCTCCAATAATTGGATTGGCAAGAATGGATGAATTGCTGACCAAGCAGATCCAAAAGCAAACGAGGATCCCGGAAACCCCTCGGAACGTTCGCATCATTCGAATCTTCCCTGAAGCATCCTGATTCCGTAAAGCGTAGGGTGTCACTTCGCGGTGCCGCACGCGCTGTAAACTCGAGAACTATGGCTATCGGCGCGACTATGCACACTTTTGAAGTTCAACTTGCTGATGTAGATCGCGGGGTTTACGAGGATCTGTCTCTGCGCGTGGCGCAGCATCCTTCGGAAACCGATGCCTACATGATCACGCGCGTTCTGGCTTACTGCTTGGAATACGAAGAAGGGATCACCTTCTCGGCCGGTGGCGTATCCACGGGCGAAGAGCCAGCGATCCTGGTCAAGGATCTGACTGGGTTGATCACGGCATGGATTGAAGTAGGTGCGCCGGACGCACAGAGGCTTCACCTTGGCAGCAAACGAGCAGACCGCGCGGCTATCTACACTCACCGGGATCCTGCCAAGCTGCTTTCGGCATGGCGGGGCAAAACCATCCACCAAGCTGAAGATATTCGCTTTCGATCTTTTGATTCCGTTTTCATTGATGAGGCGGTGCGTTGCCTAACCCGCAGAAACACAATGTCCGTTTCGGTGACCGAAGGCCAGATCTATCTTGAGCTGAATGGAACAAATTTGGAGACGCAATTCAGCGAACACGTTATTGAGTAGTAAACATTAATCTCTGCTTCAACTGACCTTGAGGTGGAGGTCATGCGCGCGCGGAAGCATGGCTGGTGTTCATCAACAACACCAAAGGAAATCCACCATGAAACTGCGCAACATCACCCTCGGAGCAGCAGCTCTCTGCCTGGTTGCCGGAGTTAGCGCACCGGCAGCAGCAACGGAGATTGAGTCATCGGATTCCGGCCCTTTGGTCATTGGGCACCGTGGCGCTGCAGGTGTGGCGCCGGAGAACACCTTGGAAGCCATCAAGGCCGGAAGCCAGTCGGGTGCCGAATTCATCGAAATCGACGTCCAGCTTTCCAAAGACGGCGTCCCGTTCATCTTCCATGACGGAACTCCGGCCCGAACCACAAATGTTGAAGACGTGTTCCCAGAACGTGCCAACGATCCGATTACTTCGTTCACCTGGGATGAATTGCAGCAGCTGGATGCAGGCTCGTACTTCTCAGCCAAGTTTTCCGGCGCCAAGATTCCGCACTTCGATGATGTTCCCGGCGCATTGGCTGGCGAGACCGGCGTGTTCATCGAGATCAAGGACCCAGCGAAGTCTCCTGGAGTCGAACATGTAGTTGCTGACGCTCTGGCTAAGAACGGCCAGTGGAAGTCCTTGCTGGAGTCCGGAAAGATTGAAGTTCTTGGATTCGATGCGGCCTCCAACGAACGTTTCGCCCAGTTGGCCCCTGAGGTGCCATTGCAGCAGCTGACCGGTACCGTTCCGTCGGCTCAGGAACTGGAGCACTACGCAAACTATGCTGATGCTTTCGGCACCAGCTACCGCACTCTTGACGCGGCCGGGGCGCAACGCGTGAAGGATGCCGGTCTGGGGCTTGGCGTTTACACGGTCAACGCTCCTGAAGCGGCCGACGAAGCTCTGGCCCTGGGCGTCGAGCGCATCACCGGGGACTTCCCGCAGCAGATTGATCGACACCTCGAAGGGCAGAAGGTCTTCCCCGCAAACAACGGCGTGCTGATATCGGATGCCGTCAACGATGTGCCTGGCAGCGACGTCACCCCGGAAAACGGTGAACACGTCATTGTGGAGAACACCAGTCGGCGCACCATTGACGTCAGCGGCTACCTGATTCGCGATGCGGCCAATAACAAGCTGCAGATCGGCGAAGGCTACGAGCTGGCACCGGGTGCGAAGCTGCGTGTGTACTCCGGACCAGGCACCAACAGCGATGAAGCGTTCTACGTTGACGGAGCTGGCGTGCTGAACAACGACGGCGACTCGCTGGCGCTGTGGAATGCCAAGGGCAAGCTCACAGACCTTTTCGCGAACTAAGCATTCAGCAGGTTCAGGGCCAAGTTGAATCCCGGGGATCCGATTGGTTCCCGGGATTCCTATTTGGTGGCAGCCGGGTTGGCGACCGGCCTTGGTGCTGCGCAAGCAGCATTGCTGCATGTTCGAGCGGCATGCAGCCGCAGCGGGCTAATCCCCGTCGCCGTCGCCTGAGTCGAAAAGGTTTGCGATGAACACGGATTCAAGGTCCGTGCCAGTGATCTCCGCCGTCATGGCTCGCTCGATATCCGGGGCTTCCGCAAAGCCTTGGATCTCCAACGGGGCGCTGGGAACTTCGGGAACAGTGGACGCCCAGATGTCCCCTCCGTCCACGACCCTTACCTCAATATCGATATCCATGAGCAAAGTATCGCCCTGTGCCGGGTGTTTATCAAGGGGGACTGCGGGCACGTCAAAGCAGGCAGGAAGCCGAGTTGGGGAATTGAAAAACCCCGGGATCTCAAGGATCCCGGGGCTATTCTACGCGGTGACGGTGGGATTTGAACCCACGGTACGGGGTTACCGTACACAACATTTCGAGTGTTGCACCTTCGGCCGCTCGGACACGTCACCAGACCTGATAACTCTATACCGAACCAAAGGTGAATACAAAAACGAGAGCGCGATAATCGCCCTGAAGTGGCTCGAAACACACAAATGGGGGCGATTAGCCGCGTTTTGCCTTGAAAAATTCGCGCAAGAGATCAGCGCATTCCTGCTCTTTGACCCTCGAATAGACTTCGACCCAGTGGTTCAAGCGCGGTTCGCGCACGATATCGAACACCGATCCGCAGGCTCCGGCCTTTGCATCCCAGGCGCCAAAAACAAGTTTGGGGATGCGAGACAGGACGATTGCACCGGCGCACATGGCGCAGGGCTCCAATGTGACCACCAATGTGCAGTCGGCCAGGCGCCAGCCGTCGTCTTGGCCGCGTTCTTCCAAGGCCCGCACCGCATTGCGAATGGCGACCACTTCGGCATGGGCGGTGGGGTCTTTGATCGCTTCGCGCTCATTGCGCCCGGTGGCCAGCACGCGGCCCTCGGGGGAGATGACCACCGCGCCGATCGGCACGTCGTCGGTGGCCAGCGCCGCGCGCGCCTCATCCAAAGCGAGGTCCATCCAGGCATCGTATTCGTGCACCATAGTGCTTTTACTCTACGTGCTTTCGGGCGCCCAAGGCTGGCCTTGGTGCTCAATTCCTGTTTCCTTGGGCACACCAAACTCGTTGGACACCGGAATTTCGGGCGCTTTCCTCGATTCGCCCGCCGGTGTGCTGATAGATTTCTACTTATGCGCGTACAGGTAGTCGACCACCCGCTGGTGGCACACAAGGTATCGGTTCTTCGAGATAAGAACACCCCGTCTTCGATCTTCCGCCAGCTGACCGATGAACTGGTCACCCTGCTGGCTTATGAGGCTACCCGCGAGGTGAAGACCGAAAGCGTCCAGGTCCAGACCCCGGTCGCCACCACCATCGGCACTGCCATTGCCAAGCCAACCCCGCTGGTTGTCCCCATCCTGCGTGCCGGACTGGGCATGCTTGAAGGCATGACGCGCCTGGTCCCCACCGCAGAGGTCGGCTTCCTGGGCATGGCCCGCAATGAGGAAACCCTGGACATCATCACCTACGCCGATCGCGTGCCTAACGACCTGACCGGCCGCCAGGTCTTCGTGCTGGACCCGATGCTGGCTACCGGCGGCACCCTGGCCGAGGCGATCAAGTTCATTTTCGATCGCGGCGCCGAGTCCGTAACGTGCATCTGCCTGATCGCGGCCCCTGAGGGCGTCGCCCGACTGGAAGAAATCCACGGCGACGACAACCGCGTGCACGTAGTGCTCGCTTCGCTGGATGAGAAGCTGAACGAGAAGTCCTACATCATTCCAGGCTTGGGCGATGCCGGTGACCGCCTGTACGGTGTCACCCCGCCTATCGCCTAGCAAGCACCAGGCAATAGCCCAGAGGCCGCGGTTACTTGACCGCGGCCTCTGGCGTTTTCGGCCCAGCTTCCTCTTCGGCTAGCGGCAGGCGAACCTCGAAGACGGTATTGCCGGGCTCGGAGCTCACGGAAATGCTGCCACCGTGGGCTTCGACGATGCTCTTGGCGATCGGCAGTCCCAGCCCGGTTGTTCCATCGGAACCGGAGCGCGCCTTGTCGGCACGGGTGAAGCGCTCGAAAACCTTCGGCAGGAACTCTGGGGCAATGCCTTCGCCGGTGTCGTGCACCTCAAGCACCGCCTCATCGGTCTCGTCATCCTGGTCCACCGTCACGGTGACCGTATTGCCAGCAGAGGTGTGCTTGCGCGCGTTGGCCAGCAGGTTGGTGATCACCCGGCGCAGCGAGGCGGAGTCGCCGAAAACCATGGTCTGCTCGGCGCAGCACTCGAAATCCCAGTGATGGTCGCTGGCGGTCAGCTTGAAGTCCTCGGTGATGTCCGCGGTGAGCATGCCCAAATCAAGCCTGCTGCGCTTGAACGAATTTTCTTCGTCCAGTCGTGCCAAAAGCAATAGATTCTCCACCAGCGACCCCATCCGGCTGCTTTGCTGCAAGACCCGGTCGATCGAGCGCTGGCCGTCGGGGGAGAAATGCTCGGTAGCGGAGAGCAGTTCGGTGTAGCCGCGAATTGAGGACAACGGGGTGCGCAATTCATGCGAGGCATCGGCGACAAACTGGCGCATCTGTGCCTGCGACTTTTCGCGGGCGGTCAGCGCCGTGGAGACGTTGCTGATCATGGCGTTCAGCGCGTTGCCGACATTGCCGACTTCGGTTCCCGGGATCGCATCCGCGGAAGGGACCCGCTGGGTCAGCGCCACCTTGCCCGAATCCAGGTCCTCGGCGGCCACGGATGCGGCCACGGAGGCCACGCGCTTGAGCGAGGCCAGCGAGCGGGAAATCAGCCACGAGCCGGCCAATCCCGCGCCGGCGATCAGGATCAGGGCGATAAACAAGGTCAGCCAGGCCATGCCGCGCAGGGCCAGGTCGGTGCCATGCAGCGGCAAGCCGACGATCAGGATCCCGTTGGAGCCCGAATCCTTGACTGCGACAAGGTAGTAGTCGCCCACCGTCAGATGTGCCCGTACCGGATTGAAATTATCCTTGTCGGGATGCAGGTCGCTGAGTTCAAGGTCCACCATCGGGATGGCATCTTCCTGGCTCAGCTGCTGCCGCTCGCCGGTGCGCTCATCGAGCACTCCGCCGTTGAAGACATATTTGTCGACAAAGCGCGCGGTCAGGGTGCCGGCAGCCTGGCCTGGGGCATCCAAGCGGGAGTTCACCGCGGGAGCGCCCTGGGAATAATTCAGTGCGCGCTCGGTGGTCAGCCGCAGCTGGCTATTGAGCTGGTCCATCAAGGTCTGGCGCATGCCGGCGTTGTACAGCAGGCCGAGCAGCACGGAGACCGCGGTGAGCGAGGTCAACAGGATGAGCAGGAGCTTGCGCTGCAAGGCATGCGGCGAGCTGACCTTGGTGCTGGGGGAGAAAAAGCTCATGCCGCCGGCTTCAGCACGTAGCCGACGCCACGCACGGTATGGATCATTGGCTCTGCATCAACATCGATCTTCTTGCGCAGATAGGAAATGTAGAGTTCGACGATATTCGCCTGGCCGTCGAAGTCGTAGTGCCAGACGTTATCGAGGATCTGCGATTTGGACACCACGCGCCGGGCGTTGCTCATCAGGTAGCTGAGCAGGTCGAATTCGGTGGCGGTCAGCGAGATATCGCGGCCGGCCCGGGAGACATCATGCGAATCCATATTCAGCACCAGATCGCCTACTACCAATTCAGCGGTATCCGCGGCGGCAGCCCCGGAGCGCTCAACCAGGCGGTGCAAGCGGATCAGGACTTCTTCGAGGCTGAATGGCTTGGCCACGTAGTCGTCGGCCCCGGCGCCGAGCCCTTCGATGCGATCTTCCACCGCATCCTTGGCGGTGAGGAAGAGGACCGGGATCTCGGGGAAATGGGTGCGGACCTTGCGCAGCACTTCTGGGCCATCAAAGCCTGGCAGCATCCAGTCCAAAACGAGGACGTCCGGTGCCAGCGAGCGAGCGGTGGCTACAGCTTCCGGGCCGTCGTGAGCCATGGTGGCTTCCCATCCGAGCATGCGGGTTCCCATGGCTACCAGTTCGGCCAGCGAGGGTTCGTCGTCGACGACGAGGACTTTGATGGGGGTGCCGTCTGGATGGGTGAGGCGGGGCAACTGCGAAGGTGAAAACCGGGATTCATTCATGTTTAACAGCCTCTCCTATTGCCTTGGGGTAAGAATATGATTTTGCTGTGCGCGAGCTATGACTACATGTCGAGTTTATGCAGGAATTTTGCTGACCGGTAGTGCTTAATTTGGTCAAGCCTTGCGTTCGGCGAATGATTGGAGTGTGGACAACGCTATGGGGTGAATGGATATTCAGGGGCATGGATGGACTGGTCGGTATGCATGATCTGCTCGAAAAGCTTGAACATATTGAGTAGTTAAGCGCTTAGATTTCCTAGATATGCCTAAAGTGTCCTGCATCACCTTTGGGCATTTTCGTCTCACTATATGGACAGCCCCCTGGTTTGTTACTTGCAAGTTGACAATGTTACGAGGAAACTAGATGTGTGAGTACGGCGCAGAACAGCAAAAAGCATCCCGGCGGACAGCCGAGGTTTGCCGATGCATGTTGCAATCGAATGCTCGGCGTCAACGGCGCAAAAACGGAATTATGAGCCTTTCATAATCGAGATTTTGCCGGTCGTTGACGGGAAACCCAACTGCTGGACGTGGACGAAGGCCGCGAACAGCGCAAGCAAAACCCGAAGCACGAGCGCCAAGCCACTTGGCCTTCGCACTAAAAGAGGAAATCATCATGTCGGCTGGATCCGGATACGTCCACGTTTCAATTCGCAACGCGCAGAACCGCGCAGCTGCTGCACAGCGCCAGGCAGCTGGCAACTATGCACCAGCGGGCTATCGCCCACTGCGCGCTGTTTCCAACGTCCAGGAAACTCGTGAAGCCGCGCATCAGCCGACCAGCACCCCGGTACAGCCTGTGGGCCAGGCGGGCGCTGACACTTCAGCCCGCGGCTTCGTGCTGTATGTAGGCCTGGATGAAACCGCAGCCCAAGCGCAGGGCACCTCGCTGGGCAAGCTGGCTACCCAGGTTCGCGCATTCCTGGCTACCCTCTCGCCGCAGGCGCAGACCCACGCGGCGGTAGCCTTGGCGCCAACCAGCGCCCAGGGCGAGCCTATTGATGTTGTCCGCCAGGCGCTGGGGGACCCAACCGTCTCGCGCCGTCCACGGGCCGAAGCCCGTCCAAGCACCCCGCGCCCATCGGGTGTGCTGATCGACCTGTCCCGCCGCGAGGTGTACCTGGACGGCGAGACCCTGAACCTGACCTTCAAGGAATTCGAGCTGCTGAACTTCCTCGTGGAGAACGGCACCCGCACCGTCGGACGCGAAGAGCTGCTGGAAAACCTGTGGCGCAATGCCGAAGAGGTGCCCAACGAGCGCACTATCGACGTGCACATCCGCCGCCTGCGCTCCAAGCTGGGCCGCCTGGCCAACACCGTGCGAACCGTGCGCGGCCAGGGCTACCGCTTCTACGAGCACCCGGAAGTTGTCGTCTGGGCAGCTCCTGAATACTCGATCTAGTTTCATCACCTGGCAGCGGCGGGCAAATCATATTCGGTTTGCCCGCCGCTGCTGTCTTAAGCTGGGAAGATGAACACCATGCATTCGCGCAAGCTCATCTTGATGCGCCACGCCAAGGCCGACTACCCGCTGGGCGTCGCGGATCACGATCGGCCGCTGGCTGCCCGAGGGCACCGCGAGGCCCCGTCAGCCGGCGCCTGGCTGGTGGAACAGGACCTGGTTCCTGACTACATCCTGTGCTCGGATGCGTTGCGGGCCCGGTCCACCTGCGCATGGGTGCTCTCGGAACTGGGCGAAAAAGGGCCAACTCCCTATGTGGACTCGCGAATCTATGGCGCGGGCGTCGCGCAGCTGTGCTCCATCATCAACGAGGTGCCCGATACGGTGAGCAACCTGCTGGTGATCGGGCACCAGCCGGTGCTCCAGGAACTGGCCCTGCGGCTGGCCTCGGTCGACTCCGATGAAGATGCCGTGTACGAGCTGGCGATGAACTATCCAACGCTCGGGACCACGGTGCTGGAAACCAGTCACCCGTACTCGCATCTGGATGTTCGCGATGCCCGCGTCACGCATTTCCTTGCGCCGCGGCCCGAATGAGAAAACTCTCACCAAGTTTTTCTTATCCACTAGTCAACCGGCGTTATATGGATGATCTGCGGTTATGAGAAGCAGATGAAAACCCTCTCATCGATTGCACCGGAAGGCCTCAGGCCTCGTTCATCTTCTCTTAACCATTGCTCTCTTCACTGAGGACTGTTGGCACCGCAGCCAGCACCGGAGCACCAGCAGGGTGCACCGGGCCTTGCGTGAAAGAGGAATGGGACCATGGCCGTCATCGCAGAAACTCTTCCAGTACAGAGCACCGCCGCACGCAAAGACGTGCAGCAGCACATCGACGCAGCTCGTGCCCAGGCCATCCGGGCCGCCTACACCACCCGCTTCGTCGCCGCGGAACTGCAGCGCAATCCGCAGGTCTTCCAGATCGTGCGCCAGGCGCAGATGGTTCCAGCCCCCGGCGACGTGGTGATCGCGACGGTGACCGAGCTGGGCAAGCATAAGCATTTGCAGTCCCCGGCCTCGCGCCGCCAGCTGATTTTTGCTGGCCAGGAAATCATGGTGGCCTACGGCCACCGCTACGCGCCGGACCAGTTCCTGGCGCACGTTCCCCAGGACCTGGGGCCCTGCCAGCTGGTGGCGGGAGGCGGCGTGGCCAGCGAAGTGATCGAGCAGCACGCGTCCATCGACCAGGCCACGCAGCTGGAGCCGGTGGGCCTGCTGTTGCGCCACGGCAAGGTGGTGAATCTCCTGGACTTCGCGCCGCTGGACATCAACAACGATTCGCCCCGCGCAGCGAACACCGGCGCTGTGCGCCCGCCGGTCATCGCGGTGCTGGGCACCTCGATGAACTCCGGGAAGTCCACCACCTTGGGGTGCCTGGTCAATGGGCTGGTCAACGCCGGGATGAGCGTGGCCGCGGGCAAGGCGACCGGCACCGGGGCCGGCAATGACCCGAACCTGTTCATCGATGCCGGAGCGTTCAGCGTGTGCGACTTCACCGACTTCGGCTACCCGACCACCTACCGGCTGGACTATGAGACGGTGCGCTCGCTGCTCGTGGCGATGATCCGGGAGCAGTGCGCCAGCGGAGCCGATGCGGTGATCATCGAGATCGCCGACGGGCTGTTCCAGGGGGAAACCTCCCGATTGCTGGCCGACCCGATTTTTGCCGAACATGTGGACCGGGTGCTGTTCAGCGCCCAGGACGCGCTCGGGGCGCAGGCCGGGGAGCGCATTTTGCTGGAAGCCGGGCTCGATCTGGCTGCGGTCAGCGGGGTGCTGACCGCTTCGCCGCTGGCCGCGCAGGAAGCCCAGAGCCAGCTGTCCACCCCGGTAATCGGCACCTTTGAGCTGTGCCAGGCCGAGGTAGCCGCCAGCCTGCTGCGTGCCAAGTAGTGCAGCCATTGGCAACCGGGAACCACTTGCCCCGGCTGGTTGCGCCAGGGCGGCGCAGGCTGCTGGCGGGGCTGTTGGGCTTGGGCATTCTCGCCGGCCTGCTCTCGATCGCCATTGGCTGGCTGATCGGGCAACTTCACGCTGGTTATGCAACCCCTGCGCTCTGCGCCGTGATTGGGCTGGTGATGGGGTTTTTTGCGGCGAAGTACCTGGAACGGGTACTCGCCGAGAAACTCGGGCAGCACTATGTGGCGCAATTGCGGCGCGGGCTGATCGCCCACGCGCTGCGCAGCGCGCGCGGTCCTTCGGCCGGGATCACCATCGCCCGCTCCACCAATGACCTGTCCTCGATCCGCAACTGGATTGTGCAGGGCCTGGTGCCGCTGGTGGCGGGACTGCCGTTGCTGCTGGTCAGCGGTGCCGGGTTGTGGCTCTTGCATCCCCTGCTGGCCGCGAGCTTGGGGCTGACTCTATTGCTCGAGGCGGCGCTATTGGCGGGCCTGGCCGGCGGGACTTTTTCCAGCGCCAGGAGCCTGCGCCGGCATCGCGGGAATTTGGCGGCCCGGATCTCCGACACCGTGGCCGCGCGAACCGCGATCGCCGCCGGGGGAGGGATCGACCGTGAAGTGGCGCGGGTGCAGGGTTCTGCGCAGAAGGTGATCGACGCGTCGGTGCAGCGGGCCCGCTATGCCGCCGCCCTGCGCGGCTCGGCATTGGCCGTGCCGCTGCTGGGCACCGCGCTGGTGGTCGGCGTCTGCGCGGCGGCAGGCCTGCCTGGCTCCGCAGTGGCTACGGCGCTGACGCTGATGGGGATTTGCGCCGGGAGCCTGGGCGAATGGGGCAAGGCGGTGGAATACCGGCAGAACTACAAGGCCGGGCGCCGGATCCTGGCCCCGTTGCTGGCCCAGGAAGAGCAATGGCGAGGCAGCGACGCGCGGCAGGCCAGTACCCGGGAGGCCAGGGAGCTGTTGGGCCAGCCTTCGGCGGTGCGGATCCATCCGCCGGCGCAGGATCCGGACCGCTTTCCGGTGCTGCTCGCCCAGCCGGGCGAACGCATTGAGGTGCTGGGGACCGACGAGCAGTGCTCCAGGCTGTTGGCGGCCATCGCCACCGGAAGCTACGGCCAGTGCGGCGAGAGCCAAGCAGGCGTGTGGATCGCAGAAGGGCGCAGCGAGGATCTGCCTGAGGCCTCCCGGCGCAAGCTGGTAGGTGCGGCGCTGGAATCGATGGTGCCAGAACGCGGCAGCCTGGGGCGGGCCCTGCGCTACCGCCACCCCGGAGCCTCGATGGGCAAGGCGCTGGCGCTGGCCGCGCAGTGCGGGCTGGATCTGGCAGCGCTGCCGCAGGCGGAGGAGACCAGGCTGCGCCGAGGCGGGGAACCGTTGGGACGCGGCCAGCAGGCGGCGCTGCTGGTGGCCCGCGCCCTGCTGCGCGAACCGCCGGTGCTGGTGCTCGATGAGCTGGCCACCCGGCTGCCGGCACAGGGCTATGCCCAGGTGCTGGAGCGGCTGGAGCGCTACCCGGGAGTGGTGATCTACTCCGGGCAGCTGCCGGGGATTGAACCGACTAGCTCGTGGCGTGCGGACGGGTGGCCAGCAGCCCATCAACCGTGAGCATGACGGCGCTGATGACCTGATCGCGCGCCAAATCCGCGCGGCCGGTGGCCCGCATCCGGGCGGTGAACAGTGCGGCGCCAAAGATGGTGGTGGCCACCGGGAATTTTTCAGCCTCGTCGAGCCGGACCAGGCGTTCAAGGACCTGGAGCAGCACATCGGTGACCTGGCGGTGCAGCGTCGTGGTGCTGAAGTCGCTATTGTCATCGGCGCGCAATTGCTCCTGCATCCACAGTTGGACAAAGGCCGGGTAGCTGGCCACGAAGTCCATGGCGAATTCCACCATGTGCTTCAGCGCCAGGTAGGGCTGCGGCCCGGCGGCTGCGCGGTTCAGCTCGTCCATCAGCTTCTGCGCGCCAAAGTCGAGGATCTGGCTGATCAGCTCGTCCTTGGACCCGAAGTTGTAGTAGACGGTGCCCTTGGACACCCCGGCGGACGCGGCGATCTGGTCCACCGAGACGGCCTCCGGCGCGCGGGTACCCAGCAAGGTCATGGCGGCCTCGAAAATCCGTTCCTTGGAATCGGTGGCGCGCACGCGGCGGCGTTGGCTGGCTGGGGTGGTCATTCCTTGAGCTCCGGTTGCAGGACCTTCAGGGTCCAGGTCTTGTTCTTCCGCACCGCGAGCATGCTCAGCAGCAAGCCCAAGGCGGTGTAGGCCAGAAGCGAGCCGAGCACGGTGGAAAGCACGCTCAGATCGGCCCCGTACACCAGGTGGCGCATGCCGATCACCACGTTGCCCATCGGCAGGATCTGGTGCAGGAACTGCAACGGCTCCGGCAGGGTCTCCCAGGGGAAGGTGCCGCCGGCAGTGATCAGCTGCAGGACCATGAGCACCAGCACCAGGAACTTTCCTGCGGTGCCCAGCAGGGCGAAGAACCCCTGGATCAGGGCGCTGAAGCACAGGGCGGCGCAGACCAGCAGGAGCCATGCCATCCATGGGTGGGCCGTGGTCAGGCCCAGGCCGAAGTGCACGGCCGCGTAGAGCAGGCTGGTTTGCACCACCGCGATGGCGGCGAAGGGCAGCCATCCGCCGATCGAGATCTTCCAGTTGCTTCCATTGGAGAGCAGCGCGCGCTTGGTGATCGGGCGCATGACCTGGGTGAGGACCAAAACGCCGATGTAGGTTGCCAGGGTCATGAAGAAGGGGGCCAAGCCGGCGCCATAGGACTGGGCTTCGGCCTGCTTGACGTTATCCAGCGCCACCGGGGAGCCGATGACGTCGGCCAGCTGGTCGCTGGTCTTCTGATCCGGGTTCGGGACCTGCTTGACCCCGTCATCCAGGCCGCTGGACAGCTGCGAGGACCCGTCCTCGAGCTGTCCGGCACCCTTGGACAGGTCGCCGACGCCGTCGGAGAGCTTGACCAGTCCGCCGTGCAGCGCATCGGTTCCCTGCACCAGGGTTCCGGCGCCTTCATCGAGGGCTTTGGCGCCGTTGGCAGCCTGGGAGGTTCCGGACAGCGCCGATTTTTGCCCGTCGGCCAGTTTCTTGGCTCCGTCGTTGGCGCTGTGGGCTCCGGTGGCCAGTGCTGCCGAGCCGTCGGCGGCGCTGGAAATGCCATCCACCAGGCTTGGCACTGCGGCGTCCAGCTTCTTGGTGCCCTTGGCCAGAGTGCCCAGGCCGGTGGCCAGCTGCTGGTTGCCGTCGGCGACCTTTTCGGAGCCATCGGCAAGAGTGTGCAATTTCGATTGCATTGACGACAAGCCGCTGTTCACCTGGTCCACCTTGGATTCCAGGGCGTTGGGCAAGGAGGAGTCCTCGACGCTCTGGCTGATCGTGGACTTGATGGTCTTGGCCTGTTCGGCGCTCAGCGTCCCCTCGGCGACCAGCTGATCCAGCTGCGCCTGGGCGTCGGTTTTGACGTTTTCCAGCCGCTTGTCGGTGTCGGCCTGCAGCTGGTTGATCACCGAGATGGCTTCATCGGCGGTGGTGGCCAGCTGCTGGTTGCCGTCGGCTACCTGGCGCGAGCCGGTGGCCAGCTGATCGGCAGCGCCCTTGGCGCTCTGGGCGCCGTCGTTGAGCTGGCTGACCGAGTCCGGAAGGGACGTGGTCTTGGCCTGCATGGTGTGCAGCCCCTTGCTCAGCTTGTCCGCGCCGGTGGCCAATTCACCGGTGCCGTCGGCCAAATCGCTGGTCCCATTGCTCAGCTTTTTCTGTCCGGCCAGCAAGTCCTGCAGTCCTCCCGAAAGCTGGGAGGTGCCGTCCTTGAGCTTCACGCTGCCCTCGGAGAGCTCGCTGCTGCCGTCGACCAGCTTGGTCGTCCCGTCAGCCAGGGTGAGCACGCCGTCGCCGAGGCTCAGGGTTCCGTCGTAGAGCTTCTTCGCGCCGTCGGCGGCTTCGCCCATGGAGCTGTGGATGTCCACAAAGCCGGCGATCATTGCCGAGGCGGTTTCCGTGCCGACCTCTTCGGAGACCGAGGTGCGCACCTCGCCGGCGAGGGTGCGGGCAAAATTGGAGACCATGAAGTTGTTCGCATCGTTGGTCAACAGCTCAAGGTCGGCCTTGTCGGCATCCTTGAAGTCGCCGGGGGAGACCAGCGCCGCCGAGAAGTCATCGGGCAGCACCAGGGCGAATGCGTATTCGCCGCTGGCTACCGCGTCTTCGGCATCTTTCCGGGTGTCGAGGTGGGCCCAGCTGAAGGTGCCGTCCTCTTCGAGGTTCTCCACCACGTCATCGCCGACGCGGGTGAACTCGCCGTCCTTTTTGGCGCCGTCATCGAGGTTGACCACGGCCGCGGTGACCTTGTCGAGGTTTCCCTGCGGGTTCCAGTTGGCATAGAGGTAGAGGGCTCCGTAGAGCAGCGGTACACAGGTCAGGGCGATCAGCGCCAGCTTTGGCAGGGTGCCGCGGGTCATGCGCTTGAGTTCGGAGAGCGCGAGCTGCAACGTCGTCATTAGTTGTCCTTCGCTTCGCTGGCTGGTTCGGGAAGATCCAGATCCAGTTCTTCCTGCACAAATTCTTCGGCTGCCGGCTCTTCTTCCTCCGGCACCTCTTCGATCAGCAGTGCCGTATCGAGCAGGCCGGTTTCCGGCGTAGGAATTTCAAGGGGTTCCTGCCTGCTGGAGCCCAGGTGGCTGATCGGCCCATCCCAGTCGTAGGGGACGTTGGCGACTATGGCGACCACCGCGAATTCGCGGTGCGATTCGGCAAAGTCCAGCAGCAGGCCCAGCCACATCTCGTCGTGCATGTCGTGGCGGTCCGGGGAGTCGAGGACCAGCAATTGGATTTTCGGGTTCTCGGCGGCCAGCAGCAGCAGCAGTTCAAGGCGCCGGGCCGGGTCGATGGCATCGGCCCACTGCGTGGAAACATCACTGAATCCGTGCTGTTCCATCCACTTCTTGGGCCGAGGCTTGCGCCAGATCGGGCCGGGGATCAAGGCCAGATCCTCGCCGATGACATCGCGGACCTTCATATGGGATTCAGGCTCGTTGACCTCGGGGGAATCGAGCAGGGCGGTGTGCTGGCGCAGGGTTTTCAGCGAGTCGGCGTGGCCCCAGGACACCGCGCCGGTGGTGGGCTTCATCCGTCCGCTGAGCGCGAGGGCCAGTGCGGTGCGCGAAATTTGCGGGTCGGCAACCACGAGGTGGACCTCGCCGGGCATGACCTGCAGCGAGGTAGGCGGAACCAGCTGGTCGTGGCGTCCGTTGACGGTGACTGAATCTGCGATAAGCACAGTTATAGACTAATTGAACTGACCGGTCAGTTCAATTAGTGCGAATATTCCTTTAATCACCTCTGGACGTAAACCGCTTGATGCTTTTGGATGGTTCTTGGATAGGCCTCGCAAAGACCGGGTGAAATTCATGAGTCGTTCACCGGACTTTGATTATCTTCAGGCCTGGACACCATTGATCATCAACTGAGGGACATCATGAGCAAAAGACGAACTACGCGCATTGCAGCAGTATTGCTGTCAGGGGCGGTTGCCGCAACCAGCTTCAGCGCAGCCCAGGCCGACACCATCGAGATCACCCCGATCGAGCAGGTGCAGGGCACCGGCGACAGCTCTCCGCTGGCTGGCCAGAAAGCCACCGTGCGCGGGGTGGTCACCGGCGCCTACGCCGAGGGCGGGATCCGCGGTTTTTACCTGCAGAGCGCCGGCACCGGGGCCCAGCTGCCAACCGGCGGCAGCCCGGCGGTATTCGTTTACGCTCCCGACGAGGTGTCCTCCGTGCAGGTGGGGGATCACCTGCAGGTCTCCGGGACCGTCAGCGAGTACTACGGGCTCACCCAGATCAAAGCCGAAAGCGTCCAGGGTCTGGAGGAAGCAGCCGAAGCCATCAAGCCGCTGGCCATCTCCCTGCCCAGCGACGAGGCCGGGCGCGAGCAGATCGAATCCATGCTCGTAGAACCACAGGGCGAGTTCACCGTCTCGGATAATTACTCGCTGAACCAGTACGGCGAACTGAGCCTGGCCATGGGAACCAGCTCGATCCTGCCAGGTGAAAAATTGCTCCGCCAGCCCACCGATGTTTTTGCCCCGGGCAGTGGCCAGGCTGCCGCGCTCGCCGAAGAAAATGCGCAGCGCTCCATCGTGGTTGACGACGGCGCCACGCTGAACTTCAGCACCGCCAAGAACACCACGGTGGCCCTGCCCTACATTGACGCCGAACAGCGGGTCAGCGTTGGCGCCAACGCCGCCTTCACCGGGCCGATGATCCTGGACTACCGCTACGATTTGTGGCGGCTGCAGCCCCAGGGCCAGGTGACCGGCGCCGACGATGCGGATATTGCGCTGGCATTTGAGCAGATCGACAACGAAGCACCGCAAGAAGTGGGCGGCAATGTGAGTGTCGGCAGCTTCAACGTGCTGAACTACTTCACCACCACCGGCGAAGAGCTCGAAGGCTGCAGCTATTACCGGGACCGCGAGGGAAACCCGCTGACCGTGCGGCAGGGCTGTGATGCCCGCGGAGCTGCCAACGAGGAGAGCTTCGCGCGCCAGCAATCCAAGATTGTTGCGGCGCTGGGCAAGTTCACCGCCGATGTGGTGGTGCTTGAAGAGATCGAAAACTCGGCCCGCTTCGGACAGGACCGCGATGCCGCCCTCGCCCACCTCGTGGAGCAGCTGAACTCGGCTGCCGGCCAGAAGATCTGGAGCTACGTGCCAAGCCCGGCGGCTATTCCGGCTGACGAAGATGTGATTCGCACCGCGATCATCTACCGCGCCAAGACGGTGAAGCCGATTGACGAATCGGTCATCCTCGACGACGAGGCCTTTGGCAATGCCCGCGATCCACTGGGCCAGGCTTTCCAGAAGGTCGGCGGCAACCAGAACACCCGTTTTGTCGTGGTGGCCAACCACTTCAAGTCCAAGGGATCCAACCCCGATGACGGTTCGGGCAATGCCGACTCCGGCGACGGCCAGGGAGCCTGGAATGCCGACCGCGTTGAGCAGGCCAAGGCCCTGGTTGGCTTTGCCGATCAGCTCAAGCAGTCGCGCAATACCCGCAAGGTGCTGCTGGCTGGCGACTTCAACTCCTACGCCGCCGAGGATCCAATCCGGGTGCTCGCCGATGCGGGCTACGTTGACCTGGGCGCCTCGGCGGATTCGCAGAGCTACATCTATGGCGGATTGAGCGGTTCCCTGGACCATATTCTGGCCTCGCCAGAATTGGCCGCCAAGGTGACCGGGCAGGATATCTGGAATATCAACGCCATCGAATCCGTGGGCTATGAATACAGCCGCTACAACTACAACATCACCAACCTGTTTAGCCAGAACCAGTACCGCTCATCGGATCACGACCCGGTGCTTGTAGGGCTGGAACTGGCCAAAAAGGGCTAGATTCAGCCAGTTCTATCGGCCGGGCGCCTTCAGCTTGAAGGGTGCCCGGCCGATTTTCCCTCAGGGGTTGACAAGAAAGTTCCATCGTGGAGAATTGGTGAAGGAGTTTTGTGAGAGCGCTCACAAAATAACCAGGCAGATCCGCTTTCATTGCCACGGCCAGCAAGGTTCAGGGATGAGCCCTATTGTTTTTGCCCAATTTTGAGAGCGCTCTCAAAAGATGCTGGACCCACCAACTCGCACGAACCGAACTTGAATGGAGTCACCGTGAACCCCTCGCGAACATCCCGGCTTGCCAAGGCAGCAGTTCTGGCCTCAAGCATTGCACTGCTTGCCGCAGGCTGCGCATCGGGCGAAAGCAAAGATGCCGCCCAGCCAGCCTCGGCCGAGAATCCCGTGACCCTGGCGGTCACCACCTTTGGCACCCAGGGGCTGGATCCCCTGTACAAGAAGTATGAACAAGAGAACCCGGGTGTCACCATCGAAGCCACCAATATTGACACCGGCGGCAACGCGCTGACCGACTGGAAGACCAAGCAGGCCGCAGGTGC
The DNA here is from genome assembly GCF_059759215.1 of Glutamicibacter sp. GQ173. NCBI lineage: Bacteria > Bacillati > Actinomycetota > Actinomycetes > Micrococcales > Micrococcaceae > Glutamicibacter > Glutamicibacter sp. GQ173. Next base: position 298,338 of record NZ_JCAXDT010000004.1, read on the forward strand.
GGGCCTGCCGGATGTCCAGGCCGTGGAAGAAGGCTGGCTCGGCCAGGTCATGACCGTCTCCGACAGCTTCACCGACCTAAATGAATATGGCGCGGGCGAAATCTCGGGCGACTGGGTGGACTGGAAGGTCAAGCAGGCCACCGATGCCGACGGGCGAACCATCGGCTACGGCACCGACATCGGCCCCATGGGCCTGTGCTTCAACAGCAAGCTTTTCAAGGATGCCGGCCTGCCCAGCGATCGCGACAAGGTGGCCGAACTCTTCGGCGGCGGCGACGCCACCTGGGAGGATTTCTTCTCTGTCGGCGAGGACTATGTGAAGAAATCCGGCAAGGCCTTCTATGACCAGTCCGGTTTCGTCTGGAATGCCATGGTCAACCAGCTCGATGAAGGCTACTACAAGGCCGACGGCACCTTGAACATCGGCTCGAACACCGAACTCCGCCAGCGCTGGGACCAGCTGTCCGCTGCGGCGTCCAAGGGACTGTCTTCAGGGCAGACCCAGTGGGACTGGGGCAAGGGCCAGGCCTTCGTTGATGGCTCCTTCGCCGTGATGCCGTGCCCAGGCTGGATGCTGGGCAATGTAAAGGGCCAAGTCCAAGGCGCTGGTGGCGAGGCGAAGGACGGTTGGGACTTTGCCGATGTCTTCCCGGGCGGCCCGGCTAACTGGGGTGGCGCATTCTTGACCGTGCCGAGCACCTCCAAGCATCCTGCCGAAGCAGCAAAGCTGGCCCAGTACCTGACCAGCGCTACCTCCCAGGCCACTTCCTTCGAAGAAGCGGGAGCCTTCCCGAGCAACCTTGAAGCCCAGAAGTCCAAGGCCGTCACCGGCGAGAACGAGCTGACCAAGTTCTTCAACGGCGCACCCATCGGCGAAATCCTCGGCCACCGTGCCGAAGGTGTGAAGGCCCAGTTCAAGGGTGCCGAGGATTCGGTAATCCAGGAGCAGGTCTTCGGGCCAGCAACCATCGCCATCGATCAGGGCACCGACGGCGATGCCGCCTGGAACAGCGCCCTGTCAACGCTGCAGGAACTGGACATCAAGTAATCCGATAGCCACCACCGCATGGTGCGGGGCTGGGCAGCAACCACGGGCCTGGCCCCGCACAACGCAACTGCAGTAGAAAAGATGACACTGATGAGCACCACGACACCTATGTCACGGCCGAAACCCGCGGCCGAAAAACCAAGCACTCCCACCGCCGAAATACTGGAGGAATCCAAGGCCGAACGCGCCATGCGCCGACGGCACCTGCGCGGGCGGCTGGACTTTAAATACTCGCCGTATCTTTATATCTCGCCCTTTTTCATCCTCTTTGCACTGGTCGGGCTCTTCCCGCTGATCTATACCTTTGTGGTGTCGATCAACGACTGGGACCTGCTGGGCGGAGCTGGCGACTGGGTGGGCCTGGATAACTACAAAGCCGAGCTGGCGTCCCCGCTGTTTTGGAACTCGCTGTTTAACACCTTCAGCATCTTCCTGCTCTCGGCCATCCCGCAGCTGGTGGTTGCCACGTTCATCGCCGCGATGCTCGACCAGAACATTCGCGCCAAGACCTTCTGGCGGATGAGCGTGCTGGTGCCCTATGTGGTCACACCGGTGGCGGTGACGCTGATCTTCTCCACCGCTTTCGACGAGAAGTATGGCCTGATCAACAACCTGCTCGGTGCCCTGAACCTGGATGCGATCGCCTGGAAGACCGAGGTGTTCCCCTCGCATATGGCCATCGCAACCATGGTGAACTGGCGCTGGACCGGCTACAACGCGCTGATCCTGCTCGCAGCCATGCAGGCGGTGCCGCGTGAACTGCATGAATCGGCATCCATTGACGGGGCCGGGGCGATTCGCCGCTTCTTCTCCATCACGCTGCCCAGCATCCGCCCCACGATGATCTTCGTGATCATCACTGCGACCATCGGCGGCCTGCAGATCTTCACCGAGCCAAAGCTCTTCAACCCCAGCAGCTCGGTCCCTGGCGGGCCAGATCGGCAATACCAAACCACCGTGCTCTACCTGTGGGACCTGGCCTTCAACCGCGGAGACTTCGGCCGTGCCTCGGCCGTGGCCTGGATCCTGTTCCTGATCATCATCGTCATTGGCGTGATCAACTTCTTGATCTCCGGCACCATCGCCTCGTCATCGGAGCAGAAGAAACATCGCCGAGCAGTCAACCGCTCCGCCAAACGTGCCAGGAATCGCTTCGCCAGCTTGCAGACAGGAAGTGCCAAAGATGAGTAACGCCACCGTGCAACGGGCCTCGGTGCCCAAAGTCGTGCGCCCGGGTCGAGGAAAGAACTTTTCCGCCGACCGGCGCCCCGGATTCCTCACCTACGGCATCCTGCTGGCGTTCCTCATCGGCAGCACCTACCCGCTGTGGTATTCCTTCGTCATTGGTTCCTCCACCGGTGCCGTCTTCTCCTCGGCCTGGCCGCCGCTGTTGCCCGGCGGGCAATTTTGGGTCAACGTGGCCGAGGTATTCGATTCGGTCGACTTCTGGGCGGCGCTGTGCAACAGCCTGGTCGTCTCCTCGGTGATCACCTTCTCGGTTGTCAGCTTCTCCACCTTGGCGGGCTATGCTTTTGCCAAGCTGCGCTTCCGCGGGCGCCAGGGACTGCTGATCTTCGTGATCGCCACATTGGCGGTGCCAACCCAGCTGGGCATCATCCCTATGTTCATGATGATGAAGCAGCTAGGCTGGACTGGCTCCCTCGGAGCGATCATGATCCCGACCCTGGTCACCGCCTTTGGAGTCTTCTTCATGCGCCAGTATCTGGTGGACAACATCCCGGACGAACTGATTGAAGCTGCCCGCGTTGACGGAGCGTCGATGATTGGCACCTTCTGGCATGTTGGCGTGCCGGCGGCCCGTCCGGCCATGGCGATCCTGTCGCTGTTCACCTTCATGACCGCGTGGACCGACTACCTGTGGCCGATGCTCGTGGCCCCGCAAACACCCACCCTGCAGGTGGCCCTGAGCCAGCTGCAATCTGCCCGATATGTCGACTACACTATCGTGATGACTGGCGCGCTAATGGCCACGATTCCCCTGCTGTTGCTCTTCGTCGTGGCAGGAAAACAACTTGTATCCGGAATTATGGCAGGAGCTGTAAAGGGCTAATGACTCATCACCTATCCCAAGAATTTTCGTGGCCCAAGCACTTCCTCTTCGGCTCGGCCACCGCGGCGGCTCAAATTGAAGGCGCAGGCCATTCATATGGCAAGGAAGACTCCGTCTGGGACGTCTTTGCCCGCAAGGAAGGAGCCATCGCCGGGGGAGAAAACCTCGAGGTGGCGGTAGACCACTATCATCGCTACCGCGAAGACGTAGGGCTGATGCGGGAACTGGGGTTGGATTCCTATCGTTTCTCCACCAGCTGGGCCCGGGTGGTGCCCGGCGGCCGCGCGGTCAATGAGCAGGGGCTGGATTTTTATTCACGCCTCGTTGACGAGCTGCTGGAGAACGGCATCCTGCCATGGCTGACCCTCTACCACTGGGACCTGCCCCAGGCACTGGAAGAACGCGGTGGCTGGGCCAACCGCGATACTGCCTACCAATTTGTCGAGTACGCCGAGGCAGTCTACGGCAATCTCGGCGACCGCGTGCAGCACTGGACCACCTTCAACGAGCCGCTGTGCTCGTCGCTGATCGGCTATGCCGCCGGCGAGCATGCGCCGGGACGCCAAGAACCTGAGGCCGCGCTGGCCGCCATGCATCATCAGCATCTGGCCCACGGGCTTGCCACCCGGCGGCTGCGCGAATTGGGTGCGCAAGAACTTGGCATCACCTTGAATCTGACCAATGCCGTGCCCAATGACCCTGCCGATCCGGTGGACCTTGAAGCATCCCGCCGCATCGATGCGTTGTGGAACCGGATGTATCTGGATCCGATCCTGAAGGGCTCCTACCCGGAAGACCTCTTGGAGGATGTCGGCCACCTGGGGCTGTCAGGCGTGATTCATCCCGGGGATCTGGAAATCATCCACCAGCCCATCAATTTCCTTGGCGTCAACCACTACCACGATGACAATGTGTCCGGCCACCCGCTTCCAGAAGGACAGCCAGCTGCGGTGGTTCCCACGGATTCTGCCAAGTCTTCTCCATTCGTGGGCAGCGAGTACGTGACCTTCCCGGCTCGCGACTTGCCTCGCACCGCCATGGGGTGGGAAGTGAACCCGCAGGGATTGCGGGTTCTGCTTAACCGTTTGCGGCAGGACTACGAGAACCTGCCGGCGCTCTACATCACCGAAAACGGTGCCTCGTACACCGATGAGGTGAGCGAAGCAGGTACCGTCGAGGACCACGAGCGCAGCGAATACATCTTGAACCATCTGGATGAAGTTGCCCGTTCCATCGAGGACGGCGTAGATGTCCGTGGCTATTTCGTTTGGTCATTGCTGGATAACTTCGAGTGGGCCTGGGGCTATGACAAGCGCTTCGGCATCATCTATGTCGATTATCAGAGCCAGGAACGAATCATCAAGAATAGCGGTCGGGCCTACGCAAGACTGATTGCCGCTAATCGTACAATGGCATAACACCTGAGCAAGATGGTCCGCGGCCCCGGCTAGGGGCGTTGCGGACCATCTTGCATGCTTGGGTGGCCAGCAAACTACCCGGAGCCAGGCGCACAGGAATGAGCATGCAAGAACCACGCAAGCCGCAGGCAACACTGGAATTGGTCGCAGAGCGAGCCGGGGTTTCGCGCGCCACGGTATCTCGTGTGGTCAACGGTTCGGACCGGGTGAAGGCTGATGCCAGGAAGGCTGTTGAACAGGCGATCCGGGACCTGAACTATGTCCCCAACCGGGCAGCTCGTTCGCTGGCCCAGGGGAGGACCAACTCGATTGCGCTCGTGGTTCCCGAAAATACGGCGAAGTTCTTCGCCGATCCCTATTTTGCCAAGGTGGTTCAGGGGGCCGCTCAATATGTGGCGGGCACCGAATTCATGCTGACCCTGTTGCTTTCGACCGAATCGGATCCAGCAAAAACCACCCGCTATCTTCAAGGCGGAAACGTTGATGGCGCTTTGGTGCTGTCGCATCATGCGGCGGACCGCTCTTATGCGGACCTGGGCTCCCTGCTGCCGCTGGTTTACGGCGGACGCACCATGAGCACCGACCAGAATGAAATCTACGTAGTAGACATCGACAATATTGCCGCCGCCCGCCAAGCAACGGAAGTCATCATTGCCCAGGGGCGCACCAGGTTGGCGATGATCGCCGGGCCGCAGGACATGGGCGCCGGTTTGGACCGCTTGACCGGATTCCGGCAGGCCGTCCACAACGCCGGACTAGAACCGGCTGTCATAAGGATTGGTGATTTCACACCCGCCAGCGGACACCAGATCATGCAGCAGCTGATTGAAAGCAAGGCCGATTTTGATGGCTTGTTTGCCGCCAGTGCGCAGATGGGTTTCGGAGCATTGCAGGCGCTGGCCGAAGCAGGATTCAAAGTGCCCGCGGATGTATCGGTGACTGCGGTGGACGACGACTCGTTTGCGCGCAGTTCCACCCCGCCCCTGACCACGATTGCGCAGTTCCCTGAACGCCAGGGCGAGATCATGGCTGAATTGCTGATCAAGAGGATCCAGGGCGAGCAGGTGCCCGAGTGGAGCATCATGGACACCAAACTTGTGCTGCGTGATTCCCACTAGCTGGCAGGTCGAATTCCGGTAAGAACATAAAAAAATTCCCACTCAGTTGAGTGGGAATTTTCAATTTGTGCGCCCAAAGGGATTCGAACCCCTGACCTTCTGTTCCGTAGACAGACGCTCTATCCAGCTGAGCTATGGGCGCATATTTATTTGTTGTCGTCCTGACGACTTGAATAACTGTACACGAGTTTGAGGCGGAGAAAAAACCGAAATGGGCAAAAGTGCCGTGATTCACAAAATATCTAGTGGAGACCGCATTGAATGGCTTGATTGCCACAGAATCCAGGTCCTGTGCAAGGGAAATCAGGCTCGGTTGTGGAGTATCGCCTGATAGAGGTTGTGGTCTTGCCATCTGCCAGCGATTTTCAGGTAATTCGGTGCCATGCCGATTTTGCCAAAGCCATTTTTGAGGAGCACTTGTTGTGAAGCGTGATTGTGCAAGAGGGTGCTGGCTTCTAGCCGGTGCAAGCCAAGGGAATCGGTGGCTTCGGTGCGCAGCGCGGCCACGGCGCGCGAGGCGAGGCCCTGGCCGGTGAAGTTGTGATCGACCCAGTAGCCGAGGCTGCCGCTCTGGAAAGGACCGCGGACGACTGAAGCGATATTAAAACGGCCGACCAGCGCATCGCCTCGGAAGAGTCCATAGGGGTAGGCCAGTCCATTTTGATGTGCATCGAGGACTTGTGAAATATTCTCGGCCTGCCAAGCTTCGGTGAAATATTCGTCTGCGCGCTCTGGTTCCCATTCGCGCAGGTGCTCTCTGTTGCGCAGGTAAGCCTGGGCAACCTGCGAGGCGTCGCTGACTTTGAGCATTCGAAGGGCGGTTTGCGAATCAAGGGTGAGCTGGCGCATCAACTTCTCCGTGGGAACAAAAAATTCCCACTCGGTTGAGTGGGAATTTTCAATTTGTGCGCCCAAAGGGATTCGAACCCCTGACCTTCTGTTCCGTAGACAGACGCTCTATCCAGCTGAGCTATGGGCGCATATTCTGTTGTAGATTCGTTCTCACGAACCTCGAATTACTATACAGGTCGTTTTCGGCATGTACAAATTGGCGGGCAAAGCTACTGTGCCGAGGTGAACAAAAGGATATATGAAGCAGGTGAAAGGGTACCGGTCTACGTGACCTTCGTCACATATTTTTACACCTTGTGCTTTCCTCTTCCCCGGTATTTCGGGAATTTTCTACTTTTGAATTAACGCGCGTGAGAATTCTGAGGTCTCAATCACACGGTCGGCTCCGCATGCTCCCCATAGCCTTGATTCATTGCTAGTTGAGCCCAATGGAGGGAACAAATAATGAGCACGAGCTCGGATCAGACCGTTATCGACGCAGCCGCCACTTCGCACAAGGCGTTGGCAAGCTGGGTTGAAGAAGTGGCCGCCCTGACGAAGCCGGATCGTGTTTATTGGGTAGACGGATCAGCTGAAGAAGCCGATCGACTGACCGCAGAGCTGGTCGAGGCTGGAACCCTGGTTAAGCTGACCGATCCAAATTTCCCTAACTCCTACGCCGGATTCTCGGATCCCAAGGACGTTGCGCGAGTAGAAGAGCGCACCTTCATCTGCTCCAAGAAGAAGGAAGACGCTGGCTTCACCAATAACTGGGAAGACCCGGAGAAGATGAAGTCCATGCTCAATGGCCTGTTTGACGGGTCGATGCGCGGACGCACCATGTACGTTATTCCTTTCGTCATGGGGCCGCTGGATGCAGAAACTCCTGCCTACGGCGTAGAAATCACCGACTCCGCCTACGTCGTGGCTTCCATGCGCATCATGGCCAAGATCGGAACTGAAGTCTTGCGCAAGATGGAAGCGGAGAATGCCTTCTTCGTACCGGCATTGCACTCGGTCGGCGCACCATTGAAGCCAGGCCAGGAAGACGTTGCGTGGCCATGCAACGAGAACAAGTGGATTGTGCACTTCCCGGAAGAGCGCTCCATCATGTCCTTCGGTTCGGGCTACGGCGGCAACGCGTTGCTGGGCAAGAAGTGCTACTCACTGCGCATTGCCTCAGCCATGGCCCGCGATGAGGGCTGGCTTGCAGAGCACATGCTGATTCTGAAGCTGACCAGCCCGCAGAACAAGGCCTACCACATCGCAGCTGCCTTCCCATCGGCCTGCGGCAAGACCAACCTCGCTTTGCTGGATCCAACCATCGAAGGATGGAAGGCAGAGACCCTGGGCGATGACATCAACTGGATGCGCATCGGCAAGGACGGCGAACTGCGCGGCGTGAACCCGGAATACGGACTGTTCGGCGTAGCGCCAGGCACCGGCTGGTCCACCAACCCGAACGCCATGCGCGCTATTGCCAAGGGCAACAACATTTTCACCAATGTGGCCCTCACCGATGAAGGCGGCGTGTGGTGGGAAGGCATGACCGACGAGACTCCAGCACACCTGACCGACTGGTTGGGCAATGACTGGACCCCGGAGTCCGGACGCCCGGCAGCGCACCCTAACTCGCGCTTCTGCACCCCGATCTCGCAGGTCGACATGCTCTCGGAAGACTACTACTCGCCAAATGGCGTGAAGATTGACGCGATCCTCTTCGGCGGCCGCCGCAAGACCACCATCCCATTGGTGACCGAAGCGCGCAGCTGGACCAACGGCATCTTCATGGGCTCCACCCTGTCCTCGGAAACCACCGCGGCAGCCGCAGGCGCCACCGGCGTGATCCGCCGCGATCCAATGGCCATGCTGCCATTCATCGGCTACAACGCAGGTGACTACCTGAACCACTGGGATAACATCTCGGCCAAGCTCAACCCTGAGCAGATGCCGAAGATCTTCCTGGTCAACTGGTTCCGCCGCACCGCCGATGGCGGCTTCGCATGGCCAGGCTTCGGCGATAACTCGCGTGTGCTCAAGTGGGCTATCGAGCGCATCGAAGGCACCGCCGATGCCACGGAAACCATCATCGGCAACGTGCCAACCGGCGAGTCCATCGACCTGACCGGCCTGGAAGGCTTCACCCCGGCCGACGTCGAGGCTGCCGTAGCTGTGAACAAGGACGAATGGGCCACCGAGGTCGAGGGCATCGAAGAATGGTACGCAAACTTCGGCGACGCGCTGCCAGCTTCGCTGCGGGCCGAGCTTGATGGCTTGAAGTCGCGCCTGAACGCCTAGGCTGGAACGCTGATCAATAAGCGATGACAGGCTCCTCGCCTCTGGAATTCTAGAGGCGAGGAGCCTTTCGCCTGCGCAAAAAGCAACCGTGGCGCGCAATTGTCACAATCCGGGCACAGTTTTCCCACACCGAGCCAAAGTGGGTGCAAAATCAACTAACTGTGAAAAGATAACCCTATGGTTTTGGCACGTTTGATTCTTGGGCTGCTGTGCTTGTCGCCGATGACTGGCTATGAGCTCAAAAAGCACTTTGACTCCTCTATTAACCACTTCTGGAATGCGGACAAGGCACAGATTTATCGCACCTTGGCTCAGCTGGTTGATAAGGGCTATGCCACCGTGCGCACCGTAGCGCAAAGCAATTACCCTGACCGCCAAGAACACCACATCACCGACGCGGGACGCGAAGTCCTCACCGGGTGGCTGTCGGCAGGAGCCGTGCAATCTCCAGAACGTGATCCCTTCATGGGGCAGGTGTTCTTCGCCGCCGAATTGGAGCGCGAAGATATCGAAGCATTGCTGGTGCAGCGTCGCGAAGCTACCCAGTTCATCCTCGATGACTACCTCTCCCAGCGCGAAGGCATCGATATGCGCGCGGCTGCCGACCGGCGAAGCTTCTTGATGGCCGCCACCCTTGACCATGCGATCCGACAACAAGCCGCCGAGCTGGAATGGCTCGACGCGGTATTGGAGTACTTGCCATGACTTCCGCCAAAGATTCCGGGCCCAAGCCAGCTCAAGGAGCAGCGCGTGATGCCACCGACTACCCCGAGGTCCACCCGGGGCGGGCGGCAGAGGGCCAGCGCCAGGCGCCAACCTTGGTCTTCTTGCACGGAGGCAACGTCGGCAACTGGAGCTGGGACCCCCAGGTTCTGGCCTTCGGCGACTTCAACATCCTGACCCTGCACCTACCGGCCTTCGGGGCTCGCTTCGAGGAAACCTGGGAGGGCTTGGAATCGGCCGCCGACGATGTAGCGGCGCTGATCGCCGACGAAGTCTCCGAAGGCGGCGTGCACCTGGTTGGCATTTCACTCGGTGGAGTCATCGCGCTGCACGTGGCTGCACGGCATCCCGAACTGGTGGACTCGGTGCTGATCACCGGTGCGCCGGTGACCGGGGCCAGCGCCACAGCCCGTGCCTTCCACAGGATGCAACTGAAGCTGATCGGCAGCGAATGGTACTGGCGTTTCCAAGCCGGGGCCTACGGCATGGTTGACGACGAGCGCGAGCTGTTCACCGAACACGGGGTCAAGCTGAAGCCCGAAAATATGCGCGCCATCATGAACGACCTGGATCCTGGCGGACTGCCTGGGAACCTCGAAGCCTATCAGGGGCCGGTGCTTGCGCTGGTGGGCGCCAAAGAGCCGAAAATCGTGCAGAAGTCCTTCGCGGCATTGCACGAGAAGCTTCCGCAGGCGATCACCCGCGTGGTTCCGGGAATGCATCACCAGTGGAATATCGAGAATCCGATCCTCTTCAACTCGGTGCTGCGCAAGTGGATTGCCGATGGTGGCCTGCACCAGATCCTCGTTGACCCGCAGGCGGTGAAACCGGCACGCGGCGCCAAGCCGGCTCCGGCTGAAACACCGGCTGAAGCGCCGGCAGATCAAAGCCAGGCAGCCGAGGAATCGATGGGGGAGGCAGAAGAAGCCGGGCAGAAGAAGCCGGGCAGGTTCACCGCGAAACTCGATTTCAAGAAGAAGCAGCCGCAGCAAGGCGATCGCCGGGAAGATCCTGCGGATAACGAAAAGTAGTGGCACAAGGCGCTGCCGGCGAATTCTCCCTGAATCCGCCGGCAGCGCTTATTTGCACCCTTGATATCAGGCGGCGAGCCACACGTCGGGACCGAAGACCTCATAGTGGATGCGCTCGGCTGGAATACCGGCCTCCAGCGCCTGGGTGCGCACGGCGTTCATGAATGGCAGGGGACCGCAAAGATAGACCTGGGCATCCTCGGACAGCGCCGCGGTGAGGTCCATATAGCCGGATTGGGCGTTCAGCCCCTCGGGCAATTCCCCGCGTTCGAACCAGGTGCTGAGGGTGGCTCCTGGCAGCTTGCCGATGGATTCAAGCATCTGCTCGCGCAATGGCCACGTGGTGATTTCCTGGTCTGCGTGCAGCACGGTGATCTTGCGAGTGGAGCCGTGGACAGCCAAGGTCTGCAATGCGGCGGCGCTAGGAGTGCAGCCGATGCCGGCGGTGGCGATCACCAGGGGCGAGCCGTCGTTGTCGATGACCAGGTCGCCGTAGGGATTCGATAGCTCAATGACGCCGCCGATCTCCAGATTGTTGTGGATTACCGGGGAGAATTCGCCGTTCACATCCAGCTTCACGGTGATGGTGCGGCGGGCATGCTCGACATCGTTGCTCAGGGTGTACTGGCGCACCTGTCGCAGACCGTCGGCCATCGGCATGCGCACCGAAACGAACTGGCCCGGCTTGGCCACGGTGACTGGGGTGCCGTCAGCCGGTTCAAAACTGAGGATTACCGAATCAACGCCGGTTTCAGCACGCTCGACGAGCTTCCACGGGGCGTAGATCCCGGCATTGGCCTGCTGCGCGTACAGGTCCTTCTCGATCTTGATCAGCGCGTGGGCCATCAGCCAGTAGACCTCTGTCCAGGCGTCGGCGATCTCCGGGGTCAGCGCGTCGCCCAGGTCTTCGGCAATGGCATCAAAAAGGTGCTTGTAGACGATGGGGTATTGTTCCTCGGCGACCCCAAGGGACGTGTGCTTGTGGGCTACGCGGGCGAGCATCGTTTCAGGAGCCGTGCCAGGGTGCTTGACCAGGTAGGTGGCAAAAACTGCGATCGACCCGGCCAAGGCCTGCTGCTGGGTGCCGTTCTTCTGGTTCGAGCGGGAGAACGTTCCGTCGAGCAGTTCCGGGTGGGCTGCGAACAGGCGGTTGTAGAAGTTCGGGGTAATGCTGGAGATGCGCTCTGCGATGATCGGCAAAGTGGCCTCAATGACAGGGAAGGACTTGGGGGACAGCATCGGGTCTCCTTGGGAGTAGAAATAACTCGCATATGAAATGCAAGATTTATAATTCATTTCTACGCCTCGTAGAAGAAGATTGCAAATTCACCTGGAGCCCACCCGCGAAGAGCAAGCGAAATCAATTCAGCGGCGAGGGGAAGCTAGGAAAAATCGCGCACCGTCGGGAACGGAAGCGACTTGATCGGCGACGCGGATGATGAAGGGCAGATGTCCTGGATGGTCAAGGGATCCAATGAAGCGTAGAAAGCTTCACGAGCCTGGCGGAAGACGGCCCGCAATCGGCAATTGCCCGACAACGGGCAAGCCGTTTGGGCGTCATGCTCGGAGCAATCGACAATATCGGTGCGCTTGTCCAACTGGCGCAACAGCCCGCCGAGCGAGGTATGCAACGCGTTATCGCCCAAGGCCGCGCCACCGTTGCGGCCGCGAGTGACTTGCAAAATTCCCAGCGTGCGCAATTCCAGCACAGCCTTGGCGACGTGGTTATAGGGGACTCCAACCGAATCGGAGATCTCGCGGCTGGTCAGTTGCCCAGTTCCGGGTGTTGCCAGGACCATGATGGTTCGCAGGCACACGTCGGTGAAGGCACTGAGTTTCATGCTGATTACTTTACGCGGAGAAAGCATTTTGGGGTCAGCATAGTGACTATGCTGACCCCAAAACTGCAAGGCGGGTTCTAGAGCGCGTTGGCCCAGACTGCCTCCGCGGATTCTGCAGCAGGCTCGTCGAAGAGCCACTCGCCGCCTGGTTCTGCCGGCATGGTGTACGGCTGGACGATCGCCAGGGCCGCACCCACGCGGTGCTCGGCCACCACGTGGATGGCGTCGCGATCGTTTTCCTGGAGCAGAACGTCCGAGGCGATGGCGATGGACTCGAAGTGGGTGCCCTGCTGATTCAGGACCTGGACCAGTTCGGAGGCCATGGCTTCGGTGTCGATGTCGGCGTCCGGATCCTCGGGATCGTCCGTTGGAGGGACGGCGATCAGGCGCAGCTCAGGCTCGTCTTCGCCTTCCTTCGGCTCCAAGGCGATGGCGAAGGGGAGGAACACGCCCTGCTCTTCAAGCTGTTCGCGAGCCACGCCCAGCGCGGTGCCCAGAACCTTGTTCAGCGCGTCCTTGACGCCCTCATCCAATGATTCGAGATTCATGTCTTCCCTTTGCTAGTTGGTGGCGTTTTCTCCGCGCACGATCGCCAATACGGCATCGCGCACAGGCTCGATGATTTCTGCGGTGCGGCCCTCGCCGTTGAAGCGAAGGTATGGTTCGGTGTTGGAAGGGCGCAGGTTAATCCACCAGCTGCCGTCGGCAGCAGAAATGGTCGTGCCATCCATGGTCATCACATCCACCGGCTGCCCGTCAAAGTGCGCGAGCACCGAAGCGGTGGCGGCCTCCTTGTCCTCAACCTGCGAATTGATCTCGCCGGTGGCAACATAGGGCTCATACTCGGCGCCGAGTTCGGAGAGCGGAAGGTCCTGCTCGCCCAGCGCCGCCAAAACATGCATGGCAGCGAGCATGCCGGTGTCGGCATTGTAGAAATCGCGGAAGTAGTAGTGGGCGGAGTGCTCGCCACCGAAAACTGCGCCCTGGGTCGCCATCTCGGCCTTGATGAAGGAGTGGCCCACGCGGGTCATTACCGGGGTGCCGCCAGACTTGGCGACAAATTCAGGAACAGCCTTGGAAGTGATCAGGTTGTGGATGATCACCGGGTTCGCTTCGCCGGCGGCCTGCACTCGAGCGATTTCGCGGACAGCAACCAACGCGGTGATCGCCGACGGGGAGAGCGGCAGGCCGCGCTCATCGATCACGAAGCAGCGGTCGGCATCCCCGTCGAAGGCCAGTCCCAGATCGGCGGAGTGCTCCAGCACCGCGGCCTGAAGATCCTTGAGGTTTTCCGGTTCCAGCGGGTTGGCCGGGTGATTGGGGAAGGTGCCATCGAGCTCGAAGTACAGCGGGACGATTTCCAAAGGCAGCGCCGAAAGCACGGTATCGCCGAGGACCGCCGGGGTGGTCATGCCGCCCATGCCGTTGCCAGCGTCCACCACCATCTTCAATGGGCGGATGGCCGAGAGATCAACCAGTTCGCGCAGGTAGGCGGCGTAGTCTGCCAGGACATTGCGCTCGGAGATGGTTCCTTGCGGGGCATCGCCGGAGACCGGCAGGCCCTCGCCCAGGTACTGCTGCGCGAGGTCGCGGATGTCGAACAGGCCGGTGGCCGAGGAGATCGGACGAGCCCCAGCCTTGGACATCTTGATGCCGTTGTACTGGGCAGGATTGTGGCTGGCGGTGAAAACGACGCCGGCTGCATCCAGCTTGCCGGAGGCGAAGTACAGCTCGTCAGTGGAAATCAATCCGAGCATGATGACGTTGGCGCCCCGGTAGGTGGCACCGCGGGCAAAGGCCTGGGCAAATTCTGCCGAGGACGGGCGCATGTCGCCACCGACCAAGACGTCCTTGCCGGCCAGGGACAAGACATCGACAAAGGCAGCGCCGATAGCTTCGATCGCTTCGGCATTCAGGCTCTCACCGACTACGCCGCGAACGTCGTAGGCCTTAAAGCTCTGATTAAGATCAATTTCTTCACTCACACCTTTCAGCCTACCGGTTTGACTGATTCAAATCATCGAGAATGGCGCTATTGTGCATGGGAAATGCCTAACACTTCCGCTAAATACGGGTTCCCGTCACCCTCTGTTTCCCGCTTCTTGCACAAATCGTCCCGCCCCGGGACTAAAACAGGGGAGGAAACTGAAATACTTGAGCCATGGATGGCTCAATGCAGGTGGATCTGAAAACACTGGCGCTGCAGAAATTGCGCGCCCTGGTGCAAAACCCGGAAGCCCAGTTCCACGACGGACAGTATGAAGCGATCGAAGCCCTGGTCGCTGAACGCCGCCGCGCGCTGGTGGTCCAGCGTACTGGCTGGGGAAAATCCGCGGTGTACTTCATCGCGTCGTTGTTGCTCCGGGAGCAAGGCTATGGCCCGACCCTGATCGTCTCCCCGCTACTGGCGTTGATGCGCGACCAGGTGGCCGCCGCAGAACGCGCCGGGGTCCGTGCCGCGGCCATCAACTCGGCCAATGTGCTCGAATGGCGTGAAATTCTTGACAAGCTGCATCGCAATGAACTTGATGTGCTGCTGGTCTCGCCCGAGCGGCTGAACAATCCGTCCTTCCGCGAACAGCAATTGCCTATGCTCATGCAGCGTTTGGGCTTGCTGGTAATCGATGAAGCGCACTGCATTTCCGACTGGGGCCATGACTTCCGCCCGGACTATCGCCGCATCCGCGACCTGATCGCCCGCTTGCCCCAAGGCCTGCCAGTGCTGGCCACCACCGCAACAGCCAATAGCCGCGTGGTTGAAGACGTCGCTGAACAACTGGCCGGCGGGACCGAGCAGGTATTCACGCTGCGCGGCACCCTGGCCCGTGATTCGCTGCGCCTTGGCGTGCTGCGCCTGCCATCTCCGCGCATGCAGCTGGCGTGGCTGCTCAGCCACATCAACGACTTCAAGGGCTCTGGCATTATCTACACCCTCACCGTGTCCGCGGCCGAGGATATCGCCAGATTATTGCGTGAAGCCGGGCATGAAGTGGCCGCCTACACCGGGCGCACCGACTTGGAGGAGCGCGAGCGGCTAGAGCAAGCCCTCAAAAACAATGAGGTCAAAGCACTGATTGCAACCAGCGCGCTGGGCATGGGCTTCGATAAGCCAGACCTGGGATTTGTGCTTCACGTTGGCGCACCGAGCTCGCCGGTAGCGTACTACCAGCAGGTTGGCCGTGCCGGCCGTGGCAGTGTGAATGCCGACGTATTGCTGCTTCCTGGCCCGGACGATTCGGAAATCTGGGAGTATTTCGCCACCAGTTCGATGCCGGATCAGCTCCGCGCTACCCAGGTGCTTGACGCCTTGGCCAGCACCGATGGCGCGATGAGCGTTCCTGCCTTGGAGAGCGCGGTGAATTTGCGCCGCTCCCCATTGGAGCTATTGCTGAAGGTGCTGGCCGTGGACGGGGCCGTGGAACGCGTAGCCGGTGGCTGGATGCGCACCGATATGCCGTGGGCCTATGACGCTGATCGGTACAAGCGCGTGGCGCAAAGCCGCATTCACGAGCAAACCCTGATGGTCAGCTACGAGAACACCCGGGGCTGCCGCATGCAGTTTCTGACCGAGGCGCTGGATGACCCGCGCTCTGTGGCCTGTGGCCGTTGCGATAACTGTGCCGGGGTCTGGTTCGATGACCACATTCCTGAAAATTCCAAGGACAGCGCCCAGGCGGCGTTGGGGCGGGTCGGCATCCCGATCGAGCCGCGCAAGCTCTACCCCTCGGGACTGGACCGATTGGGCTATTCGCTCAAGGGGAAAATTCCTGTTGATGAGCAGCTGGCCAATGGCCGCGCACTGGCCAGGCTGACCGATCTCGGGTGGGGCAATCGCTTGCGCCAGCTGTTTGCCGACCCGGCCGATCACCCCATCGACAAGGCGATGCTTGATGCCTGCGTCAAGGTTCTGGCCGAATGGAACTGGGAAGAACGCCCGGTGGGTGTTGTTGCCATGCCTTCGAATAAGCGCCCGCAACTGATCACCTCGCTGGCCCAGAACTTGGCTGAGGTGGGGCGGCTTCGCTACCTGGGGCAGCTGGAGTACCGGGGTGCGGGGCCGCAAAACGGCTCCGGAGGCAACTCGGCGTTCCGCGTGGCCGCGGTAGCTGACGCCTTCGAACTTCCGATGGCCCTGGAACAACTGGTTTCGGGGGCTCCCGGTCCGATTTTGCTGGTTGACGACCTTGCAGATTCGCGGTGGTCGCTGGCGATGGCCGGCCGTGCATTGCGGATTGCCGGGGCGCCGGGTGTCCTGCCTTTCACTTTGGGCGTAGCAGGGTGATTGCACAGTTAAACGAAGTAGTCTGGATGTATGGAAATTATCATCTGGCTCGTCGTCGTCATTGCCGTGATTGCCCTGGGCTACTTCGGTCTGCAGGCATTGCGGAAGAAGAACACTGCGCAAGTTGCGCAGGCGATCTCCCGCGAAGCGGCCGAAGCAGCTAACGCGAAACTAGATAATTCCTCGCGCAACTCGGTCTACCGCAACTTGGCCAAGGGCGATGTCATGGGTGCCGTGCAGATCTACCGTGCGGCTACCGGCGATTCGGTGAAGAACTGCGTCATCGCGGTGCGCAGCCTCGATAAGTACCCGCAGGTTGCTCCAGCCAAGGAACTTCCAATTGATGATGCTGAGATCAAGGCCTTGAGCGACAAGCTGGAAGCCCAGGTCGAGCGTGAAGACCGCGAGGCATCCACGGACAAGGCAGAGGACTCCCATCCGGAATCCACTGATGACCTTTGGGTGGTTCCGCAGGAATGGAGCGAGCAGTTCGGCTTGGAAAATGAGCCGAGCGCTACCCACTTCAAGATGGCCTTTGAGCTCGATGGCGAGAGCCGCGAATTCTCCAGCGAGCAATTGCCAGCAAATGAATACGATCAGCTGTTCTCCATGCTGCGCGATTCCAACTTTGAAGAAGCGGCAAAAATTTTGCATGACTACACCGGTCTGCCGGTGGAAGAGCTGGAGCGGATGATCGCGACCTCGCCAATGTCCGGTGGAGCAACCGATGGCAGTGTCGCTGATTTCCGTTTTGAGGGCCAAGGACCTGACGGACCTGTGCACTTCGACGCGGCGGAACTGCCTGAAGCCGACCGTGAAGCACTCTTTGAAGCGATCGCCGATACTGACCTGGACCGCATGTCAGAGATTATCGTGCGTCATACGTCGTTGCCGGAAGACATCGTGCAGAACATGCTGCAGACCTTTGTGAAGCGCAAGGACTAATACAGATCCTCGATCCGTTGGCCGGATCCTTGATCGGCGCTCCGAGCATCAGGCTCGGGGCGCCTTTTTAGATTTCACTTGCCGGGAATCGGGCGCCGATAGCACCAGGAAAGTAATCTTCGAGGCTTTCTTGGGCGTTCGCGGTGCAGGCGGCTTCTGAGCTGCGCGTGAATTTGCGGATTAAAAAGAAATTGTTTTCTCTTGGGACATCGGTGACGGTTCAGCCTCTGGTTCCAACACATCCATCCGGCCTACCACGACAGCAATTCCGCCACCCGGAACCATTTGCTGATGCCGCCAACATGTCCTGAGACATCGTTCACCAGGGTGGCGTCAGGTCCTGTCCTTCTAGTTCCCCAGCCGTTTAGGCAGGTTCACCAATGATCTAATGACCCCCTGCAGGCCTGGCCAACGGCCCTAGGAAGTACTCTTCGGCTTTTCCTTCAAACGACTGAGCGCAATTCGGGCAAAACTCGTTCTTTCCGGCGAAGACTTCAGGATCAAATCCGGACGCTCTGCAGGCAGCGGACACCAGCGAATTGTGCGAACATTCGGGGCATTGCCATGCTACCTCGTAGACTTCATGATCATCATGGATTGCATCGGCGGCTCTTACAATCAACGGCGCGTTGAATGGTCTGAATTCCGAAGATGACCTTTTGCTTGAACCCAATTTTCCCCCAATGAGCATTTCGTGGATTCCCAGCTAATCACAAGGTTTGGGCTATTTGTGCACCAATAGTCCAACGTTGCACAAAAGTTATAAAACAAAGTAATTATGCCAACCACACTGTCAGGCATATGGAGGACTGATGCCCCCAATCCCTGAATTCCTAAGAGCTGGTCTCAAGCGATGGGGATAATATCCACCCTCATACTCTTGCGGCGTTCTACTTGAAGCCGCTGCGGGTCAGCGGGTGCCGGCTACGAGAATTCGCGGACTTACTCGACGAGTGGAACGGGAAACCAGAGAAGATGGGCCGCGCCGGAAAAACCATCCAGCCCGCAGCGCTTGGTGTCTCCGCTAAGACCCTCGCTTTGGAGAAAAGGACTGGGCGGATCCAACATGAGGTCACGTCGACTCAGGGTGGATCAGTCAAAGACCAGACGGAGCGCATTGAAGTTCGCGAAACAAAATAGCCTATATGCTGGCGGAGAATGCGGAGAAACTCGCTGAGAATATCGCAACGCTCGACCAGCATAAAGGGATCGCAGAGGAATCTGACAAGCCCTAAACAAACTTGCCAGGGATGTCGGCAAGCTGAAGCGGAACTACACACCAGAAACCTAAGCCACCCTGCGCGGTGGCTTTTCTAATGCCCGGGCACGAGAGGTCTCTGGGTTTTCCTCGGCCCGAAAGAATTCGGCTATGAACTACTTTCTTGCTCCTGCCCTTGTGGATCTTCACATCGATGCCAACACCCGCTGGCCCAACCACGACAAAGCCTCCGATGGTTGGAACGGGGGATCTGCCACATTCGGCTCGCGTGGCTGGCCATAACCCGCGGGCTATGCGGTCGGCGGCATCGTGCGAGTCATCGATATGGACAAGGAGGGGAGGGGATCAGCAGTGAGGATTTCCTGGACGCCACCATCTGTGGCACGCGCACCTGCTAGGGCATCTGAACCATCGGAGCGCGTCTTTTTCGGTGTCGAATATCTGCGATAGGAGATCGTGATCTGAGTACCAGCGGACACGTAATTCGTGATGTTTTTCGGCTGGTGTAGGTGTCGAAGGTTGCCATGAAGTAAGTATGCGGCAAGGCTATGACGCTTTTGCCCGGTTCCATGACGTTGGAAGAAAAAAACCCCTACCTGAGTAGGGGTTTTATGGCGGACACGGGGGGATTTGAACCCCCGGTCGAGTTTTAGCCCGACCCTTCATTAGCAGTGAAGTCCATTCGGCCGCTCTGGCACGTGTCCATCCGCTGTTTCCAGCAGAATCTAGCCTACCTGAAGATAGGCGCGTGTTCCAAAACGAGTCGGCTACTGCACATGTCGCCAGAGGAATTCGTAACTTGTAGCCAGCATTTTCGCGGTTGACTCGTTGTCGGTGGAACCCGCATGGCCGCCACCATCTGGCTCGTGATACCGCACATTATCAATACCCAGATCCATCATTTTGGCCGCCATGATGCGTGCTTGCGAGGGACCGACCCGGTCATCGGAGGTTGTGGTCCAAATCAACGACGCAGGATAGTCATCCACTGGATGAGGCTGGTCACTGAGGCGATGCACGGGAGAAAACGTCCGAAGGAACTTCCAATCCTCGGGGATTTCAGGATCCCCGTATTCGGCGATCCATGAATGCCCCGCGGCGAGCTGGGTGTAGCGCTGCATGTCAAGCAGCGGGACTCCGCAGGAGATGGCGCCGAACAGCTGGGGGTACCCGGCAATCATGTTGCCCATGAGCAGACCGCCATTGGATCGGCCGGTAGCGGCCAAATGCTCGCGTGAGGTCACATCACGTTGCACCAGGTCTTCGGCGATCGCCGCAAAATCCTCGTAGGCCCGGTGGCGTTTTTCGCGCAGGGCCGCACGGTGCCAAGCCGGACCATATTCGCCGCCACCTCGAATGTTGGCCATCACGTAAATTGCTCGTCGGCCGCTATCGTTGTGGCGAGACAGCCATCCCACGCCCATCGCGGCGGCATAGCCAGGGGTCATGCTGTGCTGGAATCCGCCATAGCCATCCATCAGTACCGGGTTCTGCCCATCAAGAACCACGTCTTCGGGCGCCACCTGGAAGTAGGGAACCCGAGTGCCATCAGCTGAGGTTGCGAAATGCTGGGTGACAGCAAGTCCGTCGGCGGGGAAGCGTTCTGGTGATTTCTTCACCGTGGCGGCTTTGGAACCGACGGCACCTCTCAACAACGTCGTCGGAGTGGTGAAACCGGTGACCGTCATCCAATAGTCATCGCCAGCGAGGTCGTCTTCATCGTCGACGGCACCCACCGAAATGCTCAGCATCGGATCTTCCAGCGGCATTTGCGATTCGCTGAAATTATCGCGCAGGCTAATGACGCGCACCTGAGCGGCGACGTGATGCAAAACAGTGAGAAGCAGATAGTTTGCGGTGAAGCTCAAAGACTCCAAGGCAGTGCTTTCATCGGGGGCAAAGAGCACTCTTTCGATAGTTCCATGGGCTAGGAACACATCGAGCTGGGCGATCGCCAATGAGCCGGCTGCGACGACCTGGCCTTGATGCTCCCAATCAGTTTGCGGGGCGAACAGCACCCATTGCCGGTGAAGGCTGACCTGAACATCGGTGGGCACATCAATTACATGATGCTCTCCATCGAGGAAGACCCCGGTGATCGAATGATAGAAATCAAGGGCGTCAGTGGTCACCACGCGCTCAAAGCCCGGGGTGGAATCGTAGTAGCCGAAGGCAGCCACATGCTCCTTGTCGACCTCGAACAGTATCGGCGCCTCTTCAATTCCAATGCCCCGACCGACGCGGCGCAGCGTGCTCGAGTAGGTGGATCGCGTGGTGAATTGCCCGCTACTGGCTGAGCCGACCAGCAAGGTGTCCCGGTCAATCCAGGAGGCCTGGGTCTTGGCCAACGGCAAGTCGAAGCCGTCTTCGACAAAACCCTTGCTGGTCAAGTCAAACTCGCGGACGCGCACCTGATCGCCACCGTCGGGGCTCAGGCGAATCAGCGCCCGTTCGTAGGGTTCTGACTTCTGTGGACGAAGCAGCGAGGATCCAGCAAAATGCCATTCTTGTCCTTCGGCGATCGCTAAAGCATCCAGATCGAGCAGGACCTCCCACTCAGGAGCATCGGTGAGGTAGGACTGCCAGGTTGTGCGCCGCCAAAGTCCCAGACGGTGTTCCGAGTCGCGCCAGAAGTTGTAGTAGTGCTCGCCGCGTTTTGTGACCATCGGGATGCGGTCCTGGGCATCGAGAACAGACTTGATGTGCTGGACCTGTCCGCGGAACGAGTCATCGTAGAGCTCGTCTTCAGTCCGCTGCGTCTGCTGGCGTACCCAATTCAGGGCAGCTTCGTCGCGGGTCCCTTCCAGCCATGAATATGGATCGGTGCTCGTCGCCTTAGAAACTTGCTCAGTCATGGGCATAGTCTATGCGTTGGGGCTCGTGGCCTGCGTTGAAGGTAATAACCTATAGGAGTGAGCACCGTGATGGAGAATCCCAAGAATGAGTACAGCCTGGCCATTGTCGGGGCGGGCCCGCGCGGCACCAGTGTGGTCGAAAGATTTGCTGACTTGGCACTAAAGCTGACGCCCAAAGGCAGCCGGCTGAATATTGTGGTTTTTGACCCGTACCGTCCCGGATCGGGGCATGTCTGGAATCCACGCCAGTCGGAGAACTTCTGGATGAACACCCCCGCTTCATTTCCTACGGTCGCGCCGGAACGGGCCACCGATGAGCCTGGCCTGAGTTTCAGGCAGTTTGTGCAGCTGAAGGGCGATGGGCGGCAGCTCAGCGAAGACCATGCGAGAACCATTGAGCGCATTGACGCGGGGACCTATCCCTCACGGGCCATCTACGGCGAATATCTGGAGCATGTTTTTGACCGAAGCTGCGAGGTGTTGCGTGAGCATGATTCCTTCAGCATCCAGCATGTTGCCGCCGAGGTTCTGGCGCTGCGGACGCAGGGCAACGGGTACCAATTGGAATACCAAGCGGCGGTTCACGGTTCCGAGGTGCAACACTTGCCAGTGGACGCCGTGGTGCTGGCTCTGGGGCATCAAAGTGCAGAGCTGAATCCGTGGCAAAAGCAGCTTCAGGAAGCCGCGACTAATTCCGGCGCTACCTATCTGCCCCCGAATATCCCGGCGGACCTGGATTTCAATAAATTCGCAGGGGGCCAGCCAGCGCTGATTCGCGGACTGGGATTGAACTTCTTTGACTGCATGGCAGAACTGACCTTGGGCCGAGGCGGCATATTCCGGGAAGTCGGTACCGAGCCAGGGCAGCGCTATGAGTACGTTGGTTCAGGGAGGGAGCCGGAACTCATTGTCGCCTCGCGCCGCGGAACTCCGTACTGGGGCAAGCCGGTGGTTGACCAGTTCATTCCCGATGAGATTCAACTGCGCTTTCTTGATGTCCAGGATCTGATCGGCCACTTGGCCGAGATCCGGGCGACAAATTCAAACGCCACTCTAGAATTCTCACGGCATATTTGGCCCAAGCTGCATCGTGATGTGCTTTTTGCCTATTATCGGCAATGCGTCCAGATCAGCGGTGCGCCTGCAGGGTTCGCAACAGAAGAATTCATTGATCAGCTGGAGGCAATCCTCGTAGCCGAACACCGTGAAGGCAGCCAGGTATGGTTGGGAGAGCTGCGCAAATTCATCTTGCAATTCCCGGAGATTCAATGGCTGGATGTTCCCAAGCTCGCACGCCCCTTCGAAGAGCTCGGTTTTGCCTCCAACGAGGACTACCAGCAGGCAGTGCAGGATTATCTGGTCAGCAATGCCAGGCACAGCTCAGCGGGACTCGACGACCCGCTGTCCTGCGCAATCATGACTATGAACGCCGGTCGCATGCTGGTCAAGGAACTGATAGTCTCAGGCGCTATCGACGAGCAATCTCGAATAGAAGAGATCCAGGCACACTTCGAGCCGCTGGTCGAGGGGCTGGCCTCCGGGCCGCCCTTGGAACGCATTGAACAGCTGCTGGCGCTGTCCAGCGCTGGCATCGTGACTTTCATCGGCCCGGAGCCCGAGTTCGCCTTTGATGAAGTTTCTGGCCAGTTCACGGCTTCATCGCCATGGGTGGACGCAGAAGTGCACACAGCCAAGACCATGTGCGAAGCAATGATGCCCAGCAACCGCGTACTGCAAAATGACACAACGCTGATCAAACAATTGCTCAAGGACCACGTTGGCCGGGCGCACACGTGGCGCAATTCTGAAGGTGAAAGTCTCCCGGGCTCGGGATTTGATGTTGTTGGCGAACCCTACCGATTGGTCAACAGCGAGGGTCTGGCCCACCGCGGCATTTTTGTGATGGGACTGCAGCTATCCTCAGCCCAATGGGGGACTGCCATTGCTGCGCAAGCCGGTGACCTGAACAATCCCGCAGCACGAACACTCAAGGACGCTACCCACGTGGCCAACGAAGTGGCGCGCCTTGCCGGTTTACTGGTGGGCGAAGGGCTGCCGGCCGAACGGCATTAAACAGCTTGGCGGGCCGATCAGAAGATCAGCCCGCCAAACTCATAACGCGGATGGTATGGGATTTGAACCCATGAGACGGGGTTGCCGCCTACTGGTTTTCAAGACCAGCTCCTTCGGCCGCTCGGACAACCATCCAACCCGAAAAAGTATACGGCATGAACCCTGAATGAAAGGAATTGGGCCCCATGAGCCAAACAATGAATGCCTACATCTACAACGCTGGTGGCGGGCCAGAAGTTATTGAACTTACCGAACGGCCAATCCCTACTGCCGGACCCGGAGAAGTACTAGTCAAGGTCGAAGCTTTTGGAATGAACCGGGCAGATGTCCAACAGCGAAAGGGCGTGTATCCACCTCCTCCAGGCGCCAGCGACATTCCAGGGCTGGAAGTATCCGGAAGCATTGCCGCGATTGGTGCCGGGGTGACCAAATGGAGCATTGGAACTCGCGTAGCAGCCCTGCTGGCCGGAGGGGGCTATGCGCAATACGTCAACGTGCCGGCCGAACTGCTCATCCGAATCCCCGATGAACTCTCCAGCGTGGAAGCCGCCGCGCTGCCAGAAGTTTCCGCAACGGTAGTCTCCAACCTGTTCATCGAGGGCGGGCTGCAAGAAGGCCAGGCAATCTTGATTCACGGTGGCGCTGGCGGCATCGGTTCCATGGCGATTCAACTGGCCAAGGCGGCCGGTGCACGGGTGCTTGTCACAGCGTCATCGGCCCAGAAGCTTGCGTACTGCCAGCAGCTGGGAGCTGATGAGGGCATCAACTACCGCGAAGAGGATTTTGAGCAGCGCGTCAAGGAACTGACCGATGGACAGGGGGTGAACCTGATCCTTGACGTTATCGGAGCCAAGTACCTGCAGAGCAACATCAATGCGCTCGCCGTGGATGGGCGTTTGGTAGTTATTGGTCTGCAGGGAGGAACGAAAGCTGAACTGAATCTGGGCGTGATGCTCGGAAAGCGGGCGCGGGTGATCGCCACGACTCTCCGGTCCAGGCCGCTGGAGCAGAAGAGCGAGATCATCAAGCAGGCCGTCGCACGAGTGATGCCGTTGGTCGATGAGGGCAAACTGTCCATCAACGTCTCCAAAGTCTTCGAATTTTCTGATCTGACTAGTGCTCATGATTATTTTGATTCAGGTGAGCACACGGGAAAGATCGTCGTGAGGGTTTAGCCGGAAATGTTTCAGGCGCGTAAAGTGACACAGTAGCCTTAATCACGTGACCGACCTTATTGGGGCTGGTCGCGCACATCACTTGTCACGCCCTGAGGAGGATGCTCACCTTGAGTGCCCAAAATACGCTGCCCCCGGCCGGCGTTGATCCTGAAGTCGCCCAACGCGAAGAAAAGCGTTGGACACCTTTGCGGATCGCCGTCTGGATCGCCATCGCCCTGATTGGTGGCATTGCCTGGTCTTTCCTTGCCTTTTCGCGAGGAGAAACCATCAATGCGATTTGGTTTGTCTTCGCGGCCGTTGCCACCTACTTGATCGCCTACCGGTTCTACTCGAAGTTCATCGAACGCAAGATCGTCAAGCCCGATGATTTCCGCGCAACCCCGGCTGAGTCGGTGAACAACGGGCGCGACTTCGTGCCCACCGACCGCCGTGTGCTCTTCGGACACCACTTCGCGGCTATCGCCGGTGCCGGCCCGCTGGTTGGCCCGATTCTGGCAGCCCAGATGGGCTACCTTCCGGGAACGATCTGGATTATTGTCGGTGTAGTTTTGGCCGGCGCAGTCCAGGACTACTTGGTGATGTTCTTCTCGATGCGCCGTGGCGGGCGTTCGCTGGGCCAGATGGCCCGCGAGGAACTCGGCTTGATCGGCGGCACCGCCGCCTTGATCGCCACGCTGACCATCATGATCATCATTACCGCCATCCTGGCGCTGGTTGTGGTCAACGCCTTGGGCGAATCCGCATGGGGCGTGTACTCGGTGGGCCTGACCATTCCGATCGCCTTGTTCATGGGCATTTATCTGCGCTTCATCCGCCCGGGCAAGGTTCTGGAAATTTCCATCATCGGCTTTGTCCTGTTGATGTTCGCGATCATCTCAGGGCGCTGGATCGCCGAATCGCCGTGGGGTGCTGAATTCTTCCATCTGGATCGCACCACCATCGCCTGGGCCATCATCATCTACGGCATCATCGCCGCCGTACTTCCGGTCTGGCTGTTGCTGGCTCCGCGTGATTACCTGTCCACGTTCATGAAGATCGGCGTCATCGGCTTGCTGGCCGTAGCCATCATTATTGTGCGCCCGGAAATCACGGTTCCGGCGTTCTCCGAGTTCGCCGGACGCGCTGATGGCCCGGTGGTTTCCGGGCATATTTTCCCGTTCCTCTTCGTGACCATTGCCTGTGGTGCGCTCTCGGGCTTCCACGCCTTGATCTCCTCGGGTACCACCCCGAAGCTGGTTGAAAAGGAAAAGCAGACCCGCTTCCTGGGGTACGGCGGCATGCTGATGGAATCCATGGTGGCCATCATGGCGCTGGTTGCAGCGATCTCGATTGACCGTGGCGTGTACTTTGCCATGAACTCGTCGGCGGCAGCTACCGGCGGCACCGTGGAAACCGCGGTAGCGTTTGTGAACTCGCTGGGCCTTGCCGGCGTGAATCTGGAACCGAATACCCTCACCGAGCTGGCGGCCAATGTGGGCGAGACCAGTGTGGTTTCGCGTACCGGTGGCGCGCCGACCCTGGCTGTGGGCATCGCCCACATCATGCACCAATGGTTCGGCGGCACCGCGATGATGGGCTTCTGGTACCACTTCGCCATCATGTTCGAGGCACTGTTCATCCTCACCGCAGTTGATGCTGGCACCCGCGTGGCCCGCTTCATGCTTCAGGACACCATCGGCAACTTCTTCCCGAAGTTCAAGGACACCTCATGGCGTCCCGGGGTGTGGATCTGCACCCTGGTCATGGTGGCTGGATGGGGATACATCCTCATCCTGGGCGTGACCGACCCGCTCGGCGGCATCAACACCTTCTTCCCGCTCTTCGGCATTGCCAACCAGCTGTTGGCGGCAATCGCCTTGGCCGTGGTGATGACGATCATCGCCAAGCGGAACAACTTCAAATACCTGTGGGTTGTCGCGCTGCCGCTGGCCTTCACGGTGGTGGTCACCTTCGTCGCCAGCTGGCAGAAGATCTTCTCAACCAATGCCAAGGTCGGCTATTTCGCCAACCATAATGCTTACAAGGAGGCGCTGGCCAACGGCGAAACTTCCCTCGGTTCGGCCAAGACAGTTGAAGCGATGGAAGCAGTGGTCCGCAATACCGGAGTC
Organism: Glutamicibacter sp. GQ173; assembly: GCF_059759215.1. Classification (NCBI taxonomy): domain Bacteria; kingdom Bacillati; phylum Actinomycetota; class Actinomycetes; order Micrococcales; family Micrococcaceae; genus Glutamicibacter; species Glutamicibacter sp. GQ173. Next base: position 325,377 of record NZ_JCAXDT010000004.1, read on the forward strand.
CAGGGTTGGCTGTCGGTGCTCTTCTTGCTGCTGACCGCGGTGGTGATTGTCACCGCTGTCATGGCGACCATCAAGGCCAAGAAGAACGGTGGCGGAAACGACACAGAGGATCCCGCTGTTCCTTCCAAGATGTACGCACCCTCGGGGCTGATTTCCACTCCTGCCGAAAAGCAGCTGGAGAAGGAATGGAAGCAGGTTCCGGCGGCATCACAAATTCAGCGTGGCGGCCACTAGCCATGGCTTCGCTGATGGAACGCCTCTCGCAGGCCAAGAAGTTTGTGGACGGCGTGCTGGGTGCGGATAAATACCAGCACTATCTGGAACACCAGGCCCGCACCCATCCGGACCAGAAACCGATGAGTGAACGGGAATTCTGGAAGGACTACACCGACTGGCAAGAGAAGAATCCTGAAGGACGTTGTTGCTAGAAGCATCAATAACCGGTCCTGGACCCGCCGAACCTGCGGCAGGCTCCGGGACCGGTTTCGTTTTGTGTCGTGCTTGAGGTCTAAGCGGTGCCTGGTCACCGGTAGGCTAGAGCTATCGATCCTTGTACATCACCGGCAAAGAAGTGTCATGGCGTTCTTTTCACGACTTCGCGCTGAGCGCGCAGCCACTCGCGAACTTGGCGAGGGCGTCTGGCGCCGCGCCCACGACCGCTTCCAGCGGTCCTTGGATCGCGTCTTCCAGGTGGTCGAAGGCATTGCCGATGACCAGGTGTACAACCTGCTGGTGAAGGAAGCCAACGAGATGGCGGATCTGTTGCCCGCGGTGCGTCAGCTTTGCTGCATGGCCCACCGGATCACGCCGAGCAACGACGAGCATATTCCGCAATCCACCGCAGGAGTGCACCGCAGCCTCACCAAGTCGGCCAACGACCTTGCGACCACCGCACAGGTCATTGCGATGATGCGGATGCAGGCTGAAGCGGGGGAGTCGATCGATATTGAATCGGTCCGCCATCGCGCACAGCTGGTCAAGGAAGACGTTGGCCGGGCCATGCAGCTGCTCGCTGACAGCGAATAATTGACTTTTCCCGATCAGTTGCGTGGTGGTCCTAGAAATCGGAGCAAGCCGTGCACTAAATTGGTTGCATGACCCAAACAATACCCACAAGTAAGTTCCTCGACGGAAACACCATTGACCAGCTGGGTTACGGCGTCTGGCAGGTCAAGGACGACGAAGCGGAAGTAGCTGTTGGCAAGGCGCTGAAGGCTGGCTACCGCCACATCGACACCGCAAAGATCTACGGCAATGAGGCAGGCGTCGGCCGCGCAGTTGCCGCAAGCGGCATCGCCCGTGAAGACCTCTTCATCACCACCAAGGTCTGGAATGCGGACCAGGGCTATGAGAAGACCATCGCAGCTGCCCAGGCATCGCTGGAACGCCTTGGCTTGGACTATGTCGACCTGTACCTGATCCACTGGCTGCAGCCAAAGCGCGGCACCTACGTGGACACCTGGAAGGCGCTGATCCAGCTTCAGAAGGACGGCAAAGCCAAGTCCATCGGCGTCTGCAACTTCACCGTAGAAGCCCTTGAAGAGCTCTACACCGAAACCGGTGTGCGCCCGGTGATCAACCAGGTGGAAACCCATCCGTACTTCCCGCAGGCCGAACTGCGCGCCTACGAAGCGGAACACGGCATCCTGCATGAGTCGTGGTCGCCACTGGGCCAGGGCGGGGACCTGCTCAAGGACCCAGTGCTCGAAGGCATCGCCAAGAAGCATGGCGCCTCGGTGGCACAGGTTGTCATCGCCTGGCATCTGGCCCTGGGCAACGTCGTGATCCCGAAGTCCGTGACCGATGCGCGCATCGTCGAGAACTTCGAGTCCTTGAAGGTAGCCCTTGACGCTGAAGATATCGAAGCGATCGCTACCCTGGATCGTGGACCCGAAGGACGCATCGCGGCTGACCCCGCCACTGCCGACTTCGAATAAGTCATTAAACCTGCGCGGCCCCTCGGATTGCCAAGAATTCGAGGGGCCGTTGCGCTCCCGATAACCGGCAATCCATGAGGAGACTTCGCCATGCACAAGCTCATCGTCCTATATCCAGAACCAGTTGATCGCGACGCCTTCATCAAATACTACGAAGAGACCCACTTGCCGCTCGCGGCAAAGCTTCCAGGGCTTCGTGCGTGGCGCTATTCGACCGATATTTCCCCGGACGCGCAAGGCCAGGCAGCTGGGTACTTCGTCATTTTCGAGGCCGAATTCAGCGATGTTGAAGCCTTCCGCACCGCGATGGGCTCACCCGAAGGGCAAGCTGTCGCCGCTGATGTGCCCAACTACGCTACCGGGGGAGCAATAACGCTCGACTATGAAATCACCGGTGGAAGCTAAGGGCCAGGAACGCGAAAAACCCCGGAATCATGCAAAACATGATTCCGGGGTTTTTCTTCACAACCGAGCCCCCTGCCGGATTTGAACCGGCGACCTGCTCTTTACGAGGGAGCTGCTCTACCCCTGAGCTAAGGAGGCCTGTACCTGCAAACAGGCACCACGTCACTTTATCCGAGGAATTGTCTGATCGTCAAAACGAGGAAGACATGAAAGCCCCCGCTCAGCACTGTGTATCCGGTGCCGGGGCCTTCCCGTCAATCAGGTAGCCATCGACCGCTTCGGTGATGCAGTCATTGGAACGGCCATAGGCCGTGTGCCCATGTCCTTGGTAGGTCAATAGCGTGGCGTTATCCAACTGCTTGGCCAGCGACTGCGACCACTGGTACGGGGTCGCAGGATCCGAGGTTGTACCAACGACGAGGATCTCGCTGGAACCCTTGGCGTCCAGCGCTCCGGCCTTGCCGGTGGGCTTGTGATCCCATGCATCACAGGCGATCTCGCCGTAGGACAGATACTTGCCCAGCGTCGGAGCTACGCGCATCAGCTCGGTGGCTTCCTTCCCCATTGCCTCAGCATCGGCATTCATCGGACGATCCAAGCAATTGATGGCAGTAAACGCATCGCTGGAATTCGAGCCATAAGTTCCATCGCCCTGCCGATCGGCGGCGAGGTCGGCAAATCCGAGAATGGCATCGACATTCCCGTCATTCACCGCTGATGCCATGGCCTGGGTCAGGTACGGCCAATTTGAATTGTCGTACAGCGGCAAGATGAAGCCGTTGACAAAATCGATGATTGGCACGGCGCGGCCATCGCTGGAGGTCATGGGCTCGTTTTCGACCTGGGCGAAGAACTGCTGCAACTGCACCTTGGCGGATTCCTCCGTTCCGCTGAAAGGGCAGCCTTCGGATTCAACGCACTGGGCTAGCCAAGCTTCAATCTCATGCTCAAAACCAACAGCCTGCGCCTTGGTCAGGTCAGCGGCCTGGCTTTTTGGATCCATGGCTCCGTCGAGGACAAAGCGACCCACCTTGTGCGGGAACAGGTCCGCATAGGTTGCCCCCAGGAAGGTTCCGTAGGAGAACCCGAGATAGTCCAACTGCTTGTCCCCGAGCACCGCGCGGATGACATCCATGTCCTTGGCAGCCGAGACCGTATCAACGTGGCCAAGGAGCTCCCCGGTGTTGGCCGCGCAATCGGCCGCGTAGTGCTCGGTTTCCTCGACGATCTGTTCTTGATCTTCAGGCAACCAGGCGCGCAGGTTCTCCTGTCTTCCTTCGTCGGTCTCGGCATCGCTCTGGCAAGTGACCGGGGTGCTTTCGCCCACGCCACGCGGGTCAAAGCCGATCACGTTGTAGGCCTTTTGCAGGTCGGCACTGAACATGGCTTGCACCGAAGATTCGACCATATCCAGCCCAGAACCACCGGGACCGCCAGGATTCACGAGCAGGTTTCGGCTGGCTCCCTCCGAAACGCGTCGGTTCAGTGCAAGGTCGATGCTTTCACCGGTTGGGTCTGCATAGTCCAGCGGCACCTTGATCGTGGCGCATTCAATAACATCGCCGCATTTCTCCCAATCGACCTGCTGGGAGTAGTAGCTCTCCAGTCCTTGCGGAGCTTCGACGCTGCTGGCGCTCGGGGCGGCGTCGGTCCCTTCGGAGTCAGGGAGCGTCGATCCAGCGGAGCAACTGGTCAGCCCGGCAAAGGCCAGCAGGGTCGCCACCGCAATTAAACGAAGTTTGGATGAGCGTACAGGCACGTTGAGTGTCTCCTTGCGTTGGTTAGCGGCGACCCGGGTTCGGAAGGAGGCGAGTCATCAATGCTTCCAAAGCCATGAGCTGATTGACGTTGGCGGCCAAGCGACTTCTCGTCTGGTTGATGGCGTCCAACTGGGCCAACGACTTTTCTTTGCTCTGGCCTTGTGAATAAGCTTCGAGCTTCTCGCGCAAATGCTCGTTGATCAGCTCGATCCCGGTTCCCAGCTGAAGGCTCAGGACGTCACGGAAAAACGTGGTCAAGTCGGTTAAAGTCCGGTCCAAGGCATCAAAGCTGGCGCGTCGCGCGAATCGCTTCGCATCCTCTTCCAAGGCCTTGAACTGTCCGCGCAACCCAGGAGGAATGGTTTCTTCAGGGCCTAGGCCGTTGGCATGGCGCAGTTGTTCGGTCTTCTTCTGCAGATCGGTGCCGGTGATGTTTTCCGCGCGTTCCGTGGCCAGCTTGGAGATTTCCGCGGCGGCCGCCATGGCCTGGGGCAAAGTGGTGGTGCGCAGTGGCAGGGTAACAACCTTTTCACGCTGGATTCGAGCCTGCTCATCGCGGGCCAGCAGCCGGGCCACGCCAATATGCGACTGCGAAACCCGGGCAGCGAAGAGGGCCTGCTGCGGATCAAGGCCGTCGCGGCGCACCAAGAGGTCCGCCACGTCTGCGGTGGAAGGCACCGAAAGATTCACCGCACGGCAACGAGAGCGGATGGTGACCAAGACGTCGGCCGGGGAGGGAGCGCAGAGGATCCAGATCATCCGCGCTGGCGGTTCCTCGATGGCCTTGAGCAGCACATTGGTGCTGCGTTCAGACATGCGGTCCGCGTCTTCAATGATGATGATCCGCCAACGCCCGGTGCTGGCGCTTTCCTGCGCGCGGGTGATCAGGTGGCGGACATCGGCAATCTGGTATTCGAATTTGTCGGTGGAGACAAAGGATACGTCCGGGTGCGAGGAAGCGAGCACCAGCTTGCAGTTTTCGCACTCGCCACAGCCGGCTGGGCTGTTGGTGCACTGCAGGGCTGCCGCAAAGGCGCGGGCCGCCGTAGTTCGTCCCGAGCCAGGAGGGCCGGTGACCAGCCACGCATGGGTTGGATTGCCGCGGTCAACTTCGGCGCACAGCGTATCGATGACGCGCTGCTGGCCAGCCAGATCGCCAAAGACCGGGCGGCTCACAGCAGTCCAGCCAGGTGTGTGGTGACAGAGTGGTGCAGGTCTTCGACGCTGCTGTTGGCATCCAGGACGAGATAGCGGTCCGGCTCCAGGGAGGCCAGTTGCAGGAAGGCCTGGCGGATGCGTTCGTGGAAATCGTCGGGCTCTGCCTCCAGCCGGTCGGCCGCTTCCACACCGCCACCAGCAGCGATTCGCCGGGCACGGCCATCGGCTGCCGAGATGTCCAAAACGATGGTGGCATCTGGCTTCAACCCGTTCGTGGCGAAATGGTTGATCCCTGCGACCGCATCAATTCCCAGGGCGCGTCCAATTCCCTGATAAGCCAGTGAGGAATCAACAAAGCGGTCACAAATGACATGGGTGCCAGCGGCCAAAGCCGGGGTGATGACCTGCTGGACGTGGGCGGCCCGGGCCGCCGAGTAGATCAGGGCTTCGGTGCGTGAATCGATATCGCCATGGCCGTGTTCAAGTACCAGCGAACGCAGTGCCTCGCTGATTTGGGTTCCGCCTGGCTCGCGGGTGGTAATGACCTTGGACCCACGTGTTTCCAGCCATTGCTGGGCGAGGGCGACCTGCGTGGACTTGCCTGCGCCGTCGCCGCCTTCAAAGACTATGAACAAGCCTGGGGCCGGCGCGCTCGATTCGTTATTCACCCCTCTAGCCTATCCAAGGAGCCGGCAAAACATCTGCGCAACCCCTCGGCCGTACGCAACTAATCGCCCAGTGTGGTGGATTCGTCAGATGAAATGTAATGAAATCCATCCAACGCTGTGCGGCGGCTGCGCGTAAAGTTTTTTCCATGAACTCCAGCAGCATGCCATCAGCTCCACACCCCGAGTGGGATCCGAAGACCCTTGTCGTTGCAGGTGGCCGTCCGGCCCACGCCATCGATGCACCGGTGAACCATCCGGTGACCTTCACCTCGACCTATCACTCCCACGGGCAAGCAGCTGCCGATGAACGCGTTTATGCGCGCTTCTCCAATCCGACCTGGGACCCATTTGAAGAGGTCCTGGGCCAGCTGGAAGTTGCCGCGTTGCCGGCGCTGGTGTTCTCCTCGGGCATGGCTGCCATTGCTGCGGCGTTGAGCTTGGTTCCCGCCGGGGGCGTGCTGGTAATGCCAAGGCATTCCTATAACGGTTCGCTGGCCCTGAGCTCGGAATTGCAAGCTGCCGGCCGGTTGAACATCCGCCCGGTGGATATTGCCGACACCGATGAAGTGGTCGCCGCCTTGCAGGGTGCTGACGTGCTGTGGGTGGAATCGCCGACCAACCCGATGCTGGAGGTCGCAGACCTGCCAGTGCTGCTGGCAGAAGCCCAGGCCCGCGACGTGCTGAGCATCGTGGACAACACCTTCGCCACCCCCTTGCTGCAGCGTCCATTGACTTCGGGAGCCGACGTAGTGGTGCACTCTGTCACTAAGTACCTCTCAGGGCACTCCGATGTCATCATGGGCGCGCTGGTGACCAGCGATGAGTCGCTGCGCCAGAAGCTGCACGGCTACCGGACATTGCATGGCGCCATCGCCTCCCCGATGGATACATTCCTGGCCTTGCGCGGTGTACGCACCATGGCGGTGCGCATCGATCGTTCGCAGAGCAACAGCCAGGTGCTGGCACAGCGCCTGGCCGAACACCCCAAGGTGCAGGCGGTGCGCTACCCCGGCCTGGCACAGGATCCAGGACATGAGCGGGCTGCGCAGCTGATGGATGGCTTCGGTTCGGTGATCGCCTTCCAGGCGGGGCAGAGCGCCGAGCATGCCGACCAGGTTGTTGCAGCCTTCAGCCTCATTACCGGAGCGACGTCCCTGGGCGGGGTGGAAACCCTGGCCGAGCGCCGGGCACGCCACGCGTCGGAACCGCAAACCGTTCCCGAGAACCTGATCCGCCTCTCGGTCGGGATCGAAGATGTCGAGGACTTGTGGTCGGATCTGAAGCAGGCGCTGGAACAGCTCTAGCGCGTGGCAGTACCAAAAAATTCCAACGCCCATAGGTAGAGTGAAGATATGTCCATGATGTATGTTGCCCACCTGATCGAGTACTACTTGATGCTGGCTCTGAGCGTGATCATTCTGGTGCTCGCGGTCTGGGCGGTAATTGACTGCTTGCGCCATGGTGCACAGCGCTTTGCGCAGGAAGGCAAGCGCACCAAAGGCTTCTGGACCGGCCTGACGGCCGCCAGTGCCGTTGTCTCGTTGCTGGGCATCCTCAGCGGGGGCGGAATCGGCTTCTTGCAGCTGATTGGTGCCTGCATTGCCTGCGTCTACCTGGCCGATGTGAAACCAGCAGTCAGCGGCCAAGGCGGCGGCTGGTACAACTACTAGGCCCCGGCAAAGAATCATGAATCATTTGATGACCCGCACTCTCCCGCAGATGGAGGGGCGGGTCTTCTCAATTAATGAACACTCCTTAACTTTGGCGCGTCTGCGCTGGAGCATTGGATAGGATGGATTACATGAGTCACACATTGATCTTGCTTCGCCACGGGCAGAGCGAATGGAATGAAAAGAATCTGTTCACCGGCTGGTACGACGTATCGCTGACCGAACAGGGCCGTGCTGAAGCATCACGCGGTGGCCAGTTGCTGGCGGAAGCCGGATACAAGCCAGAGGTGCTGCATACTTCGCTGTTGACCCGTGCGATTGTCACCGCCAACCTGGCATTGGAGGCCTCGGGCCGCTCGTGGATCCCAGTGAACCGCGACTGGCGCCTGAACGAACGCCACTACGGCGCGCTGCAGGGCAAGGACAAGGCCCAGACCTTGGCCGAGTTCGGCGAAGAGCAGTTCATGGAATGGCGCCGCAGCTACGACACCCCGCCGCCAGCTCTGGACGACGCTTCGGAATTCAGCCAGATCAACGACGAGCGTTACGCCGCCCTGGGCGATTCTGCACCACGCACCGAGTGCCTCAAGGACGTGCTCGACCGCATGCTTCCCTACTGGGAAAACAACATCAAGGCAGATTTGTCCGCAGGCAAGACCGTTATGGTCACCGCCCACGGCAATTCGCTGCGTGCATTGGTCAAGCACCTTGACGGCATCAGCGATGAAGACATCGCCAACCTGAACATCCCAACCGGCATCCCGCTGGTCTATGAGTTGGACGACAATTTCCAGCCGATCACCGCCGGAGGAACCTACTTGGATCCTGCAGCTGCGGCCGATGCCATCAAGGCTGTCGCAAACCAGGGACGCAAGTAAGACCCACTATTCGGCGGCACCAGAACCCCAGGCCCTGAGCTTGGAAATTCTGGTGCCGCCGTTTCGGCTTTAAGCTGGAATATTGGCTGGCTATATGGCTGTGAGCGAAACTACTGCGCACGATTGTATTTTTGGCATTAGTATGCTGTAATCTCCTATTTCGAATAGGCTCAATGGCTCACGTTAGGAATGCAATTCGTGGCAACTGATTACGATGAAGTCCGCCCAGACGTTGCTGAGGCACGTAAGGCTTCTCTGGATGCGGTTAAGTCCGCAAACGCACCGGACGCCAAGTCCGTCGTGCGCGAGCTCGACGAAGCCGATCACACTGATGGAATGGATCTGCCAGGTGCAGATCTGTCCAACGAGGAACTGACGGTTACCGTCATTCCACAGAAAGACGACGAGTTCATCTGTGGCTCGTGCTTCTTGATTCGCCACCGCTCACAGCTGGTTCGCGAAGAAGGCAATGTAGGTTTCTGCGTAGAGTGCGAAGGCTAAAACCCGCTTTACGCTGGCGCTATTAGTGCGTCGAAAATTTCTAGGGCAACCCGCCGAATGGCGGGTTGCCCTTCGCCTTAACGGCTCATGGAGCACATGGCCAAAAAAGTAGTGCCTGCTGCCGGAGTTCTCCGGCAACAGACACTACGTCAAGAATTCAGCACGCGCTCACTGGCTCAGGCGTCGGATGGGTCCCACTCGCCGGTGACCAGGTAGGTCACCTTGCGTGCTACCGAAACGCCATGATCGCCGAAGCGCTCCAGGTAGCGGCTGGTCAATGAAACATCAACGGTAGTTGGCGCCGAAGCGTCCCAATGCGCTTCCGCAATTCGCGCAAACACGCTGGAGTGCAGGCGGTCGACTTCGTGGTTCAATTCAATAATTTCCGCGGCGATCTTCAGATCACGGGTATCGAGCAGGCGGGCTACCGCCTGGGCAATCTGGATATCGATCCTGGCCATTTCAGAAAAGGTTGCCGAGATCCTTTCTGGAATTGCCGGCTGCGGGAAACGCAGGCGGGCTAGCTGCGCCAGGTGGCGTGCTAGGTCGCCCATGCGTTCCAGGGAAGCGCTCATGCGTAGCGAACCGACGATCATGCGCAGGTCGCTGGCCACGGGGCCCTGGAGTGCCAGGGTGTCGATAGCTCGTTCATCCAGCTGGTTCTGCAGGAAATCAATTTTCGCGTCCGCCGCGATAACTTCCTGGGCTAGCTCCACATCGGCATTCGCCAATGAATCCCACGCGCGATCCATTGCGGTCGCGACCTGGTTGGCCATCTCAATAAGTTCTTCGCCAATTTGTTGTAGATCTGCCTGAAAAACCTTACGCACAGCAGTTCCTTTCGAGTGTCGGTTCCCATGCCAGCGGGTTCCCTGTCTTCGCAGCGAACCACCCCAAACAGATTTATGGCATGGTGGAGGGTCTTACTCCAGCCTGTCAGCGGGTGATTAACGAATATGCCACGAAACGTGAACGTTTGGTGAACAGCGCGCCGATTTGGCCGTTTTCGCGTCATTTAGGAACGAAGGAACCCAGTGAAGAAGCTAGGCTAAAAGGGTGAACGATGTGATCTCGACTCTGATAGCCGGTGTCCTCGGTCTGGCCTTGGGCATCGTTGGCGTGATCGCTTTCAGGATGTCGCAGCGCAGGACCGCCCGACTGCCGCAGGTTGACGAGCCCCTGCTCCCTGAAGGTGCAGCCGCTGTCCTGTCCGTTATCGGACGCGCCTTCGTGATCCTCGATGATGTCGACGGCGTGGTGCGGGCCAATCCGGCATCCTATGCCTACGGGCTGGTGCGTGGACATACGCTCGTGCACAACGAACTGCTGGCCCTGGTGCGCCAGGTCCGGGCGGACGGCGTGATCGCTGAAAGCCAGTACGAATTGCAACGCTCAACGCTCGGGGCCGGCCAGCTGATTGTGCACGTGCGCGTTGCGCCTCTGGGTGATGAATACATTCTGCTGCTGGCCGATGACCGCACCGAGATCACGCGCACCGAAGCCATGCGCAATGACTTCGTGGCCAACGTGTCCCACGAATTGAAAACACCGGTCGGCGCGATTTCCTTGCTGGCCGAGGCCATTACCGAAGCCGCCGACGATCCGACAGCTGTGCGCCGCTTCTCCACCCGGATGGACAAGGAATCGCGGCGGCTTGCCGCGCTGGTCCAGGACATTATCGAGCTCTCCCGGCTGCAAGCCAGCGATGCCATTGTGCAGGGCAAGGAAGTGAACATCCACAACGTGGTGGCCGAAGCGGTGGACCGCAGCCACTTGCTTGCCGAGGAAAAGGGCATCAGCATCACTGTGGGCGGACATCTTCAGGAACCGATCCTGGGTGATCCCGACCTGCTGATGACCGCGGTGCGCAACCTCATCGATAACGCGATCCGCTACTCGCCGGCGAACACGAAGGTGGGCGTGGGGATCCGCCAGCGTGATGGCTACGCACAGATTTCGGTCACCGACCAGGGGCCGGGCATTTCACCCGAAGAGCAAGAACGCGTCTTCGAGCGCTTCTACCGGGTGGACTCGGCACGCTCGCGGCAAACAGGTGGCACCGGACTGGGACTGAGCATTGTCAAGCACGTGCTGGCCAACCACGGTGGCGAAGTATCCCTGTGGTCGCAGCCCGGCCAGGGCTCCACTTTTACCCTAAGACTTCCCCTAGCGGATGAAGAACGGACGGGCGCCGATGGTGCCGCCGACGAGATGATGAAGGAACGAGCGGTCGAGGCTAGAACCTCCGATCGCGAAGGAGGACGACGATGACCCGCATATTGATCGTAGAGGATGAGGAATCGCTCTCTGACCCGCTGTCTTTCCTGCTGGAGCGCGAAGGTTTTGAAGTACGGATCGCCGAGGACGGGCTGGTTGCCGTCACCGAGTTCGAACGCCACGGCGCCGATCTGGTGCTCTTGGACCTGATGCTGCCGGGCCAGCCGGGCACCGAGGTGATTCGCCAGATCCGACTCAATAGCCAGGTCCCGGTCATCATGCTCACCGCCAAGGATTCGGAAATCGACAAGGTGGTTGGCCTCGAGCTGGGCGCCGACGACTACGTCACCAAGCCCTACTCATCGCGCGAGTTGCTGGCCCGCATCCGTGCCGTATTGCGCCGCCAGGGCGAGGGCGAGGAGCTCATCAGCAATGTGGTCACCGCCGGCCCGGTGCGAATGGACGTTGAACGCCACATGGTCTCGGTGGACAATACCGAGGTGTCCATGCCGCTCAAGGAGTTCGAACTGCTTGAGATGCTTTTGCGCAATGCCGGCCGTGTGCTCACTCGCGGCCAATTGATTGACCGCGTCTGGGGCAGCGACTATGTGGGGGATACGAAGACCCTCGATGTTCACGTCAAGCGCCTGCGCTCGAAGATTGAACCTGACCCGGCCACGCCAGAGCACTTGGTGACGGTACGCGGCTTGGGCTACAAGTTCGTGGTCTAGCCGGCAACAACGCTTAAACGACAGGGAGCCTGGGAACGAATCAAAGGATTCGTTCCCAGGCTCCCAGTTCTGTTGAGCCCTAGTGGCCCGAAGTCGAGTGGCTCTCGGTCTTCTTCAGGTGGTCGGTGACCGAGTCATCGGATCCGCCTGGTACGAAATCGCGGTATTCAGCCAAGGTGCCGTCTACAACTGGAACGCTGAAGTCCACGGTCTCACCAGCTGCGGTGAAAGCGGTCTTTGCGTGCTCGCCAGCTGCAATGTTCAGGCCGGAGATGACCTTCTGGTTTGCATCGTCTTCCAGCTTGACGCTTTCGTCGGCTGGAACCGAGATGGTTACCGGCTGGGTGCTGGCTGCCTTAACGGTCAGGGTCAGCGAGGAATCGCTGTCATTGACAACGGTGCCGATCAGGCGCGCCTTGGAGCCGTCGCTGTTGGTAACGAACATCAGGTTGCGGACCTGTGCGTCGGCAACGTCGACATGCACGCCATCGCTGGCAGCGTAGTCGGTGTTGGTGGACTGCTCGTTGATGGCGCCACAGCTGGTGACACCGAATGCCAGGGCAGCCACAGCGAGGGACGCGGCAATGCGGCGTCCAGCGGTCATGCGTGCGGTGATCACGACACTAACTCCTCGGTGAGAATAATGAGTTGCTTCGGTTCGAGGCTATCGGCCTGGCTGCGCCCAGAGCAGGGGCAGCCCAAGATTTAGACCACGATTACCTCTAAGCCTAGCTGTTTTTAACGCAAAGACGCGATTTAGCGACGTGCAACACACGCTTTTCGACAAGTGGTAGAGAACCGGGAAAGGGATGAAGAGGTATAAAATCCTGTTCAGCGTACTTTCTTCTTACCATGTTTCTCTTGCGAATGGAAGAGGCGATTCCGCGTGAATTCGCGGTTATATGGGGCACAAACGAGGGATCGTTGATGGTAAACATGTTAGACTAGTTTGTGGGAAAGGGGTTTATCCACATGGTTTTTGAGGTTGGCGAGACTGTTGTCTACCCGCACCACGGCGCCGCAATGATCGAAGAGATCAAGATGCGCAAGATCAAGGGCGAAGAGAAAATGTATCTCAAGCTCAAGGTGGCTCAGGGCGATTTGACCATCGAAGTTCCTGCAGAGAACGTTGATCTGGTTGGCGTGCGTGACGTGGTAGGTCAGGAAGGCTTGGACCATGTGTTCGATGTCCTTCGTGCTGAATTTACTGAAGAGCCGACCAACTGGTCGCGCCGCTACAAGGCAAACGTCGAGAAGCTGGCTTCCGGCGATGTCATCAAAGTTGCCGAGGTCGTGCGTGACCTTTGGCGCCGTGAAAATGATCGTGGTCTGTCGGCTGGCGAAAAGCGCATGCTGGCCAAGGCCCGTCAGGTTTTGATTAGCGAATTGGCTTTGGCCAAGGACCTGGATGAGACCAAGGCCGAGGGCCTGTTGGATGAGGTCTTGGCTTCGGCCTAGGCAAAACTCCCGATTGCATCTTGCCGTGGAGCGCTGTAAAGCGTTTCACGGCTGTTGCCGTTAAAAGCCCAATCACTTGCCGATGAACACGATAAGCTGGGCGCTGTGAAGCAAACCCCATCGCATTCTTCGAGCCTGATCCTGGTTGCTGCCGGAATGGGCACGCGGCTCGGTGCCGGAATCCCCAAAGCGCTGGTCCAGGTGGCCGGCAAAACTTTGGTGGAGCACGCCATCGACCGAATCCTCCAGGTCAAGCGGATCACCGAAATCATCGTGGTCACACCCGCTGGCGACCACCGCATGGCCGAGACGCTAGCCGCCTTTGGTTCCATGCTGCGCACCGTGCCCGGCGGAAGCAGCCGCGCCGATTCGGTACGCCGCGGGCTCGAAGCGGTCAATCCCGGGGCCTCGGCCATCTTGGTTCATGACGCCGCCCGCGCCTTTGCCCCTGCAGAGCTTTACGATCGGGTCCTCGACGCCCTGGAACAGGGACAAGCCAATGCGGTCATCCCCGCGCTGTCGGTAACCGACACGATCTCAGTCGTGGAGCCGGGAGGCGCGGCGGGTGCTGAATTCATCGATCACACACCGCCGCGATCCACCCTGCGCGCGGTGCAAACTCCGCAGGGATTCAACGCAGCGGTGCTGCGCCAGGCCCATGCCCAGCTCGACCACTGCACCGAAGCTGAACTGGAAAAAGTTACCGATGACGCTTCGATCGTGAGCGCGCAGGGAGAAAAGGTGCAGGTTGTCGCCGGAGCGCAGCAGGCTCTGAAGGTCACGCACCCCGAGGACCTGGAAACCGCCAACCAGCTGGCCACCGACCAGAACAGCTCCGACAACACAGCCAGGGAAACAATGATTCTGCCACGCATCGGCAACGGCATCGACGTCCACGCCGTCAGCCAGGACCCCGCCCGGCCAATGTGGCTGGCTGGCCTGCACTTCCCGGACGATATTGGCCTTTCGGGGCATTCGGACGGCGACGCGGTGGCCCATGCTGCCTGCGATGCGCTCTTTAGCGCTGCCGGGATCGGCGATCTGGGAACCCACTTCGGGGTGGACCGGCCGGAATTCTCCGGGGCCAGCGGTGTGAGCCTGCTTGCAGAAGCCGCGCGCCTGGTTCGCGAGGCAGGGTTCGAAATCGGGAATGTCGCCGTGCAGTTTGTGGGACGGCGCCCGCGCTTCTCGGCCCGCCGCGAAGAGGCCAGCCAGGTGCTCAGCGATGCGATAGGCGCCCCAGTCAGCGTCATCGCAACCACCAGCGATGGCCTGGGGTACGAGGGCGAAGGCACCGGAATTACCGCCTACGCCACCGCCCTGGTCTTCCCCCGGCAGCGGTGAGCTCGCAGGCCCGGTGAAAAGCCCATATCAGCGAGCGCATCACAAGTGAAGTACAAAGGCCGTGTCCATCGGATAACCTTAAAGGCGTGAGCCTGCGATTCTATGACACCAAAACAGCATCTGTACGCGACTTCCAGCCGCTAGCCGAAGGCGAAGTCAAGCTGTACTACTGTGGCGCCACCGTACAGGGCATGCCGCATGTAGGCCATGTGCGCAGCGCCATCGTTTTCGATGTCCTGGTTCGCTGGCTGGAATACCGCGGGTTTGCGGTCACCACGGTACGCAACGTGACCGATATCGATGACAAGATCCTGGAGAAGTCTGCCAACTCCTTTGCCGCAGATTTCGAGGCCGACCAGCACTACAAGCCGCGCGAAGAATGGTTTGCCCTGGCCTACCGCTTCGAGCAGGAATTCGCCCGCGCCTATGAAGCGCTGGGTGTACGCCGGCCGACCTATGAGCCACGCGCTACCGGGCACATCACCGAAATGCATGAGCTGATCGCGGAGCTGATCGAGCGCGGCCACGCTTACCCGGCCGCCGATGGCTCCGGCGATGTGTACTTCGACGTGCGCTCGTACGAGCAGTACGGTGCCTTGACCCGTCAGAAGATCGAGGACATGCAGGACGCCGCGGACTCTGATCCGCGAGGCAAAAAGGACGCCCGCGACTTCGCCCTGTGGAAGGGGCACAAGGACTCCGATCCGGGCACCGCTTCCTGGCCGAGCCCATGGGGCCGTGGCCGCCCAGGCTGGCACCTTGAGTGCTCGGCGATGGCTGGCAAGTACCTGGGCAGCGAGTTCGACATCCACGGCGGCGGACTGGACCTGCGTTTCCCGCATCACGAAAACGAGATGGCGCAGTCCAATGCGGCCGGCCACGGGTTCGCCAACTTCTGGATGCACAATGGCATGGTCACCTACGAGGGCGAGAAGATGTCCAAGTCCATTGGCAACACCATTTCCCCCGAGGAAATGCTCGCCCTGGCCGACGCCCGAGTGGTGCGCTACTTCCTGGGCCAGGCCCAGTACCGCTCCATGCTGGACTACCGTCCGGACTCGCTGACCGAAGCCGGTGCCGCGGTGGAACGCATCGACACCTTCATCTCGAACGCCCGCTACCGCTTGGGTGCTGTAGCAGATTCGATCGTTGCCACGCAAGTGCCCGAGGCATTCGCCAGCGCGATGGATGATGACCTGAACGTCCCGATGGCCCTGGCGGCGTTGCACGAAACCGTGCGCCACGGCAATGCTTCATTGGACAAGCACGACGACGCAGCCACGGCCACCGCACTGGGCCAGGTTTTGGCGATGACCCGGGTCCTCGGATTGGACGATGCCGGCAACCAGCAGAATTCCAAGGCAACTGCCGAGCACGATGTCCTGGATCAGCTGATCCAGGCGCAGCTGGCTGAACGCGCCCAGGCGCGAGCCGCCAAGGACTGGGCCCGCTCGGATGCGATCCGCGATGCCCTGGCCGCCGCTGGAATCACGGTGCTCGACTCGGCCGACGGCGCCCGCTGGACACTGAACAACTAGCCGACCTAGCGGCTACAACAAACTCAACTTTAAGGACACATACCATGAGCAAAAAGGGCCCAACCAAGGGCAGTGGCGGCAAGGGACGACGTTCCCTCGAGGGCAAGGGCCCGACCCCGAAGGCAGAAGACCGCCCGTACCACAAGGCGTACCGTTCCAAGCAGCTTTCCGAGCGCTCGGCAGCCAAGCGCAGCACCGGCAATCGCACCGACCGCATCAAGGTCAACGCGGAATTTGTCACCGGCCGCAACTCGGTGGTTGAAGCATTGCGCGCTGGCATCCCTGCCAAGGCGCTGCATGTAGCCATCCGCGTTGATGTTGACGACCGCGTGCGCGAGTCCCTCAAGCTTTCTGCGGCCCAGGGCATTCCGTTGATGGAAGCTTCCAAGCAGGAACTCGACCGGATGACCGATGGCGCGATCCACCAGGGCCTTGCCCTGCAGATTCCGCCCTACGAATACAAGGACGCCGTTCAGTTGGCGACCAAGACGATCAAGGACTACGACCGCGGGTACACCAACTCCCAGCCGCTGTTCCTTGCCTTGGACGGCATCACCGACCCGCGCAACCTTGGCGCGATCGTTCGCTCGGCCTCCGCATTTGGCGCAGACGGCGTCATCATCCCTGAGCGTCGAAGCGTTGGCATGACTGCCTCGGCATGGAAAACCAGCGCCGGCGCGGCCGTGCGCGTTCCTGTTGCCAAGTGCAGCAACCTGACCAGTGCGCTGAAGGAAATCAAGGCCGCCGGTATCTTCGTGATTGGCCTTGACGCCGGTGGCGACATGGAATTGCCAAACTTTGAACTGGCGACCGGTCCACTGTGCATCGTGGTTGGCTCGGAAGGCAAGGGCCTGTCCCGCCTGGTCCGCGAAAACTGCGACGCTATTGTCTCGATCCCAATCGACTCCGCCATGGAATCGTTGAACGCATCGATGGCCGTCGGCATTTCGCTGTACGAAGTTTCCCGTCTGCGTAATCAGGGCACCAAGTAGTCCTGAGCATTCTTCAAAGGGTTGCCACCTGTCGAGAGACAGGTGGCAACCCTTTTTCGTAGAGTGACCCGCTTCATAACAACAAATTTCAGTTGTTTTTGGGCAGGATTCACCCCCACCTGCTCAGGAACCGCGTGAATTGGGGGTTTTTGAAGCCAAGGATGAGCGCGCAGGCCGATTTTGCGTCTGC